>DAOTVY010000039.1:0-22443 GCA_034436115.1 Chloroflexia bacterium | reverse complement strand
AACACCTCGCCTTGGGAATCCTCCCTCCCTGCCAGGAGGGAAATGGAAGCGCTATTCCGGCCTGTTTGTGTTATGGAAGCAAAAATGGTCGGTTCCCACCCGTGAGTGGCAGGCCATCGTCGCGGTGGCTTTGGCCTCCTTCCTGGCTATCGTTCATCCCCTTGTCCCAACTCATGTCTGAACCTCAGGTATCCAGAAGCAGCGCGCGCAGGTACTGTCCTGTGTAGCTCTCCGGGACCCGGGCCACTTCTTCTGGGGTGCCTTGCGCCACGATCCTCCCGCCAGCCTCCCCGCCCTCCGGGCCCAGATCGATCACCCAGTCCGCTGCCTTGATCACTTCCAGGTTGTGTTCGACTACGATCACGCTGTTTCCCGCATCGACCAGGCGGTTCAGCACCTGAAGCAGCCGCTCGATATCGGCGAAATGGAGCCCGGTGGTGGGTTCATCGAGCAGGTAGAGCGTCCGTCCGGTGGCACGGCGTCCCAGCTCAGCAGCCAGCTTCACGCGTTGGGCTTCCCCGCCGGAAAGCGAAGGGGCCGGCTGCCCCAGGCGCAAGTAGCCCAACCCGACGTCGTGCAGGGCCTGGAGGCGGCTGCGGATGGCTGGAATGCGTCCGAAAAACGCGATGGCTTCGTCGACGGTCAGATCCAGCACCTCCGCGATGTTCCGCCCCTTGTAGCGAATCTCCAGGGTCTCCCGGTTGTAACGCAGCCCGTGGCAGACCTCGCACGGGACATAAACATCGGGCAGGAACTGCATCTCGACCTGAAGGATGCCGGCGCCCTCGCACGCTTCGCAGCGCCCACCCTTCGCATTGAAGGAAAAGCGCTCCGGGCCGTACCCACGGATGCGGGCCTCCGGAACACGCGCGAAGAGCTGCCGGATGGGCGCAAAAACACCGGTGTAGGTTGCGGCATTCGACCGAGGCGTGCGGCCGATCGGCGACTGATCGATCTGGACCACCTTGTCCAGGTGCTCCATTCCGTAGAGGGCGTCGTGGGCACCGGGCGGATCCTTGGCGCGGTGCAACGCCTGGGCCAGGCGACGGTAGAGCGTATCCGCCACAAGTGTGCTTTTCCCTGACCCCGAGACTCCGGTCACACACACCAGGCACCCCAGGGGAATACGCACCTGCAAGTTCTTGAGGTTATGCGCGCGCGCGCCAACGAGCAAGAGCTCCTTTCCGTTCCCCGGACGCCGGCGACGGGGAACCGGGATCATACGTCGGCCGCTCAGGTACTGCCCGGTCAGCGAGCGCGGATTGCGCTCGATCTCCTGCGGCGTGCCGCTGGCGACAACTTCGCCCCCCTCTTCCCCTGCTCCGGGGCCCATATCGATGACCCAGTCTGCCTCCCGGATCATCGCTGCATCGTGCTCGACCACCAGCACCGTGTTCCCCTGGTCGCGCAAGCGCTTCAGCGTGACGATCAGCCGTCCGTTGTCGCGCGGGTGAAGGCCGATGGAGGGCTCATCCAGGATGTAGATGCAGCCCACCAGCGCGCTGCCAATCTGTGTCGCCAGGCGGATCCGCTGGGCTTCCCCGCCCGAGAGCGTCGCCGTGGAACGGTCCAGGGTCAGATAGTCCAGCCCGACGTCGCGCAGGAACTGCAACCGCTCCCGGACATCGCGCAGGATGGGAGCGGCGATCTGTGCCTCCCGGGAGGAAAAGGGAGTGGAGTGGGGGTCGGCCAACGCCTCGACCCAGCGGGCAGCCTGGGCAATCGACATCGCGCTGACCTGCGCGATGGACAGGCCACCGATTTTCACCGCCAGGCTTTCCGGCCGCAGCCGTGCGCCCTGACAGCGCGGGCATGGGCGGGGCGCCATGTAGCGCTCGATCTGCGCCTTGACACCCGCAGAGCCGCTCTCCCGGTAGAGGCGGCGCAACAGCGGGATCACGCCTTCGTAGGGCATCTCGACCAGGCGTTCTTCCCCTCCCACGGTACGTTCGCGCCACGAAACTACCTCGCCGTTGCTGCCGTACAGGAGGACCCCCATCTGGGCAGGAGAGAGTTCTCTCACGGGCGTCTCCAAGGAGAAGCCGTAGTGCCGCGCCAGCGCGGCCAACAAGGCACGGTCGGGCACTGCGTCCGAGCCCAGTTCCTGCCAGGGGGCGATGGCCCCCCCGGCCAGCGAAAGGGAGCGGTCCGGGACAATGAGGGCGGGATCGAACTCCAGGACCGTTCCCAGGCCGTCGCACTCCGGGCAGGCCCCGTGAGGGCTGTTGAAGGAAAAGTTGCGCGGCTCCATTTCGGGGAGGGAAATCCCACAGGTGACGCACACGAACCGTTCCGAAAAGACCGTATCTCCCCCGTCCTCCTGGTGCACGATGAGCACACCACCGCCCAGGCGCAACGCAGTTTCCACCGAGTCCGCCAGCCGTCCCCGTTCCGGGGAGACCACCCGCCCGGCCTCGTCCTGCCGCACAACGAGCCGGTCCACCACGACTTCGATGGTATGGGGACGGTAGCGGTCGAGCGAGATCTCCTCGCTCAACTCGTACAACCGGCCATCGATGCGCACCCGGACAAAGCCGGCCCGGCGCACGTCTTCCAGCACGGACGGATAGTCCGCTTTGCGCTCCCGGAGGACCGGCGCGAGGATGGAAAACCGGGTGTTCGGCGGCAGACCCAGCAGGCGCTCCACGATCTGCGAGGCCGTCTCGCGACGGATCTCGCGGCCACATCCGGGACAATGCGGCCGGCCTACCCGGGCAAAGAGCAGCCGCAGGTAGTCGTAGATCTCGGTCATTGTCCCCACGGTAGAACGCGGATTGCGGCTGAGGCCCTTCTGGTCGATGGCCACCGTCGGGGAAAGGCCTTCGATGGCGTCCACGTCCGGCCGATCGAGCTGGCCCAGAAACTGCCGCGCATAGGCGGAAAGGCTCTCGACGTAGCGACGCCGTCCCTCGGCGTAGATCGTGTCGAACGCGAGGGAGGACTTGCCCGACCCGGAAAGCCCGGTGATCACCACCAGGCGGTTCCGCGGGATCTCGACGTCGATGCCCTTCAGGTTGTGCTGTCGCGCGCCCCGGACAACGATGCGCTCCTGTCCCATGCCCAGCCACCTTGGTTAGGGTCAGTAACGATCTTTTCATTATAACATACCCACCCGAAGCGCACAAAAACAGGAATGGGCCAAGGCACCGATACCGGATCGTGTCGCGGCTCGGCCAGGCGTACCTTTACGACACCTTGCACCCTTACTTCGGTCGGGGCGTGGTGCAGAACCCACTTCTGGTGTCTTTGCGC
Organism: Chloroflexia bacterium; assembly: GCA_034436115.1. Classification (GTDB taxonomy): domain Bacteria; phylum Chloroflexota; class Chloroflexia; order DTKN01; family DTKN01; genus DAOTVY01. The sequence continues at coordinate 19,191 of DAOTVY010000039.1, read as the reverse complement.
TGCTTTGGATCGGAGCAGAGCGCCCTGTTTCCTCCTATCCTCCTGGAGCCCCCGCGCGTCCCCGTGCGTTCTCTCCTAGCGCGGTGATGGCAGGAGTCCCTTAAGCCCGTACGCACGCTGGAGCTCGATTTGCCCGACAGGGGCCCCCATAGTATAATTATCCACAGTATAGCATCGGTGGCGATCGATCCCTTAGGTGTTGCGGTCCTTTCAACCGATCTCGGGCACGGATCGCCCCACCCGTAACACCCAAACAGCACATCGGTTCCTCCATTGCCAGCCGCGTCTGGCTTTGCGCTGAAGCCGAACCCGAACGGGGAGGTCCATTTGTTGCCCATCTCTTTGTTCCTCTTCGCCGCGGTGGCGCTCGCCTTCTGCACCTACCTCGGCTATGGACTGGTCAAGTTGCTTGTCCCAAGGGAGCGGCACGAGCACGAAGGGCTCTTTGCGCCCCTCCTCGGCTATGTGTTCCTCCTGTTCGTGGGCTACTACAGCGTCCGTACGGTGCTGAACCTGCGACAGGCGCTGCTCCTGGCGGCCGGCCTGGGGACACTCCTGAATGGCGTCGCGCTGTGGCTGAGGCGTGGTGAGCGGCTCCACCTGAACCTGCGAGCGCACGGCGAGGCCTACCTGCTGGCGGCCGTGGCGTTCCTGCTGGGCGTGCTGCCGCTTTTGTCTTATGGGTACATCACGACCATCGGAGAGAACTGGGACCCGGAGAACTATTTGCCGGTGGCCGAGTATCTGGTGCGTGTCCCGGTTAAGGGGATCGCAGCCATGCCCCCCAGCCCATTGCGCGACCTGAACGCACATCCCCCTCGCATCGGGCTGACGCTCGGCTTTTCCATCGCCCAGGGGATGTGGCAGCAGCTGGTCGGGTGGGACGCGCTGCGCAGCTTTGCCCCGACGCTCGCGGTACTGCGTGCCCTGACAGTGCTCGCAACCTACCTCCTGTTCCGCCGCACGATGCGGATGGAGCGGTGGGGGGCGTTTCTGGCAACGGGCCTCGTCTGCCTGCATGCCCAGTTGCTCTGGCTTGCCTTTCTCAACTTTGGAATGCAGGTATCGTCCCTCCCGCTGGTGCCACTGGGCCTGGTGCTCCTGGCGGATGCGGTGCGGCATGCGGACCTGCGCAGCGTTGTGGCGACCAGCGTGGCCGTCGCCGCCATCCCGGTCAGCTACTACCCCGCATTGACCGTTTTCGTGCCAATGGCCGCGGCCCTCGGGCTCGCCCAGCTTCTCTCTTCCCGCAAGTGGACGTCCGGCCTCCTGGCCGGCCTGGGCGCTGCTGCAGGTTCCCTGCTTCTTGCGTGGGGCACGGTCTTGGACTACCAGCAGGGTTTTGCCTTTCGCTACTCCATCCCCAAGACGACCCTGGGACTCACCCGCATGATTGCCGGCGTGGAGATCCTGGGCCTGACGCCCTTTGGTGTCCAGGCGGAGGCAGTGCCGGCCTTCTTGCACGCCCTCCAACTCGTGGCGGCGTGGGGGATTGCCGGGTTATCCCTGCTGGCGCTGGTCCGCTGCCGTACCCGATGGCTGTGGCTGGCAACGGTTGTCCCCGGGGCATTATACCTCCTCTGGCTCCGGGGGACGCTCGCGGGCACACTCGCCTTCTTTCGCGCTCAAGGGTTCCCGATCGGCGCCGCGCTGCTCCGGCGCGCGCAGCCGTACCCATACGCGTTCATGAAGGGGGCCGTCTACGTGGCCCCGTTCTTCATGGGCCTAGGAGTGCAAGGCCTGTTCGCGCTGCCTTTGCCCAGGCGCAGGCGTGGGACCGTTTGGGCCACGGCCGCTGCGCTGGGCGCGCTCCTCGTGGGGCTAGTGGGGTGGTCCTGTGGTCGGGTGATCGCTCGTTATAGCGATCGGCCGGCCCTCTTCGACCAGGAACTCCTTCAAGTGGAGCAGTCACTACCACTGATCGAACCGGGAGCTCCCGTCTACCTGACCAACCGGCCAGAACGCGCCGGTCCCGTGACCGGCCTTCTGGCCTACTTCCTGCGCGATCACCCCTTGCGCGGGGCCGTCTCTACCGGCTACAGCGGGATGAGCGATTGCCGGCCTGGTGAAGCTTTCCCGTATGCCCTGCTGGATCACCGGGACAATCCTTACGTGTTGGGCCTCTCCCTGGAAGACCGCGTGTGGCAGGGCGGCGGGATGGCGCTTTACCGGCGCGACCCAGCCCAGCGCACCTTCCTCGACCTCCGACAGGGCAACTGCGCGGGCCAGCACGCCGAGCCGGCGCTCGCTCAGACCCCCCTGGCAGGGCAACTCCTGGCGCTGTCGGGGCCATGTCGCAAGGTCGCGCCGGATACGCCGCTCTACCTCTATGTGGGCGGGGAGTCGCTGGCGCTGGAGCCGCTCCCTTGGGACGAACCCGCCTCGGGCACGCTGCTTCTGGCCTGGGTTTCGCTGGCCGAAAGCCCCGGGCTGCTCCACTGGGACGACGGAGCGGCGGAGGAGCTGCAGATCCCGACTGGCTTCTCCATCTACCGCACCCCACTCCACCCATCTGCCCGACGCGTGGAGGTGACTGCGGGTGGCCCCGGGCAGGCGGCCCTTTGCTGGGCAGCTGTTCGGGAGGATAAAGAGCAACCGGGCTGGTTGTCAGTGCCCCGGGCCATCGCTTTCCTGAGTCGCACAGAAGCCCAGGACACGTCCCTAGTCATCGAGATCCGGCAAGCCACACCCGAGGTCCGGGTCCTGCGGGCGACGCTCGAGGTCTGGGAGAACACCTACAGCGGCGCCGCGCACTATGCCTGGTGGGGACCTCTCTCACTCCCTCGAAACGGAGCGGTGCAGCTGCGAGTCGACCTTGCAGCCAGAGAAGCGCGATGGCTCCTGGACGGGCAGGCCATGCCGCTTCCGCCCCACGGAGGGGCAGAGGCGTGGCCACCGATCCGGGACGGTTCCTACTTCGTGAGCCTCTGGATCCACGAGGCGGAGCAAGCGATCCCGGTGGCGCAGTTCCAGGTCGTTCAGGGGACGGTTCAGCAACTGACGGCATTGCCCAGCGATCCCCTGCCGCTCTACGTGCGGCCGCTGGATACCGCGGCAGCAGTGCACTTTGGGGACATGCTCGAATTGGTGGGCTACGAATTCCGGAGGGCCCCCCTGGCAGCAGGGGAAACGCTTCCGGTCTCCCTGGAATGGCGTTGTCGGGGCCCGATGCCGGTGAACTACGTGGTCACGCTCCAGGTGGTCGGGCCGGGACGGCTCTTCGGCCAGGTGGATGTGCCCCTGGGCGGCCAGGGGCACCCGACGACGACCTGGAAGCGCAACGAGACGGTGCGCGAGGACCTACCGCTTGGGGTCGAACCCGGTGCGCCTCGTGGGCATTACCGCCTGATCGTTGCCGTATATGACCCGGCGACGGTGGAGCGACTGCCGGTCGTTGGGCCGGAAGGCCAAGTGTTGGGGGACGCTGTCGATCTGGGCGAAGTGATCGTACGACGGTGATCGAGCGTTGGAGGGAAAGGGGATGGGATCGAGGCCTTCGGTAGCCTCTCTGGCTTTTGACCGTGCCGCGGCCTTCTATGACCGCACCCGGGGCTTCCCGCCAGGGGTCGATCGCCAGGTCGCGCGTGGGATCTGCCGACTGGCGGGTCTGCAGCCGGGAGATCGTCTGCTCGAGCTGGGCGTTGGTACCGGGCGGCTGGCCCTGCCACTCCTGGCAGAAGGGCTTGCCGTGTGGGGAATCGACCTTTCTCGCTCGATGCTCGAAGTGCTGCGGGCAAAGCCCGAAGGATGGCGCATTGGGGTGGTGGAAGGAGATGTCACCGCGCTGCCTTTTCCTGCTCGCGCCTTCGATGCGGTCCTGGCGGTGCACGTGTTCCACCTGGTGGCTGGGTGGCAGAATGGGTTACGGGAGGCAGCACGCGTGTTACGCCCCGCCGGTGCTTTCCTCCTCGGGTGGGGAGGGCACGCGGATCCCGGAAGTCGGCTGGCGGAGGTCCGGGAACGGTGGCGGAAGGCTGTCGTCGCATGCGGGGCAAGCGTCGACCGCCCGGGTGAGCACGATCCAAGGCGTGTCCTTTGCGCCCTGGAAGGGATGGGTTTCCAGCTGGTTGTGGAAGAGGACGTGGCTTCCTGGACAACCCGCACTTGTCTCGCCGATGTGCTTCGCACCATCGAGGAACGCGTCTTTTCCGACGCCTGGGCCGTGCCGGAGGCCGTCCACCAGGCCGCGCTCGACGAAGTGCGCGGCTGGCTGCGGGAGACCGGTGCACGGCTTGAGGCACCCCTGGAAGCGGTGCATACCTTCCATCTGGCGGTCGCACGCCGAACGGCTGAGGGAATCCGCGCCTGAGGGGGGCTTTGCCAGAGGATTTCGGGTGCTATGACACCGCTACGAAGCCCTTGTACTAGCCCGTTTGCAGGCAAACCGATGCCGGGGCCGACGGCCGGCCTTTCTCCCGCCTTATGTCGGAAGGATCCTGTGCGACGCGCGAATCGAAATGCGGAGAACCGCATCGGCCGTGTGCTTGCCACCGGGCTAGGCGGGCCCGTGGCTGATCGCCAACTTGGCGGAAGTGAGCGTTCTAAGAAGTGCGGTTTACCGATGGTGCCTCTGTGGCCGAGGGGATTCCGCTGCCTGCGGCTCTCCCAGTGGGCGCCAGCCAAACTCCAGCTCCAGACGGAAGCCCCCATCGTCCAGCAGCTGGATCAGCGTTTGCAGCGCGGAGCGTCCGTGCGGCAACCAGGCTTGCCGGGAAACGACCAGGCCGCCCAAGTAGAACTGTCCTGCCGCGGTAAAGGTTGAGGTAGGCACCTGATGGACCACGTGTTGGAAAAGCGCGCCGTAGATCCGGTCGAGGAAGGTCCGGTAGGCCACCCGGAGCGCCTGCCAGCTTTCCGCTCCCATGCGCGAGTCAAGCTGGGCCAGGAGCGCTTCCACCTGCTGCGCCACAGGGAGGGCGGCCGGAGCACCAGAAAGGAAGGCCTCCGCCAAGACGTTCCGTACCTGCTGAGCGAGCCCTGTCCACGCGTCAGTCACCTCGGAACTGGCGCCCGCGGGAAGCACCCCTTGGGCTGCCTCGTCGATCGCCTCCTGCAGGTCCTGGTAGGAGAGGAGCTGCAGCGGAAAGCGCTGGATCAGACTGGGCATGGCCATCGTTTGCCTCCGGGTCGACAGACTCGAACAGGTGTGCTATACTGCAATCGCAACAGATTCCCGCCCAAGAGGGATGCCGTGCCATCGCGCAGCTGGAGCCGGGACGACGTGAAGAACCTGTTGGCCGCCTTGCTCGGAGCCAAACTGGCTCCCTTCGGGCCGGCCACAGGCGACGGCGTCGGGCCACCGCCCGAGGAAGCGGCCAGGGCATACGCCAGTGGCTGCACCGTGGCCACGCAGTGCATCCTCGTCGCCCTGGGGTTTTCCCCTGAACTCGCGGGGATTCCCTCCCCGACGCAGAGCACGCAGAAGCCACACGGCGTCATCACCCAACTCTGGCTCCTGGAAGACCTGGAGAACCTGATTACCTCACTCTACGCCTCGACGCTTTCGTCTCCCCCGTCCTTGCCGAAGGCGCGCCGGGAAGCATACTTGCGCGGTTTTGCCGATATCTGTCAGGGCCTGTTGGCCAGCCTGGGCAGCCCGATCCAACTCCCGCCACCTCTGGCCCGGAAAAAGCGCCACTGGAAAGAAGCGCCCACCGATCCGTGCGAAGGCTGAGGCGGGCGCGCTTTCGGGAAACCAGACCTCGGCTTGGAAGGAACAGGCCCGTTTCCATAGTTCGCAGGACGACTCCCCTGGTCATTCCTTTCCCTCAGGCGTGGCAGGCCCCTGGGCTTTGGGGGGCATTTGGGCGATCGTCCGGTAGGGCGCGGTCAACCGCAAGAAGTCCTGCGAAATGCGCTGCAACAAGTCGGTCAGGGTCACCAGCAGGTGGGGGCGGATTTCTGGCAGAGTGTCTTCCGTTGCCTGCCGGATCGTTCCGAGAGCCTTCTGCAGCCCCTCCGCGATGCGGTGGATCGCTTCTTCTTGCGCCCTTGCCCACTCGATATCGATCTGCCTGCGCAGCGATTTGAGGAAGAAATCCTGGACCTCTGGGGGAACCACAAAGCCTTGCAGGTCGATGCCGAGAAGTTCCACGCCCAGTTTTTCGAGTTGGCTCTTTGCCTTGCCAAACACCGCTGTTCCGAGCCACGCTCGACCCGGTTGTGGCAGTTGTTCCGGGAATCTTTGGGAAGTAGGAACACCTGAGGGCGCGCTTGGCAGACTGTCCTGCAGTGAAAGGATCTGCTCCAGCCGGACTCCTGCGGCTACGTCACGCACCGCCTGCTGGACAACACGGACGACCGTGTCCCGCCAATCCTCGAACCGGCCTTCGCTCCTGTCCCCGGTGCCCAGCTGGTTGCCCGATCCTTGCCCTTCCTTCTGGTACAGGATTCCCCCGTTGTACACGAGGGTCTGGATCGCAGTCGCTGAAAACGGGTAGGTAGGGGTAGCTGTTGGGACTCCCGTTGTCTGTGAACCGTCGGCGCCAGAACCGGAGGGTGCAACCTTGGATGTTGTCCCTGCGGTCCCTGTCCCACCACCCGCCCCGGGCGGAGCCGTTGTTGTGCCCGAGCCGTCCGCGCCCGAACCGGAGGGGGCGGTTTGGGATATCGTCCCGGCAGCCCCTGTCCCACCACCCGCCCCGGGCGGATCCGTTGCGGAGATCCGGAAACGAGCGTCCAATTCGACGTCGAACGTCAGGCCGTCCGCCGTCCGTACCCCTTTCACCTCGACCGTGCGCACCTGCGGCCGCAGGTCGATGACGTGGGCGACTTCTTCAAAGCGCTGCAGCGTGTAGCGCCCGGGGCCGCAGACGCGCGTGAACTGCCCACGTCGTTCCAGCACCGCCGCCCAGCCTCCCTCGATGACCAGCTCCCTTGAGACACCGAAGCGGGCGAACAGCCGTCCGAGAGGCCCGGGTGGCTTGGTCGGAACCAGCTTCCCCTCCGATGTGATGCGCTGGGCCCCCGGAAACCCCAACAGGAAGGCCGCGATCCATAGCAACCAGCCCCACCGGCGCGAGCCGGTTTCCTCGTACACGCTGTAGAAGACGTTCACTGAGGTGTCGATGAGCAGCACGAGGGTGAGCAGCCAGGCGATCAGGGCATACCACCCACCTTTCCACAGTGCGAGCACGGCGAGGATCAATCCCACCAGGATGAGAAGCACACGCCCGGCAGCCAAAAGACAACCGAAACTTCTGGACCGGCCGGCCGCCCCTCCCGCAGAGGTGTCCCCGTCACTCATGGTACATCCTGCCTTTTCGCTACTTTCGGGATCCCGCACCACAGTTTACCATGGCCGTGCGGCTTGTCAATAGCGGGGGGCTATGCTATCATCACCACGAGTGCCCATTGTTCGAAGAAGGTTCGTCCCGCCGTTACGGGCACGGGACGATTGGGGCAGTAAGAGCGAAGCCATGCGGAAATCGGAGCGAAGTTTCCCGGCGCGTTTGGACCAGCTGAGCATCCTCTCCGAGTTCGTCTCGGAGTGTGCACGGAAGCTCGGGGTGCAGGAAGGCGACCTCTTTGCCATCCAGATGGCGGTCGACGAGGCTGCGACCAACATCATCGTCCACGGATACCAGGAGGCCGGGTTGGAGGGCACATTCCAGGTGCTCTGCTGGCGGGAAGGCTCCGATTTTTTCGTGCAGCTGCGCGACCGCGGGCGGCGGTTCGATCCCTCGTTGGTGCCGGAACCCGACCTCGAGGCACCCCTCGAGGAGCGACAGGAGGGAGGGCTGGGGATCTACCTCATGCGCCGCCTGATGGACCGGGTCGAGTTCACGGTGGAGGGAGAGGAAAACGTCCTCACCCTGGTGCGCTACGGCACGCGGGTGGCGGGAGGTCCGGCCGGCGTATCCGTGCTTGCTCCGGCCGGCCGGCTGGATGCGACCCGCGCCCCGGAGCTGGAGCGCCTGCTCCGGCAGCCGTTGGACCTGGGCCAGCGACATCTCGTGGTCGACCTGGCCCAAGTAACCTACCTGAGCAGCGGAGGCTTGCGCGTGCTCTTGGTGATCGCCAAGGAACTGCGGGAACGAGGGGGACAGGTCGTCCTCTGCTGCGCGCAGCCGAACGTCGCGCGCGTACTGCGGATCACGGGTTTTTCGGAAATCTTCCCATCCTTCGACACGCGAGAAGCGGCACTACGAGCCCTGGAGCAAGAAAGTGGTCCGGGGGAATCCTCCCAGGGGCCGTCGTGAGGCCTTCGTAGCCCTGAGTATCCTCGTGTGCTTCGCGGCGTGGGCCATACTCTTCCGGTGGCGGCTGAACGTGCCGCCCGTGTTCTTCCACCGTGCCTGGCCCCTCTTTGTCCTCCTCTCTCTCCTCATGAAGGGGCTCGGGAGCCGCGTCGTCCCACGCGAGACGCATAGCCTGGTAGGTATCGTGGACCTGGCAGCCATCCTGTTGTTTGGCCCAGTTGGAGGTGCCTGGGTCGCGGCTGCGGGTGCGTTCCTGTATCAAATCGAACGAGGGTTGGTCGAAGGCGTCCGAGCCCGGCGCGAGGGATCCGAGCTGGCCGGGCCGGTGCTAGTCGGGAACCTCGCGTTCGACAGCGGGCTAAAAGGCTGGATGGCGCTTGTGAGCGGAACGCTCTACCAACGGGTTGGCGGTCCTGCCCCCCTCTACAGGATCGACCTTTCCCTGGCCGGACCAACTCTCCTCCTGCTCGTGACCTGGTTCCTGATGGACCACCTGGGTTGGGGCATTGCCGAAGCGATCCTGGGCGGCTGGAAGCGTGTCCGCGACTGGCTGCACGCGGTGATCGTGCCCTCCCTTTTGATCGAGCTCGCACCGCTTCCCTTATCTGTGCTGGTCGCGTTCCTCTACGCGAGCGGGAGCCCGGGCGCCTTCCTCCTGATGTCGGCCGGCCTGATCGCGACCAGCCTGGTCATCCAGCGGCTCGTGCGCATCACCCTGCAACAGCAGCACAATGTCCGCGAGCTTATGGTGCTCAACGAGATCGGTCGCGCGGTCGCGCACGCCGAGATGAGCGTCGAGGCCCTGGCAGAACTGGTCTACCAGCAGGCGAGCCACATCGTGGACACCTCCTTTTTCCACCTGGGATTCTTCGAAGGGGACCTTTTCACCCTGGCCATTCGCGTCCGCGACGGTGTACGTCAGCCTCCGCTCACAGTCACGGTCCCCCGGGGCAAGGGGATCGTGGGCTGGATGCGGGAGAGCAAGCAGCCCCTGCTGGTGCGCGACTTTGTCCGAGAAATGGACCGGCTGCCGGCGCGCCCCCTTTACCTGGACCCCGATCCTCCGCGCTCCGGGGTGTTCGTGCCGCTCCTGGCGTCCGGTGAAGCGATTGGCTCGATCTCGATCCAGAGTCGACGGCCGGCCGCCTTCGATGAACAACACCTGCGCATCCTGTCCTTCATCGCCGACCAGGCGGCGCTAGCGATCGAGAAAGCCCGCCTGTACCAGGCAGCGCGCGAGCGGGCGGCCGAACTGGAGCGCATCGCGGCCGAGAACGCACGCCTCTATGCCGCGGTGCGCGAGGAGCGCGACCGGCTGCGCCTCCTCCAGGACGTTACCCGCGACCTGACACGCCGGCTGGACCTGGATGACCTCCTCCAGCGGTTGCTTCAACGCGCCTTGGAAAGCCTGAAAGCAGCCGACGGGGTCATCTTGCTGCTGGGCACCCGCCGGGAGACCCCGCGCGCGATCTCCACCCAAGAGGGACCCCAGACCGATCTGGGGCTGATCCTGGAGCGCGGGCTGGCGGGTTGGGTGATCCACAACCGGCAGGCCGCGTTGCTCCCAGACGTCCGGAAAGACCCGCGCTGGCTCCCCGGCGCACAGGCCGTAGGGTCTGCGGTTGCTGTTCCCATCCTGCACGGAGATACCCCTTGGGGCGCGATCACGCTCACCCATCCGCAGCCCGGGTTTTTCGCCCAGGCCGACCTCACCCTGCTGTTGGCGCTGGCGGACCAGGCCGCGGTCGCCCTGGAGGCGGCCCGCCAGTACGAAGCCCAGCGTCGGCGCGCGGTACAGCTGCAAACGATCGCCGAGGTCATGCGCAGCATCCTTTCGATCCTCGACCTGGATGCCCTGCTGAACCAGGTCGTGCGGCTGGTGCGCTCTCGCTTTGGGTATTCCCACGCCCATATCTTCACGGTCGATGCGGAGCGGGAAGAGGTGATCTTCCGCGCCAGCACCGACCCGGAAAACCCCTTCTGGGAAGCCCGGCAAGGCCGGCTCTCCCTGGAGGAAGGGCTTGTTGGCTGGGTCGCACGGCACGGGGAGGCCACGATCGTGGGCGATGTCTGCCAGGACCCCAGGTGGCTGCCGGACCAGAAGGATGTGCGTTCCGAGGTCGCCGTTCCCCTGAAGGTTGGAAACGACGTGGTCGGCGTCCTCGATGTCCAGAGCGATGAGGTGGACGCCTTCGATGACGAAGATCTCTTTATCCTGCGCACGCTCGCGGACCAGATTGCGGTAGCGCTTGAAAATGCCCGTCTCTACCGGGCCGAGCAGGAGGAAGCCTGGGTGCTAAACGCGCTTCTGCAGGTCGCACAGAACATCGCCCGCGCCCGAGACCTGAGCGAAACGCTGGAGACCGTCGTGCGGCTGGTGCCGCTGCTCATCGGCGCGGAACCGTGCGTCCTTCTCTTGCGCGAAAGGGAAAGTGGCGTGTTCCGCGTGGCTCACGGCTACGGAGCGGGATGGAAGGCGCTCGAAGGCCAGGTGTTGGATTCCCGGGTGATACCGGCCCTGGCGCGGGTGGTCCAAGGTGCCACGCCGCTGGCTCTGGTGGCAGAGCCAGACGTGGAAGGAATGCCCGTCGCGGTCTCGGGGCTTTTGCCCGGCGGGAGTGGATGGCTGTATCCTCTGGTCGCCGGCGGGGAGGTTTGCAGCGTGCTCCTCCTCGGCCTGGGTGCAGGAGGCACTCCTCTGAGCGGAAAACAGCAGACGATCCTCTCCGGCCTGGCCCACCAAGCTGGGATCGCCATCCAGGAGGCGCGCTTGCGGCAAGAGGCGGAGGTCCGCCAACGGCTGGAGCAGGAACTGGCAGTGGCCCGCGAGATCCAGCGTCGTCTCCTTCCCGAATGCTGCCCCCAGATCCCCGGCTGGTCCATCGGAGCGGCCTGGGAAGCAGCACGGGCGGTCGGCGGGGATTTTTACGATTTCGTCCCGCTGCCCGATGGACGGCTGGGAATTGTGGTAGCGGATGTTTCCGACAAGGGGGTGCCGGCGGCGCTTTTCATGGTGCTGTCGCGAAGCCTGGTGCGCGCCAGCGCGGTCAACCACGCTTCCCCTGCCGAAGCCCTCGGCCACGTGAACCGCCTCCTTTTGGAGGACTCCCAGGCGGAGATGTTCGTCTCGGTCTTTTACGGTGTCCTCGATCCCCAGGCGGGCGAGATGCGGTATGCGAGTGCGGGGCATAACCCTGCGCTGCTGGTGCGCGCGGATGGGGAAACTGCCCTGTTGCAAGCACCCGGGGTGATTCTGGGGGTCATTCCGGACGCGCGTCTGGAAGAGCGGGTCGTGGAACTGCGGCCGGGAGATACCCTGGTGCTTTATACGGACGGGGTTACGGAGACGATCAACCGGCACGAGGAAGAGTTCGGCCTGGAGCGGCTGACCCGCATCGTGACCGATCGCCGCGCCGATGCCCTCCCCGACGTCCAGGCCGCGGTCCTGGAAGCGTTGAAGGAGTTCGGGGAGGGTCAGCCTCCCTTCGATGACCTGACGCTCGTCCTGATCCGGCGCGAGCTCTAGATCCGTGCGGAGGCAGGAGGCAACAGCAACGCTCAGCCTCCTGCCTCCGCTGCCTCAGGCCGGCCGGAAGCCGGCGATATCCTGGATCGAGCCCTTCCGTTCTTCGCGGAACATGACCTCGACCGGCATGCCGATATAAGCCTGCTCGGGTTCCACCAAAAGGTAGTGGATCAGACCCCCGTCGCACCCCTCCAGACGCACGAATGCGACCACCACCGGCGGGTCGAGCGGCTGTTCGTCCAGGTCCCGGTAGAGCACGGTGTAGGAGTAGACGACCCCAGAGGGAGGGATCTCGACCCACTCGGTGAGCTCTGCCAGACAGCGTTCGCAGTAGGCACGGGGCGGCAAATAGGTCCAATCGCAGGCCGGGCAATGGGTCGCCAGCAACCGGGCATGGTCCCGGATCTCCCGGAAGAACCGTTCTCCCGCGAGCCCCAGGGTATAACGGCTCTGCAGCGGGATCTCCCCTTTCCAGGCGATGGCGTGCTCCAGGGATTGCAGCCGTTCGGTCAGGCTCATGGGTTCACCTCCGCGATCGGCCGGAAGTAGCGGATGTCCGTGATGGCGCCGGTGCGCTCCCCAGCCGGCCGGAACACAGGCTCCACCCGCAGCCCGATGCGCACAGCCTCCGGCGACACCTCTCCCAACAGGTGCATGATGCCACCGCCTGGCGACGCACCGTCCAGCGCGATCACGGCGGGAATGATCGGTTCTTCCAGCGGTTGCATGTCCCAGGTAACGTAGCAGATGGAAAAGGTCTTCACGGCACCTGTGCCGGGGAGGTAGACCCAATCGCTGGTCGGGCAGAAGCAGTGTTCACAGACCATTCGTGGAGGGACGAGCACACGGCGGCATTGGGGGCAACGTCGAGCGATCAGGCGTCCGGCGCGCAGCTCGCGCAAGAAGCGCCCGATTGCCACTCCAGCGTCCCAGGCGTATTCCGCGCGCGGCACCCACCACTCGCATAGCACCTTTCCTTCCGCAAAGTCGCGCTCCTTCAGGGGCGTTCCGGGATAGACCGAAATATGCTCGCTCATGATCGCCTCCTCAGGCCACGCCCAAGATGACCACGGTGCCGACCTGCATGAGGTCTCCCCAGGCCTGCGCCAGCCCGCGCTTCGGGTTCCCGGGCACCTGACGTGCCCCGGCCTCCCCGCGGAGCTGCCAGAAGATCTCGGCGACCTTCATCAGGCCGGCCGCAGCGATCGGGTTGCCTACCCCGAGAAGCCCTCCGGAGGGACAAACGGGGAGGTCCCCGTCCCGGCGAGTGATGCCCAGCGCGGTCATCTCCGGGGCCTTGCCCTTGTCCGCCAGGAGCAACCCTTCCAGGTGATGCAGCTCCTTATAGTCGAACGGGTCGTACGGTTCGACGATGTGGATCTGCTTGCGCGGCTCGGTGATCCCCGCCATCTCGTAGGCCATACGCGCGGCCTGCTCGACCTGCAACGGATAGGAAAGGTCTCGGTTCGTCCAATACGCTGTCTCCAGGCTCCAGCCGACCCCTTCGATCCACACGGGCCTTTCGGTCACGCGGTGGGCGACCGGCTCCGCAGCCAAGACAACCGCTACCGCGCCGTCGGAGATCGGGCTGACGTCGAGCCGTTGCACCGGCCAGGCCATGACCTCGGAGTTTAGCACTTCCTCGACGGTGATCTCCTCTCCGAGGAGGGCGCATGGGTGATCTTTGGCGTTCGCCCGGTTCTTCACCGTGACCAGGGCGATATCGCGCTTGCTGAGCCCGTAGCGCGACATATAGGCATTCATTTCCATGGCAAAGATCCACAGCAGGTTCGGCCCGAGCGGCCGCTCAAGCGTGTGGTCAAAGATGGTCAGGAAAGCCCCCTGCGGGTGCGGCTGGCAGGAGGACATCTTTTCCTCGCACACGACCAGGCAAGTGTCAAAGAGGCCGCTCGCCACGTGATACCAGCCGTGGATCACGGCCATCACACCGGTACCTCCGCCGACGTAGCAGCGGATGAACGGTTTACCGAAAGCACCGCAGCCCGGAGCGCAGTATTCGCCGTTCATGTGCACGCCGTCGAAGGCATCCGGCGCCGTACCAAAGGCCACGGCATCGATGTCCTCCAGCGTCAAGCCGCAGGAATCGAGCGCCATCTTGCTGGCCTGCCACGACAGTTCGTCCGCGGTCTCGAGGGCCCGTCGCACGAACCGGGTCATCCCCGCGCCGACCAGGGCAACGCGACGCATTCTCATCGCCTTCCTCCTTTCAATCCTCGTTGCTGAGGATGACCACGGCGGCGCTGGTGCTTGGGATGCCCCGCCAGGAGAGGGCGGCTCCGACGTGTACATCCGGGAGCTGTCGGGCACCGGCCTCCTCGCGCAGCTGCAGCACGAGTTCCAGCGCTCGGGCCAGGCCAGAGGCGTCCAACAGATGGCCACACCCCAGGCTACCGCCGGAGGGGTTCACGGGAAGGTCGCCCTCGAGGGAGGTGGTGCCGTCCTCAGTCAGACGGCCGGCCTCACCGGGGCCACAGAGCCCCATGGCTTCCAGGTGCTGGAGCTCTTTGTAGGCAAACGTGTCGTCGACCTCGAGGAAATCCAGGGAGCCGCGTGGGTAACGGATGCCGGCCGTGCGGTAGGCCATCTGAGCTGCTTGTCGAACGTAGTCTAGCTCGACCCAGTCGCGGTGTTCCAGGCTGTAGGAACCGTTGGCCCAGCCCACGCCCAAGATCCAGATCGGTCGCTTCGTAAGGGCGCGGGCGGTCGCCTCCGAGGCAAGAACCATCACGACGCACCCATCGGCAGGGGGGGCAATTTCCAGCCGGGTGAGCGGCTGAGCGACCGGTTCCGAGTTGCGCACGTCGTCCACGGTGAGGGTGGCCGGATGGGCAGCCAGTGGGTTAAAGAGCGCATTGGCTTTGTTCTTCACCACGACCTGAGCACACTGCTCCAGGGTAGTCCCCGTCTCGTACAGGTAGCGCTGCATCTCCAGGCCCGCCACAAACCAGGGATGAACACGAAGGGGCCGGTTGTAGACCGGGTCCATCGCGTAGGCAAGAATGTGTGCCGGGTACCGGATGTTGGACGCTTTCGAGTGTCCCTCGACCACCACGACGTCAAACCGGCCAGTGCAAAGCTGCATGTAGGCGGTGATCAGGCCGTGTAGCCCCTCCCCAGGGATCGTCACGTTTGGGCGCAACACCGCGCCAAGCTGATCGGGCACATACTCATCGAAAATGCTCGTGCCCTCGGAAAAATCCTCGGCCACCGTGACAAAGCTGTCCACGTCGGTACGCGGGTCGATGCCCGCGTCCGCATAGGCACGCACCGCAGCCTCGTACATGATCTCCTTGTAGGAGAGTTCCGGAGAGATGGAACGGAAGCCATACCACCCGACGCCTACGATGGCAACCTTTCCCGGCATGCCCTCCTCCTTTCGTGCCCCCGGCCACCGGCGATCCCGCGCGAGGTGCGGGAAAAGCCCAGCGCGCCGGGTCGGCGGCCCACCGCGAACCGGCACCGAATCGCGAGCGCGACCACCCCCTTTCCGACAACACCGGCTGCGCCTAAGGAAAGAGCCGCCAAGTCAAGGCGTGTGCAGGGTTTCGTTGCGGCGAACCTGGGCTGGCCGTTCCCCGTCGCGCAACACGTACACCGCAAACTCTGGGCAGATGATCTCACACAGCCCACAGCGCACACACGCTTCCGGGCGCACGATCACCGGAGGGTGGTACCCCTTGCTGTTGAACGAGTCCGAGGTTTCCAGGACGTCCAGCGGGCAAAATTCCACGCAGAAGCCACACCCTTTGCACCGCTCGACGATGATGTGCACCCTTCCGTGCTCCACCAGTACCTTTCCCTCATCGAGGGGGCGTCTCCAGAAACGCATCCTGTTCCCCCACAGTGATGGAAACGTGGAACATCAAACCTTCAACGAGCCGGGCTCCTCAGCCGCTGCGCCACGAGCTCCGCAACCTGTGCGGGGTATTCGGCCACATCCACACCGGCCTCCCGGAGGGCGGCGATCTTTTCTTCTGCCGTGCCCGTTCCACCCTCGATGATCGCGCCAGCGTGGCCCATCCGTTTCCCCGGCGGCGCAGTGCGGCCGGCCACATAGGCGACCACAGGCTTGGTCACGTGCTCGACAATATAACGCGCAGCCCGTTCCTCGTCCGTACCGCCGATCTCTCCGATCAGCACGATGGCTTGGGTCTCCGGATCGGCCTGGAACAGTTCCAACACATCCAGGAAGGTCGTACCGATGATCGGGTCGCCGCCGATCCCCACGCAGGTCGTCTGGCCCAGTCCGGAGCGCGTGAGGGCATCCACCACTTCATAGGTCAGGGTGCCGCTACGAGAGACGACGCCCACCGGGCCAGGCATATGGATGTGTCCGGGCATAATCCCTACCTTGGCCCGGCCTGGGGAGATGATCCCGGGACAATTCGGCCCCAAAAGCCGCGACCCACGGGCCTGTACGTACGCGCACAGCGAGACCATGTCGAGTGCCGGGATACCTTCGGTGATGCAGACGATGAACGGGATGCCCGCGTCCACGGCTTCATAGATCGCTTCCGGCGCAAAGCGCGCGGGCACGTAGACGATGGAAGCGTTCGCACCAGTTGCCGCCACGGCCTGCGCCACCGTGTCAAAGACCGGAACGCCCGCCACTTCCCCTCCCCCTTTGCCGGGCGTCACCCCAGCGACGACCTTTGTCCCGTACGCCAGCATCTGCCGGGTGTGGAACTCTCCTTCTCGCCCGGTGATGCCTTGGACGACCAGGCGGGTGTTCTCATCGACCAGGATCGCCAACGGGATCTCCTTTCCATTCTTGCCGCTGCGCCAGTTCCTGCCAGGAGGCCTCGTTCAGCAACCGCTCAGACAGGAAATGGAACAGTCGGGAATCCTCGCGGCGCAGCCGCTCGGGATCCAGGCAATAGCTCTGGATGCCCCGTGCCAGGTAGCCACGCGGGCCGACGGAAGTATGCCCTCCTCGGTCGACGCGGTCACGGTAACATCTGGCCAGCTCCTCGGCCCAGGCACAAAGGGTCGGCGTGATTCCGGCACCGTCCGAAAGGAAGGCGCCGTTCAGCCGGCCATCGCTCCCGAGCAAGTGATCGAGCAAATGGGCCAGCTCGTGCTGCGCGACCCCCCGCCCCTCGGCGAGGTCCTGGGCTCGGAGGCACGCGACGTTGCAGAACGGTTTTCCCTCGATGGTCACCTCTCCCTGGAGGTAGCAGGAACTTCGCGGGGCCAGGCCGGCGGGTACCTCGGGCACAACCACCAGGTACCCCAGGGGATGCCAAACCCAGTGGGCAAGGAGCGGAAGCGGCAGGAAAGCCGTACAGGCGTCCAGTGCCGCGCGAAGCGCTGCGGTCGGCCCAGGGCCGGGGAACCAGAGGCCGGCCAGACGGAGAGCTGCCGTGGTTGGGTAGAGTTTTCTGCGCCGTTTCGCCTCTTGGAGCAATGCCGCTCGCTCCAAAACCTCTACCATACGGATGTACCGCCTCCGCGACAGAGCGCGACGACCTTCTGAGCCGCCTCGGCCATGGTGTCGGCGGTGATCAAACGGGCCTGCTGGAGGATGCGTCGCCCCTCCTCCTCATTGGTGCCCACCAACCGGGCGACCAGGGGGACGGCCGGCCGCACCTCCTCCAAGGCAGCCACGATGCCCCGGGCAACCTCATCACAGCGAGTGATGCCCCCGAAGATGTTGAACAGCACGGCCTTGACGTTCGGATCGGAGAGGATGATCCGCAGGGCAGCGGCCACCTTCTCCGCGCGCGCGCCGCCCCCGATGTCCAGGAAATTCGCCGGCCGGCCGCCGTACAGCTGGACGGTGTCCATCGTGGCCATTGCCAGGCCCGCCCCGTTCACCATGCATCCGATCTCACCATCCAACTTTACATAGCTGAGACCGTGCGCCCGGGCTTGGGCTTCGGCCAGATCCTCAGCTTCCGGATCGCGCAGCGCTTCCCACTCCGGATGCCGCGGCCAGGCGCTGTCGTCCAGGACCATCTTAGTGTCAAGCGCACGCCATTCCCCGTCCGCCGTCAGCACCAGGGGATTGATCTCCGCGAGCGTGGCATCGTTCTCCAGGAAGGCCCGGTAGAGCGCAGCGGCCAGGGGTGCGAAGGAAAGCGCCTGCGCGCCCCGCAGGCCTAGGGCAAAGGCTAGGGATCGCGCCTGGTCCCCCCGCAGCCCCAGGAACGGATCGGCGGTAACCCGCACGATCGCCTCGGGCCGCGTACGGGCGACGGTCTCGATCTCCACGCCGCCCTCCGCACTGGCCATCACGGTCACACGCCGTGCCGCCCGGTCAAGGACCACACCCAGGTAGAACTCGCGCGCGATCTCTACCGCTTCCGCTACCAATAACCGGCGCACCGGGATCCCCTTGAGCGAGGAACCCAGTAGTTCCCGGGCGATTTCCTCGGCCTGAAGAGGGGTGGCCGCCATACGAATCCCCCCGGCCTTGCCCCGTCCCCCGACGTGGACCTGCGCCTTGAGCACAACAGCCCGCCCCAGCCGTTCGGCGATCGACCGAGCTTCCTGGGGTGTTGCAGCGACATCGCCCTCGACCACGGGCAGCCCGTAGCGAGCCAGAATGGCCCGGGCCTGGTACTCATGGATCTTCATGCTGCGCTCCTTGGGTCGTAGAAAGCGCCAACACGGCGCGCGGCACGAAAACAAGGACGGAACGATGCGGCGTGAGCATTGTAATGAACGGAGTAGGGTTTGTCAAACCGGCCGGGGTGGAGCCGGAGGAGCTCCGGCCCCCGGGGATTCCGCGCCCAACGGCTCGCCGACCGCAGCTACATGGCGCTTATTGAAGACGATCGTGCCTGCGTGGACAACGACCTGGGGGTGAAGGACAAAGGTGGCCGTAGCATTGGTGAGCGGGATATAGTCCTCGGGGCGTACGACCAGTACCCGGCGGACGTCGAGCCGCTCGGTCAGGTGGATAGAGCCCCGGACTTCAAAGTTGGGCAAAAGAACGACGATCTCGAACACCAAGCGTGAAGCCCTGCGGTATAGGCTCTTATGGGTGATGTCGCGCTCGGCCACGGGAATGCCAAAAAGGATGCGCTCCTTCTCCACTCGCACGAGCGGAAGGCGTAGCGGAGGCACTTTCCCAAGGCTGAGATGGCGGATCACTTCCGCATCCCGCAGGATGAGGGCGGATTCGGTCTTGGCATTGAGCACGTCGGTCAGGCGTTCGCCGGACGTATCCAGCAGTCCCCGGATGACATGGTCGACCGTGTAGAGATCTACCGCGACAGCCATGGTCTTCCCCCTTACCTAGCACGCCCGGACCGCTGTGGTTGCTCCTATCATAACACATCGGTCTATAGAATGCAAGAGGGAACCCGCACGTGACTGTCCGCTCAGCGGTGGACTTGTTTTCCGACAAAGATCGGGTTTCAATCCTGGCTACTTTCGGCCCCCAATGTCCTCCACTGGCGGGCAAGTGGGGCAAAATACGTCCATCCCACCGGGTAG
>DAOTVY010000038.1:0-3651 GCA_034436115.1 Chloroflexia bacterium | reverse complement strand
TCAATGCCAGCTAAAAACCCCATCCAATGATTTCAGGGAGTTATAACGAAAATGCCGCCCAAATCCACCCGCAACTGTCGAAGATGAGTCAAGGGCAGGGTTATGGACTACATTGTACCCGAGCGACGATTCCCGGCCAGCCACAGCCACGCAGTTCGGCACACTCGACACGCAGTTATTGTACCCGAGCGACGATTCCCGGCCAGCCACAGCTGCTCACCAGACACGGTGAGTGCTCAGTCTATTGTACCCGAGCGACGATTCCCGGCCAGCCACAGCATCGGGTTTGACGAGCTAACGCACTTCTCGATTGTACCCGAGCGACGATTCCCGGCCAGCCACAGCCCCTCCCAGATCGAGGTCCCCAGGCGGATCATTGTACCCGAGCGACGATTCCCGGCCAGCCACCGCTGAGCGGGCGAGGTCGTGGGCTGCTGCGCGGCTGGCGCCTCCCGTTCGCCCCGCGCCTGTCGTATACTGCGGCTATCACCGAAGCGCGTTCACCGGGGATGTCTCTCTGGAGAGAGGGGAGATGGGGGGTCTCGAAGCCGTGCGCCGGGCTCGGAAGCCTGCCGGTTCGATGAGAGCGGCCGTTGGAGCGCCATGGGGATGCGCGGGGCCGAGCGCGGTGGGCCCGGGCCGTGGGCGCGCGCTTGCGGCGCCGTCGCGCGGGGTTGCTTCTTCTGTCGTTCGCCCCTCACGCGCCCTTGCCGAGGCTGCCCCCTTCGAGAGCGAGGCCGCGGCCGGGGCCCGCGGGCCTGAACCAGCCGACATGGAGCTTCCTTCTCGGCGCCTCGACTCTTCTATCCGTGCTCTTATCAAAACCGCAAACCTACGCGGGCTTCCTATGGCCTGCGTTGGATTGCCTACCGTCGACATTCTAGGGCCTATCCCCCGTCCTGCTCTCATAGCAACCCGCGGTGTTTCTCCTTCCGGCTTTCCTGGCTCTCCTTCCTTCTGGCATTCTCCTCCTGGTGGTTATCCGCATGATTCCTACGAAGGTAGGGATAGTAGGGAGATTGAAAGGAATAGCGCGTTGCCTCGAGGGATGGCTATGGTTGATGTGCAGGAGTTCCAGGTTGATGAGTAGGGACCAGCGGATCATGAGTAGGAATCATGCGTCATGCGGGTCTATATCCCATGATGGTGATCAGTGGTTATACGGTGGTCCGTAGGGATATCGCAGATATGGGTAGGGAGGTACCGTTCGCTCGCAGGCACGCCGTGGAGGCGTAGGTCCGGGTTGAGCACGCGCGCCGTGAAGGCCTGCGGCCCTCTTCGCAAGGCCGGGGCGGCCTCGGCGGGCCGCCGATCGCCCTCCGCGGTGGGGCCCATGCGGTGAAGTGAGGATGGGGAGACGATGGCGAAACCCAGGAGCAGTGTCGCAGAACGCCTGAAGGCGGCCGATATGGCCATCCGCAACGCCCAGGGAGACGTGCAGATCGCCCGCAGCGTCGCGAAGTTCGGCTACAAGAGCGCCGAGCTCAAGAACGGAGTGGCGCTGGTGGAGGCCGGCCGCGCGGCCGTCGAAAGGAAGGCCGCCACGCTGGGCGACAAGAAGCTGGCCACCGTTCGGCTGGCCGCAGCCGAACAGACTGCGCGGTTCGCCTTTCAGGACCTGGCCCAGACGGCGCGGGCGGCCTTCGCGCGCAACCGCGATAAGCTGGTCCCCCTGGGGCTCAACCAGCCCATGCCCCGGCGCAGAGACCATCTGGTCACCATGGGCAAGGCGCTGTTTTCCAACGCCGCCGAAGACCCGGGCATTCTCGCCGTCCTGGCGAGGTTCGGCTACGACGACGAGAGGCTGAGCCAGGAGCGCGCCAAGATCGACGCGCTGGCGGCCGCGTTGGCCCGCCAGGCGGCCGCCAACGGGGCGACCCAGCAGGCCACCGTGGAGAAGGACGGCGCCATGGAGGCCCTCGACCTCTGGATGAGCGCCTTCATCCGCATCGCCCGGGTGGCCCTGCGCGGCGAGCCCCAGCTCCTCGAAAAGCTCGGCGTGTTCACGCGCAGCGGCAAGAGCCCCGCCCAGCGGCGCGCCCCCGGGAAGGCCGCCGCCACCCGGCGGGCCAGGAAGGAAAGCGGACAGAAAGACCAGCCGGAGGCCGCCACGTGACGGAGGCGGGCGAGTCGTACGGTTCCTATTGGGGAATCTTGGAGCGAGGCCGCACCGGGTGCATGCGGGCCTTCGAAGGGTCGCGATCGGGAGATCGCTCCTACAACCGTGGGGGATGCGTTAACGAGGGTCGCGGCAGATCTTCGCCGCGAGCTGATCGACGATCTCGATGTGCCTGGGGATGGCGGAGCGCTTGTGCAGGGGTGGGTTGTGCCACCAGGAGTGGCGCGCTCCTTCTCGCAGCAATTCGCAGCCGTGGAACCGCGCCTGCCGGCGCCCGAGCCCCGGAGGGTGAGCCCGGGGTAGCCGGAGTCCGCCCGGAGCATTCGCGCCTCAGCCGAACTTGATGCGGAAAGCATACCTCCTTACCTTAGAGTAGGAGTTATGCCCGTGAGTAAGGAGCGCATGCCATGCCGAGTTCGATGTTGACCAGCAAGGGCCAGACGACGATTCCGAAGGAGATCCGGGACCGCCTGCACCTGCGGCCGGGAGACAGGCTGGAATTCATCACGGAGGCGGACGGCAGGGTGGTGCTCGTGCCGGTGACGCTCGACATCGGGGATCTGTTCGGCGCGCTCCCGAAGCCAAAGCGCAAGGCATCGCTCGAAGAGATGGACCGGACCCATCCGCGAGGCCGCGTCGGATAGGCTGAAGCGATGATCGGGCCGGACACGAACGTGCTGGTTCGCTACATCGTCCGAGACGATAACGCCCAGGCGCGGGCGGCGGCTCGCTTCCTGCGCGAGCACTGAACGCCGGAGTCGCCCGGATGGGTGAACCGGATCGTCTGCTGCGAACTCGTGTGGGTCCTCCAGCGGTGCTACGGTTACTCCCGCGAGCAGATCGGCGATGTTCTGGAGCGCCTCCTGAGGACCCGCCAGATCTCAGTGGAGGACCTTCCTGGAACGTGGAAGGCCCTCGGTGAGTATCGTTCCGGCAAGGCCGACTTTGCCGATGCCCTCATCGCCGCAACGAACCGCGAACGGGGTTGCGGGGAGACGGTGACATTCGACCGGGTGGCCGGGACCCTCGATGGGATGCGGCTCCTGAAAGTCTGAATCCGCCGGGTGGCGTCGTGCCTGGCACCAGGGCCCCGAGCGGTTTTTGGACCCAAGCCCGGAGGGCGTGGCGGCCGGTCGGTGATCGGCCGAAGGGCTGGCCGCATGGGTGCGGCCGCACCGGGTGCATGCGGGCCTTCGAAGGATCGCGATCGGGAGATCGCTCCTACGACCCTGGGGGATGCGTCAACGAGGGCCTACGGTTCCCGGGGCGGGGCCCGGCTTGCTCAGCTCGCCTGCGCGCGCTCCCTCTTCGGTCGCGCCCTCGCGGCGGAGCTACGCCCTGTCCCGCCCTTCTCGTCCCCCGGGGCGGGATGCCTTCGATGTCTGCCTGTGCGGGAAGGTGAAAGTGGCGTCCCCAGGGGGATTCGAACCCCCGTCGCCGGCGTGAAAGGCCGGTGTCCTAGGCCGGGCTAGACGATGGGGACGCTTTGGATCTTGGTGGGCCGTACTGGATTCGAACCAGTGACTCTCTGC
>DAOTVY010000037.1:0-21866 GCA_034436115.1 Chloroflexia bacterium | reverse complement strand
GCGGCTGGCCGAGATCGCCGGGCAACTGGAGAGACGGCTGGAGGGAGCGCCAGAGGAAGAGGTAGCCCGGATCGAGCAGGCTTTGGACGACCTAAAGGAGCTGGAAGAGATCATCCGATGCCGCTCTGTGGGGAGCCAGGGCCGGTTGGATGCCTTGGCGCGACGGTATGAGCGAGAGCCTTTGCCCAAGAAGGGAGGACGGGCAACCCCCCTCGCGCGGCTGAAGCGGCTCACGATGGAGCTGGTGGCGCATGGGTCGCGGTGGACGCTGTGCGAACGCAAGCGCGATGGCAAGTAACGGCGGTTCATCCCGGCGACCAACAACGTGAGCGAGCAGCGCGTGGGGCAGAACATTAAGGAGCGCTACCGGAACATGCGCGGCTACCAGTCGAGGCGCAGCCTGGTACGGGTTGCGACACGGACGGCGTATCTGCGGGAGGAAGGGGATCAAGCGCTGATCCAAGCTCTGGCGGCATAGGGGGAGAGAAGAGAGCAGGAGAACGCCCTGCGATTTCTCGGCCAAAGAAGTCCACCGGCAACGACGTTTGCCGCCTCCAGCGGGTTGAAGTATAATGGCCGCGCTGTTGTTGGCTGGGTATGGTGGAGCGGGAACCTGCTCCAGCAGCGCGGCGAAAGACGCCGCACGTCGAAGAGGAGGCCTCGTTCTTGCCTTCGCTTTCCCGCTGGTGGCGTCCGCTGCTGTTCGCCTTGGCCTTGCTCGGGTTGGGAGCACTGGCCTACGGGGCACGTTTTCCCATCTTCCTCGACGTCGGGGCGTTGGGAGACCGCGCTTTCCTGTGGGCCAGTCCTCTCGGGACGGACATCGGTTGGAACGGGGACGAGCACCTGGCCGCGGAAGGCGTGAACTATCGTTGGTCGAAGCGCGTTTCCTGGTTGCGCATCCCGGATCTGGCGTGGAGTGGACCAATCACCGTAAGCCTGCGCGTGCGTGCTCCGCGGCCTGAGGGGCAATCCCTCCCGGAAGTGCAAGTGCGGTTGAACGGGGCCGCGATCGGCCGCTTCCAGGCCTCAAGCGATTGGGAAGTGCGCACCTTTTCCGTTCCCGAGTGCCCTGGTTCTTCTGCGGACCTGGAGGTGCTTTTCGAGACCACCCCTTTCGTCCCGGGAAGAGAGGACCCACGGTGGCTGGGAATCCAGGTGGATTGGGTACACCTGGAGCCTGCGAGCGCGTGGGGCCCCGTCCGTCCGGCCTGGCGTTCGCTCCTCCTGTGGGCAGGGACGGTGCTCCTGGTCGGGTGGGCAATCGAGCGCAGATGGCCTCGCCTTGCCGGGTGGGTCACCGGTGCCCTGGCCGTCCTCGTGGCCCTGGGCCTGGCGTTCATCCGCCACTGGCTCACCCCTTTTGCCGCATGGAGCCTGATCGCCTCCGGCGCGCTCTTTGCGCTGGCGTACCTTCCCTCGTTCCTGGGGTACCTGCGGGAACTGGCTCGCCGGGCCCGCCCCCTGGCCTTCGCTGCAACGCTGGTCGGAGCGCTTCTCCTCCTGGTGCTCGTATACCTGCGCTGGGCAGTACAGGTGGTGCCTTACATGGCTCCGCGCCCCGACGCTATCGCCGCGGTGATCTTTTTCGCGCTCGCTGTGGTCTATGCGGCCTGGATGCTCGAGGTGCCCTTGCGGCGCTTCGTGAGCGGCCTGGACCGCGCTCTGTGCCGTCCGTGGCTGCCCGGGGTGTTGTTGGCCTGTTTCCTGGCCGGGGTCACCCTCTACGAAGGGGCATTTGTGCGCGAAATGCGCTTCATCGGCCATGCCGACTATGCGGATAACGCCGTGGTGGCCCGCAACCTGCTCCAGGGACGCGGTTTCGCGGTCGATTATGTGACCCAGTTCTACCGCTTCTACCCGGGGATTTCCCACCCTCAGGAGACCTGGCCGCTCCTGCAACCGGTGCTGATCGCTCCCTTCTTCCGGCTGCTGGGCGATTCCCCCACGGCGGCCAAAGTGCCCAACCTGCTGTTGCAGCTGGGGCTGGCGATAGCCGCCTATGCTTTGGCTTCCCGCAGGTTCGACCGCCGCATCGCGCTGGTGGCGGTGCTGCTGACCTTGCTGAACCCCTTTATGCTCCGCCTGATCCTCTTTCCCACCAGCGACCTCGCCTTCACCCTCTTTGCCCTGTTGACGTTAGGCCAGTTCTTCCAGGCCAGCGAGCGCGAACGGAACGGGGAGATAAGCGTCCTCTCTTACGGATGGTCGGGGGTGTGGGCCGGCCTCATGATGCTTGCTAAGCCGAACGGAGCCCTCTTCGTCGGGCTTTGCCTGCTATGGGACTTCTGGGGCCGGCTGCGCGAGCGCCGCTGGCGCGGTTTCTTGCGCGCCTGGCTCGCCTTTGGCATCCCCGCGGCGCTCCTCTTTGCCCCCTGGGTTGTCCGCAACCTAATGCTGTTCGGCCAGCCGGTCTTTTCCACGGAGCGTTTTGACGCCTGGATCCTGAAGTACCGCGACTGGGAAGAGATCTATCGCATTTACTGCCTGGACCCGGCTTCCTGTGACCTCCCGAACCGCTCCTGGTTGATCCGCTACGGCTTCGACCGGGTGATCCAGGCGATCGGCACCGAATTTCGCCGCTGGTGGTACTATTTCTCGCGCGATGAGGGGTCGCTCCTGCGGTTGCTTGGGTCGGCGCTGGCGCTCTGGGGAGCGGTCACCCTGGGACGGGAAGCGACCGGACGGGAAAACCGCCCGGCCGTGCGGTTGTACGGGCTGGTCGGTACGGTGCTGGCCGGTTTCGGGCTCTTTATCTGTACCTACTGGCATGTAGAGGAGCGCTACTTCGTCCCCTTTATCCCCTGGCTGGCGCTGCTCGCTTCGCGCGGGCTATGGTGGTTCCACGACGCGTTGGCCTACCGGCGGGATGAGCGGGGACACGTTGTCCCGCGCTCTCTGGGATGGCTGGGGGTGGTGTGGATCGTGTTGGCCTGTAGTTACCTGGCTCAGCCCTTCTTCGGAGAAATTGCCCAGAAGCGCCTGATGGACCAGCAAAAGCAGGAGGAACTGCTGGCGTACGCCTGGCTGGCCGAGCACACGGCCCCGGACGACGTGGTGATGACGCGGGTCCCCTGGCAGCTCACCTATTACACCCATCGCCGTTCGGTCATGATCCCCCAGGGCACGGTGGAGGATGTCCTTGAAGTGGCCCGGCTCTACGGGGTGCGGGTGCTCTTCTGGGAAGGGAACGCGCGGGGCCTGCGGCCGGCCCTCCGCGAAGCGTTGGACAAAGGGCGCTGGCCGCTCCTCTACGACGCCGGGGGCATCCAGATCTACCGGTTTCCAGACGAGGCGGGGCCATGAAGATCTGCATGTTGACCTCGTCCTACCCGAAGTATCCGGGCGAAGTGACCGCGCCGTTCATCGAGGAGATCGCGGCCGGCATCGCGGCGTTGGGCCACCAGGTGCATGTGGTGCTGCCCCGTCACCGGGACCTCCGGCGGCCTCCGGTCGATCGGGGCGTCCATCTCCACCCGTACCGCTATGCCCCGCTGCGCGCGCTCAATGTCTGGGGGTATGCGGAATCGCTCGCGGCCGACGTGGAGGTGCGCGGGCGGGTCTATCTTGCCGCTCCTTTCGGGCTGCTTGGTGCCCTGTGGGCCCTCGGGAGGGTCGCGCGCCAGGTATGTCCCGATCTCATCCACGCGCATTGGGTGCTCCCCAACGGCCCGGTCGGCGCGCTGGTCGCCGTAAGGGCGCGCGTCCCCCTGGTGCTCAGCCTCCACGGGTCCGATATCTACCTCCCCGAGCGGCACCGCTGGCTGCGGCCGGCCGCTTCCTGGACCTTCCGCCGCGCGGCGGCGATCTCCGCCTGTAGCGCCGACCTGGCCGAGCGCGCGGTCGCGCTCGGTGCCGACCCCGGGAAGGTACGCGTGATCCCCTATGGGGCCGACCGGGAGACCTTTCGCCCGGCCACCCCCGAGGAACGATCGTGGGTGCGCGCCGAGCTCGGCCTGGCCCCTGGGGAGGCGTTGCTGCTCGCCGTCGGGCGGCTGGTGCGCAAGAAGGGCTTCGATGTGCTCATCCGCGCACTTCCCCGGGTGCTCGCCGAGGCCGGCCCGGTGCGGCTGGCCCTGCTTGGGCAGGGGGACCTCCGGGAAGAACTGCAGCGCTTGGCCCGACAACTGGGGGTGGAAGCGTACATCTGGATGCCCGGGGCGGTGGAGCGCGACCGTTTGCCCGCCCTTTTCCGTGGCTCTGATCTTCTGATCGTCCCCTCGATGCACGATGAAAAGGGCAACGTGGACGGGTTGCCCAACGTGGTTTTAGAGGGAATGGCTTCGGGACTGGCCATTGTGGCCAGCCGGGTCGGGGGCATCCCACAGGTCATCGCGGATGGAGAAACCGGGCTCCTTGTCCCCGAGAAGGATCCGGAGGCTCTGGCGGCGGCCATCGTGCGGCTGTTGTGCTCGCCGGAGCTGCGCACCCGCCTGGGGGAGCAGGCTCGCCAGCGGGTGGAACGGGAGCTGAACTGGCCGAGCGTGGCCCGGCAGTTCGAGCGGCTCTATGCCGAGGCGCTCGCCGCCGGGGGGAATCCTGCTGTGGGCGGGCCAACTGCCCGGTAGGAAGCGCAAGGTTTTGCAAGGAGAAGGCGATGGAGCTTCTGGAGCGGATCGAGCGTCTGGAGGCCCGTGTGGGGATCATCGGGCTGGGGTACGTGGGGCTGCCCCTGGCGGTCACCGTGGGGCAGGCCGGTTTCCCGGTCGTCGGCATCGACGTATCGCCATGGGTGGTCGAAGCGATCAACGGGGGGCGAAGCCATATCGGGGACGTCCGGGACGACGATGTAGCGGCGTTGAGGGCGGCCGGCCGGCTGCGTGCTTCGGCCGATTACGGCGTGCTGAAGGAGTGCGACGTCATCATCATCTGCGTGCCTACACCGCTCGATAAGAACCGCCAGCCCGACATTTCCTACATTTTGGCGGCCGGCGAAGGCATCGCGGCCCACATGCGGCGCGGGCAACTGATCTCCCTGGAGAGCACCACCTACCCCGGTACGACAGAAGAGGACCTTTTGCCGGTTCTGCAGAAGAGCGGCCTCGAGGTCGGCAAGGACTTTTATCTTTGCTTTTCCCCTGAGCGCGTGGATCCTGGGAGCAAACGGTGGAACACCCGCAACACGCCCAAGGTCGTGGGTGGGTTGACCCCGGCCTGTCGGGAAGTCGCGGTAGCCTTCTACAGCCGCGTGGTCGAGAAAGTGGTTCCCGTCTCCTCCCCGCGGGCGGCGGAGATGACCAAGATTTTCGAGAATACCTTCCGGGTGGTCAACATGGCGGTGGTCAACGAGATGGCCATGCTGTGCGACCGCATGGGGTTGAACATCTGGGAGGTCATCGAGGCCGCCTCGACCAAACCGTTCGGCTTCATGCCCTTCTACCCCGGTCCCGGAGTCGGGGGCCACTGCATCCCCATCGACCCCTTCTACCTGACCTGGAAGGCCCGCGAGTACGACTTTCATACCCGCTTCATCGAGCTGGCGGGGGAGATCAACCTGGCCATGCCCTACTTTGTGCGGGAAAAAGTCATCCGGGCGTTGAACGACCGCGGCAAGTCCCTCAAGGGGTCGCAAATCCTCCTGCTTGGCCTGGCCTACAAACCGGATGTGGCGGATTGGCGCGAATCGCCCGCGTTTGACGTGATCCGCCTGCTCGAAGAGTACGGGGCTATCGTCCATCCGCACGATCCGCTGCTTCCGGAGGTGCACGACCCCCACGAGGGGATCCATATCCGCTCGGTAGAGCTGACGGACCAGCTGATCGGGTCCTGCGACTGCGTCGTGATCGTTACCCACCATTCGGCCTACAACTACCAGCGCATCGTCGACCTCGCCCAGGTGGTGGTCGATACGCGGAACGCGACACGGAACGTGACTCGGGGGAGAGAGAAGGTTGTCGTCCTCTGAGCGAGCGCCGCGCCGCTCGGGGAGAAGGCCGGGCATGGGCCAGGGTAGGCATCGCGGGTTGTGGTTGGCCGCAGTACTCCTGTTGCTCGCGGCATGCGGGGCTCCCTCCGCCGCACCAGCGCCTTCGCCGTCTCCCTCCGCGCGGCTTGCTCCTCCCACCGCGCTTCCTGCGCCCACGGTTACCGTGCTCCCTACACCGTGCCCTTCGGCGACCCCCGTGCCCCCTGTGGTCGAGCACGTCCTCCTGATCAGCGTGGACGGGCTGAGTCCGGCGGCCCTCTCGCAGGCCGAGGTACCGCACATGGCGCGGCTGCGTCGCGAAGGGGTGTTCGGCCGGGACGCCCGGACGGTCCTTCCGAGCGCCACCCTGCCCGCCCACGCCGCCATGCTGACCGGGCTACCTCCCGAGGTCACGGGCGTGGACTGGAACCGCTGGTCCGAGGGCGAGCCCTACATCGCCTTTCCCACCGCACTTGCGCTGGCCCACGAGCAGGGTTTGAGCGCCATGGCGGTGCTGGGGAAGGAAAAGCTCCGGGCGCTCTTTCCGCCGGGCTCCGTAGACGCCCTGGAAGTGGCGTGGAGCGACCGGGAGGTGACCGAAGCAGCGGTGCGGTGGATCCGGGAGTACCGGCCGGCGCTCCTGTTTGTGCACCTTCCGGGGGTGGATGCCGCCGGCCACCGCTACGGGTGGATGTCCCCGGAGTACCTGGAAGCGGTCCAGGAGGCCGACCGGGCGGTGGGCCAGCTCCTGGAAGCGCTGGCGGATGCCGGAATCGCCCCGCGCACGGCCGTCCTGCTGACCTCCGACCACGGGGGACACGGGAAGGTTCACGGGAGCGACCTCCCCGAAGACACGGCGATCGTCTGGATCCTCTCGGGGCCGGGAATCGCGGGGGGGAAGGAAGTCACGGGGGTACAGATCTACGATACAGCCCCAACGGTGCTTTACCTGTTGGGCCTGCCAATTCCGGACAACTGGTGGGGCCGGCCGATCGAGGAGACCTTGATGCCGCAAACAGTCCCCATCTTTTCCTACTCTTTGGCGATCTTTTGCCAGAAGCTCTGGCCCACAGGCCAGGGCCCCAGGCCGAACAGCTCTGCGAGCGTGGCCGCGATATCGGCAAAGGTGGCACGTGTCCCCAGGTCTACCCCGGGGAGGATGGGCTGCCCGTACACCAGGAGGGGCACATATTCCCGCGAATGGTCGGTCGAGGGCGTCGTGGGGTCGCACCCGTGGTCGGCGGTGAGGATGAGGACGTCACCGGCTTGCAGGGCGGCAAGGAGCTCCGGCAGTCGGGCATCGAACGCCTCCAGGCCCTGCGCGTAGGCGGCCGGATCGTTGCGATGCCCCCAGCGCATGTCGAAATCGACCAGGTTGGTGAAGATAAGCCCCGTCGGTTGCTCGGCCATGAAACGGAGCGTCACATCCACGCCGTGCATATTGTCGCGGATATGCTCTGTGCGCGTGATGCCCCGCCCGGCGAAGATGTCGTCGATCTTGCCAACGGCACCGACCGGGTACCCGGCGGCGGAGAGGCGGTCGAGGATCGTTTCGCCGGGCGGCGGGAGCGACCAGTCGCGCCGGTTGGGCGTGCGAACGAAGTGTCCCGGCTCTCCGACGAACGGCCGGGCGATCACCCGGCCGACGGCGTGTTCCCCCTGGAGGAGGGCGCGGGCGATCTCGCAGATGCGGTAGAGCTCTTCGAGCGGGATCACCTCCTCGTGCGCGGCGACCTGGAACACGCTATCGGCGGAGGTATAGAGGATGGGCCGGCCAGTGCGCAGGTGTGCCGGTCCCAGCTCCTCGATGATTGCCGTTCCGGAGGCCGGCCGGTTTCCCAGCACCTTTCGGCCGATACGCCGTTCAAACTCCGCAACCAGGTCGTCCGGGAAGCCGGAAGGGTAGGTCGGCAGCGGACGGGAGGAAATAAGCCCCGCGATCTCCCAGTGGCCCACGGTGGTATCCTTGCCGCGGCTGGCCTCGGCCATACGTCCAAAGGCTCCGCGCGGATGCGCCACCGGAGCCACCCCGAGGAATTCGCCCAGGCGCCCCAGCCCGAGCGCTTCCAGGTGGGGCAGGTGCAGCCCGCCGACGGCGCGGGCGGTGTTACCGAGCGTGTTGCTCCCGGCATCCCCATAGATATGGGCATCGGGGAGTGCCCCGATGCCCACGCTGTCCAGCACGATCAGGATCACCCGTTGGGCGGACAAGGCAGGAACTCCCGACTCACAGCAGCTCCAGGTAGCGGTCCAGCTCCCAGTCGGTCACGGCGATCCGGAACGCATCCCACTCCTGGCGTTTGGCGTAGAGATAGTAGTTGAAGGTGTGCTCTCCCAGAGCACGCCGCATCAGCTCGCTTTTGCGCATCTCCTCCAGCGCCTCGCCCAGCGATCCGGGGAGCGTGCCGATGGAAAGCTCGGAAAGCCGCGCGTCATCGAAGCCGTAGACGTCCTCGTCGACCGGATCGGGCGGCTCCAGGTTGCGCTCGATGCCGTCCAATCCGGCGTGGAGCATCACCGCGAAGGCCAGATACGGGTTGCAGCTCGGATCCGGGCAACGCAGCTCCACCCGCGCCGATTGGGCGCGCGAAGGCCCGATACGGGGCACGCGGATCAAAGCGGAACGGTTGATCTGTCCCCAGCAGATGTAGACCGGCGCTTCGTAGCCGGGGGTGAGCCGCTTGTAGGAATTGACCGTCGGGCTGAGGATGGCGCTCATCTCGCGAGCGTGGAGGAGCTGCCCGGCGACGAACTGGCGTGCCAGCCGCGAGAGGCAGTAAGGTGCGTTGGGGTCGAAGAAGGCGTTCCGTCCCTGCAGATCGAAGAGGCTCTGGTGGGTGTGCATCCCGGAGCCGTTCACCCCGAAGAAGGGTTTGGGCATGAAGGTGGCGTGGAGCCCGCAGTCGTAGGACACGGACTTGACCGCATACTTCAGGGTCAAGGCCTGGTCGGCGGCCGAAAGCGCCTCGCTGTAGCGGATATCGATCTCGTGCTGGCCCGGGGCACACTCGTGGTGTTCCACTTCCACTTCCAGGCCCATAGCCTCCAGGGCGCGGGCGATCTCCCGCCGCACCTCTAGCGCGCGATCCCGTGGGCCCATATCAAAATACCCGGCTGGATCCTGCGGCTTATGGATGACCTGATTCCCGTCCCGCTCCAGGAGGAAGAACTCGAGTTCCGGACCGACGTTGTATACGAACCCCATCTCGCGCGCACGAGCAATGGCCTGTTTGAGGATGTAGCGGGGGTCCCCTTCGAATGGCTCCCCATCGGGCCGGAAGACGTCGCAGATCAGCCGCGCTTCGCGGGCCTCCGGTGGCCGCCAGGGGACCAGACAATAGGTCTGGGGGTCAGGCCGCAGGAGCATGTCGCTTTCGCAGATGCGGGTGAAGCCCTGGATGGAGGAACCGTCGAACCAGGTGCCCAGAGTCAGGGAATCCTTCAACCGCCGCGCAGGGATGGTCGCGCTCTTGAGGGTGCCAAAGATGTCGGTGAACTGCAGGTTGACGAACTGCACCCCATCCTGGGCCACCCGTTCGCACAGCTCTTCGATCGCCCTGTCCGCGTCTGCCATGGGGTCCTCCTTTTCCATTCCAGCCAAAAACCCACTTCGGGCAGGCAAGAAAGCCGCCTGCCCGGCCACCACCGTAGTCCTAGATGTTCTTGGAGAGGGTATTCAGGAACTCCTCGTTATCCTTGGTCTTGGAGAGGCGGGTGAGCAGGAGCTCGGTGCCCTCGTCTGGGCCCAGCACGTCCAGCATGCGGCGGAGCGTCCACACCTTGCGCAGCCGTTCCGGATCGAGCAGCAGCTCCTCGCGCCGAGTACCGGAGCGCTGGACGTCGATCGCCGGGTAGATCCGCCGCTCGGCCAGCTTGCGCACCAAGTGCAGTTCCATGTTGCCGGTGCCCTTGAACTCCTCGTAGATCACGTCGTCCATGCGGCTGCCGGTATCGATCAAACAGGTGGCGATGATCGTCAGGCTACCGCCGTTCTCGATCTTGCGCGCAGCGCCGAAAAAGTGCTTGGGCGGATAGAGGGCAACGGGATCGATGCCTCCGGAGAGGGTACGGCCGCTTGGGGGGACGCTGAGGTTGTAGGCGCGGGTGAGGCGGGTGATGCTGTCGAGCAGGATCACGACATCCGCCCCGCATTCCACCAGGCGCTTGGCGCGCTCCAGGCACAGCTCGGCAACCCGGGTGTGGTTCTCCACCGGCTCGTCGAAGGTCGAGGCGATCACCTCGCCCTGGACGGAGCGGCGCATATCGGTCACTTCCTCCGGTCGCTCGCCCACGAGGAGCACAAAGAGCGTCAGGTCGTTGTAGTTTGTGGTACAGCCGTTGGCGATCGCCTTCAGGATGGTCGTCTTGCCCGCCTTCGGAGGGGAGACGATCAGGCCGCGCTGGCCGCGCCCGATGGGGGCGATCAGGTCGATCATGCGGGTAGAGAGGATCCGGGGGTCGGTTTCCAGGCGGATCTGCTGGTTGGGGAAGATCGGGGTCAGGTCGTCGAAGAAGGGCCGGCGGCGGGCCACTTCGGGGTCCAGCCCGTTCACCGCTTCCACCTTGAGCAGGCTGTAGTACCGTTCGCTGTCCTTGGGGGGCCGCACGCGTCCCGAGACCAGGTCCCCGGTGCGTAACCCGAAGCGGCGGATCTGGGACTGGGAAACGTACACATCGTCGGGCTTGGGCAGCAGCCGGGGGCTGCGCAGGAAACCGAACCCCTCGTTCACGATCTCCAGGACGCCCGCACGAAAGATCTGGCCGGCCTGCTCCGTCTGGGCTTCGAGGAGCCGGAAGATCAGCTCCTGCTTTTTCAAGCGGCTATAGCCGCTGATGCCCATCTCGCGGGCCATTTCCTGAAGGTCGCTCAGGGTCATATTGTCCAGTTCGGTGATGTTCAACATCGCGACGAGCCTCCATCAGATCGAGCGGATCTCCCAAACCAAGGCAGATCCTGGCGTCCGGCGGGGTTCAGCGCGCCCGAAGCGCACAGCCCGAGGACGCCACGCGTTGCTACGTGAGCCTTGGGACCGCTGCAACTGTAGGGAAACGGATCGCCCGGAACCTAACAAGCACACCCTTGCTGCGCACCGATTGGGAAAGGAAAGCCAAGGTCTCGACGACGAATGGGGACATCCGCTCTGCGCAGGATTGATTTGATCATATTATAGCATAAAGAACCATTTTGTCAAATCGTACTGGCGCCGATCCAAACTCCGAGCACCACGAAGGCCAAGGCAGACAGCCATCGCAGGTAGCGCTCAGGGATCAGTCGCGTCAGTCCCTGGCCTCCGAGTGCCCCGAGGGCGGTCAGCAGGCCCAAGGCCAGGATCGCGCCGGCAAAGACGGTGAGCGGTTGGCCGGTCTCCGAAGCGCGGGCCAGGACCGCCAGTTGCGTCTTGTCGCCCATCTCGGCCAGGGCCAGGAGGCCGAAGGTGGTCGCGAAGGCCCTCCAGGGGGAACCGTTGGCTGTTTCTCCCGCCCCATCCGGCATACATTCCCGCGTGCTGGGCTGCCGGCCGGCCCGCCAGGCCTGGCGGAGAAAGACCCCGCCCATCACAAGAAAGCCCACGGCAGCCAGCCGCCGCATCCAGATCGTGGGAACCAGGCGCCCCACCAGATGCCCGACGCCGGCCCCGAGCGCCGTCACCAGCGCCAGGGCGAGCGTCGCTCCCCAGAAGACCATCCCGGGGCGACGGTAGCGGCACACCTGGGCGATGACCGCAAGCTGGGTTTTGTCCCCCAGTTCGGCCAGAAACAGCAGGCCGAAAGTCGTCGCGAATACCTGCCAGTCCATATCTTCCCCTGTCGGATCGAGCGCGAACGGACGATTGCCTGCAGGATATCACAGCACGGCCGGCGCGTCAAACGTGCTGGCCAGGCCACCAGGGCCATTGGCCAGAAGGCTTCCCGGCCACTTCCCCTCCTGCACAAGACCCGCCAAACTGGTTCTTCCTTTTCCGTCTCAGAGGCATCGGCCCACGAGATGCAACTCCCCGGCCAGGAACTGTATCGCTACCTGGTGTTGTGCTCCGCCGAATGGCGAACCGCACCAACACCGGCTGGCCGCCGCCCTCCCATATCCCCCGAGGCTATGGGCCGGCCGTGGCAAGCTATCCCGGAGCCGGGCGCTTCCGGCCGGCACTCAGATAACCGGCCGGCCCGGCGACCAGGGATAACCATCAGGACGAGATCCCCAGCAGGGGCCTACACTCAACCGCGCCGCCGCTTGCGGTGTCGGCGTGAGCGAGTCATTGGGCGGCTTTTCCCTGGTCGAGCCAGCGCGCGGTGCATGTTCGCGGACCCAGCGTTTGGCGGCAGGCGCCTCTCGTCTATCTGTAGACCGGACGGAGGCTCTTACCCATCAAGGGGACGCCCGTAAGGTGGCAGGCAGGTATGTCCTCCAGTATTCGTGTAAGAGCGTGAGCCTCACCCCGCCGATCTGAACATACTCATCGGTGCCGGGCAAATAGGCCCTAAACCCAAGGTAGATTGCCCCCCGATCGCTGGACACTTCGTTGTTGGCCGTGGGAATGAGGGAATAGGATGACGCGGTTGGGCTGTTGTAGTCTGTCGTCGACTACGAGGTCAATCCCATCACCGGCTTGGGTTTGTATCCGCAAGGCAGTCCTGTCGATTCTCCCAAACCCGCCGGGACTGTAGACCAGGTAGTATATGTCAACCTGTTCTAGGGTGACGTCTTGGCCGTAAAGGACGCCCGGCAGAGTAATGGGCAGGAAGAAGTACTGATACCCTGTGTTGCTCCCACTGTAGACCTGGGCTCCGCCGTAACTGTCCATGCGCACATCCGTGGTGTCGGCGTCTGAGCGCTTCCGGATGTCGTTCCCGCTTACCCAGAGATAAGACCTGACGGTGTAAACGGCCGCATCGCTGGAGCGTTCTCCGTCGCTGACGCGGATGTCCGTGGTTTCGGCAGCGATTGCGTCGCCTGCCGATCCTTGATAGGGGGTGCCAGCTGTTACTCTAGCAGTGGTCCACACCCGATCAAAGCCAAAGCAATCGCCAGAATAGCTAAACTTCTGCTCTTCGTGTCCATGTGGCCTCCTTTAGGCGTGCCGCCTAACGAAAAGTAACCCCAATTTTCCAATACCGTTTATACGATAACACGAAGAGAGAAATTTTTGCAGGTCATTTTGGCTCTTGGTTCGAGGAACTGCGACAACTTAGAGCCTATCCGAAAACACCGGCGGCACGGAAGGTAATCCAGGCGCAAGCGGAATGAAGCATGGCGGGGTAGTTTTCAACTTTCTTTTCCCAGCGGGTCAGCAGCCCTGGAAAACGCTCGAGCTAGGATTGTGTCCCTTCAACGACCCAGCGCTTGGCCCGGTAACCCGGGATCTGCTTCTCGTGAAGGTCGTTTTGAAAGGGAACATCTTGGATAGAATCTTTCGATGAGGCCAAAAGGGAATGCCAAGGGACTGGAAATGCAGCGAAGAATTGCCGCCCGTATGCCCTTGCCTTACGAGTCACTAGCAACCTGGCCTGCCAAAGACTTTAGCCTTACGCCATTCCTGGAAACAATCGTGGACTGTGCTGGCCGCGCCCGGACTCCGCGGCAGAGCCTTCCGCTGGCAACCGGTAGGTAGAACATAAAAGAAGGCGTCCATGGCTTGACCGTCACGGATTCGCCGACGCCCTCGTTTGGGATGGGAATGCTTGGCGGCAGTAGGGGCTCGATTTGGGCCCACAACTCGTCCGCGATACCCCAAGCATCATCTACAGGTTTGTCGCTCGTTATCCTCCTGCGCTGTTTTTGGCAGGAAACACGGCCCAAACAAATTCTCAGAAAACAGGTTTTCGGATAGGTTCTAAGTGCCAGGCTCCCAGTTTCTCCGGGCTTGAGTTCGCAGGCCGTTTCAGCCGAGCTCGCCCAGCCGTGCCCGTAGCCGTTCGGCCTCCTCCGTGGCCCGGGCCAGGCGCTGGCGCTCTTTCTCCACGACCGCCGGAGGCGCTTTCTGCGCAAAGGCCGGGTTGGCCAACTTGGCCTGCACCCGCGCGACCTCCGCTTCAGCCGCTCGGAGGGCTTCCTGCAACCGAGCGCGCTCGGCGGCAAGGTCCACCAGGCCGGCCAGCGGCAGATAGGCTTCCACTTCGCCCACGACCAGGGAGACAGCCTCCGCCGGCCGCTCGCGCAACTCCTCCACGATCTGGAGCCGCGCCACATCGACCCGCGCCAGCCGCGACAGCACCTCGGCCTGTGAGCGGAGCATCTGGGCATGCCGTCCCGCAACGACGATCGCTTCGATCCATCGCGAAGGGTCCACCCGCCGCTCGGCACGGGCGTTGCGAATGGCCCGGATCAGCTCCATCACCAGCCCGAAATCGGCCTCGGCCTGGGGATCGAGCGCGCTTGTGTCCGCTTCCGGGTAAGGAGCAACGATGAGCGCCGGCCCATACCCCCGGCCCAAGGCAAACGGCGTACGGGTCAGGTACTGCCAGAGTTCCTCGGTCACGAAGGGCATGAAGGGGTGCAGCAATCGCAAGCTCCCCTCCAGCACTTCCAGCAGGACGGCGCGCGCCGTCTCCGCCCGGGGCGCATCCCCGCTGTAGAGGCGTAACTTGCTGATTTCGACGTACCAGTCGCAGAACTCGCTCCAGACAAAATCATACAGGCGCCGGCCGGCTTCGCCGAACTGATACGCCTCCAGAAGCGCGTTCACCTCGCCCACCAGGCGATGGAAACGGGAGCGGATCCACCGCTCCGGAAGCTCCATCTCCGCCCGTTCCGCTGCCGGCATCCCCTGCAGATTGCTCACCACGAACCGGGTGGCGTTCCAGATCTTGTTGGCAAAGTTGCGCGCCCCCTCGATGCGCCGCGGGTCCAGGTTCATGTCGTTCCCCGGAGTCGAAGAAGTCGTCATGGTGAAGCGCAGCGCGTCCGCACCGTACTCCTGGATGATGTGCAGCGGGTCGTAGCGCTCGGCATCGGGCATCGATTTGCTGATCTTCTGGCCGTGCTCGTTGCGGATCAGCCCATGTAGGTAGATGATGCGGTAAGGCACCTGCCCGGTCATCTCCAGGCCGAGCATGACCTCCCGCGCTACCCAGAAGAAGAGGATATCGTAACCGGTCTCACGCACGGTGGTGGGGTAGAAGGTGCGGTAATCGGCGGTGTCCTCCGGCCAGCCAAGGGTGGAAAACGGCCACAAGCCCGAGGAGAACCAGGTGTCCAGCACATCCTCGTCCTGGTGGATGCGCGGGCTGCCGCACCGGGCGCAGGCGGAAGGATCGCTCACCGTGCTGGTGTACCCCCCGCAGTCCTCGCAGTACCACACCGGGATGCGATGCCCCCACCACAACTGGCGGGAAATGCACCAGTCGCGGATGTTCTCCAGCCAGTCGAAGTAGATCTTGGCAAAGCGCTCCGGGATGATGCGGATGCGGCCGTCCCGCACCGCTGCGATGGCCGCCCGGGCAAGCGGCTCCATCCGGACGAACCACTGGGTGGAGATGCGCGGCTCGACCACCGTATGACAGCGCTGACAGTGGCCCACGGCGTGCCGGTAGGGTTCCTCCTTCTCCAAAAGGCCCTCGCGGCGGAGGTCCTCCACGATGCGCCGCCGGCACTCCAGGAGCTCCAGGCCGGCATAAGGCCCGGCCTCCTCGTTCATGCGGGCATCCTCGTCCAGCACATTGACGACCGCCAGTCCATGGCGCTGCCCAATGTCATAGTCGGTAGGGTCGTGGGCCGGGGTCACCTTGACCGCACCGGTGCCGAAGGCGGGGTCGACCGCTGTGTCCGCGACAATGGGGATGACGCGGCTGACTCCGGGCAGGACGGCTTCCCGGCCGACCAGGGTACGGAAGCGCTCGTCCCCGGGGTTCACCGCCACGCCCGTATCGCCCAGAAGGGTCTCGGGGCGGGTCGTGGCTACGGTGATGAACTGCTTGGCCCCTTCTGCCCAGTGTCCGCTTCCCCACTCCCCCGGACCGGGCCAGCCATCCCCCAGGATCGGGTAGCGGATGAACCAGAGGCGGGACGGCACCTCCTCGTACTCCACCTCTAGGTCAGAGATCGCGGTGCGGCAGCGCGGGCACCAGTTCACCAGACGGGTTCCCCGGTAGATCAGCCCCTTCTCGAAGAGATGCACGAAGGCCACCCGTACCGCGCGCGAAAGCCCTTCGTCTAGGGTAAACCGTTCCCGCTCCCAATCGCAGGAAACGCCGAGCCGGCGGTGCTGATCCGTAATCCGCGCGCGATAGGTGTGCACCCATTGCCAGACCCGTTCCAGGAAGCGCTCCCGTCCCAGGTCGTGGCGCGTCAACCCCTCGCGCTGAAGTTCCCGCTCCACCACGTTCTGGGTCGCAATCCCGGCGTGGTCCACCCCTGGGAGCCACAGGGTCGGCTCCCCGCGCATGCGGTGCCAGCGGGTCATCAGGTCCTCGATCGCCGCCGTCATCGCGTGCCCCAGGTGGAGCGCGCCGGTGACGTTCGGGGGCGGCATCGTAATGACAAACGGCGTCCGGCCCGGCACCATCCGGGGGCGGAAATAGCCGCCCTCTTCCCAAAAGCGATAGATCCGTTCTTCGACCTGATGGGGATCGTAGGCTTTGGCCATACCTTCGGATAAAGCCACGTTGCCCTCCTTGTGCCTGCCGCCTCTCACGCTCGGACCACGATCACGGTTGCGTCGTCATGGTCCTTCCCGTACTGACCCAGGATCCGCTCCGCCAGGGATTGGGCCCCGTCCCGAAGTTCGGACAGATGGTTGTGCAGGTGGAACCGGGTGGAGACCCCGTCCGTATGGAGGACGAACACATCCCCGGGGGTATAGGGGGACCGGTAGACGTGCAACGAAGGGAGACGCACGCCCAGGTAGCCGTACCGCACGATCGGCTGGATCGGCTCGCGGCTGTGCGCCTGGAAGCGGACGTTTCCTACGCCCGAGAATTCCAAGCGATGGGCTAGGGTATCCAGCCGCAGGAGCGCCATCATCACCCCCACCCCCCCTGCAGCCAGGATGGTGTAATGACAGTAGGCCAGGATATCCTGCAACGCCTCGGTCGGAAATTCCGCGACGCCCTGAACCGCAAGGCGTGCCGACCGGGCGGCTTTCTCGCCGCTCCCCAGCCCATCCGCGATGGCGACAAGGACGTATTGCCCCTGTTCCACAACCCGGTGGGCATCTCCGCTCAGGGGGCTTCCCGCCTTGGCCCGCTCCGCAATCCCGATTTCCAAGAAAACTCTCCTTGCCCGGCGCGGCGCCGGGCGCACTTCGCTCAGGCAGGCGGTTCCTCCGCCAAGTCGGCCACAACCGCCCCCGTGATCTCCTGTAGCCGCTGCGGTGGGATGGCAAAGACGGCGTGGGGCGTGCCAGCAGCGGCATAGACTACCAGGTACTGCAGCAGGTCGCGGTCCAGGTAGACCGGCAGGGGCTGCGCATGGCCGATCGGAGGAACCCCGCCGATGGCAAATCCGGTGATCGCGCGCACGGCATCGGCATCCGCGCGCTCGACCCGCTGGGCACCGAGAAGCCGGGCGATCTTCGAGAGATCGACGCGGTTCGCACCGGACACCAGGACGAGAAGCGGCCGTCCGTCGGCGACGAAGACCAGCGATTTCACGATCTGACCCACGCTTGCCCCGACCGCTTGCGCCGCATCCTGAGCCGTGCGCGTGCTCTGGGGAAACTCGATGATCGGGCTGTCTACTCCCCGGGCCTTCAAGGCCTCCGCGACCCGCTGCGCTGAAGGATGCATGGCTGCCTCCAAACCGTCTCCGAAAACGGAAACCCTCCCGTCGCAAGGACGGGAGGGAAATCCCGCGGTACCACCTTGCTTCGGGATGCATCGTTGGCGAAGCACCCCGCGCTCTTGCGGCGATAACGGAACCACCGGGCAGGACTACTGGTATAGTCACGTTCGCCCTGCCGACTCCCAGGCGACCTTCGGAGGCTCCATCCGAGGAAGGTTTGCAGCCAACGGCCTTCCCTCTCTGGCGGACGCCTACGCCTCCTACTCCTCCTGTTCGTCGTCTTTGATTGATATTATACCCTCGCCCAAGAGGAGTGTCAAGCGCTTGACGGTCTGCTGGGCCCCCCGTATAATGTCCGTGGAAGACGTTCCCGAGATACGGCGCATGGTGGCATCGTCGGCGGGGTCGTGTCCTTCGGTGGCAAGGTTCAGCCACGTGGGTGCCTGTATGCCATTGCCCACGGGCTAGGACGGGGCGCAGCTATTGGTCCGCACCGCCGCGGACACCTGAAGACGCTTGGAAGGAGCCATGAACGCCCCAGACGCACCCCGGGTAGAACGGGAGCAGGACTCCCCTGCAGGCCCTGAGTTGCCGGACCTCCTTTCCGCTTTGGTGGAGTTTGGCTATGCCCTTGCGCGCTCTCAAGGCGCGGAGCAGGTGCTGGCGCAGACGCTGGCGTGGGCCTGCCGAGTCACGGGAGCGACCGACGCGGGCATCGTGATGCTCCGGGGAAACAGAGAGGCGGCGGTCGTGCTGCTTCCACGTCCGGACTCGGATGTCGGGCGGGAACCGGTGTGGCACCGCCTGCTGGGTCGGGGCCTTGCGAGGTGGGCGAGCCGGCGCGAGGCCGGCTGGGTTGTGTCCGACAGCCGCGTCGATCCTGGGTGGAAGGACCTCTGTGCAGATCGGAGAGAGATGCGAAGCCTCCTGTTCCTGCCTTTCGTCCGGAGCGGGCGGCTGGTCGGCATGTTCGCTCTGACGCATCCCGACCCGGGACACTTTCGCCCGGAGCTCCTTCCCATCCTGCAAGCCGCGGTGCCGCAGATCCTCGCGGCACTCAACGGCGCGGCAGGGCCTCGGAACGCGGAGCGCTTGAGAGGGTACCTGGAAGCGGTCCTGGCCGGCCTGACGGACGCGTTGGTGGTACTCGACGCCGAGGGACGGATCACCGTGACCAACCCGGCACTGGAACGGCTGCTGGGCCGCTCAAGGGCCGAGCTCCTCGGGCGGCCGGTGGCAGAAGCCATCCCGCTGGACTATGGCAACCGGCCTCCGGCCATCCCTAGCGTGCTCCGGGGCGAATACGCCTCGTTCGAGATGGACCTGGCGCTGATCCAGCCGAGCGGGGAACGCATCCCGGTCCGGTTGGGCTGCGGGGCCCTCGGGATGGAGGGGCAGCGAGTCGCGGGCGCGGTCATGCTGTTGCGCGATATCCGTTATCTGAAAGAGATCGACCATATGCGCAGTACGCTCACCGACCTTGTGGTACACGATCTGAAGGCTCCCCTCACCTCCATTTCCTCGACGCTTCAGCTGTTGCAGGAGTACCCACCCGAGAAAATCGGGCAGGAAACGGTGCAGGAGCTCCTGGCCATTGCCGAGCATAGTTGCCAGCGACTGACCCGGATGATCGAATCGATGCTGGACGTGGAACGGATGGAGGCGGGACAGTTCCCCTTGCAAAAGGTTCTGATCTCCTGCGCGGAGCTGGTGGATGAGGTCTTGAGGGATATCGCTCCCCTGGTCCGGGAAAGTGGCGTAGAGATGGAGAGCGATGTAGCGCCCAATCTGCCTTCCATCCATGCGGACCCGGATGTCCTGCGCCGCGTATTGTGGAACCTCCTCGATAACGCCCTGAAGTACACGCCCGGGGGCGGGGTCGTCCGCGTGTGGGCCCGGGCGATCGTGCGTACGGGGTCGGAAGCGGGCCCGCCGCACCGCTTACCGCCCGGACACTGGGTGATGTTGGGGGTCAGCGATTCCGGGCCGGGGATTTCCCCGGAAGATCAGGAGCGCATCTTTGACAAATTCGCCCAGGCGAGCGTCGCCGGGGCAAGGCGGCGTGGAAGCGGCCTGGGCCTCACCTTCTGCCGCCTTGCGGTGGAGGCCCATGGCGGCCGGATCTGGGTGGAGAGCCGTCCGGGCGGTGGAAGCACCTTCGTCTGTGCCCTGCCGGCCGGGTGATCCCCTAGAAGGGGAAAATGTGCCACCGGCCACTCAGCGTCAGCCAGAGGAGGTAAAGGAAGAAGAGGAAGATGAGGAATCCGCAGCCACAGCCCAGGCAGGAGCGGTTGCGCCCCCAACCGAACCGTCGCTCCGCCCAGTCGAACAGCCATCCCAAGAGCACTAGCTGCAAAAGCGTCCCCAGGCACCCACCGCGGCGATCCCTCATGGTCTCCTCCTCTACGGCCGCATTGGCCGGCCGGCCATCCAATGATACGTGCCGCTAGTCCCGGAGGTTGCGTGTGGCCAGGATTGGGATCGATGCCAGCCGCGCTTTCTGGGCTCAACGTACGGGTACAGAACAGTATACGCTGCACCTGCTGGAAGCGCTCCTTCAGCTGGAAACCTCGCACCGGTTCGTCCTTTACTGCAACTGGCTCCCGGAACCTGTCCCGTCCTGGTTGGGCAGAGCGGACATTCGCGCGATGCCGTTCCCCCGTTTTTGGACCCATGGCCGCCTCTCCTGGGAGATGCTCCGCCGGCCCCCCGACCTTCTCTTCGTCCCGGCGCACGTACTTCCGCTGATCCATCCCGGTCGCACGGCGGTCACGGTGCACGATCTGGGGTACCTGTTTTACCCGCGCGCGCACACGCCCCTACGGCGGCTGGAGCTCCACCTGAGCACGCTCTGGAATGTCCGCGTAGCCACCCGGGTGATCGCCGTCTCCCGGGCAACGCGCGACGACCTGGTGCGCTGCTACCGGGTGGCACCGGAGCGGGTGCGGGTCGTGCACCATGGGGTGAGCCCTCGCTTTCAGCCGACGCAAGATCCCGGGGCACGCGCCCGCTACGGCCTGCCCGAGCGCTACCTCCTCTACCTGGGAACGCTGCAGCCCCGGAAGAATTTGGAGCGCCTGCTGGCGGCCTATGCCCGGTTGCCCAGGACGGCGCCTCCACTAGTGCTGGCCGGCGGGCGCGGCTGGTACTTTGAGCGCATCGCCTGCGCCGTTTCTGCCTACGGACTGGAGGAGCGCGTTCTTTTCCCCGGGTATATCGCGGACGCGGATCTGCCGGCCGTGCTCAGCGGTGCCATCGCCCTGGTGTATCCGTCGCTCTACGAGGGGTTCGGGATGCCGCTCCTCGAAGCCATGGCGTGCGGCACTCCGGTCATCGCGTCCCGCGCTTCTTCCCTTCCCGAGGTCGTCGGAGAAGCCGGCTGGCTTGTGGACCCGTTGGACAGCGAAGCGCTCCGTGAAGCCCTGGAGCGGATCCTGGAGGACGAAGGGCTGCGCGAGCAGCTCCGGGCACGGGGGTTGGAACGGGCACGGACCTTTTCATGGGAACGATGTGCGTGGGAGACACTTGCGGTGCTCGAAGAGGCCTTGGCCCCCGGTCTGGGTTG
Source organism: Chloroflexia bacterium (assembly GCA_034436115.1). Classification (GTDB taxonomy): domain Bacteria; phylum Chloroflexota; class Chloroflexia; order DTKN01; family DTKN01; genus DAOTVY01. The sequence continues at coordinate 680 of DAOTVY010000037.1, read as the reverse complement.
ACCGCCCTTGTAGACCCGCGAGAGCGAATGTGTGGCGATCTCCTCTGGGCACCCTACAGCGCGCCCCAAGCGCGGGCGCCCGTCGTTTCGTTGGGGCTTGGGCCCCTTGAGCCGGTGCCTCTTTGGCATAAAGGCCTGCCGTCGCCACATCCGAGGCCGTCGCGCACCGCCTCCAGGGGCTCGGGTGGCCAGAGGACTCACCGCCTCGAGCTCTCCTTCCCTGTGTACCATCTGCGTGAGTGGGCCGGCGCTGGCTAGCGGGTACCAGAAGGCGGAGCGGTTCCGGCTTTCTCCTCGGCCGTGGGGGCGGCTGCAAGATCGGCTTCCGTTCGGTGAGCATGCATAGGCGCGCGGCAGGGCTTCCTTCCCCGGTCTGCGGCTCGTATTCCTCTCCACTTCGAGGAGGACCAGTCGGGTGCAAAGGGCTGGAGACAACTACACCGGCAGGGTTCCCGCACCATGGAGGAGTCGCCTGCGGAGAAAAGAGGGGGCTGACATCCGGGAAGAACTTCGCACATGCTGCGGACATGCCTCCCCGGAGGACAGGCGCGGTGTGACTGTCCGCTACCCGGTGGGATGGACGTATTTTGCCCCACTTGCCCGCCAGTGGAGGACATTGGGGGCCGAAAGTAGCCAGGATTGAAACCCGATCTTTGTCGGAAAACAAGTCCACCGCTGAG
>DAOTVY010000036.1:0-85597 GCA_034436115.1 Chloroflexia bacterium | reverse complement strand
TCGCCAACCCCCGAAACGACAACACCTTCGTGATCGCCGAGGTCAGCGTCGTCTTCCCGTGGTCCACATGCCCAATCGTCCCCACATTCACGTGAGGCTTCGTCCGCTCGAACTTTGCCTTGGCCATCGTTCCCTCCTGCTGCCCTGCTTGGGACTGCCCTGAGCCCACGCCCAGACTCGAACTGGGGACCTACTCCTTACCAAGGAGTTGCTCTACCTGCTGAGCTACGTGGGCTCAAAATATAAGGCCCGTGGCTTACGGCAACAGCCATAGGCCAGACTTGCCAAGTGGAGGGGGCAGGATTCGAACCTGCGTAGCCAGTTAAGGCGGCAGATTTACAGTCTGCTGGTTTTAGCCACTCGCCCACCCCTCCAAACGTCGCGAGTGCCTTTGCCAAGCCGACGAAGGGAATCGAACCCTTAACCGGCGGTTTACAAGACCGCTGCTCTACCATTGAGCCACGTCGGCCCAACATGGCAATGCGCCGGCCCTGGCAATGGCATTATACGCTAAGGGTTCGCTTTTGTCAAATATCGCCACTCGCGGGGAGCGCACCGCTTTCCTAAGCAACCCTTCGTGAGCACCACGCGGGCACCGGCATGGAGGCAAGAAGCGCTTTCCCGCCGGGGCAAATCCTGCTCCGCCAGGAGCCTATGACCCCGCAAGACCCACCACGCTGTCGCTCCGCGCTGACCCCACCGGCACCCGCCCCTGGAGCGGAAGCCCCCTATGCCACCCGCGAGGACCCGGCATCTCCCCTACGTCGGTCAGCGTTCCTCGGGCTGTGCACCCGACCCTTTGGCACCCGCGTGCGGCGCGGGACCATCCGGTCGCGTGGGGTTGCCACCCGGAGCGTCTTGCCTCCCAGCGCAAGGAGCAAAGCCCAGCGGCTGACCACCTGTTCCAGGAAAGCGAACGGCCAGCGCATCTGCTGCTGGAGAAGCCGGAGCTGCTCCATGCTCCTCTCCCATCCTCCGCGGAACCGCTCTACCCCCGGAAGAAACACGCGGTACAGCACGCGCAGCGGCATCTCCCACTCCTGTTGCACCGGCCTGAGGCTCAGGGAATGCGGACGGGCATAAGCCTCGGGCGGGGCAAAGGCGCCGTATTCATAGGGAAAAGGAAGTTCTGCCTGCGACTTCCCGGCGAGCGCACGGGCTTCCCACCAAAGGTACTTCAGGCCCACCTGCAATAGCCCCTCTTTGCGGAAACGCCGCATGGACACCGGGATGCGCGTGCGGGTCAGCATGCCGAAGCGCCCGAACCGTGCCGCCCGGCGCACGTAATCCGCATCCTCACCCAACGGAAGCCGTTCATCGAAGCCCCCGATCGCTTCGTGTAGGCGGCGTCGCACTAGGATGCAGAAGCCCGGAGCGTAGGGGCGAGCCGATTGCATGGTTAGAAAGAAGAGATTTGCCCCCTGAAAGACCGCCCGCTCGAGCCAATCCCCTTCTAGCGGCTCCATCCAGCAAGTCGCAACGTCGTATCCCCGCTCCCCGAACTCCTGGAGAGCCACGGCCAGGAAATCGGGCGCGGGGAGTACATCGGCGTCGAGAAAGAAGAAAAGATCCCCGGTCGCGGCACGGGCTCCCGCGTTCCGTCCCGTCGCTGGGTTCCCTCCCGGCACGACCCGGGCCCCATACCGTCGTGCCAGGTCCGGCGTGCCATCCGTGGAGCCGGCATCCGCCACAACGACTTCATCTGGAGGCCGGGTCTGCCCTTGCAAGGCCTCCAGCAGGTGGGGCAGGTATGCCGCTTCGTTCAGCGTCGGCACAATGACACTCAAACGTCCCATCGCTCCTATCCGTGGGCTTCTGGACCGCCGAGGGCACCTCCATGATACCAAGGACCAAACGTGGGCGCAACTGGTCGATTCGGCTTGAGTCAGCGAAGCGGTCTGGGGATGGATGGCAAGGCCAAGGGCCTGTGGGACTCCCGTTTGGGGCTACGGAACCGTTCCTGGCAAGATGGAGCGCCGCTTGCGGGCACCAACCCGTACCAGGAGGTGTCCCGCTCGCGGCACAACACTCCATCCACCGGCTCCCTTTGCCACGGTTGCTCCGCACCACCTGGCTGCCGGCGCACAGCTTGCAAGAGGCGTGGGTCTCTACCACGATTGGGCGTGCGCCCTAGGAACGCTTGCCTGCACACCAACCCTGGGCGCAAGCTATGGCGTGAAGGGGCAATGCGCACCCTCTTGCGCTTCTTGGAACGCTTACCTGCACACCACCCTGGGCACAACGCCGCCATCGCCACGACCAGGCGCTGCTGCTCCACGGGCGAGGTCTTGCCCTGCCGCGTAGCAACAGTTGCTGGCACTTTCGCATAGCCAGGCGGTTTCGCAACCGCCCCTCCCCTAGCGGCCATGTCTCTAGCTTCCTATCTGTCCTTTGCAGCACAGCTCATCTAGAGCCTTATCGGGTAGAAGGTTCCTGGTCGCCCTCCATCTTTGGAACCGCTTTTCTTACTTCTCCTTTGGCTCGACGGCAAAGGCTTTCGGCAGTGCAGAAGCGTCCAGCCCGGATAGCCTCACCCAGCCATTTGTCGCAGTGGCGGCCACGAAGAGGTTGGTGCCAAAAGCGGCCTTTGCGCAGCCACCACGCATCGCGGCTTCATCCACGTCCTTCGTGAATACGCTTGAGGCGTCGCGGGCGAAGCCGTTGACCGAGGTATCCGTGACCCGCGGGGCGTTCGCCCACGCGACGGCTGGATTGGCGGGCGCACACGCCGCCGCCACGTACCCGGCGCTGCCACGGACAACGGTGAACTTGAAGCGGGCGAAGCCGTTCGGGTGTTTGGCCTTGAACGACAGCCGGACGTCGTCTCCAGGGCTGTACTCGATGAAACCGCACGCGCCTGCAACCGATCCGTTTACCGCCGCGTCGTAGATTTCGGCCTCGCACTTGTTGTTGTCCACGTGCAGGTAGAAAACAAAGCCGTCGTCCTGGATTTCGCCCGCGTAAGCCTTGCGTGTGAGGATCGTCACACCGTCGCTGGCCAGGCCAGTTGGCACAACGAATTCGAAAGTGCCCGGCCCTGGGGTGATTCGATTACCGTTCTTGTCGTAGAGCTCCAGTTTGATCTTGTACTTGCCCGCCGCGTTCGCAACACCACCCGGCAGGTTGGTCGAGTACAGGATGCCGGAGTAGATATCCGCGAACCAGTCGTCCGTGGGCCATTCCCGCTGGTGGCCCGGGACCTGGGGCGGCTGGTGCGGCCTGAACTCGTAGAGGTGCATACCGTTCTTTTCCTGGGGGCCTAGAGGGTAGGCAGGGAAGGTCGGGGGCAGTTCGGGATGGGCCAAGTCGTAATCCAGATAGTGGCGCACCACCGTCTCCGCCACCGGTGGGGCGAACTCCAGCCACTCGGTTTCGTTGCCCGCGCCGTCGAGCTTGTTGTAGAGCCAGCGGTAGTAGGCCGGCTTGCCGGCGACACCGTAGGGGATACCTGCCGAGTAGCCGAGCCGGAAGCCCAAGGTTCCGCCAAACGGGACATCGACCCAGGTGCCGTTGCCATCCGAGAGGTCGGTCAGCCCGCTGCCTTTGATGGCATCCAGCCGCACACCGCCCACGGCATAGGGCATCACCCAGAGGGAGACCCCTGGCGGTGGCTGCACGGGGTCCGGCGCAACGCAGGTGATCGCCGCCGGGTCGTCCGTCTCCAGCACCACTTCGGTACCACAGACATAGTTCCAGTGGGTATGACAGGCCACGCCAGGGTCATACAGGGTGTGCAGGGTGCCTCCGATGCACTGGACAGCCTTGAAGTAGAGGTCCGGTTTGTCGCCCGCACAAGGGTACCAGATGGTCGTCTCGAAGCGGCCCTGTTCGTCGGTACATACGCATTTGATCAGGTCGGTGTGGAACCAGTACCACATCCACTCAAGGGCGCAGAGATATGGGGCCAGTAACTCCACCTGGGCCAAGAGAGCGTTGCGGAGCTGCGAGGCTGAGAAAGCGCGGAAGATCGGCTCCAGTTGCGCCTGGAAGTGCGCTCCTGCGGGCATGGCTTCGGCTTTCAGAGATGGCCCCACCTCCGGCGGCGGCAGCGGAATGACCGGCGTGGCGACGGGAGACCCAGGCGACGGGGCTTCCTTCGGGGCTGCGTGGGGCATCGGGCCAACCGTTTGGCGGATCTCCTCCGGCGGCGGCGGTGGAGGGGGCGGGAAGACCACGGGGACCGGAAACCGCTTTTCGAGAATCCTCCATAGATCGTCGCGCAAGCGGAAGAGGTCCCGTTCCGGGAGCCGCAGGATGATCTTGGGGAGTTTATCCACCTCGTAGATCTGAACACAGGCGTGGCAGACGCCCAGTTCTTTCGTCGTGCCATCGGGCAGGGGCACCCGTTTGACCAGGCGACCTCGGACGACGCAGCGACAGAGGAGCCATTTCTTCCAGTAGGGCGGGAAGACCCGGATGTGGATCGAGTTTTCCCGCGGGGACAGGCGAACCCGCTTCTCATAGCCGCCCCTAAGGGAGAGGCTGGCCAGCGAAGGGGGTTCCTTTTGTGCCTCGCCCCGCCGCATCAGCCTGGTCATCCATGGGGGCATTTCCTCTTTCTCTTCCGTCTGCGGAGGGCCGAGCACCACTCGCACGGCCTTACCCGCTAAGTCGGCAGGCAACTCCAGTTCCACGTGCCCCTCCTCACCTTTCGGCAGAGGCTTGGCGGCGAGGAACTGGCCCGACGGGTCGAAGGCATAGACCATCACCTCCGGCAGCTCTTCTTTGTAGACCTCTTCGAGGCGCACATGGACCACGAGCGTGGGGCTCGTCTCTTTCACCATTTTGATTGTCCCCTTTCGGCGTTTCTACAAGATCGATGGAAGCTCATCCACTGGGCGGAATTCGTGCCCCTACCTCAAGATGCATGGCACACCACCTCCCTTCCTGCTCTGGGTGGCCCGAGGGCCTGCGGCCGAGCAGCTTTCCCCCCGGCCAGCTTCGCCTGCCTGCGTCCATCTGGGCTAGCTGCATCCAGGGCGCGTGTCCATCCGCGCGATCCAACGCATTGTCCTCAGAGAGAAGCGCATTTGTGAAGGATCCCACAGCCTTCGTGTAACTCCCTTCAAGGTTGATCCTTACGACGCTGCAGGGCGAGATGCAATCAGAAGTGCCCATTGGGGAGGTTTTTTACTATTATAATACAGAAAGGGAAAAATGTCAAATCCGGTCCACGCCCAAGACTTGGCCCGTTTCCTGGAGAGGCCTCGTTCCCAGGAGTTCCCCGGGAGAATCCCTGCCGCACGCAAACAACTCCGTTTGCACGGACAACTCCCTCACCCGCTTCAGCCGACGCCATTCCCCAAACAGGATTTCCGTGTAGCGGCCTCCACCTTCGCAGCGCCCAGCGACTCCTGGCTTCCAGACCGCTCGTTTTACCCTTATCCCCCCTGTGACGAGCGGCCGCGTGCATCCCGCGAACCTGCAGCGCCCAACGATCCAAGGCCGGAAGACGCGTTTGTACGGCCGGCCCGGCATCCCTCAAATCCTGACCTCCAGGGTGACTTCCGGCACTCCCTGGTATGACGCAACCCAGGTATCCTGAAGGAGAGAAACATCACGGAGGGAAAAGAGGCGATGTCCAATCCCATCCTTGTGGTCCAGGAGCTCTACAAAGCCTATGGCGACATCCACGCCGTGCGCGGCGTCTCGTTCCAGGTCGCCCGGGGAGAGATCTTCGGCCTCCTTGGTCCGAATGGGGCGGGGAAGACCACCACCGTGTCCATCCTGACTGGCTTGCTCGCCCCGGATCGAGGGCAGATCACACTGGGCGGTGTGTCCTTCCGGAGCATGCCCAACGCGGTCAAGGCCCGCATCGGGCTGGTGCCGCAGGACCTCGCCCTCTATCCTACCCTGTCCGCGCGCGACAACCTCCTCTTCTTCGGCCGACTCCACGGCCTCCGGGGGAAAAGACTGCGCGAGCGCGTGGAGACGGTCCTGGAGATCGTGCAACTGGCTCCCCGTGCGGGCGACGCCGTCCATACCTTCTCCGGCGGAATGAAGCGACGGCTGAACCTCGCCGTCGGCCTCCTCCACGAACCGGAACTCCTGTTCCTCGACGAACCGACGGTGGGAGTGGACCCGCAGAGCCGCAACGCCATCTTCGAAAGCGTCGAGGCGCTCAACCGGTCCGGCCTGACCATCCTCTACACCACCCACTATATGGAAGAGGCCCAGCGCCTCTGCCACCGCGTCGCCATCATGGACCAGGGCCAGATCATCGCCTTGGATACGCCCGCGGCGCTGATCCGCGAATGGGGCAGCGGACTGATCATCGCCGGCTTCCCCGAGGAGGCCATACCAACCGTTGCTTCCCGCTTGGAGGCCCACCCGGCGGTGAAGGCAATCCGACCCCGCGACAGCCGGCTCTACCTCGACACCCGCGATACACAGGCAGCCCTGCTTGCGCTGTTGGACACAACCAACCGGCTGAGCTTCCCGCTAAAGTCCTTGGAAATCCTGGAAGCCAACCTGGAGACCGTCTTCCTGCACCTCACGGGCCGACGGCTCCGGGATTGAACAGACGGAGGTAACTGATGCTACGGCAAATCCTGGCACTGACCTGGAAAGACCTCAAGGTTTTCTTCCGCGATCCCGGGGGCATGGCATTGATTTTTCTGCAGCCGTTCATGTTCATCGTGGTGATGAGTTACGCCCTCAGCGGCATGTTCACACGCAGCGATCGGGCCATCTCCCTCCTGGCTGTCAACCAGGATCACGGTACCCAGGCGGCGGCGGTCCTGCGCCAGCTGGACGACATGGAAGGGTTCCAGGTGCAAACCGTATGGGAAGGGAAACCACTGGACCCGGAAACGGCGGAGCGGCTGGTCGGCCAAGGGAAGAGGAAGCTGGCGGTGATCTTTCCGCCGGACTTTTCCGAGGTGCTGGAGCAACTTCCTTTCCAGGATACCCGCCGCGCCACCGAGGTCCTGGTGGTCGTGGACCCGGCCACATCGAGTCAGTTTGTCGAGCCGGTCTTGGGAACGCTCCAGGGGCTCATCGAGCGGCAAACGCTTGCCGCGGCGGCTCCGAAAGGGCTGGATCTGCTTCTGGCCCGAGTAAGCCCGCAGATGCCCGCGGAGCAACGCGAGGCCATCCGCACCGAGGCCCAGGAGGCCATCACCGGCGGCTTCTTGGGAGGAAATGAGCCGGTGGTCGCCCTGGAGAAAAGGGCCCCCACCCAGATGCGGGTCGAGCAATACCCGGACACCTTCCAGCAGAATGTGCCTGGCTACACCATCTACGGTATCTTCTGGATCGTGAGCCTTCTGGCTGGCTCGGTGCTCGAGGAAAAGCGTCTGGGGACCTTCCGGCGGTTGCTGGCTGCGCCCCTTCCTCGGGCCGTCATGCTGGCCGGGAAACTCCTGCCCTATTACCTCATTAACCTGCTCCAACTGATCCTGATGCTGGGAGCTTCGCACTTGCTCTTCGGCCTGAAACTGGGCTATTCCCCGGCCGGGCTGGTACTCGTCAGCACGGCCGCAGCAGCTGCTGCCACTGGCTTGGGGGTACTCGTCTCCGCCCTGGCGCGGACCGAGGCCCAGGTGGGTGGGCTGACCGTCCTTCTCCTGCTCACCCTGTCCGCCCTGGGAGGTTGCTTTGTGCCGCGCTTTGTGATGCCCTCCTGGCTGCAGGCAGCTGGACGCATCACCCCCCATGCCTGGGCCCTGGATGCCTACCAGGACTTGTTGGTACGCGGCTACGGCCTGGCACAAGTCCTCCCGAAGGTGGGGGTGCTGGCCGGATTCGCCCTTCTCTTCTTCGCCATCGGGGTGTGGCGCTTTCGTTTCGAGTAGGGACGTGGAAAACACCCCCGTGCCGGGAATGCGGTATAATGAGGCTATGAAGAGGATTTGGCTCCTGCAGCGCAGCAACCTGCCCCTCCTCCTCGTCGCCTACCTCACCTGGGGAGCCGTAGGGGCAATTTGGTGGAGCACGAGGGAACAGGAAGATCCCGCCACTTGGGCTGGCGGCGGGGTGCTCTTGCTGTTTGCCTTGCTCCTGGCGCTCAACCCCGGCGTGTTGCCCCCCTCCTGGCGCCACCTCTACCTGGCCGCCCAGAGCGTCCTGGTGGCTGGCCTGCTCCTCACGGAAACGCGGGCCTGGTCGGCCATCCCGATCCTCTTCTTCATCCTGAGCGCCTTTGCCATGCTACTCTGGCCGCACCGCCGCTCCCTCGGGTGGCTCTGGATCGGCCTCTTTACCTTGCTCAGCGGCGGAATCTTGGTTTTCCGCATGGGGTGGGAAAACGGCTTGCTGACCCTCCTCCCTTATGCGGGCGGATATGCCTTCTTCGGCGTCTTTGCCGACGCCCTGGCCCGGGCCGAAGAGGCCCACCACCGCACGCAAAGCCTTCTGGCCCAACTCCAGGAGGCCCATGACCAATTGCGAGCCTATGCCTCCCGCGTGGAGGAGCTGGCCGTGGCCGAGGAGCGGAACCGCATGGCCCGCGAAATGCACGATGCCCTTGGGCACCGCCTGACCATCGCGGCTGTACAACTGGAGGGTGCCGAGCGACTGATTCCTTCCGACCCACAGCGGGCCAGCCGGATGGTGCGCGCCGCCCGTGAACAGGTCCGGGAGGCACTCGAGGAGCTACGGGAGACCGTGGCTGCACTCCGCGCTCCCCTGGAGGCTGGGATGCCGCTGCCAGAAGCCCTGCGCCGGCTGGCTGACCACTTCCGCGCTGCCACCGGCCTGGAGGTGCACCTAGCACTCCCTTCCGAGGCATTCGACTTACCGGCGGCCCACCAGCTGGGCCTTTACCGCGCAGTTCAAGAAGCGTTGACCAACGTCCAGCGTCATGCCCAGGCCCGCCAGGTCTGGCTCGGGTTGGCCCTTCACCCCGACCGTCTCACTCTCCTCGTCAGCGACGATGGCCGCGGGTTTCCTCCGGAAGCCGAGGCGCGTGGCTTCGGCCTGAGGGGCATGCGGGAACGGATCGAGATGCTGGGAGGCACCCTCGACCTGGAAGAACGCCCTGGAGGTGGGGCGCAGTTGCGGATCACCCTGCCGTGCCCACTGGAGGGCGCCGATGGCTGAACCAATCCGTGTCCTTCTCGTGGACGATCAGCGGCTGATGCGCGAGGGGTTGCGCGTCCTGCTGGAACTGGAGCCCGACCTGGAGGTGGTCGGCGAGGCCGGCGACGGGCAGCAGGCTCTGGATGCCTACGCCGCGCTTCGCCCCGACGTCGTCCTCATGGACGTGCGCATGCCCGGGATGGACGGTGTGGAGGCCACCCGCCGGCTGCGTGAACGCTGGCCAGAAGCCCGCATCATCATCCTGACCACCTTCGACGACGATGCCTACGTCTTCGAGGGGTTGCGAGCCGGAGCCCTGGGCTATCTGCTCAAGGACGTTTCCGGGAATACGCTAGCGGAGGCCGTTCGCACGGTGGCGGCCGGCGGAGCGCTGCTCGCCCCGTCGGTGGCGCGCAAAGTGGTGGCCGCTTTCTCCCGCCTTTCCCCACCCGCGCGCCCTCCGGATGAGGGGTTGCCGGAACCTCTCTCCGAGAGGGAAAAGGAGGTCCTCCGCCTGCTGGCCCAGGGGCTGAGCAACCGGGAAATCGCCGAGCGACTGGTATTGGCCGAAGGCACGGTGAAAAACCACGTCACCACCATCCTTCAGAAGCTGGGCGTGCGCGATCGCACCCAGGCAGCGCTCCGGGCGCGGCAAATGGGCCTGCTTTAGGAGCGATACCAAGAGAAGCGTGGGAATCCCGCGCGAGGTGTCGACCTTCCAGGGAGCTAGCACAGGCGCCTGACCCCCGGGCATCGTGCATTAACAGCGGGACCAGGCCCACGAGAGCGTCTTCGACCCTGGCAACCTTTGCGGTTCTGGCGGGGCAGGCCTTTCGGTAACCCACGTGAGCGGGCGAAGCACGACAGGGCTCTGCTGACGAAGGGCGGTTGGGCGCCTCCCCTGAGCAGCTGGTGAAAGCCCCACTGGACGACGCAGCACCGGAGAGAGCATAGTTGTCCGCTACCCAAGCGGGCACGTGGATGGGGGGACAGGCAAGCGGCCCAGATGACGATCAGCCGATCTTCGAGCTCCACCACGGCTAGCAGACCTTGGGCGGCAAGCAGGGGTGTCGACATCACGCACCCCTGCGCCGGGCCACAATCTCCGCTCGCGGAGGAGTGGCGTCCCGGGTGAAGGCCCTCGTGTAGGGATGGGGCCTGCGGGGATGCGATTGACGTCCCCTACAGATTGTGTTAGACTTAGCGCCAAGCGATAGAGCCCGGCAAAAGAAATGACGAGGGGTACAACGATGAAGGTCATCCTGCTAAGCGACGTGGCCGGCACCGGGCAAGCCGGCCAGATCAAAGAGGTTTCCGACGGCTATGCCCGGAATTACCTGTTCCCTAAGGGTCTCGCCCGGCCCGCAACCCCGGAAGCGATCCGTCAAGCAGAAGAAGAACAGGCCCAGGCCGAACGGCGCCGGCAGCGAGAGCTGGCCCGTGCCCGCCTGCTGGCCGAGCAGCTGCACAACTTGACGGTCCACTTTCGCGCGAAGGTAGGAGAACAGGATCTCCTGTTCGGCACCATCACCGCCTCGGATATCGCGGAGGCGATCCGGGAAAAGATCGGCGTTGCAGTGGACCGACGCAAGATCGAGGTCGGCGACCCGATCCGGCGACCGGGGATCTACTCCATCCCGATCCGCCTGGCAGCCGACCTGGAGCCGCGCATCAACGTGGTCGTGGAGCGAGACGAAGGGGAAGCCGGATAGCCTCCCTGGCTCCGGAGAGCGATGGAAGGATTGGCGGAACGGTCGATCCCCTACAACCTCGAGGCCGAGCGCAGCGTCCTTGGGGCCATTTTCATCCACCGGGACGCGATCCTCTCGGTCGCGTCCTGGCTGCGGCCGGAGGATTTTTACCGCGAGCCCCACGCTTGGATCTACGAAGCCCAGCTCGCATGTTACGCGCGGCGTGAACCCCCTGACCTGGTCACGGTTGCGGCGGAATTGGAACGGCGCGGGCGGCTGGAGGCCATCGGCGGCGTCAGCTACCTCAGCGGGCTGGTGGACGCTGTCCCGACGGCCGTGCACGTGGAATACTACGGACGGATCGTCGAACGGTGCGCTGTACTGCGTCGCCTGATCTCCGCGGGGGGCCAGATCGCCGCCATCGGCTACGAGTCGCCCGAGGACGTGGACGAGGCGCTGAGCCGCGCCGAAGAGATCATCTTTGCCATCTCGCAGCGCCGTGTCAGCCGAGACTTTGTGCCCATCAAAGAGGTCACGTCCCGCTATTTCGACCGCCTGAGCCGCGTGCGCATCCTCCACAGCGAAGTGAGCGGTGTCCCAACCGGATTTGTGGACCTGGACCGGCTGCTTGGGGGACTGCAGCGCTCCGACCTGATCATCCTGGCGGCGCGGCCTACCGCCGGCAAGACAAGCCTGGCCCTTTCCATCGCGCACAACGCTGCCGTGCAGCACAACTCGCCGGTCGGCATTTTCAGCCTGGAGATGTCGCAGGAGCAATTGGTACAGCGCTTCCTGGCCATGGAAACGCAGATCGACTCCCATCGGCTGCGGCTCGGCATCCTGAACGACGAGGAGTTTCAGATTGTCTCCGAAGCCATGGCGCGGCTGTCCGAAGCGCCGATCTTCATCGACGACACGCCCGGCATCCCGATCACGGAGCTGCGCAGCAAGGCCCGTCGCTTGCATGCAGAACACGGCATCGATCTCCTGATCATCGATTACCTGCAGCTCATCCAGGGGAGGCGGACGGAAAATCGGGTACAGGAGATTTCCGAAATCTCCCGCGCCCTGAAGGGGCTTGCGAGGGAACTGGATATCCCGGTGCTTGCGGTCTCGCAGCTTTCGCGCTCAGTAGAGCACCGCCCTTCCCATGTGCCTGTCCTGGCAGACCTGCGGGAGTCCGGTAGCATCGAACAGGACGCCGACGTGGTGCTTTTTATCTACCGCGAGGAGATGTACAAAGACGACACGGAAATGAAGGGGATTGCGGAGATCCACGTGGCCAAACACCGCAACGGGCCTTGTGGGAAGGTGTACCTGCGCTTCTTCTCCGAGTTCACGCGCTTTGCCGATCTGGAACGCTATCGGGAGGAAAGCGAGGCCTATCCATGACGCGGCCGTTTCGCGGCTTCTCCGGGAGGAAGGAGGAAACGATCGTAGTACCGAAGGAACTCCTGGGCGAGCTCCTGGCCGAGATCGAGGATTTGGCGGAGCTCAAGGTGCTGCTGGCCGTTTTCCGGCTGCTGGGGGCCCGGAAGGCGCAAGGGAGAGCTGGGCCGCGCGCGGTGAGCTGGGAGGAGTTGCGCAAGGACGAGGACCTACAGGCCGGCCTGGAGGTGCTCGGGCGCGATGTCCCTCCCGAGCAGCGGCTGGATCGGGCACTCGAGCGGGCGGTCGCCCGAGGAACGCTGCTCCACCTGGTGCTCCAGCGAGGGGGACACGCGGAGAGCTGGTACCTGGTGAATACGCCCGCGAACCGTGCCTGGGTCGCTCGGGCCGAGCAGGAACCAGAGCGCGCACTCGCGGGAACGGCCTGGACCGATGCGGAGGCGGTGGAACTGGAACGCCCGAGCATCTTTGCCCTCTACGAACAGAACATCGGCCTGGTGCCGCCGCTTCTCGTGGACGAACTGGAGGAGGCGGCGCGCACCTACCCCGCGGACTGGATCCAGGACGCTTTCCGCGAGGCACTCGCCCACAATGCCAGGAGCTGGCGCTACGTGCAATCGATCCTGCAACGGTGGAAGCGTGAAGGACGGGGTGAGCGGCCCGGGCGCGAAGAGAAGCCGATCGATTTCGAAAAGTATACCCGCGGGGAATACGCGGATCTTTTCGGCTCTTCCCAGCCGAAACCGCAAGGGCAAAGCGATGGTACCCGACGCGGAGCGTGACCCGGTTCGGGCCTGGAGCGATCCGGCGCCAGATGGCGCGCTGGAGCTGCCCAGGCGGCGGCCGGCTTGCCCGATCTGCAAAGGGGCCGGTTACCTGGTGCGCATCGGACCTACGGGCCACCCCGACCTGGTCCCCTGCCGTTGCAAGCTGCGAGAACTCGAAGAAAGCGACTACCAGGAACTCCAGCGGCTGAGCAACCTGGAAGCCTTTGCCGACAAGACGTTCGAGAGCTTCGATCCCACTGTCCCCGGGGTGGCCGAGGCCTACGAGGCGGCCCGCTCCTATGCCGAACACCCCGAAGGATGGCTTTTGTTGACCGGCAACTACGGGTGTGGCAAGACCCACCTCGCGGCAGCGATCGCGAACGAGGCGGTGCGGCACCATATGAAGACGCTGTTCACGGTCGTCCCGGATCTTCTGGACTACCTCCGGGCTTCCTACGCACCGGATAGCCGGGTCCGGTTCGATGAGCGGATCGAAGCCGTGCGCACCGTTTTCCTGCTGATCCTGGACGACCTGGGCACCGAGAACGCCACACCCTGGGCGAGCGAAAAGCTCTACCAGATCATCAATTACCGCTATAACTATCGCCTTCCCACGGTGATCACGACCAATCGGGAACTGAGCCAGATCGAGCCGCGCATTCGCTCCCGGATTTGGGACAAGGAACTCTGCCGCCATGTCCTGATCCAGGCCGAGGATTATCGGCGCTGGGGTTCCCGTCGACGCGCTTGAGATCGCGAGGCGAATATGGTCCTCCTTTCCGTCGCGGTCGCGCTGGTGTCCACCGTCGTGTACCTCTTGCTCCTCTGGTGGCTCGACAAGTATGAAAAAGAGCCTTGGGGTCTGTTTCTGGCGGCCTTCGGATACGGTTGCCTTCCCGCGATCCTCGTGGCGGTCGTCCTGGAACTGCTGCTGGGCATACCGCTGGAGCTGGCCTTTGGCTCGACCAGCGAGGCAATCGGCCGTGTCGTCGTGGCACCTGTCGTCGAAGAGGGGGTAAAGGGGCTGGCGCTCCTCCTCATCTTCTTCCTGTGGCGGGGAGAGTTCAATGGCTTGCTGGACGGCATCGTGTATGGGGCCGCTGTAGGCTTTGGCTTTGGCATGACAGAAAACGTGCTCTACTTCATCGAGCTACACGGCGAGGCGATGGTTGTCCTCCTGCGGACGCTGCCGTTTGGGCTGAACCACGCGCTCTACACGGCCTGCACCGGTGCCGCGCTGGGGCTGGCGCGCCAGTCCCGTGCCCGCGGACGGTGGATACTGCTCTTCCCGATCGGGCTGCTTGCAGCGATGTCGTTCCACGGCTTCCACAACCTGGGCGTGGGGCTGGGTTGCCCCGGGGTGGTGGCCGCGCTAGCGGGCGATTGGGCAGGCATCGCCACGATCCTTGTGGTGGCTATGCTCTCTTGGCGGCAGGAAAGGCGCTGGATCCAGCAGGAGCTGGGGGAAGAAGTGGCTGCCGGAATACTGGCCGAAGCGGACCTGCTGACGCTACAAGCCGCCACGCGTCGTCTGAGCGCGCGGGTCTGGATGTGGCGCAACCACGGCTGGAAGGCGTTCCGCCTGCTCGGGCGCTTTTTCGAGGCGGCGACCGAGCTGGCGTTCCGGAAGCAGGAACTGCGCCAGGGAACGGGGACCAAGCGCACCGCGGAAGAGGTGCAAACGCTTCGCAAGAGGGTCTTGGAACTCCGCGGAGCCCTGTTGAGGATCCTGGAGGGCCCATGAGCATCCCGTTGCAGCGGTTTGGCCAGGCGATCGAGCTGGCGCTCAAGGTGGGCCAGGCAGCAGAGGCGGAAGCCCTCTGTCGGTACGTTCTCGCTCACCACCGCTGGCACCTTCGCAGCCACCTGCTCCTGGCCCAAGCTTGCCTGGAGCGCGAACTGTGGGAGGAGGCCGAGCGGCGACTGCGGCTGGTGGTCGCCGTGGACCCGGAGAACGCCGAAGCGCACAGCGGCCTGGGAGTCGTCGCCTTGGCGCGCGACGATCTGGAGGCGGCGACCCGCTGTCTGGCACACGCCTTCGAGAACGCGCCCGACTCGGACGAGGTGCGCGATGCGCTACGCCAAAGCCTGTCCCGCCGGGCCGGCCGGCCAGTGCCTCCCCCCGCTTTTACCCCCGCTTGTGTCGGCCGTTTCTACCTGCAGCGCGGCCTGCCGCAGCCAGCTGCCGAAGCGTTTGCTGTCGCGCTGCGTGACGACCCCGACCGCCCCGACCTAAAACTGGCCTATGCGGTGGCCCTATGGCAGGCCGGTGTCCACGATCAGGCAGCCAGCATCTGCCGGCCTTTCCTGGATCAGACACCCCATCCCCTGGTTGCCCTGCTCGTGGTGGCCGCCCACGACTTCTATCGGGGCCGGGTGCAGAGCGGCCGGCAACTATGGGGGGAAGCGCGTGCCTGGGATCCGGAGGAGCTGCGCGCACGCACTCTCTTCGGCAACGACCCGCGCCTCCCCGTACCGCCACGGCCCGTGCTCCTGGATCCCCCAGAGGACCGGGAGCTCCGTCACTGGCTGGAGATGGCCGAACAGGTCGCCACGGCGACGGGCGGCCCGGCAGGCGCTGCGGCCCAGGAACTGGCCTCCTATGTACAAGGGCTCGCGGCGCGCGGCGAACCTCCAGCCCCACAACCCTCCGACCCCGACCTCCGTCGCTTTGCCCATGCCGTCACCGAAGTCCGCGCCCGTCTCTTCGGAGACCCTCCACCCGAAACCCCTCCACCGCCACGCCACTCGGGCGAGCCTCAGCCGGTAGAGGTCCTCTTGGCCTGGGAAGCGGGGCTGCGCCAGCGTTTCGGAGCCGCAGCCTTGGCGCGGATCGACGAAGCCCTCCGCTCGCTCGCCCGGGCTGTGGAGCAGCAAGGGATCGCCGCGCGTGTGGTCTATCTGGATCGCCCGCCCTACCCGGAAATGGCCCGGCCGGACCCGCAGCGCCCGGAAGAAATCAAGGAATTCCTGGACGCGCTGGACCGCCGTTTGGCCGAGGAGCATCTCGACTTTCATTACCTTCTCCTGGTTGGCGGAGATGAGCTGTTGCCTTTCGCCCGTCTGCCCAACCCGACTGACGATAGCGACGAGACCGTCCCTTCGGACAACCTCTACGCCTCTCGCGACCCTACTTACCTGATCCCGGAACGGGCCATCGGCCGGCTGCCCGATGGTGGACGACCGAGTCCGGACCTGCTGCTCCAGCTCTTGGAGCAGAGCGTTGCCCGGCTCAGCGGTGTCGGGGTTGGTGTCACCCGGTCCGGATGCCTGACCGCCTGGATGCCCTGGTCGCAACCGAAAGCGAACCCCACGCGGCGGTTCGGGCTTTCTGCGCAGGTGTGGGCCCGGGCTTCGGAGGAACTCTTCCACCGCCTTCCCGGCGAAGAACCACTGCACCTCTGCCCGCCGACCTGCCGGGAGGCGATCCTCCCAGGTTGGCTCGCGGATATCTCTTTTGCCTACTTTAACCTACACGGGGCCGCCACTTCGCCCAACTGGTACGGCCAGCGCGATGTCACACTGCCCGGCGAGGGCCCCCTCATGCCGGTCGCGTTTTCTCCGCAAGAGGTCCCGGCTGGCCGTGTCGGAGGGGTCATCGTCTATTCGGAGGCCTGCTACGGTGCCCATATCCTCGGAAAGGATCCCCAGTCGTCGATCGCGCTGCGCTTCCTCTCCGAGGGAGCCCTCGGCGTCGTCGGTTCCACCGTGATCTCGTACGGCGTCGCCGTACCACCCCTTGGCGCCGCGGACCTGTTGGGAGCCTTTTTCTGGCAACACGCCCTGGCCGGAAAGCCGCTGGGCGAAGCCCTTCTTCAGGCCAAGCTGGACTTTACCCGGGAGATGTACCGGCAGCAGGGGTACCTGGACGGCGACGATATGAAGACCTTGCTGGAATTCGTCCTTTACGGGGATCCCCTGGCCACGGTCGCCACACCTGTGCCACTCGCCGTGGCCCACATCTCGGCCCGGGAATCGGTGTCCACCCCTCCACCGGTCCTCTGTGCAAAGCACGCCGTGCCCCTGGCTCCCCACCAACTCTCGGAGGAGCTGGTCGCCCGGGTCCGACGGAGCCTGGCCTGGCTCCAACAGGGTGAGGCCGTGGGGGAGATGAACGTTGCGCTACGTTCTGGTTGTCCCGGAGGCCACTGCGCTGGGGCATGCCGTCCGCGCAACACCGGTAGCCGCGAGATCGAGGCACTCGTGTTCACGACCCGCAGGGAACTACGAACCGAGGACGGAACGCTCCTTCCCCAGGTAGCCCGGGTCGTGGTCGATCCTGGCGGCCGTATCGTGAAGATGGCCGTGACCCGCTAGGGGCGCTGCACCGTGGCCGGATGGCGCTACGCCCCCTCCGGTCGATCTTGCGTCTCGGGGGAAGGAACTCGCTCCACACGCCGAACGATGCGCTGGCCCATCCGACGCAGCGCATATTCGATGCCACCCTGAAGGTCGCTCCGTGTCGTCAGCCCTCGCAGGTCCACACCTAGCCCCACTACCGTCTGCGCGACTTCTGGGGTGATGCCGACGAGCACGCACTCGGCACCGAGCAATCGCACCGCCTGGGTCGCCTGTAGCAGGTGGTTCGCCACGCTTGTGTCGACCACCGGCACACCGGTGATATCGAGAATGACCACCCGAGCCCGGCGATTGGAGACGCCCTCGAGCAGCACATCCATGATCTGCTCCGCCCGGCGGGAATCCACCGTGCCCACAAGCGGCAGGACCAGGATTTCGTCCGTCACCGGCACGAGCGGGGTGGAAAGCTCCTGGACCAGGCGCAGCAGTTCTCGCTGGCGCTCGTGGCTTTCGCGCACCTCCTCAAGGGCGCGCTGTGTCTCCTCGAAGAGGCGTGTCCGCTCCAGGTGAGCGAGGATCTGGCTCGCGACCGACTGCAGGAACGAGACATGGGACTCGTCGAAAGCATACGGGCGGTAGCTTTGTACGCTGATCGCTCCAACGACTTCGCCCGCGCGTTGCAGGGGGACCCCGAGCCAAGAAGCCGAGGGTCGACCGCTGCCCACGACCGTAGTTGAACGGTCCACCGGATACCGCGAGGCCTCGAGATCCATGTCGCGTATCAGCACGGGTTGCCCGCCCTGGAGGACAAGCCCGGTGAATCCACGGGTCGTCAGTGGCACGTTCCGGTAATACACGCCCTCGTCGTACAGGAGCGGGGCGATGAGGCGGTCCTCGTCCTCGGTGCGCAACGCGACGAAGAAACCGTCTACCTGCAGCAGTTCCCGGATGACCTCGCAGAGCGAGCGCACCAGGTCCTCGAGCGTGAGCGCTCGGGCGCTCGCCTGGATGATACGGGTGAGCGCGTTCAGGCTGGCGAGCTGCTGCTCGCGCTCGCGGAAGAGGACGGCATTTCGCATCGCGGTAGCCAGCTGCCCTACGAGCGTCTCCATCGTGGCAACGGTCTCCGGATCGAAGGCGTCCGTCTCTTCGCTCAGGATATCGAGCACGCCCAGCACGCGCTCCCCGTGGATGATCGGGACGCACAGCTCGGAACGCGCGAGTTCTTCCGCGTCAAAACCCCGGGCATAGCGCGGTTCCTTTTGGACATCGTTACAGACCACGGTCTTCCCAGTCTGGGCAGCCAGCCCCGGCAACCCTTCTCCGATCGGTTGCCGATAGCCCCACTCGGTGATGCCGGCATACCGGCCCACGAGGGCCCCCAGGACGATTTCCTTGGCCTCTTCGTCGACACGAAACACGGCGACATCGCTAAAGCCAAAGCCGAGCTGGATGGATCGCGCGATCTCCCTCAGCAGTTCCTCCAGGTCCAGGATGGCCGCGACCTTGCGGCTTACCTCGCCCATAATCGCCAGTTGCTGCGCCTTACGGGCATCGCTTGTGCGCAGCCTCATCCGCTGCAGGGCGAGCGCTGCCTGGGTGGCTATATGCTGGAGAAGCGCCAGGTGTCGTTCCGTATAGGCACGTTCTCGTTCATAATCCGCAACAGCGATGGCCCCGATGACCTGATCCCCGACCAGCATCGGTACCCCCAGGTAGGAACGGGCCGGCCGGCCTTTCCCGACGATCCCCTTCTCCGCCAACCAGGCGTCCACCTGCTCCCCCAGCAACACCGGCTCCCGCTTTCGTACGAGGTACGCCGTCAGCCCACCTTCCGCTAGCGGACGGCGCCCGAACCCGGGGACCCGGGTACCAGCCTCCGCCACGTAGACAAAGTCGATCTCCTCGCTTTCCGCATCGTAAAGCGCCACATAGAACTCGCTCGCGTCCATTAGCCGGCCCACCTGGCGATGGATCCGTTCCAGAAGCTCTTCTTCTCCTTCCGCCACCAGGATGGCCTGTGTGGCCTCGTGCAACACGGTCAGGTCGTTCAACCGCTGCTGGAGCGCCCCCACGAGCCGCGCATTCTCGATCGCTACCGCCGCCTGACCGGCGATGGTCATCAGCAGCTCCAGGTCCTGCTTCCCGTAGACGCCGGGTGCGGTATAGCTTTGTACCGCCATCACGCCGACCACCCGCTCGGCCGAGCGCAAGGGGACCCCGAGCCAGGACTGCGCTGTACGCCCGATGGCTTCGATCCCTAATTCTGCCAGCCGCTCCACGACGTTGCTTTCGATGAGCAGCGGCGTGCGGTTGCGGATGATGTATTCCGTCAACCCCTTGCCCGCACGGCGGGTCGAATAGGGCCTTCGGATTTCCCCTTCCAGAACATCGAGAGCGAACGTGACTTCGTCGCGCTCGGGATCGTAGAGGGCAATGTACAAGTTCGAGGCGTCCATGACCCGGCCGACCTGGCGGTAGATCGCTTCCAGGAGCGCATCCAGGCCCGGAGAAGAGGCCAGGGACTGGCTGATCTCGCCAAGGATGCTCGCTTCCGCCGATCGGCGCTCCTTCTCCTGGCGTAGCCGCACCACCTGAACAGCCACAGCGGCCTGGGCAGCAAGCGATTCCAGGAAGCGCTGGGTTTCCACTCCAAAGGCCTTCGCTTGATCGCTGTGCAAGATCAGGGCTCCGACCGCGCGGTTCTCCACGACAAGCGGGATCCCCAGCCAGGATCGCCTCGCATGGGCGAATGGAAAGGCCTCCTCGACAAGGCCACTTCGGGAGAGGTCCTCGATCAGGAGTGTCGCCTGCTCCTCCAGGACCCGAGCTGCAAGTCCCCAGCGGTCGCCTTGCGAGCGGATGGCTGGCGGGCAGCGATTGCCGTGCTCGTAGACGGGGTCAAAGCGCAGCGTCCCCTCCAAAGGATCGTGAAGGGCTACGGCAAATCCGTCTATCCCCACCAGGCGGCTGCATTCCTGAAAGATCATCCCGAGCAGGGGGTCCAGTTCCCGCAGTGCGATGCTCGCCCGGGCGATGTTCCCGAGCGCTTCGATCGCCCGGTCGGCCGGCAGCACTCCTTGCTTGGCCATATGAAGTCCTCCCCAAAGATCTCTTCTTGCTGGAACGTGTGCGTGCATTCTACTATAACGGAGTAGCTTCTGCAACACAGCCGGGCTTTTTGACGGGCAGCTCCCGCTATGCTAGAATCATCCCCAGGTAAGGAGAGCGCCCATGACGCGCACCGATGCCTGGCTTCGCATTTTTGCCCTGGCGTCCTTGATCTTCCTGCTCCGCGGAGTGTGCTGGCCCCGTGCTGCCACGGAGGCGTCCCAGGGCTGGCCCGCGGTTCCACCCGTTGCTTCCTACGGCATTCGCGTCGACCTAGACCCTGAAGAGCACGTGCTGGTGGCCCGGGAGACGATCACCTACACGAACCGGACACCGGATGCGATCGACCACCTGGTGTTTCACCTTTACCTGAACGCCTTCCGCAATGCCGATACGCTCTTCCTCAGGGAAGCGCGGGGCTCACATCGCGGCTACGGCTTCGATCCGAGCCATCCGGGCGCGATGGATGTGCTGGGGATTCGGTGGAGAGGCCTGGACTTGCTTCCCCGCACGACGGTCAGCGAAACGCTGATGACCACCACGCTCCCATTCCCGTTGCAGCCGGGAGAAACGATGATCTTGGAGGTGGAATTCCGCGCGCAACTTCCCCGGGTGTTTGCCCGCACGGGCTTTGCGGACACCTTTCACATGGTTGGACAGTGGTTCCCCAAACTGGCCGTGTACGAAGCCGGCCGTGGCTGGAATGCCCACCCGTTCCACGCCAATAGCGAGTTCTATGCCGACTTTGGAAACTACGATGTGGCCATCACGGTGCCTCAAGCGTACCGCGTGGGCGCAACCGGCGTAGAGGTCGGGCAGGAACCCCATCCCGACGGCACGGTGACCTACCGCTACCACGCGGAGGGAGTGATCGATTTTGCCTGGACCGCCTGGCCCGACTTCCGCGAGGTGCGCAGGCGGGTCGGTTCCACAGAGGTGGTCTTGCTTTACGCACCGAACCATGCCCCTTACGTAGACCGTTACCTGGAGGTCGCCGAACGCGCACTAGAGGCCTACGGCGCGTGGTTCGGGCCCTACCCCTACCCCCGCTTGACGATCGTGGATGTGCCGGAAGCGGCGGGCGGCGCCGGGGGAATGGAGTACCCGATGCTGGTGACAGCCGGCCCACCACCCCCTTTTCCAGCCAACCTGCTCGGCGATTCCTTCCCGGAAATGGTGACCGCGCACGAGATCGCCCATCAGTGGTGGCAATCCACCGTTGCCACGAACGAGGCCGAGGAACCCTGGCTGGACGAGGGGTTTGCGGAGTATTCCTCGATCCGGTTCTTGGACCTGTACTATCCGGTGGAGTCTTCCCGGCCGGCCTTCCTGGGACGCACCCACCTGGAAGGAGCGCAGTTCCAGTACTGGCTCGACCCCACCCTACCTGTCGATGGCCGAGCGTGGGACTATGGCGCCACGGCCTACGCCCTCGCCGTGTACAGCAAGCCAGCGGTGATCCTGGCTACGATGGAGCGCCTGGTGGGCGAAGAACAATGGCTTTCGGTGATGCGTACCTACTACGAACGCTTCCGCTTTGCGCATCCAACGGCGGAAGACTTCCTGTCTGTGGTCCAGGAGGTCGCAGGGAACGAAATGGCAAGTTGGCTGGAGGGGTTACTCCGCAGCCGTGAAGCGTTTGACCTTGCTGTAACGGAGCTTCACTGCGTTCGTGAGGCGCTTTACAGGTGTGAGATCGCTGTGGCACGGCAGGGGGATGTCGCGCTACCTGTGGAGATCGAGGTCGCGTTGGCGGATGGACGCCGGCTACGGGAACGGTGGCAGGGAAATGAGGACACAGTTCGGCTCCGCTATACCCTCGATGTGCCAGTGGTGTGGGCTCGGGTGGATCCGGAAGGCAAGATCTATCTGGACGTGCGCCCGTTCAACAACAGCCGAACCCTGCGCCCACAGGTGGGAGCCCTGGCCCGCATCTTGCGGCCCTGGCTCCTGGGTATGGAGCAGGCGTTGTTCTTCCTGGGAGGGCTTTGGTGAAGCGCGTCGGGGCCTGGCAAGCCTTTTGCGCTGGCGTTGTCGGAGTGCTGCGCTTCTGGCCGATCGCGTTGCTCTTCCACGGGGGGCTTCTGCTCCTCGCGGGATTGCTCCTGCTGCCGGTTGTGCAAATGCTCGTACGCACCCTGGGTTTCCGACTCGCCGCCCACGACCTTGCGGACGGCGTGGATGCCTGGCTGCTCGCCACCATCGTGCGTACCCTTTGGCGCGACCCGGAAGCCCTCCTTCCCTTGCTGCGGCCGGTGGTCCGTAGCCTTCCAGCGTGGCCTTTGCTGCTGAACCTTCCCTTCGTCGTGCTGAGCGCGGGAGCACTCTCGGTCTATGTCAGAGGCCTGGGGCCGCTTGGGCGTGCTTTCGGCACCGGCCTAGCGCGCTTCGGTCCGCCTTTCGTAGCGCTGCTTGCGGGTGAAGTGCTGCTTCTGGACGCAACGCTGGCCGGAACGATCGCGCTGCTCGGCCTGGCGCTTTGGCGAGCTCCGCAGCTAGGTGTTGGGCTCACGCTGTTGTCAAGCCCTGTGCTCGTGGCCGCTTCACTTGCGATCCCGTGGTGGTTCGGTTATGCCCGGGTTTGGATGGTCGTCCACAGGCAAGGTCACTTGCTGCGGGCCATTGCTCACTCCGGTCGCTTTCTGTGGAAGAACCTGGGGGCCGCCTCGGTACTGGAGCTCCTGGTCCTTGCCTGCCCGGTTGGAATCGGCGCCGCTTATTGGCTTGCGCGTTCTCTGCTCCCCGACCCCTGGTGGGGGGCACGCTTGCTTGTGGACCAGCTCCTGGTTGCTGGCTGGGTGGGTACCCGGCTGGTACGTCTGGCCGCCCAGGCCCGGCTGCTGGAGGGACGGGTGTCGCCCGCAGGCACCGCGCAGCTGGATCCGCTTTCGGTGAACCCTGGAAAGGAGGTGGGCTGGAAAAAAGGATCGGATGGTGGTCGGTGAGCGGCGATGGTCTTGGACCGTCTCTTGAGGAGCTTGCTATCATGGGCGAGCGAGCGGATTTCGGGACACGTCTGGTTGCCTACCTGATCGATGCGGTGATTCTGGGCGTAGTGGACTGGATCCTCTGGGCCATCTTCGGCCTGGGACTGGGAAGGATTCGGGGGGTCGGCGGTTTCTTTATGTTCCTCGGGTGGCTGGCCATCCTGGTAGTCAGCTGGGGATATCTGATCTACTTCTGGACGAAGACAGGCCAGACGATCGGCAAGAAGGTCATGAAGATCAAGGTCGTCGACACGCAGGGGCAGCTACTTACAGTGGGCATGGCGATCCTGCGCATCATTGGCTACATGGTGAGCTCAGCCGTGCTGTACCTGGGGTTCCTGTGGATCCTCTGGGATCCAGAAAAGCAAGGCTGGCACGACAAGATCGCCGGCACCTACGTGGTCCGCGTAGCCTAAGGGACAAACCTGAGCGCGCGGCAGGAGACCTCCGACCGTTCCCCTGCCGCGCGTTCTTCTTTTAGGTGTGTTCCGCGGGCGCTTTCTTCAGCGCTTGCCGAAACACCTCTTCATAGGCCGAGACGGTGCGCTCCAGGCTGAAGGTAGCAGCGATGCGCTCCGGAGGCTGGATGTACCGCGAAGGTTCGTCCAGCACCCGCGCGATCGCCTGCGCCAGGGCTTGGACGTCGCCGCGGGGTACGATCTCCCCCATCCCCGTCACCCGGACGACTTCCCGCGCGCCGGGCGTGTCGCTCACGACCACTGGCGTCCCGCAAAGCATGGCCTCGGCCTGTACGAGCCCGAAGCACTCCGTCCCGCTGGGCAACACCAGGACGTCGCACATCGCATAGAAATCGGCCAGCGTCTGAGGGTCGCGGATCAGCCCCAGGAACACGACGCGATCGTTCAAACTCTCGATCAAGGGCAGGCAGCGCTCGTAAAAGTGCTCGTAACGGATGCGGTATTCCCCGGCAAAGACGACCCGTAGGTTGGGAAAACGGGCGCTCAAGTACGGGACGGTGCGCAGGAGAAGGTCGGGGCGCTTTTCCTCCACGAACCGTCCGGCGTATCCCACGATCGTCTTTCCTTCCAGGCGGTACTGACGCCGCAGCGCAGCGACCCCCTCCGGGTGGGGGCGGGGAATCGTCACCGGAGGATAGATCGGCCGCACCTTGGGCATGACCGGACGCAGGTACGAGGAGTGGTCGGCATAGTCCTGGCTGTAAGCGATCACCGCAGAGGCGTACCGGGCCGCAGCGCGGTAGATCCGGTACATGACGAACTCGATGAAGCGGTTGAACCAACCCGCAGGAAGCACCAGGTCTCCGTGGTGGGTAATGACCACCGGTCTGCGCTTCCGAAGGCGTGCCCAGGTCGTGACCAGGCTGGCTTCCAGAAGCGGCGTGTGGATGCTGATCAAATCGTGCTCGCCGATCAGGCGCCAGGCAGCTACGGGGAATGTGGGCATGAGCATCCCCCGGCTGATGCGGAGGAAGGTGGGCAGGCGCACCACCCGCACCCCGTTGATCACCTCTTCCGGCGGGAGGGCCCGGCTGTAGCGGGCAGTGAGCACGGTAGACTCGTGTCCACGCGCGGCCATCGCCTCCGCGATGCGCTGGACGTGGATGGTTAGCCCGGTGCAGTGAGGAACATAGTACAGCAAGACATACAGAACTTTCATCGGTCGTCTCATCCGGCTATCCGGGGGCCCCGCGCGGCGGTTGCATTGTACACAAGTTCCCGGTCCGGTGCAACCAGAGAGGTAAAGCCGGTCGTGCGTTGGACAAACCATGGGGAACAATGGTACAATGGGAAGCCGATAGTGCTGCCCAGCCCATCGTCCAAGGAGTGAGTCCCATTACGGACGTGCCGGCGCACGGCTGCTAGAGTGTTCACAAAACTCGCAAAGGGGGAAAACGATGCGCTATCTTATTGTGGGCAACGGCGTTGCGGGAACGAAAGCTGCCGAAGTGATCCGGAAACGCGATCCCAAGGCCGAGATCACGGTGCTTTCGGCAGAGGAGGTCCCGTTCTATCGGCGGCCAGCACTGGTGGACCACTTGAGCGCCCGGGTGCCGTTGCAGAGCCTCTGGGGGCGCCCGGAACAATTCTACCAGGAACAGCGGATCGACCTGAGGCTCAACGCCCGGGCAACGGGGCTGGATGCACGCGAGCATCGCGTGGAACTTGCTTCCGGAGAGGTCTTGGCTTACGATCGGCTGCTTTTGGCAGCCGGGATCGCGTCGGCAAGAGGTTACATTCCCGGAGATACGTTGAAAGGGATCGTGAGCCTCCAACGCCTGGCAGACCTCAACACCATCCGGGAGCTCGCCCAGCTCGCGCGCCAGGCCGTCGTCATCGGCGAGGGGGTGATCGGCCTAGAAATGGCGCGTGCCTTCCGCGAGCTCGGGCTCCCGGTGCGCTACCTGATTTCCGGACCGCGCTTCTGGTCGAACCTGTTTCCCCCGGAGGCCTCCGCGCTGATCGAGGAACGGCTGGCAGCCCATGGGGTAGAGGTGCAGCCCGAAGTAGAGGCCGTGGCGTTTCTCGGGCGGGACGGTCGGGTTCGCGCGGTGCAGACCGCGCGTGGCGAAAGTATCCCTGCGGACCTGGTGGGCCTTTCGATCGCTATGCGGCCATCCGTTCCGTGGGCAGAAGCGGCCGGCCTGCAGGTCACGAACAATCGGGTGTCCGTGGACGAACAGCTTGCCACCGCGCTCCCGGACGTCTTCGCGGCCGGGGATATGGTGCGCTTGCCGGGCGAGACGGCCCCCTTTGGCTGGCTGCGGGCCTGGCATCAGGGCGTGGTGGCGGGGATCAATTTGACTGGCGGAGCGGCTCCGCTCCGGCGTCGCACGATCACCGTGTCCACCCGGGCCTTCGGGATGCCGATCCTGGCTATGGGGGACCTCCAGCCGGCGGGCAGGAACGTGAAGCGAGAGCATGGTGACTACCCGACGGATGGCGTATATAAGGAACTGGTGGTGGCCGACGGCCGGCTGGTGGGGGCACTCTTCGTCGGTGAAGTCAGCGAGGCCGGCCGGGTCGAGGAATTGGTGCGCCGGCAGGTGCCTTACGCCGAAGTCGATCCCGGTCTCCTGCGAGCGCTCTTCGACGTACGCTACTGGAGGGGCGGAGGATCCGAGGTGCTGTGCCCTGTGTGCAAGTTCCTGGTTCAAGTCGGGGAAGAAGCGGTGCGTTCCGGAGAACTGACTTGTCCCATCTGCGGGGCCGAATTCCTCCTGCGCCTCACCGGGGATCGCTTCATGGCCGTGTTGGAGTAGGCCAGGGCCAGCAGGTGAGCGGAGGCAAGCCGTGGAGGTGATCGTTTACACGACGCCAACGTGACCCTACTGCGATCTAGCGAAGAAGTTTCTTTCGCAGCGGGGAATACCGTTTCGGGAACTGGACGTGAGTCGTGACCCGGGCGCAGCGGCAGAGATGATCCGGCGCTCCGGACAGCACGGCGTGCCGGTCCTCGTGGTCGGCGACCAGGTCATTGTGGGGTTTGACCGACCTCGGCTCGAACAGGCCCTGGCCCGCATGGCCGCGCGACGTGTGCGGCTGGGCGCGCACGTTGCCGCGAGCCGCTCGCTCGCGGGCGGAGAACAGTTCCCGCCAGGCGCTTACGTAGGTAGAGTCGCGCTCGGATCACCCGCCGAAGCCGCCGGACTGCGGGCGGGCGACGTGATTATCCGCCTTGCGGGCATTCCGATCCGGGGGCCCAAGGACATCGAAGAAGTGTTGAGCCGGGTCGTGCCGGGGCAAACGGTGGAGGTCCTCTGGATCCGCCAGGGACAGGAAATGCGGGGACGGCTGCAGTTCTGAGCTGGGCCGGCGGCGGTGGAGGGGAAGAGATGGTCACTGGGGTGGACGTGCTCGTACAGCTGGAGAAGAAGCTCGAGGCAGCGCTCGCAAGCGGCGACGAGGGCCTATCCGCTTACTTGGAGCATGTGGCTCGGGTGGTGCGGGAAGTGGCCGAAGCAGCGCTGGTTGCGGGCGACGAGGTGACCCTCCGGGAAGCACGCCGTCTGGCGGCCCGGCTGGGGCCGTTTGGCTTCGGAGCCACGGTTCCTTCACCGGGAGGGACAACGCAGGCCCAAGAGAGGCTGGTCGTGCGGAGCTGCCCCCGATGCGGGCGGCGTTTCCGGGGGCCGTCGGCTCCGCTGGAGTTGGTCGGCCAGGTGCTCTGTGGCACCTGCGCGACGGAATTGCTCTCCGGCATCCGCCTGTAACGCGGACCCGGATGGGCGGCCGGATGGGCGATGTCACACCCGATCGCGGCTCTAATTTCGCTGGCGGTGGCGTTTTCTCTGGCCGTTGTGGTGACCCCATGGGCTCGCTGCGTAGGCCTACGAGGGGAGTGGTTCCGTGAGCCCGGGGGACGACACATTCACACCGGCCGCACACCGCGTAGCGGTGGGATCGGGCTGGCGTTTTCTACCGCGCTGGCCCTTGGGGTGACGCTCGCCCTTCCGGTGGAACGGGCCACTGGGGAAGCGATTCGTATCGGCCTCCTGATTGTTGGGCCGTTGCTCGCCTTCGGCTTGATGGCGCGGGACGATATCCGAGAGCTGCCTACCGGCGTCAAGTTGGGGATCCAGTTCGGGACAGCGGCACTGGCGATCATCCCTTACTTCCTGGCTCCTGCGTTGCAACCCCCGCCCGGGCTCCTGATCACCCAGGTGCAGAATCCGCTGGGGGGCACGCTCTACCTTCCCCTTTGGATGTCCATCCCCTTCAGCCTGCTTTGGTTCGTAGGGATGATGAACACCATCAACCTCCTGGACGGCGTGGACGGATTGGCCGCGGGAGTAAGCGCGATCGCCGCGCTCTTGCTCGCGCTCCACATGTGGAGGTTGGGACAACTCAGCCTGGTGGCCCTTCCCCTGGCCCTCTTGGGGGCCTGTCTGGGCTTCTTGCCCTACAACTTTCACCCGGCGCGGGTGTTCATGGGCGATTCCGGAGCGGTCTTCCTGGGGTACACCCTGGCCATCCTCTCCGTGATCGGAGGGGCCAAGATCGCAACCGCCCTGCTCGTGCTGGGTGTGCCGATCCTGGATGTCGCCTGGGTGATCATTTTCCGCTTGATGCGA
Source organism: Chloroflexia bacterium (assembly GCA_034436115.1). Classification (GTDB taxonomy): domain Bacteria; phylum Chloroflexota; class Chloroflexia; order DTKN01; family DTKN01; genus DAOTVY01. Next base: position 57,279 of record DAOTVY010000036.1, on the reverse strand, counting down.
GGGCATTCCCCACTTCAGGCGGATCGCGGGCACCTCCACCACCGGTTGCTCGATGTGGGCCTGTCCCAGGTACAGGTGGTCGCTCTCTTCTACGGCGCGTCCGCGCTATTCGGGGCCGCACAGCTGCTCCCGAGCGGGCTCTACAAGCTGTTGGTGCTCCTGGGAATGGCCTTGGTGGGAAGCCTGCTGCTCGGGTGGCTGACAAGGCGGCAGCTTGACCGCGGGGAGAGCCGTGGGCGATCCGGATGAGGCACGCCGAGCGCGATTGCGGCGCGGGATTCGGGCGATCGTACGGATCCGCGAGTTGGCCCCCAAGGGTCCGCGGTGGAGTCGGGCCTGGAAACGCTTGCTTTGGCGCTACGAGGAAGCGCTGACGAAGGAGGAACCCATGGTGTTGGCCAGGGAATTCCGTCCCGGACGCGCGTTCCTGGGGAAACTCGCCCCGGGAGAGGAGATGGTGAGCGCGCTGGCCGAGTTCTGTCGCGATCGGGGCATCCAGACCGGCTGGGTCTCGGCGATTGGCACCGTGCGGCGGGGGGTCGTGGGCTACTTCGAGCAGGAGGAACGCCTTTACCGGCGACTGGCGGTAGAGGAACCGATGGAGATCGTATCCTGCCAGGGCAACGTGTCCCTCAGGGACGGGCAGCCGTTCGTCCACCTGCACGTCGTGCTCTCCGGAAGCGACGGCAGGACCGTGGCTGGGCATCTCTTCGAGGGGATCGCCTTTGTGGGAGAGTTCTGGGTGCAGGAAATGATCGGGACGGCGCTGGAGCGCGTGCCAGATGCCGACAGCGGCCTGGCCCTGTGGGACCTCTGAACAGGGAGCGGACACGGGGAAACGATGCGCTATTGTCCACAGTGCGGACACCTACTGGAACGCCGGGAGCAAGCCGGGCGGGTACGGGACGTTTGCCAGGCCTGCGGCTTCGTCTACTACCACAACCCGGTTCCTGGCGTGGCCACGATCGTGGAGTACGCGGGCGGCCTCGTCCTGGTGCGGCGCAAGGAGCCGCCTCAGGCAGGCGGATGGTGCTTTCCTGCCGGTTTCGTCGAAGCGGGGGAGAGCAGCGAAGAGGCGGCGGTGCGCGAATGCGCGGAGGAGACAGGTCTACAGGTGGCCATAGGTGACCTGGTGGGGGTCTATTCTTTCGACGACGAACCACAGGGAGGTATCGTTATTTTCTATACCGCGCGCGTGACCGGGGGGGAACTGCGACCCGGAGATGACGCGGCCGAGGCCCGGGTATTCGCCCTTCCGGAGATCCCACGCTTGGCCTTTCGCACGCACCGGGAGGCCCTGGAGCGCTGGAAGCGAGACCGCGAGCGCTTGCTGGAACTCTTTCCCGAGGGAGCCGCGACCCTGGAGCCGATTCCGGGGGTACACATCCGACGCGCTCGGCCCCGGGACGAAGCCCGCATCCTGGAGCTTCTGCAATGCATCCCGGATGAGGGGACGCTGGACGCAGAGAGGCGGCGCGCCGCAGGGCAGCGCTTCCGTGAGACGCCTGCGCTGGAAGTGTTGGTGGCAGAGGTGGAAGGGGAGGTCGTCGGCTTTCTGGGCCTGTCTTTTGCCACCGGTCTGGCCGGGGTGCGGGGCTTGATCGGGGAACTCGCCGTCGATCCGGCCCACCGACGGAAAGGGATTGGGGCCAGCCTGGTGGAGGCCGCCGTGCGCCTGGCACGCGCGCGGGGATGCAGCCGATTGCTCGTGGATACTTCGCGGGCCAACGAGCCCGCACGCGCGTTCTACCGCGCGTGCGGCTTTCCCGCGGACGGCATCGCGCCGCTGCGTGTCGATTAACGGGGGAGCAGGTCGCCCATGTTAACCATCGCCGAAGCCCTGAAGACAGAGGCCCTTTCCCGGGCAAGCGTGGTGGCCGGCCACGGTGGCCTGTCCAACATGATCCAGTGGGTGCACATGGTCGACATCCCCGAGATGGCCGAATGGGTGCGGGAAGGGGAGCTGATCTTTACCACCGCCTTCGGGATCCGCGACAACCCCGAGTTGCAGCACGTCCTGGTACGCCAGCTCGTGGAAGCAGGTGCCGTCGGCATGGTGATCGGCGTGGGCCACTATTTCCACGAGATCCCCCAGGTGATGATCGACCAGGCGAACGAGTTAAACTTCCCGCTGCTCACGCTTCCCTGGGAAATCCCTTTCATCGAGGTCACGCGGGTCCTCGTGGAACGGATCGTGCAAGAGCGTTACGCGCTTCTGCAACAGTCGCTCCAGGTGCACAAGCGCCTGACCGATGTGGTGCTGAGCGGGGCGGGCCTGGACGTGCTGGCACAGGTATTGGCGCGGCTGGTCGAATGCCCGGTGACCATCGAGGACAGCGCCTTCCGCCTGCTCGCCTATGCCTCGTGGGGCGAAGTCGACCCGGCCCGGGAAGTGAGCATCCTGGAGCGCCAGACCCCCGCCCGGTTGCTGGCCGAGCTGCGCCGCCGCGGCATTCTGGAAACGCTTCAGCAGAGCCTCCACCCGGTGCACCTGGAGCCCTTGCCCGAGCACGGGCTCCAGTACGAGCGCATCGTCGCGCCGATCATCGCCGCCGGGGAACGCCTGGGATACGTCTGGCTGATTGCCCATAACCGCACCATCCGCGAGATGGACCTGGTGACCATCGAGCACGCTGCCACGGTCGCGGCGCTTATCCTCCTACGCGAACGGGCCGTTTACGAGGCCGAACAGCGGCTCCAAAGCGGCCTGATCGAGGAACTGCTGCGCCGTCCACCGCTCGTGCACGCTTCGATCGCCGAGAAAATGCGTGCCTTTGGGCTATCCGACGGCCAGCAGGTGCTGCTCATTCGCCCGGTTGACCAGCAGTTCCCGGACACGCTACGGCTCTCGCGGATGGTACGGGAGGAAATCTGGGCCGCGGGGGAGCGCGGCATCGTCGTAGAGCGCGGGCAAGACCTGGCGGTCCTGGTGAGCAGCAAGGCACCCGAAACAGGTCTCGAGCTTGCCCAGAGGATCGCCGCGATGGGCCGCCGCCAGGGATACTGCCTGTCTATCGGCATCGGCCGGCGGGTGCAGCAGCTGGAAGAGCTGGCCCAGAGCTACGAGGAAGCGCTGGAGGCGCTCGAAGCGGGGATCGCGCTTCACGGCCCGGGCTCTATCACCACCTTCGAATCGCTCGGATACCTCTATTGGCTCCGCCATCTCTCGGCGGAAGTGCGAAACCGGAACCCTTTTGCGCGGGCGCTGGCCACGCTCGCGGAATACGATGCGGCCCATCATACCGCCCTGCTGATGACCCTGGAGACCTACCTGGATGCAGGCGCCTGTTCTCTGGATGCCGCTCGACGGCTGTACCTGCATCGAAATACCCTAAGGCAGCGCCTGACTCGGATCGAGCGGATCATCGGCTTCCCCCTTTCCGACCCGGAAGTACGCCTCAACCTGCAGCTGGCGCTCAAGGAGCGCCGGCTCCGCTTCCACCAGGCCTGACCACCTCCCTTCTACCCGCTGGGAACCCTGCCCGCCTCGAACGCAATCTCCGCACGCACGGGGTCGCGCGTTCCCGCAGGCCCCTCTTGCTGCCGAGCGCCTGCCCGCGGTTCGTCCCGCCAGCCGGCAGCTTGCCGGATCGCCTAGTGTGCAGCCTGCACATACATCCGAGGGGAAAGAGTGGGCAAGCAGGCCCTTTACAGCCATACGGAGCAAGCGATAGAATTAAGTTCAACGGAGCGAAGGCATGGTTGCCACACGAGACCTCGACGAGCTATTAGGCCGTCTCAGACAGCTCCAGACCCGTTACCCGGCGCTGATCCGGGACATCCGGGTCGCCCCTCTCCACATCGATATCGAGTTCTATCTGGTTGACTTGGCGATTGACGCCGCTCATTGCCTGCTCGAGCAAGGGATTACTGCCGTACACCGTATGCAACTTCCCCAAGTGATCAGCCTTCAGCTCCCTTCCCTTTTCGCCCAGCGGCAGACGGCGCTTCTCTTCCGCGTGTTGGACCGTTTTCTGCGGCAGCGGACCCGGAGGCCACCGGAGGATCCGCTATAGGCCACGGGCCCGCTCCCTAGCGGCGAAAGGAGGTGAATCCCGGGGGCATTTGGGTCGATAGGCGGCACAGGTGAGAGGCCAAGGGGCCTCTCAGAGACAGCGAGGAGGCAGGCAAAGATGAGGGCAAATCGGTTGCTCTTGCTTCTGGGTGTACTGCTGCTGGCCCTGCCACTGGTATCGTGCGGTGCCGCGCCCGGGGGTCAGCCGAAGACCATCAAGGTGGGCGCGCTCTACCCCCTGAGCGGCGAGCTGGCGCAGATCGGCGACAACGTGCGCAACGGGCTGGTGCTTGCGGTCGAGGACATCAACGCCGCCGGCGGCATCCGCTCTATGGGCGGCGCCAAGATCGAGCTCGTCTTCGGCGATACCCAAGGCAAGCCCGATGTGGGCGTGTCCGAAGTTGACCGCCTGGTGCAGCAGGAAGGCGTGGTGGCGATCATCGGCTGCTACCAGTCGGCGGTGACCATCCCGGCAACCCAGGAAGCCGAGCGCTTGCAGATACCGTTCATCGTGGACATCGCCGTAGCGAACAAGATCACAGAGCGCGGGTTCCGCTGGGTATTCCGCGTCGGGCCAAAGGCCGACTCGTACGCGGCTGACCAGGTGGCGTTCCTGAAGGAGCTGCCTGCGCTTGGCGGGCCCGAAATCCGTAAGGTGGCTTTGCTGCACGAGGATACCGACTGGGGGCAGTCGACGGCTGAGGCCCAGAAACGCTTCCTGAAGGAGGCGGGCATCGAGGTGCTCACGGAGGTCACCTACCCGGCCAACGCTGCCGACCTCACCACGGAAGTGGCCAAGGCTGCCGCGACCAACCCGGACGCGATCCTCACCGTGACCTACCTGAACGATGCTGTGCTGATCACCCAGGCGCGCGAGAAGCTCGGCCTCAAGAACATCCTCTTCATGGACACGGCCGGCGGGACGATCGACCCCGAGTACATCCAACGGCTGGGGACGGCAGCGAACGGCATGCTTACGGTGGTCGAGTTCTCCAAGTACGCCAAGGGGAGCGCGGAGCTGAACGAGCGCTACCGGGCGCGCTTCGGCGAGGACATGACCGGCAACTCTGTCCACTCCTATCAGGCGGGGCTGGTGCTCGCAGACGCCCTGGAGCGCGCAGGCACCACGGAGAAGAACGCCCTGCGCGACGCGATCGCCAAGACGGATATGAGCGGGGAGAAGGTTGTCCTTCCCTCCGGGCGGGTACAGTTCGACGAAAACGGACAGAACAGGTACGCGCGGCTGTACGTGGTGCAGATCCAGAACGGCGAACTGATGCCCGTTTGGCCAGCCGCGGTCGCCACGGCCAAGATCCAATTCGGCCAATAGACCCCGGGCCCCAAGAGGGAGAAGGGCAATGGCGCCCTTCTCCCTCGGGCCCCTAAGGATGCGAAAGATGAGCACGAGTCTGCTCGCCCAAGCAGCGGTCAATGGACTCTTCGTCGGCGGCGTCTTTGCCCTGATCTCGATCGGACTGACGCTGATTTGGGGGGTCATGCGGATCATCAACTTTGCCCACGGCGAGTTCCTCATGATCGGGATGTACATCGCCTATTTCGCCGTGGTGCGAGGCGGACTGGACCCTTACCTCACGCTCCTGGTGACCATACCGGCACTTTTCCTGATCGGAGCGCTCATCTTCTGGGGCACCATCCGGCCGGTGCTCACCGCCCCCTCGATGAACCAGATCTTGCTCACGGTGGGCCTGTCTTTGGTCCTGCAGAACCTGGCGCTCGTCTTCTTCAAGGCGGATGTGCTGTTTGCCCAGACCCCTTACGGGAAGATGAACTACCACATCGGTGGCGTGGTGATCGAAATGCCCAAACTGCTTGCCTTTGTGGGTTCGATCCTGGCCGCCTCCTTGCTCTACTGGCTGCTCCAGTCGACCGATCTGGGCCGGGCGATCCGCGCGGCTTCCCAGAATAGCCGCGCAGCACAACTCATGGGGATCCACGTCCGCCAGACCTACTTGATCGCCTTTGGGATTGGATCGGCATGCCTCGGGGTAGCCGCCTCGCTCATGATCCCCTTCTACTACGTTTCGCCCACGGTAGGTCTTTTCTTCGGGACCATCGCCTTCGTGATCGTGGTGTTGGGGGGAATGGGCAACTTCCTGGGCGCGCTGGTCGCGGGCATCATCATCGGGCTGACGGAATCGCTCGGGGCAGCCATCCTGCCCGGCTCGCTGGCGCGCGTCTTTACTTTCGCCATCTTTGTGCTCTTCCTCCTCTTCCGGCCCACGGGCATCTTCGGGAGGCGACAGGGATGACACGATCACCGCTCCTCCGCATCGCGGCCATCGGGGGAGGGCTCCTGGCCCTGGGCCTGCTTCCGTTGGCCCTTCAGCGCGTCAGCCGCGGGGAGTACTACCTCCACGTGCTGACGCTGGTACTCCTGTATGCCTATCTTTCCACCGCCTGGAATATCCTGGGCGGTTACGCCGGCCAGCACTCGCTCGGACACGGCATCTTCCTGGGCCTGGGAGCCTACACCTCCACCCTCCTCTTCAGCCGCTTCGGCGTCACTCCTTGGCTGGGGATGTGGGCCGGAGCCGTACTCGCCGGTGCTGTGGGGGCCTTCATCGGCTTCCTGTGCTTCCGCTATGGGCTGCGCGGCCCTTACTTCGCCCTGGCAACCATCGCCATCGCTGAAGCGATGCGTTACGTGGTCTCCAACATCCCTTACCTGGGAGGGGCCCGGGGACTCGAGGTCGTCTGGAAGGGGCACAACCCGGCCATCTTCCAGTTCTCGGGAAAGGCCTGGTACTACTACATCGCCCTCTTGTTGGCCGCCGGGTGTCTGGCCATCAGCGCCTGGTTGCAGCGCAGCCGCCTCGGGTACTGGATGGTCGCGGTGCGCGAAAACGAAGATGCCGCGGCGGCGCTCGGTGTGGATTTGGTGCGTACGAAAGTACTGGCTACGGTCGTGAGCGCTGTGCTTACCGCCCTCGGAGGCACCTTCTACGCGCAGTACTTTACCTTCGTGAACCCCTCCTCGGTCTTTGGCGAAGGCCCGTCGGTGCAGATCCTGCTCTACTCGATCATCGGGGGACTCGGGACGGCCTGGGGCTCTGCCATCGGGGCCCTGGTGTTGGTCCCGATCGCCGAGTTCACCCGTGCACGCCTCGGGGGTACGTTTGCCGGGGTACACCTGCTGATCTACGGGGCCATCCTGATGCTGGTGATGCTCTTCATGCCGCAAGGCATTATGGGACTGATCCGCAGGGCCGCATCCCGTACGCGCCTGCGTCGCCAGGAGGGCCGGCCATGACACCATTGCTCCGTGTCGAACGGCTGACCCGGCATTTCGGAGGGCTGATCGCGGTCAACAACGTGAGCTTTGCGGTCGAGGAAGGGGAAATCGTGGGACTGATCGGCCCCAACGGCGCCGGCAAGACCACGACTTTCAGCCTTCTGAGCGGCTTCCTGAGGCCCACGTCCGGCGAGATCTTTTTCGACGGAAGGCCGATCCACGGACGAAAACCGCACGAGATCTGCGCCCTGGGCCTCACACGCACCTTCCAGGTGGTGCAGCCGTTTCCCGATATCACCGTGCTCGAGAATGTCCTGGTGGGCGCATTCGCGCGCCATGCCACCACCCTGGCGGCCGAGCACCACGCGCGAAGCGTCCTCGATCGCGTCGGCTTGGGCCACAAGGCCGACCAGCTGGCCCGGGAGCTCACCCTGCTGGAGCTCAAACGCCTCGAGATCGGCAAGGCGCTGGCGACCGGTCCCCGGTTGCTGCTCCTGGACGAGGTCGCGGCCGGCTTGAACCCGGTAGAGATCGAGGAGATGCTGAAACTCGTGCGCGCGCTCAACGCCGAGGGGATCACCATCCTCCTTGTGGAACACGTCATGCAGTTCATCATGAACATCTGCCGCCGCATCATCGTGCTCAACTTCGGACAAAAGATCGCCGAAGGAACTCCCGAGGAGATCAGCCGCGATCCAAAGGTCCTGGAGGCCTACCTGGGAGAGGAGGCCCCCGATGCTTAAGGTGGAGAACCTCACCGTCCATTATGGCGCTTTCCGGGCACTGCAGGAGGTCTCCCTCGCGGTGCCCGATGGGCACGTGGTCAGCATCGTCGGGGCGAACGGCGCGGGGAAAAGCACCCTCATCAACACCATTTCCGGGCTGCTCCGGCCGAGCCAGGGGACCATTTCCTTCGACGGGGTGGAACTGACGTCCCTGCCCCCCCATCGCATTGCGCGCCTCGGCGTGGTCCAGGTGCCGGAGGGACGCAGCTTGTTCGACGACATGTCCGTGCGCGACAACCTATTGTGCGCTGCCATGCATCCCCGCGCCAAGCCGCACCGACAGCAGACCCTGGAGGAGGTCTATGCCCTCTTCCCGGTGCTGCGGGAGCGCGCCGGGCAACTCGCCCGCACCCTTTCCGGAGGCGAACGGCAGATGCTGGCCATCGGCCGGGGTTTGATGGCGCAGCCCAGGGTGCTGATGCTCGATGAGCCCTCGTTGGGTCTGGCCCCGCTTTTGGTGCGCCAGATCTTCGAATCGGTCCGCCAGCTGAAGGAGCGCGGGCTCACCATCCTGCTGGTGGAGCAGAACGTACGCCAGTCGCTCACGATCTCGGATTATGCATATGTGCTGGAAGTCGGCCGACTGGTCCTGGAAGGCCCCGCGCGGGAGTTGCTCCACAACCCCCATGTCCGCGAGGCCTATCTAGGCCACTAGACGGGACATTCACAAGGAGGTGAACGGTGTCCCACGAGAACCGCTCTGCTGAGCTTCGGGCCCGCGATGCGGCCGTGGTTACGACCGCGCTTTACCGCTACACCGACATCGCCTTTGCCCGCGGCGAAGGTGTGTACCTGGAGGATCTGGACGGCCGTCGCTACCTGGACTTTGCCGCTGGCATTGCCACGATGAGCGTTGGGCATTGCCATCCGGAGGTGGTGGCGGCGATCACCGAACAGGCGCGTACCCTGATCCACGCCGCCTCACACATCGGCTACATGGAGCCTTATGTCCTGTTGCTGGAGGAGGTGCGTTCGGTTTCCCCATCGCCCCTCGATCAGGGCAAGGGGATGTGGGTGAACAGCGGCTCAGAAGCCATCGAGACCGCGATCAAGATGGCGCGGCACACGACCGGCCGACCGATCATCCTGGCCTTCCTCCACGCTTTCCACGGTCGGCCGATGGGAGCCCTGAGCTGCACGGCAAGCAACGTCAACTTTCGCAAGGGACTGGCAGGGTTGTTCACCGGCGTGGTGCACGCCCCGTACGCCTACTGCTACCGCTGCCCCCTCGGACACAAGGGCCCCGAGACGTGCGGGCTCGCCTGTCTGCACCTAGTGGAGGAGATCCTGCGCACCTCGGTGCACCCGGACGACCTTGCCGGCATCCTGGTCGAGCCCATCGCCGGGGAGGGAGGATACCTGGTGCCTCCGCCTGGTTTCCTGGAAGGGCTGCGCGAGATCTGCAACCGCACGGGAGCGTTGTTCATCGCCGATGAGGTGCAGACCGGCGTCGGCCGGACGGGCAAGATGTTTGCCGTGGAGCACTGGAACGTGGTGCCGGATATCATCGCCATGGGAAAGGCGATCGGCGGCGGCCTACCTTTGGGCGGCGTGCTCGCCCGGGCAGAGCTCGCCGAGCGGTGGTTCGCCGGCGCCCACGGTACAACCTTCGGGGGGAACCCGGTCTCTTGCCGGGCCGGGCTGGCGTCGCTGCGCATCATCTTGCGCGAGCGGCTGATGGAGAACGCCCAGCGCGTGGGCGCGCGCCTGAAGGAGCGCTTCCTGCAGGCAAAAGAGACTTTGCCGATCATCGGCGATGTACGGGGCATCGGACTGATGCTGGGCGTCGAGCTCGTCCAGCCGGACGGCCAGCCGGCCGTCGAGGCGATCAAAGAGGTCACGCAGCGCGCGACCCGCTACGGCCTGGTGATCACCAAGTGCGGCGCGAGCACCATCCGCATCTGCCCGCCCCTCACGATCACCGAGGATCAGGCGGACGAGGGCGCCGAGATCCTGCTCCGCGCCCTGCGGGAGGTGTCGCCTTGAGGGCTGCGGTCAAGGAGCAACCAGGGCCCGGGTTTGTTTGGAAAGATGTACCCAAACCGGAACCCCGGGCCGGTGAAGTGTTGGTGCGTGTGCGTGCCGCAGGGATCTGCGGCACCGACCTGCCCATCTTCGAGGGGCGGAGAGAGGTGCCGCCGGGGCTGATCCCCGGTCACGAGTTCGCGGGCGAGATTGTGCAGCTGGGCGACGACGTGCAAGGATGGCAGGTGGGAGATCGGGTCGCGGTCGGGTTGGTGAAGGGGTGCGGATGCTGCCCCTACTGCCGCCGGGGCGATGAGCCGATGTGCGATCAGATCCTGGAGCTCGGCATCCACGTGAACGGCGCCTACACAGAGTACGTCGCTGTCCCCCAAAGCTGCCTCCATCGGTTGCCGGACAGCCTCTCCTTCGAGGAGGGTGCCTCCGTAGACCCGATCGCCTCCGCTTACCGGGGCGTACGCAAGGTCGGCGTTACCGTGGAGGACACCGTGGTGATCTTCGGCCCCGGGCCGATCGGCCTATACGCCCTACAGACGGTGCGGGCACGGGGCGCCCATCGCACGATCGTGGTGGGCCGCCCAGAAGACCGAGGCCGACTCGAGATCGCTCGTGAGCTCGGAGCCGACCATACCGTGTGCGTCCCCGAGGAGGACGTCGTGGGGCAGGTTGGGGAGTTTACCGAGGGGCGCATGGCAAACGTCGTTATCGAGGCGACCGGAAGTGCTGCCGTCCTCCCGGATGTGCTCGCCTGCGCGGGCAAGGGCGCGCGCGTGCTCCTGCTGGGGATCTTTCACGACACCGTGACGCTGAACCCAGCGCTCATCGTGCGTCGAGAACTCCAGCTGACGGGTAGCTTCTGCTACTCCTGGGAGGATTTTGAGGAAAGCCTGCTCCTGCTCGCGCGCGGCAAGGTCACCACCCGGGGCATGGTGACGCACATCCTTCCGCTGGATCAACTGGAAGAAGGGCTCCGGCTGATGCGCGAACGGCAGGCGGTGAAGGTCATTCTGCATCCCTAAAGCCGAACCTGGAGAGATGGACGATGATCTACCGCGTGGATCTCGCATCGCGCCAAGTCACACGCGAGGCATTGCCTGCGGCGTGGGAAGGTCTGGGAGGCCGTGCCTTGACCTCGGCCATCGTGAGCGCTGAGGTCCCGGCTTCGGCGTGGCCGCTAGGGGAAAAGAACCGACTCGTCCTGGCCCCGGGACTCCTCGGCGGAAGCGGCGCCTCGTCGTCCGGGCGGCTTTCGGTGGGTGCCAAGAGCCCGCTCACCGGGGCGATCAAGGAGAGCAACACGGGGGGCCGGCCGGGACAGATGCTCGCGCGGTTGGGCATCCGGGCAATCGTCTTCGGTGGCAGTCGCGAGGGCCGCTGGGAGATCGCCCACGTGCACCCACGGGGAATCGAGCTGCTCCCCGCCGATGACCTGGCGGGCCGCGATACCTACGAGACCACGGCTGCCCTCCACGAGCGGTTCGGGCCGAAGGTGGGCATCCTGTGCATCGGGCCAGCTGGGGAACAGCGCCTGGCCGCAGCAAACATCGCCGTGAACGACATCGACGGCTTCCCGACCCGCAATGCCGGCCGGGGAGGATTGGGCGCGGTCATGGGCAGTATGGGCCTGAAGGCCATCGTCATCGAGCCGACAGACACCCCCGTTCAGACTTCGGTCGATCCGGAGCGGCTCGCTCAGGCCCGGCGGCGTTTTGCGCAGGCACTTCTGGCTCACCCCTCGACCGGGCAATCGCTCCCGCGCTTTGGCACAGCGGCCCTGGTCTCGGTGATCAACGCCCTGGGCGGCTTGCCGACACGCAACTTTCGCCAGGGGGAATTCGAAGAGGCGGCGCGGATCGACGGGCAGGCGCTCTACACCACTATCGTGGAACGCGGGGGCCGGCCGACACATCCGTGCATGCCGGGATGCGTCATCCGCTGCTCGAACACCTACCCAGGACCGGATGGACGTGAACTGACGCGGGGTTTCGAGTACGAAAGTATCGTGCTCCTGGGCTCGAACTGCGGCATTGGGGACTTGGATACCTTGGCCCGACTGAACCGCCGTTGCGATGAGCTCGGACTCGATACCATGGAAATGGGCGTGACGCTGGGCGTGTGTATGGAGGCCGGCGTGCTGCCCTTCGGCGATGGGCAAGGCGCGCTGAACCTGTTGGAGGAAGTCGCCCGGGGGACGCCGCTGGGACGCGTCCTGGGACAGGGAGCGGCTGTTACGGGCCGCGTGTTAGGGGTCCGACGTGTCCCCCAGGTGAAAGGACAGGGCATGCCCGCCTACGATCCTCGGGCACTGAAAGGGACCGGGCTGACCTATGCGACCTCGCCCATGGGTGCGGACCACACCGCCGGCAACTGTCTCCCAGGAAGCGCCTTGCCGGATGGTACCAAGCCGGACCCTCACCTGCGCGACCGCCAAGTCGAACTGTCGCGGTACCTGCAGCACCTGGCCACCATCTTCGATACGCTCGGGCTCTGCTGGTTCACGCGTGCGCCGATCCTGGCGGACTGGTCGCTCCTGACCGACCTTCTGGAGGCGCACTGCGGCGGGGAGTGGAGCCGGGAAAAGCTCCTGGCGCTCGCTCAGGAAACGCTCCGGCGCGAACGGGAGTATAACCGGCAGGTCGGCTACGGCCCGCAGCACGATGCGCTTCCCGAGTTCTTCCACGAGGAACCGTTGCCCCCGCTCGGCCTCCGCTTTGAGTTTGACCCCGCGGAGGTGCGATCGGTCCTGGGCGACCTGTGATCTCCTCCCGGCCGCCAGGTCGCCCGACGAGGGAACCAGGGTGGGGGCCGAAAGCCCCCACCCTGCCCTTTTGCCAGCGCGCGCCGGATCCCGCGGGCCCGCGGAGCTCGCCGTCGTACGGGACGGCCGTTGGTAGCCGGACACCGCCTCTGCGCGACAGCTGCCGGAAGGGGTTGCCTGGCGCCAGGCTGGCAGAACGCGGCCGCACTTTTCTGGCCGCTCAGGCAGCCTGGAACAGCCTCGGCGCGCAAACGAACCGTTTGCCTTGGGCGGCGAAAACGGTGCGAAGGCCTGCGGTTGTCGCCGCCCGTAACGGCCCGCATCGCGGCGCGCGTGCTTGCGAGCCTATCCAGCACATGGTAGAATGTGCCGTGAAGGGGAGCCCGTCTCCCCCAGCGTTCCTTCCCGGAGGCGGATGCCGGCCGGATAGCAGCAGCGCACACAGGATACCGCCGTGACACCGATTCCGCTCACGTTGAGCAGCCTGGTCAAAGAACCGCTCGAGGCCCTGGAACAACTGTTGCGCCGGCGGAAGCACCGCCTGAACGTGGGACTCGCGCTCAGCGGTGGTGCGGCGCGGGGCATTGCCCACATCGGCGTGCTCTCGGTGCTGTGGGAAAACGGCCTGATCCCGGACCTGGTGGTCGGCACCAGTGCGGGGGCGGCCGTAGGAGCTTTGTTCTGCCGCGGCTGGAGCCCGGAGCAGATCTTGCGGTTGGCGCGGGGACTGGGGCTGCTGCGGCTGGGCCGTCCCAGCCTGCGTCGTCCTGGCCTCCTCGACGGGCAGGATTTCGAACGCTTCTTCCGGGACTTGGTGGGCGACCTGGACTTTCGGGATCTATCGATCCCGTTGGCTGTGATCGCCTGCGATCTTCGTACCGGGGAAGAAGTCGTCCTGCGGGAAGGGCCGCTGGCCCCGGCGGTGCGGGCAAGTTGTGCCATTCCGGGCATATTCACGCCGGCCGAAATCGGTGGCCGGCTACTCGTGGACGGAGGGGTGGTTCATCACCTTCCGGTAGCAGTCGCGCGCGAGCTCGGCGCAGGGTACGTGATCGGTGTCGATGTGCACCCCCGGGAGGTACCGGACATCGTACCGCGAACACCCTTCGATGTGCTGGCGATGAGCTATTCCATCCTCTCGCGCCGTTCCGGGGTGCGCCCCGACGACCAAGCCGACTGCCTGATCGCCCCCGACACCGAGCGCTTCGATTGGCTTCGCTTTGGCTCACAGGCAGACGAACTGTACCTGGTAGGCCGGCGGGCAGCGCGGGCCGCGCTCCCCCAGCTGCAGGAGGATCTGGCTCGCTATCCGTGAGGGATCGATGGAGCTGTGGAAAGGCCAGGCGCTTGCCGTCGCTCAGGGGAAACGCACCCCGATCGAATGCCTGCTGCCCGTGGAAGTGCCGGTGTCGGTGTACCTGAACGGCCAGCACTTGTCCACGCTGATGGCCCTTCCAGGCCAGGAACGGGAACTGGCCATCGGTTTTTGCCTGGGCACGGGCGTTGTGGGTTCGTTCCACGACATCTACCTGGTGCAGTACTGCCGCGAGGAAAGCGCGACTGACGCTGGCACGGTCGTGCGCGTGGAGGCCCGTGGTGAGGCGGTGCGCCCGAAGGCTAGAGGGGCAAGCCTCGTGCTTCCCGGCTGTGGGGGCATGGAGATCGGATCCTTCGAGGCAGCGTTGCCGCGGCTCGAGGTCCCACGGGCACCACTGGTGGAAGCGAGCCGGCTCCAGGAGATGGCGCTTCGCCTGCGGCGCGAGTCCTCCCTCTATCGCAAGGCCGGTGCGGTACACGTCGCAGCGCTTTTCGGCAAGGACGGCAGCCTGCGAGGTTGGGCCGAGGACATCGGGCGGCACAACGCCGCCGACAAGGCGATCGGGAGCGCCCTTTTGCGGGGATATGGACTCGACGATGCCATCCTGATGACCACTGGCCGGGCAAGCCACGAATTCGTCGTCAAGGCCCGGTACCTGGGTATCCCGCTGGTGGCAGTACTTTCCGCTCCTACATCGCTGGCGATCGAGCTGGCCGCAGACGGGCGCTGCACCCTGGCAGGCCGCTTTCGCAGCGACAGCTTCATCGTCTACACCTGGGACGAGCGGATCGGTTGAACCTGTGCCGCGTGTGAGGCACGCGGAGCATCGACACGAAAGGAGGGCGCAGTGGAAATCCTGACCAAGCCGCTCAAACGCGTCTATTACATCGTCCTCAAGGGGCGCCTGGACGCCGAGACAGCCCCTCAGCTGGATGCCGTGCTCGATGCGGCCATGGAACAGGGATATTTCCGCTTCGTGCTCGACCTGCGCGAGGTCACGTTCATTAGCAGCCGCGGGCTGAAAAGCCTGGTGCGCGGACGCAAGCTCGCCCGTCGGTCGAACCGCGGTGACCTGCGCCTGGTGGCACCCCAGCCAAAGATCCGCGAGGTCCTGGAATTCACCGGCCTCTTGCCGCTCTTTTCGATCTACGAAGATGCCGTGGATGCCGTGGGGAGCTTCTGATCGGGCCACGGTCCCCATCGGCGACCCGGTCCCCGTCCCGGCGGAGGTGAGCGATGCTCGTGCCGATCGAGGATTACCGGTTGCGGCAGCGGGAATACCTGCTGCGCATCGCGCGTGCGCTCACCTCGCGACTGGAATTGCCGAAGGTCCTCCGCCTGGTGATCGAGGAATCGGTGGAGCTGCTGCAGGCCGAGGCCGGCCTGATCGCCTTGCGCGACGAGGACCGCCCGGACCTTGAGGTCTATGCCAGTTACGGGCTAGACGAACAGGTGCTGCGTCTCTTTGCCCCATTGCTGCAGGGAGAAGTCCTGGAGCGGCTGTCCGAAGAGGGGTACTGGGTCCTGCCGGACCTCTCTTTGCGCCTGCGCGTCGCGTCCAGTGCTTTGGGAGTGCGTTTGCGGCAGGTGTTCGCCCTTCCCCTGATCGTGGAGCGCGAACCGGTCGGGGTGATCTATGTTTTCCGTTCCAGCACGAGCCCCGGGTTCTCCTACAACGACCGTCAAGTGCTGGCCGCTTTTGCCGACCAGGCAGCCATCGCGGTGCACAATGCCCGTCTCTATCAGAAGTTGCTCACGGAGAAGCGCCACCTCGATGCGATCATCGAGAATTCGGCGGACGGGGTGATCATGCTGGATGGCAAGTGGCGCATCCAGACGGTGAACCGGGCCCTGGAGCGGATGCTGGGCCTCCCACGGGAAGAGATGCTCGGGCGACCTTGCGCCGAGATCCTGCGCCTGACCAGCCCGGAAGGCGCTCCCATTTGCGCCGGCAACTGCCCGCTGGAGCACGCCGTGCACGAGCCACACCCTTATCTGGAAGGGTTGCTCAGCACGCGCGACGGCCGGCGGATCCACGTGGGGATCTCCTACACGGTCCTGCGAGGGGAGGACGGGGCGTTGCGAGAGGCTGTGGCCAATGTACGGGATATCACGCGCGCCAAAGAAGCCGAGGAGGCCAAATCCACCTTCATCTCGATCATCTCTCACGAGTTGAAAACACCGGTTGCGATCATCAAGGGGTATGCCGGCACGCTGCGGCGGGAAGACGCAGCGTGGGAACCGGAGACGCTCCGCAGAGGCCTGGCCGTGATCGAGGAAGAGAGCGACCGGCTGGATCGCCTGATTACCAACTTGCTCGAGGCTTCGCGGATTCAGGCCGGGGCACTCAAACTGAACCTGGCGCCGGTACAACTGGTGGACCTGGCAGCAAAGTTGGTCGAGGAGTTCCGCACCCAGAGCGACCGACACACTTTCGAGCTGGACTTTCCGCCCGACTTCCCCCCGGTGTGGGTGGACCCCGAACGGATCCGGATGGTGCTGAGCAACCTGCTTTCGAACGCGATCAAGTACTCGCCGCGCGGGGGCACGATCCGCGTGGGGGGCTGGGCAGAACCGGAGCGCGTCGTGCTTTACGTTGCGGACCAAGGGATCGGCATCCCGGAATCGGAGATTCCGCACATCTTCGAGCGTTTTTACCGCGTCGACAACCGCCTCTCTCGAACGACGGCGGGGGCCGGGCTGGGGCTGTACCTGGCACGGGCGCTGGTCGAGGCCCACGGCGGCGAGATTTGGGTGCGCAGCCGGCCGGGTCAGGGATCCGCGTTCTACGTTGCCCTGCCGCGCCGCGAGGGGGGCGCCTGATGGCGAACGGAGAACGCCCGCTCGTGCTGGCTCATCGGGGCGCGCGCCTGCAAGCGCCCGAGAATACCGTCCCCGCATTCCTCCTGGCGTTGGAGCTCGGAGCCGATGGGGTCGAGCTCGATGTACGCGCCACGGCGGATGGGGTAGCCGTGTGCATTCACGATGGCCGGTTGGAGCGCACGACGAACGGTCGGGGGCCCGCCCGACAGCACGTGTGGAGCGAACTACGTGCCCTGGACGCCGGAGGATGGTTCGCTCCAGCTTTTCGGGGCACACGGCTTTGCACGCTCGCGGAAGCGCTGGCAGCGCTGCGCGATGCGCGCCTGGTGAACGTAGAGCTGAAAGGGAGGCCCAGATCGGGGCACGGCTGGGAAGAGAGGATCGTCCAGAATGTGCAGGAAAGCGGCATGGAAAGCCGGGTGCTTTTCTCGTCCTTTCAGCTGACCCCGCTGCTACGGCTAAAGAGGCTGGGCTGCACAAGGTTGGCTTGGTTGCACGGGCCCGGCGTGCCCTGGCAGGTAGCCGTCGCCGTAGCCGGGCTGCTGCACCTCGAGGGGCTGCACCCCCACCGGCGAGCGTGCACCGCCCGCTATGTCCGCGAGGCTGCCTCGCGGGGCATCCGGGTGATCCCGTGGACGGTGAACGACCTTGCTGAGGCCAGGCGACTGGCGGGGTTCCTCGTGGCCGGACTGATCACGGATCGGCCGGCAGAAGTGCGGGAGGCCCTTCGAACGCACCGGTAGCCGCTGCAGGAGGCGAATGGTGGAGCTGGAACGCAAGTTTTCTCCCAAAGGAAAGCTGGTCCTGGTGGTAGATGACGAGCCGCGGATGGTCGAGTTCATCCGAATGAACCTGGAACTGGAGGGATATCGCGTGGCCAGCGCGCGCAACGGGCTGGAAGCGCTGGAGCGCGTACGTCAGGACCTTCCGGACCTGGTGTTGCTCGATGTGATGATGCCGGAAATGGATGGCTTCGAAACCTTACGCCGTATCCGCGAGATCTCTTCCGTGCCCGTGATCATGGTGACCGTACGGGGTGACGAGCCGGATCTGGTGCGTGGGTTGGAACTGGGAGCCGATGACTATATCGCCAAGCCGTTCTCCGTGCGCGAACTGCTGAGCCGGACAAAAGCGGTGCTCCGGCGGGCAGAGATGCCGGTGCCAGCAGGACAGGCCCAGGTCGTAGTGGATGAAGACCTGACCATCGACTTTGCCCGGCGTGAGGTGATCGTGCGGGGCCAGAGGATCAAGCTGCGGCCTACCGAGTACCGCCTGCTTTACCACCTGGTGAACCATGCTGGCTGGGTGATGACCCACGAGATGTTGCTGACGAAGGTCTGGGGTCCCGAGTACCGGGACGAGACCTCTTACCTCCGGCTCTATATCACCTATCTGCGGCAGAAGATCGAGCCGGACCCGGCGCACCCCAAATACATCCTCACGGAGCGCGGGGTCGGCTATCGGTTCACGGAGTTCCAGCCGAGGAAACCGGGGCCATCTGAGGGCTTGCGGGAACCGTGACGGGAGGCCGGGGCGGGTCAGGAGGCGCGGAAGCACCAGGGGGACCCCGGGACTCGGGGCCCTTGCCAGAGAGGATGCCACTGGAGCTGATTGGAGGGCAGCATGGGCGATCTGGGACTCTTGCTTTGGCTACGCGCACACGCGACTCCGTGGCTGGATGCGCTGATGGGCGGCATCACTTACCTGGGTTCGGAGTACTTTTACCTGGCGGCGCTCTCCGTCCTGTACTGGTGTGTGGACACAGCGGGTACGCTGCAGCTCTTCATCCTGTTTTTGGGGTCCAGCTATCTGAACGCGGCTGTGAAAGAGATCACGGCATTGCCTCGCCCGTTCCAGGTTTACCCAGAACTGTCGGCACGTTTTACGGAGACGGCAACGGACTATGCCTTTCCCAGCGGGCACGCTCAGAGCGCTACCGTCTTCTGGGGGTATCTGGGATTGACCGTGCGCCGCCGGTGGATCGTCGTGCTGGCACCGGTCGTGGTCTTCCTGGTCGCTTTCTCGCGGCTGTACCTGGGGTTGCACTGGCTGCGCGATGTCGTGGGCGGCGTGCTGTTCGGGTTGGTCCTTCTGGGATGCGCCTATGTGTTGTTGCGTGCGCTGGCCGGGATGCGCAGCGATGCGCGCTTTCCCGCGTCGCTCCTGTTCTGCTTGCTCCCACTCGCGTTCTACCTGCTGTTCCCGTCCCATGAAGGGGCGCAGACCATGGGAGCCGCCTTTGGCGCGTTGTTCGGCTACCTGGTCGAACGTCGTTATGTCCGGTTTCGGGTCAGCGGAGCCCTCTGGCAGCAGGCGCTCAAGGGGCTTGTTGGACTTTCGGGCGCCTTCCTGCTGCTGTTCGGGTTGCGGGCGCTCTTCGCGCCCTTTGTTCCTGCTGTGGATGCGATCCGAGTTCGTCCCGGGATGACGCCGCCGCTAGCCCGCGGTTTCCTTTCCGGGCGTGGGGCAGAACTGTTCACCTTCATCCGCTACTCCCTCGTGGGCCTATGGGCCACTCTGGGCGCGCCGGCGCTGTTCCGGCTCTTCTTCGGTCAGGAGGATTCCCCCCGTGCGGCTGTATGACTACCCCGGGGCCTTCCACGTCCATTCCACGCACTCGGACGGCACGGCTCCGGTGCCGAGGATCGCGCTTGCGGCGCAACGGGCTGGCTTGAGCTGGGTCGTGATATCGGATCACGATACGTTGGCGGCGCTAGAAGCGCGCGAGGCCGGGTGGTACGACGGCACGGCGGTGCTGGTTGGCTATGAGGTCACCCCAGCGGATAGCCACTTCCTCATCCTGGGACTGAAGGACCTGCTTCCTGCAACGCTGTCATCGGAGGAATTGATTGCTGCCGTGCGGGAGCGCGGGGGATGGGGATTCGTGCTCCATCCGGACGAGCGCCTGGGGGCCTATTTCAAGCCCCCGCTCCCCTGGCGCGAACGTTCCATACGCGGGTTCCATGGGCTGGAGATCTGGAACTACATGTCGCTCTGGACGGAGGGGCTGACGCAGCGCAACCAGTACCTTCGCTTTCTCTTCCCGCTGCCGGCGGTTTGCCGGCCGCCACAGGATACGCTGGCCTGGTGGAATCAGCTGCTCGAGGAGGGTGAGCATGTAGCTGCGGTAGCAGGGCTGGATGCGCACGCGACCCGGATGGCGGTTTGGGGCCGCTGTTCGCTAGAGGTGTACCCCTACCGGCGCCTTTTCGGTACGCTGCTGAATTACGTGGTCCTGAGAAAGCCGTTGTCCCAGGAATGGAGCGAGGCGGCCCACCAGATCGGCAGTGCCCTGGCCAGCGGTCGCTCATTCGTGGCGTACCAGGTATGGGGCAAGGCCCGCGGTTTTCGCTTTACTGCGGAACAGGCGGGAGAGATGTGGAGCATCGGGGAAGAGGTACCCCTGAGGCACGAAGTCCGCCTGACCGTGCGCAGCCCCCGGTGGGGCTACATCCGCCTCTTGCGTGGCGGGCATCGGGTAGCTTCGGGCTGGGGCAAGAGGCTTTCCTGCTTCGTCGAGGAGCCTGGACCCTACCGGGCAGAGGTCTACCGGTTCGGCCTTCCGTGGATCCTTAGCAACCCGATCTACCTGATGCGCCGAAAGGAGGTCTCCCGCGAGGAACGTCCCAAGGCTCGCCTGCTGCGCCGGCCTTGGGAGGCGTGAGACCGCTTTCGGCATTCCGGGCGACGCTTGGGCGCCGGGCTTACGCAGCTCGCTCCCCCTTCGGTGGAGAGATGCCTACGGGCCGCGCAGCGCTGCCCTACGCCACCGTGGTGAGGTTCGGGCCCGCCCCTCTTGGGGGCGGGCCCGAAAGCAAGCGTTATCCTTTCCCCTTGAACGCAACCGCCTTGTAGATATACCAGATGATCACCCCGAGGATCCCCACGCCCACGGCGCACAGGAGCGCGTAGAGGAGTGCTTTGCCGATATCCGGGCTTCCTGCCGCGGCGCTGGCCACGTAGAAATAGATCGCGAGGCCGGCAAAGATCAGGCCGGTCAGCGCGATGACGGCGTACTTGTACAGGTTGCCCACCCGACGCTCCCTGCTGGAAACGGTCCGCTGCGGCTTGCTCATCGCTGCTCTCCTTTCTGGCAAGTCCCTGAACCCAAGATGCGCCACCAGACCGCCTAGCCTTGCTGTCGTTCCTCCTTCCGTCGCCGCGCCTCAGCAATCGCCGCCTCGGCTACGTGCGCAGGTACCTGCTCATAATGGTCGAACTGCATGCGCACCATCCCGCGTCCCCCGGTACGGGAACGCAGTTCGGTGGCATACCGCTGCATTTCGGCCAGGGGCGCCATGGCCCGGATGAGCGTCTTGCCGCCCCGGGGTTCCATGCCCAGCACACGTGCCCGACGACCGTTCAGATCTCCCATGATATCGCCGGTGTAGGCATCGGGCACCAGGATCTCAGCCAAGACGAAAGGCTCGAGCAGCACGGGATTGGCTTCCGCCTGGCCTTGCTTGAAGGCCTGGGAAGCCGCGATCTTGAAGGCAAGTTCCGACGAGTCCACCGGATGTTCTTTACCGTAGAACACCGCGACCCGCACGCCGACTACCGGATATCCGGCTACGACGCCTTCCTGCATGGCCTCACGGACGCCCTTTTCCACGCCCGGGATGTACTGTTTCGAGATGACCCCTCCCACGATCTCGTTCACGAACTCAAAGTCGGTCTCGTTATAGTCGATGGGCTCCAACCGCAGATGGACCTCTGCGAACTGCCCTCGGCCCCCGGTCTGTTTCTTGTGCCGATAGCTCGTCTCCACCGTCTTCTGGATCGTCTCCCGGTAGGGGACCAGGGGGAGCTCCGCGATGACGTTCACATCGAACTTGCGCTTGATCCGCTCCACGGCGAGCTGCACGTGAGACTCCCCCATACCCGAAAGGAGAATCTCTCCGGTCTGTGGTTCGCGGCTGGTACGGAGGGTCGGGTCTTCTTCCAGGATGCGGGTGAGCGCCGTCCCCATCTTGTCCAGGTCGGTCTTGGTCTCGGGGCGAATGGCCGCGGTAAAGACCGGCTCTGGGAACTCGATCGGTGGGAGGCGCAGCGGCCGGTCGGCCGTACACAGGGTGTCGCCGGTGGTGGTGACGCTCAGCTTGGTCACAACCCCGATTTCTCCAGCGCCCAACTGCTGCACGGCCATCTGTTCCTTGCCCCGGGCCACATAGACGCTGCCGATGCGCTCCTCACTCCCTTTGACGGGGTTGAAAACGCGGGAGTCACTGTGTAGCACCCCGGTCATCACGCGGAAGAAGGTCTGCCGGCCGACGTATGGGTCGGCCAGGGTCTTGAAGACCAGCGCCGTCAGCGGGCTGGCGTCGCTCACCGGAAGCTCGACTTCCCGGCCCGAGACAGGGTCGGTTGCCCGCACCGGGGGAAGTTCCGCGGCCGAAGGGAAGCAGGTCACAATGGCCTCCAGCAGCGGTTGCACGCCGATGTTGAGGGTCGCCGAACCACACAGCACCGGAACGATCGTCCCCTGGCGGACACCCTGTCGCAACCCCCGGAGGAGCTCTTCCTCCGACAGTTCCTCGCCCTCCAGGTACTTCTCGATCAGGCGGTCGTCCGTCTCGGCGATCTTCTCGATGAGCGCCAGTCGGTATTCCTCCGCCTGGTCGCGCAATGCCTCGGGGATCTCGGTCTCTTCGTATTTCCCGTCCCTCTGGTCGCCATACAGCAACGCCTTCCTGCGGAGCAGGTCAACGACCCCCCGGAACGAAGACTCGGCCCCAATGGGCAGCTGGAGCGGGGTCAGGGCACGGTCGAGCAATTCCCGGCCTTGCTCCAGGACCCGGTAAAAGTTGGCATTGTCCCGATCCATCTTGTTGATGAACAGGAGCCGTGGCAACCCGCGCCGGCCTGCGAGCTCCCAGGCTGTCTCCGTGCCCACCTCGATACCGGAGGCGGCGCAGGCGAGCAACACAGCCCCGTCGACCACCCAGGCCGCCGCTACGATCTCGCCGATAAAGTCGGCATAACCCGGCGTATCGAGGAGGTTCACCTTCTTCCCCTGCCAATCGAAGGGAAGCGGCGTCGTGTTCACCGACATACGGCGCTTCAACTCCTCGGGATCATAGTCCGAGACGGTGTTCCCATCGTCTACACGCCCCAGCCGGGTAATCGTTCCACTGACGTACAGCATCGCCTCCGCAAGGGACGTCTTGCCTGCCCCGCCGTGGGCAAACAGGCCAACATTGTAAATGGCACCGGTCTGATACGTCTTCATCTACCGATCCTCCCGATGGCAAAGTCACCCTATTATACTGCAATCCGGGCTTCGGTCAAATTGGCTGGGCCCCCTGTTCCCAAACTGAACCCGAGCGGCTGGATCAGGATGAAGCGCGCCTCCTCCGGTCCCGGATTCTCCCATCCGTATGTCACCCCATCACGCAAAAACAGGGCGTCGCCCGGCTCCAGCTCGTAGCGCTCGCCGTCCGCCCAGCAAAGCAAACGTCCCGACACAAGGTACAGCAGCGCTCTTCCCTCACGCGGAGCCCGTCGGCTGCTTGCCCCCCGCGGAGCCACGACCGCCTCGAATGCATCGGGATGAAACTCGCCCTGGGGAAGCAGGCTTCGTACGCGCAACCCCTCCGCGCTAGCTTCCAGGGTGCGCTGCTCCGCCGCACGCGCAATCTCTACCGGCGGGGCTTCCTCGCTGGAAAAGAAAAATGTCATTGGAACTCCGAAAAAGTTGGCGATCTTGCGCAGGTTGGCCACCGAGATATTCACCTTGTCCCGTTCCAACCGGCTCAAGAAGGACGGGGTCAAATCCGCCCCCTCAGAGACTTCGTGCAGCGTGAGTTTACGCTCCTGACGCAACGCGCGAATCCGTTCGCCCAGGCTGGCCATGTCGACCTCCTCTTGCCGACGTCCAACCCCCTGCGATGGTTATAATCGTACAATTGCGTTGCTTTTTTGTCAAGTACCGATGGATGGCTGGGCACAAACCGCGGTTTCTCGGGGGCTGGGTGCCGCCTCTGAGCGAGCGTTCTGCTGGGGACGGGCCGAGTTGCGCTTTTGAGGAAACGTGCTATAATAGATGTGTGACCCTGTGGCGCAATGGATAGCGCGTAGCGCTGCGGACGCTAAGGTTGGCAGTTCGAGTCTGCCCAGGGTCACTTTTTGATGCCCAGCGGTTGCTGCTGGGTGATGCAGTGGATGCCTCCTCCACCCAGCAAGATCTCCCGGGCCGGGACGCCCACAACCTCCCGCCCAGCGAAGATCTCCTGCATCCGCTCGAGCGCCACAGCATCCTGGGGATCGTCGAAGGTGGGGACCACCACTCCGCCGTTGGCGATGTAACAGTTGACGTAGGAAGCGGGCAGGCAATCGCCTTCGCGACGGGGTAGCGTCCCCTCCACGGCGTCTACCCCTTCGCTTTCCTCTTTGGTGATGTAGACTGAGGCCGGCAGGGGCACCCGATAGATCTCCAGTCGCCGTCCGCGGGCGTCGCGAGCCGCGCTCAGCCGCTCGTAGGCCTCGTGTGTGACCTCGTACTGGGGGTGTGAGGGGTCATCAGTCCAGGCCAACACGACCACCCCCGGACGCGCGAAACAGCACAGGTTGTCCACGTGACCGCTCGTCTCATCGAACCGGAGGCCACGCCCGAGCCAGAGGATCGCGTCCACGTGGAGATACTGCCGAAGCACCTCCTCGATCTCTTGCCGGCTCAAGCCGGGGTTGCGGTTCGGGTTCAGCAGGCACTCCTCCGTCGTGATCAGCGTGCCCTCACCGTCGACGTGGATCGAGCCCCCTTCGAGGATGATCGGGGCCCGGTAACGGTCCAGGCGTTCGATCTCAAGGACCTTCTGCGCGACCTGTTCGTCCAGGTCCCAGGGGAAGTAAAGGCCTCCCTGCAGCCCTCCCCAGGCATTGAAACGCCAGTGGATGCCCCGCACCTCGCCCCGATCGTTCACGACGAAGGTCGGGCCGCAATCGCGCATCCAGGCGTCGTTGCAGGACATTTCTACGACCCGGATACTCGGCGGGAGAAGGCGGCGGGCGTTGCGGAACTGTTCCCGTGAGACGCCCACCGTTACCGCTTCGAACTGAGAAATCGCCGTAGCCACCGCAGCGAATGCCCGCTGGGCCGGCTTGGCCCCCAAACGCCAGTTGTCCGGCCGCTCGGGCCAGAGCATCCAACACCCGGCGTGAGGTTCGAACTCCCCCGGCATCCGGAACCCGTCCTGCCGAGGCGTGCTCTGGAGCGTCACCGACATCGTTTCCCCTCCGGTCGAACCCGGCCCGGGTCTGCACCGGCCGTCTTGGGCCCTCCCACGCCGCGTCGCCCGGGCCGGCCACGTTCTTCTGCCTTGCGCACTAGGGCAGCGTTCCAACCAGTCCGCCGCCCATCCAGCTGGGCCACAGCAGGCCCCCTGCGACCAGGATCCCAAACCACAACGTGCCCAGCACCAGGCCGGCGAGGCGCTGCTCCCGCCGGATGCCTCGGACCAGGGCAAAGCCTACCAGGCCGGCCGGCGGAACGAGGCATAACAGGGCCCACAGCCATGTGGGGGCCGCGCCCTCGCCTCGCCGGGCCGCCCGGAGCACCACCTCGCCGACGATCCCCGTAGCCAATACTCCCAGCACCACGGGTAGCGCGAACGACGGGTCGACCGGCTGGCCGGGTACCCACACAAAAAAGAGGACCGCCTGGAGCATGAACAGTTCGCCCAGGAGTGCCATCCCCACCGCCCCCAACAGCCCACCAGGCACGCGGTATGGCCGCTCGGCGTGGGCATCCTTTCGGCGCAACACCAGAAAAGCCGGGAACAACGCCAGGTAGGGGAGGAGGAAAACGATGCTCGCAAACGCATAAAGCGTCCAGAAGAGCTCCTCGTTCGAGCGCGCCAGGACTCCGTACAGCAGGAACTCGGCGGTCGATACCGCCCCCGTGAGGATCAAGGCCCCGACGGGGGTCTTGTGGACAGGATGGAGTTTGCCAAAAATGCGCGGGAGCACCCCCGCGACCGCTGCCTCGGCCGCGCTGCGGTTGGCAGCCATCGCCCAGGTCACCATGGTCGCAAAGAGCGTATAGAGCACGGCTACGCCCAGCGCAATCACCAGGGCCCTTCCCATACCGGAATCACCGAAGATGGCCCGCAGTGTGTCCACGATCCCCTCGATGAGGCCAAGATCCTCGAGGGGCAGCGCGACCAACATCCCCACCGTCCCGGCCAGGTACAGCGCCGCGATCAGGATGCCCGAAGAAACGATCGCCCGTGGCACGTCGCGCCTGGGGTTGACCATCTCCTCGGCCGCGCTGGAACTGACCTCGAAGCCCATAAAGCTGAAGACGATCACCGGCAGGAAAAAGAGGCCGGCATCCCAGGAGGGGAGGATGTTCCGCAGGGAGAGGTCATTGGCCACCCCGTGGCGGCTGGCATAGAAGAAAGACCCGATCCCCAACACGAGCATCACAGCCGCCTTCAGTACGGCGCCCAGGTTGGGCACCCATTTCCCCACTTCGAGGGCCAGGATGCCGATCACGACCGTGATCCAGCTCAGCCCGATGCCCAGCGCGATCTGGTGCCAGAGTCCCAGGCCCGGCAGAAAGAGCTGCGCACACACGCCCGCAAACAGGATATAGATCGACGGCATCCCCAACGCGACGTTGACCCAGTAGAGCCAGGTCGCGCGGGCCGCCCAGTGCTCCCCGAAGGCCCGCTGGATCCACACGTAGAGCCCACCCTGTTGTGGGAAGGTGGTCGCCAGCTCGGCCGTGATCAGCCCATAGGGGATGAAAAAGAGCACCAGCGTGATGATCCACCAGGAGATCGTGGCCGGACCGATGGCCGCCGATGGGGCCAGCGTGTCGACCACGACGATCGCACAGACGGTAAAGAGCGCGATGTCGAGGGTCCTGAGCACCCGTCGAAACCCACGCCCCTCAGCCGAGATGGCCGCTGTCATCGTCCTCCTCCGCAGCCCCGGAGCCCTTCTCACGACGTGCGGGCAGCGAAGGTTCGCTTCGAAGCCTCCGCCGCCCGCACGATGACCGGCTTCACCGTCAGGCACCTACCTCCGTAAGCGCCTGCTCGAAAATCTCGAGCGCCTCCTCGAGCTGCTCACGGGTCACGATGAGCGGGGGAATCCACCGGATCGTGTTGTCGTAGGGCCCACAGGTCAAGAGGAGCAGCCCCCGCTCCAGGCACGCATGGACGACCGCTTTCGCGGTAGGCTTGTCCGGTGAACCGTCGGGGGTAGTGAACTCGGTCCCGACCATCAACCCCAGGCCGCGCACGTCCCCAATCCGCGGGTGACAGGATTGGATCTCACGCAGGCGTTCCTTCAGGAAGGCCCCTTGTCGCGCGCTGTTCTCAATCAGCCCCTCTTCGCGCATGAGCTGAATGGTCGCGGCCGCGGCCGCGCACGACACCGCGTTCCCGCCGTAGGTTCCCCCGTGGGTCCCCGGGACCCACTTTTCCATGAGCTCGTGCCGGGCCGCGATCCCGCTCAGCGGGAACCCAGAAGCCAGGCCCTTGGCCATCACCAAGATATCGGGCACGACCTGGAAATGCTCGAAGGCGAACCACCGTCCTGTGCGTCCGAAGCCGCTCTGCACCTCGTCCGTGATCAGGAGCACCCCGAACTCGTCCGCGATCGCCCGCACGCCGGGGAGGAACGAGGGTGGCGGCACCACATACCCTCCCTCGCCGAGCACTGGCTCGATCAGGATGGCCGCGGTTTCCGAAGGATCGGTCTGGGTGTAGAAGAGGTGCCGCAGCTCCTGCAGGCACCACTGGGATGTCTCCTCGGGCGACCAGCCGTAGCGGTATGCGTAAGGGTACGGTGCCACGATGACCCCGGGCATAAGCGGCTGGTAGCGCAGCCGGTAGATGGTCTTGGAGGTGGTGAGGGACATGGTCCCCACCGTACGGCCGTGGAACGACCCCTGGAAGACGATGATGTTCGGCCGGCCGGTGGCGTGGCGGGCGAGCTTGATCGCCGCTTCAACCGCCTCCGCGCCGCTGTTGGAGAAGAAGAACCGATCCAGGCTCGGGGGCACGATCTGTTGCAGCTCGGCGATCAGCTCCAGCATCGGGCGATGGTAGAGGATGTTCGCCTGAGCGTGGATGATGCGCGCACACTGCTCCTGGGCAGCGCGCACCACCCGCGGGTGACAGTGGCCCGTGTTGGTCACCCCGATGCCACAGGTAAAGTCGATGTAGCGGCGCCCGCTCACGTCATAGACGTAGATGCCCTCCGCCCGGTCGACCTCGATTTCGGTGTAGCGCGGCCAGACGGGCGACATGGCCGCTTTCGCCTTTTGGATATCGATTGCCATCGGGACCTCCTTGTCGTGATTCAAGCGCTTTGCCAGCCTTGTAGGAAGCGGACAGCCAGTTCTCCGATACGCTCCAGGTGGTAGCCTCCTTCGGTAATCAGCAGAGTCGGGATCCGCAGCGCCGCGATGCGCGCCGCCATGATACCATAGAACCCGGGTGTGAGGGCAAAGTCCCCGATCGGGTCGCACGCACAAGCATCGAAGCCTAGCGACACGATCAGGAAGCGAGGCTGATACTCGTGCACGGCCTCCAGCGCGAGGCTCAGCGTCGCCGCATACCTTTCGTCCGTCGTCCCCGGGGGCAAGGGGAAGTTCAGGTTGAATTCGAGTCCCTCACCGCTTCCCCGTTCCTCTTCAAAGCCGCTGAAGAAGGGATAGTTGTGGCGGGGATCGGCGTGGATCGACACATAGAGCACCCGGTCGGTGTCGTAGAAGATGCTCTGGGTCCCGTTCCCATGGTGATAGTCCACATCTAGGATGGCCACCGGGCCATAGCGGGACAGGTGCTGAGCGGCTATGGCGGCGTTGTTCAGGTAACAATAGCCCCCGCACTTGTTCCGCAGCGCGTGGTGGCCGGGAGGCCGGCACACCGCCAGCACGTCTCCGCGGCCCTCGAGGAGCAAATCGGCTCCGGTCAGGGCGCACGCCGCAGCCGCCAGGGACGCTTCATAGGTCCCAGGCAGAATCGGTGTGTAAGTGTCGAAACAGAAGACACCGATCTGGGCCATCACGCTTTCGACGCGCAGGGGCCATTGGTCGGAATAGGGCCAGACACTCGGGAAAAGGATGTCGGCCTGCCGGCCGCGGGACTCTGCATCCGTGAGGGGAACGGTGTTGGCCGTGCGCAGGAACTCCAGGTACTCCGGGGAATGTACCGCCGTGATCGCCTCCAAGGGGTAGCTCCGGGGCTCGACCATTTCCGCCAGTCCCGCTTCC
This sequence comes from Chloroflexia bacterium, assembly GCA_034436115.1. Lineage (GTDB taxonomy): Bacteria > Chloroflexota > Chloroflexia > DTKN01 > DTKN01 > DAOTVY01. Next base: position 28,118 of record DAOTVY010000036.1, on the reverse strand, counting down.
TGGATGGCCCGCACGAGGCTCCGCGTCCGCGCCGGCACCTCGGTCGGCGCGGCGCGTTGGCCGAAGTGGAGCTGAAACGGCGGGTCGTGTCGCTCTTGTTCCGCAGCGTAAACCACCCGCATGCCTCACCTCCTACGCAGGCTCGGGGCGTCTCCGCATGCGCCCCCGGACCCATGCCTCGGCACGGTCCAGCAGCTGCATCAGCCCACCCGGGAAGAAGAGGATGATCGTGCAGATGATCGCCCCCAGCAGCGTCAGGCGCAGAATGTCCGCCACGCGGAGGAACTCGTTGCCAAAGACGATGATCGCGGAGCCCAGGATCGGCCCGAAGAAGGTCCCGACACCTCCGAGCTCGATCATGGCGATCGCCAGCAGGAAAGGCTCGATCCCAAGGGTGGTCGGGGAAATGTCGCCCAGGGTATGGACGTAAAACCCTCCGGCAATCCCGGTCAGGAAGGACGAGAGCGCAAAAACCTTCAAGCGCTCGCGGTAGAAACTGACCCCCAGCGACGTGGCAAAGGCCTCCGCATCCCGCAGGGCCACAAAGGCCAGCCCCGTCCGGGAACGCACCACGCGATATAGGATGAACTCGATCAAGAGAAAGGCGGCCAGGCAGAGGTAGTAGGTATGGATCTTTTGCGCGCCGGGGAAGAACGGTGGGATATCGTGCAGCCCCATCGCCCCCCCAGTGACGCCACGCGTCTGGGTCAGGACGGAAGGCAACGAGTCGGCAAAGATGAGCGTCAAGAGGGCGATGTAGATCCCCTTCAGGCGCAGCGCCGGAAGGCCGAGGAGCAGGGTCACTGCCACGCTCGCGGTGGCTCCGCCGATCGGGATCGTCACCCACGGGGAAAGCCCGAACGTTTTCGAAAGGATGCCGGATACATACCCACCGATGGCCAGGAAGCCGATGTTCCCCAGCGAACTGATACCCGCATACCCCATCAGCAGATTCCAGTTGGACGCAACGATCGCCCAGATGAAGAACAGGGTGAACAGGTGCAACATATAGGGATTGTTGCGCCCGCCGAGGAACGGGTACAGCACGACCCCCAGCCCCAAGAGGACCAGTGCGACCTCTCGCCAGCTCAGGTTGCGCTTCACCGTCTACGCCTCCTTGCGCCTACAGCCGGCCGCCTGCGATGCCCTGGGGCCGCAGGAGGAGGACGATCAGGAAGATGCCAAACCAGATCGGCCAGACCCAAATGGGAGCAAGGTACAGGCTCACCAGCCCCTCCACGATCCCCAGGATCGCCGCGGCATAGATGGCTCCGGTTGTGCTGCCGAGCCCGCCGAAGGTGACGATCACGAACCCTTTGACCATCCATTCCCATCCCACGTGGGGGGTCATGTAGTACTTTGTGCCCAACAGCACCCCGCTGAAGCCGGTAGTCAGGAAAGCCAAAGCAAAGGTCAGCGCGAACACCCGCTGGATGTCGATGCCCACGGCCAGCGCCCCCGGGATCGAGGCGGCCACGGCCCGCATCGCCTGGCCCGTCCAGCTCCACTTCAGAAACGCGTTGAGCCCAAGCACTGCCGCAACCACGACGAGCACCAGCAAAACATCATGCCAGGTGGTGATCACCGGGCCGACACGAAGCGTGCCCAACCCGGTGGTGGGATCGAAGGGCACAAAAGGCGGGATCGCCTTCACCCGCGGGCCGAACACCTGCAGCAGCACGTTTTCCAGGAGGATCCCCAGCCCGAGCAAGAAGAGCACGGTGGAGAACTCCCAGTTGGGCTTCCGCAGGAGCCCCCGGATGGTCGCGTGGTAAAGCAGCCAGCCCGCCAGGAAAAGGATGAGAAGGGCAAGCACCATACTGGGGAACAAACCGAGCCCTAGCCGTGTCAGGAACATCCAGGTCAGGTAGCCACCGATGAGGGCCACCACGCCATGGGCAAAGTTAAAGACTCGGCTCACCCCATAGATGATGCTGAGCCCGAGGGCCATGATGGCGTACAGGGAACCGGAAATCACACCGCTCGCGAGTGCATTGAGAAACCGGTCCATACGGAACCTCGTTACGCCCGCCTAAAAGTAGGCGCGTTCGATCTCCTGCAGGTCCGCCTGGCTTGCCGAGCGCTCGAAAAGGACCTGCCCCTTCTTGAACAAGTAGTAGCGATGGCACAGCTGAAGCGCATGCTGGATCTCCTGCTCCACGATGAGCACCGTGATGCCCGCCTCGCGGTTGATCCGTCCGATCGCCCCAAAAACCGCACCTTTGAGGGCCGGGGCCAAGCCGATGGACGGCTCGTCCACGAGGAGGAGCGACGCCGCGCTCATCAAGCCCCGTGCAATGGCGACCATGCGGCTTTCCCCGCCGCTCAGGGTTGAACAAAGCTGCCCGCGCCGCTCGGCGAGTCGCGGAAAGATATCGAACACCAGGTCGAGGTTTTCTTTCATGCGGCGGCGCGCACGCGGGTTGTATGCCCCCATGCGGAGGTTTTCCGTCACCGTCATATCCGGGAACAGGTGCCTTTCCTCCGGGATGTACACCAGCCCACGGGCGACGATCTGGTGGGCCGGCAACCCGGAGATTTCCTCCCCACGAAACCGGATCGACCCTGAAGCAGGTGGATGAAGCCCAGCGATCACTTTGAGCAGGGTGCTCTTGCCGTGTCCATTCGGCCCAAAAAGGGCTACGGCCTCGCCCTCTTCGACGCGCAACGAGACCTGGCGCAAAACCTGCATGTCGCCGTATCCAGCACTGACATCGCGTAGCTCAAGCATGGGGGACCTCCCCCTGCTTACCCAGGTAGACTTCCACCACCCGGCTGTCCCGGGTCACCTCGCGGGGGCTACCGATACAAAGGACCTCCCCGTTGTGCAGCACCATCATCCGGTGCGCGATTCCCACCAGGATATCCAGGAGGTGTTCGATGATGATGACCGTGATGTGGCGTTCTTCGTTGATCCGCCTGAGCAGCTCCAGGAAGCGCTGGATTTCGACCAAGGAAAGCCCAGCCATGGGTTCATCGAGCATGAGCAACCGGCAGTTCGTTGCCAACGCAGCGCCCAGCATCACCAGTTTCGTGGTGTAGAGGTCCAGGTTCCGCGCCGGGTTGTGGGCCTGCGGTGCAAGCCCCAGGAAGTCGAGAATGTCGCCCACATGGTCCGTCCGTCCAGCACCGAACGTGGCGCCGACACGGATGTTGTCATAGATCGATAAGGAATGGAACGTGGCCGGAATCTGGAACGTGCGGGCGATGCCGCGCCGGCAGACCTGGTCTGGGGCCAGGCCCGTGATCTCGTGGCCTGCAAAGAAGATCCGGCCGGACGTGGGACGGTACAACCCGGCGATGCAGTTGAACAGCGTCGACTTGCCGGCTCCGTTGGGCCCCACGATGCCAAAGATCTCCCCCTCTTCTACCGCGAAACTGACCTGAACCAGAGCGGCCAGCCTCCCGAAGTTCTTGCATACCCCACGCGTTTCCAGGATCATGGCCGACCTCACCGGCTGCCCGTGGGCAGGAGCGCGCCCCTGCCCACGGGCCAACCATCACTTGATCCAAGGCGGAATCTGGTAGTCGAACTGCTTGTAGCGCGGCGGATCGACGATCCGGCTCTCGCCCTCCCAGATCTGGTGCCAGACGACCGGAACCAGATCTTCGGCCGGGATGACCGATTGGTCGTCCTGGGTGAACTTGTAGGTGCCGCAGAAGCCCTGATGGGTAATGGAGCGGATGTTGTCGGCCACCTTCTTGTAGCAATCGACGCAGCCGGCCTGCTCTACCGCCTTCACCCAGATGTCGAAGCCGTCCCGCGTGGCGTAGGCGTAGACGGCTTTGGGCGGCTCGCCGAAACGCTTCTGCCAGCGTGCGGCGTACTCGGCCACCCCGGGGCCGATGGTCGCTACGTCGGTCACCCAGAGGAGCCCTTCGGCCGCTTTGCCAGCCAGCTGGAGGAACTCCGGGATCGCCGGGGTGTACTGCATAAAGACGAGGGCGTTGATGCCGGTCTGCTCGAAGCGCTGGCGGAACTGGATCATGAAGCGCGCAGCGTCGGTCGGGTCGAGGTTCCAGAAGGTCACGTAGGCCGGCTGGGCGGCTTCGATCTTGGAAAGGATCGGCCCCCATTCCACCACGCCGAATTGGGTCACTTCGTCCACCGCAATCTCGTACCCTTTTTCCTTGGCGAGATCGCGGAACCTGTCCGCGGCCATGATATTGTAGGCATAGTCCGCCTTGATGATCGCGATGCGCGTGTTGGGCGGGGTCCAGCCCATCTTCTGGGGGATCTTCTCGAGCAGGTTCTCCGCCGCGTCCACGCCATAGGCAACTTCGTTGGCACAGTACTGGAAGACGTTCCAGTAGTCGGGATTCTCCTTGACCGGCTGGGTACACAGGGTCATCGCGTTACAGTGCAGGTAGGGCACCTGCCGGCCGCCAAAGGTGTGGGTATCCACGCCCCCATCGTCATAGCCGGTGATGATTGCATCCACCCCCGCGCCCAGGAGGCGTTCTCCCACAGCCTTGATCTTTTCCGCTTCCAGCCCGCCGACGTCCCCCACAACGAGCTTCAGCGGCCGTCCCAGAAGGCCCCCGGCTGCGTTTTTCTCCTCGATGGCCATCTCGAGCGCCATCCGCATCTGCTCGCCGTCGCTGGCGTAGGGGCCGGTCAGCGGAATGGGAGCCCCGATCAGGATCGGTTTTTGCTGTGGCCCGCACGACGCCAATAGGGGCAAGACGAGCAGGCCCAGCAAGAGCAGCAACAGCCCTCGGTGAAGTTTCCGGACACCCATGTTTGCCTCCTTTGCCGTACAAGTTCCTCCTACACGTGCTTCTTTCGCGCCATCGCCACCTCCGCTCCTTTGTCGAGCCCGGGGAGCACCAAGGCCTCATATGCGTGTGCTTGCCGAGAGCGGATGAGCTCCTTGTAGCGCACCGGGTTGGGGCGGCCACTTGAGAAGTCACGCGTATCGATGTTGAGCCAGGCAACCCCGTCTCCTTGTCCTTGGATGTGGGCCTCGTATCGGGGGATGAGCTGGGGACCGAAAACCCCGCTCCATCCCATAAAGGGGGCTTCCCCTCGGTTCGCGAAGGCCAGGTAGAGGTTGTTCTCGGCCGCACGGGCGCGCCACAGGTGCCAGTAAGCCTGGTCCGGGATAGCGCGCACTTCTTGTGGCAACGGCAACCGGGTGGGAGGGAGGTCGGTCGGCCCCGGCCCGGACACGGCGGAGGGCGCGCAGACCAGATCCGCCCCCTGGAGGGCCAACACACGTACCCACTCGGGCAATAGCGCCTCGCTGCCGACCAGCAGGCCTACACGCCCGAGCGGAAGATCGCAGACCACGGGCCCCTGTTCCCCGGGCATCGCCCAGGCTTCGTCGCGACGGCTCAGGTGAACCCGGCGATAGCGAGCCAGGATGCCCTCCGGGCCACAGAGCACGGCGTCGTTGTAGCGCGTCGCACCATCCCGCTCCGGCAGGCCAAAGACCAGGTACGCGCCCAACCTGCGGCACAGCCGGGTAGCCCACTCGGTCGTGGGGCCGGGGATCGGCTCGGCCCACTCGGCCGCACGCTCCCAGTCAGCTACGAAGGCCAACTCGGGCAGCACGATCAGCACGACGGAGGGGCCGAGCTGAGATACCAGCCCCGCGATCCTTTCCTCCGCCCGGCTGCGCGCCTCGTCAGGGGTCGGCGCAGGTCGGCCCATCTGCCACACCGCGACGGTGGCGACCCCGCCCTCCGGCAGCGCGCGGGGATGGCAGAAATGCCGGGGAAAGCGCTCGAGCGACCAGGGCGGGGAGAGGAGCAAGGTCTGGTATAGCTCCGGCCGGCGGGAGGGGATGCCTTCCGCTGTCCCGTAGGCCTCCTCGGCTGGAGGCAGCGCGATCTCGCAGGCGACGATCCCGTCGCCCCCGTCCCGGACACCCAGAAGCCGGCCGTCGGGGCCGATCACGCAGCTCCCTCCGCTGAACTGGACCCCCTCCTCTTCGCCATAGCGATCCGCGGCGATCCAATAGACACGGTTCTCAAACGCACGCGTGAACCAGTCCGAACCCGGAGCGCGCTCGTCGACCCAGTTCGTCGGGAAGCAAAGGACCTCCGCTCCCTGCAGGGCCATCAGGCGCGCGGGTTCCGGATAGCACGCATCCATACAGATCAGGCAGCCGATGCGGCCGAGCGGCGTTTCCCACACCGGGAAGCCCAGCGTGCCGCTCCGGGCCCAGCGGGTGTCGGCCGGATACAGGTGCACCTTACGCACACAGCCCAGGACGCCCCGGGGCCCAATCAGGGCCGCGCTGTTGTAAAAGGCGCCGGTTTCCAGATCGACCTCGGGAAGCCCGAGAACGATCCAGCACCCGTGGGCTGCCGCCAGCTGGGTCAACCGATCGGTCGACGGGCCCGGGATCGGCTCTACAAACGGCGCGATCTCTTCCCGGCTGCCGAAGACGTACCCGGACGTGGCCATCTCCGGCAACACCATGAGCTGGCAACCTTCGCAAGCGGCCACTTCGCAAAGGGCCACCATGCGGTTCACGTTCTCCTCCACGGCGCCCCGCCGCGGCTCGAACTGAATTGCCGCCGCACGAAGCGAAGGCATCGAACGCCTCCGCTCGAGTCACTCGATCCCGAAGCGCTCCCGCAGCACCTCGTACACCCGCGCCTGCTGCCGCGTGGCCAGGCTGACGCTGGGGAACTGGAGCTGCGGACGGAGACAGTAGACCAACAGGGCGATCTCGGTATGCAGGCGGTTTTCCGCCTGATCGAAGACGATGGAATGCGGCCCGTCCATCACGTCGTCTGTGACCTCTACGCCCCGAGAGGCTGGAAGACAGTGCATGAACTTGACGTGGGCGGGCGCCCGAGCCAGGAGGTCGGCCGTCACCTGGTAGCGCGGCTTGAAGGCAGCGACGCGCTCCTCCTTCTCGTGCTCCTGATCCACCCACCACCAGAGATCGGTGTAGATAAAGTCGGCATCAGCGACCGCTTCCTCGACGTCCTCGGTGATGCGGAGCATTGCCCCGCTTTCGCGGCAGTTTGCCTCGGCCATGGCCCGATACTCCGGCGTGAGCTGATAGCGCGCCGGCGCAGCGTGCGTGAAGGAGATGCCCAGGCGGGAACAGATCTGCACGAGCGAGTTGCAGACGTTCGTCGCATCCCCGACGAAGGTCACCCGGATGTCCCGTAACGTTTTCCCGGGCGGCAGGTGCTCCATCATCGTGAAGACATCGCAGAGCACCTGAGTGGGGTGCTGGACGTCCGTCAGGCCGTTGATCACGGGCACCGTCGACCAGCGGGCAAGCTCCAGGATCGCGCTGTGCTTCAAGAGACGCGCCTCGATCCCGTCCACCATCCGGGAAAGCACCCGGGCGGTGTCCGCGATCGTCTCCCGCACCCCCATATGGATCTCTCCCGGGCGCAGGTAGAGCGCATGCCCGCCCAGCTTGGTCATCGCAACCTCGAAAGAGACCCGGGTGCGGGTGGAGGGTTCCTCGAAGATCATCCCCAGGGAAGCGCCAGCCAGGAGCGGCGGTAGGGCCCGCGCCTTGGTCGCCTCCTTCAGCACCCGGATCAGCTCCAGAAGGTCCTCGAGCTCCCGGGCGGTATAATCCTGGATGTCGATAAAGTGGCGCATCGCCACCCCTCCTACAGGCTGCGCTGGACTTCTGTCAGCGTATCGGCCAGCCGGTCGAGCACCGTATCCAGCTGCTCGTAAGTGATCACGAGCGGGGGCTCGATGCGGATGGTGTGGGCACTGGTGAGGGTCCCCGCCACCAGGACGCCCCGCTTGAAGAGGCCGGCCGCCACCCGGTACCCTATGGCTGCATCGCGGAAGTGCATCCCGATGAGGAGCCCCTTTCCGGTAATCCCGTCGCCTCCATAGGCAGGGTCGAAGATGTCCGAGTAGCGCTGTGCCAGTTCTTTGAGCTTGGGCATCACATAGGCGCCCTTGGCCGCCGCCTGCTCCCAGAGGCGATCCCGCAGGGTCACGTGGATCGCAGCAATGGCCGCGCTGCACGCGAGCGGACCGCCCCCGGTCGTCGTGGTGTGGATAAAGGGGTTCGGCTCCATCATGACCTGCCAGATCTCCGCTGTGGAGCAGAAAGCGCTCACCGGCATCACGCCACCCCCAAGCGACTTGGCCGCCGCCAGGATGTCCGGTTCCACGCCCCAGTGTTCCACGCCCCACAGCTTCCCGGTACGGCCCATGCCTGTTTGCACTTCGTCGGCGATCAGCAGGACACCGTAGTGCCGGGTAAGCTCCCGCAGCCGCGGCCAAAAATCGTCCGGAGGAACGATCGCGCCGGCCTCGCCCTGGATCGGCTCCATCATCACCGCGGCGATCCCGATGCCCACGGCGCGGCAGATCTCCAGCTGACGTTCCACCGCGTCCGCATCACCGAAGGGGACGTGATAGACCGGCCCGCCGTAGAGCGTGCCCACCGGTTGCCGGTAGTCCGCCTTGCCGAGCATGCTGAGTGACCCCATCGTCTTGCCGTGGAACGCCTTCACCGCGACGATAAAGCCGTCGCGGCGGGTGTACATCTTGGCCAGCTTGATGGCTCCCTCGACCGCCTCCGTGCCGCTGGCGGCAAAGAAGCTGTACTGGATGTCGCCAGGGGTAATGAGCGCCATGAGGCGCGCGAGGACGCCGCGCAGTGGGTCGATCAGCTCCTGGCTGGGCATCGGCGTGCGGTAGGTGAGCTGTGCCCGGACCGCCTCGACCACCTCCGGATGAGACCAGCCGAGGTCCAGGAGACCATAACCGCCCAGGCAGTCGATGTATTCGCGGCCCAGGATATCGCGGAAGATCGCCCCAGACCCAGTCCACTCGGTGGCTGCCCAGTCACCCGCCTCGGTGACCGACTTGCGATACTCCAGCCACCCGCGGTTAAAGTGTTCGGCAAAGTTGGTCTTGCTCTCTTCGATGATCTCCTTGGCCTCGCTTTCCGAGACCGTCGGCCGGTGGAGGAGGCCGACCCACCGTTCGGCGTAGGATAGGGCCTTGTCCAGTTCTTGCGCCATTGCAGGAACCTCCTTTTTTCTGTGCTCCTGTCACGGGAGTCAGAGCTCCCGCAGCCGCGGATCCAGAAAGTCGCGCAGGCCGTCGCCCAGAAGGTTAAAGCCGAGCACCGTCCAGGCGAGGGCCAGGCCCGGGAAGGTGGTGTACCACCACGATTCGCGCATATAGCCCCGACCCGTCATGATCATCGCGCCCCACTCCGGTGTCGGTGGCTGTGCGCCCAGGCCGAGGAAGCTCAGGCCGGCCGTGGAGAGGACCACGTAACCGACATCGAGCGTGAGCTGGGTAATCAGGATCGGCAACACGTTCGGCAAGAGGTGCCGCCAGACGATCCGCGCCGTGCTCGCCCCGATGCACCGTGCAGCCAGGATGTAGTCCCGCTCGCGCAGGCTGAGCACCTGGCCGCGGATCAGGCGCGCATACCATGGCCAGTAAACGGTGCTCAACGCGATCATCGTGTTCGTGAGGCTGGGGCCCAAGGTAGCTGCCACGGCGATGGCCAGCACCAGCGCCGGGAAAGCCAGGAAGAGGTCGGTCACGCGCATCAGGATCTCGTCGACCCAACCCCCGAGCAGGCCAGCCGAACACCCGACGACAAAGCCCACGCCCGAAGCCAACACAAGTACGGTCGCTGCCGCCCGCATCGAGATGCTCGCCCCGGCGATGACCCGGCTCAGGAGGTCACGCCCGAATTCGTCCGTGCCGAAGGGGTGGGCGAGCGAAGGGGCACGCAGACGTTGCGCCAGGTCCATCGCTGTCGGCGGATGCGGAGCGATGGAGCGACCAAAGAAGGCGAGAAAGAGCACCACGGCAACTAGGAACAGCGCCACCCCGTTGAGCACGCTGCCCCGCAGGTACCCGCGCACCTGGCGGAAGAAACGGGATCCCCAGGGCAACTCCCGGGCTTCCGTAGAAGCCCGGAGCGCGCGGCCGACCTGCGCTGCATCTGGTTGTGGGGAGATCCTCGAAGGGACCATAGTCAATCGTACCGGATCCGAGGGTCGATCCAGGCGTAGACCAGATCGACCACGACGTTGGTCACCAGGTAGATCAGCGCAACCACCACGGTCACGCCCATCACCGCGTTATAGTCGGCCGAGACGATGGCGCGTGCGGAGTAGCGGCCGATCCCCGGCCAGGCAAAGACCGACTCCACAAGCACCGCGCCACCGAGCATATAGCCGATCTGCAGGCCGATCATCGTCACCACGGGAACGAGTGCGTTGCGCAAGGCGTGCCGCAGGATCACCGTGCCCTCGTGGAGTCCTTTGGCCCGCGCGGTGACGATGTATTGCTCCCGCATCACCTCGAGCATGCTCGTGCGCATGATGCGCGCCAGGACCGCAAGCGGCTCTAGGCCCAGCACGAACGCCGGGAGCACGAGGTGATGCAATGCGTCCAACAGCGTATCCCACCGGCCCGAGAGGAGGCTATCCAGGACCAGGAACCCGGTCAGGCGTGGGGGCACAGGCACATCGCTATCCATTCGTCCCCCGAAAGGCAGCCAGCCCAGCCGCTGGTAGAGCAGGAGCTGGCCCAACAGCGCCAGCCAGAAGGCCGGCATGGAGAGCCCGGTGATCGCGAACAGGCGGCCGGCCTGGTCCGCCAGGCTGTTCTGCCAGACCGCGGACACCACGCCCACCGCGATCCCGCCGACCACCGCCAGGGCGAGGGCGGCAAGGGCCAGCTCCGCCGTGGCGGGAAGGAATTCGGCGAGATCCTGCGCCACTGGCCGACGGGACGTGAACGATTCCCCAAAGTCCAAACGCACCAGCCGGACGACGTAATTCAGGAACTGTTTCCAGAGCGGCTGATCGAGCCCGTAGGCCCGCCGGACCTTCTCCACCCCCTCGGCAGAGGCGCGCGGGCCGGCGATCAACCGGGCCGGATCCGCCGGGATGACCCTGGACAGGAAGAAGGTCAACAGCAGGATCCCCAAGAGCACGGGCACGACCATGGAGAATCGTCTGAGCAGGAGCCGTCCCACCGTTGCCTCCGGGCCCGTGGGAGCCGGCCGGGCAGCTCCCACGGGCCAAAAGACCAGCCGCTATGCACCGGATTCAGTAGCCGATGCGGTAAAGCCGGAAGAAGTCGAACGTCTCCACGTAGAGCGGGTTCGCTTGGAAACCGCCGATGTCCTTGCGCAACACCCGGACATCGGGCCGCTCTACCAGCGGGATCCAGGCCGGGTCCTGGCGAACGACGATATCCTGGAACTCCTTATAGAGGGCACACAGCTTCTCCGTGTCGGTGATGCTGGGTGCCGTGTCGAGGATTTCATCCACACGGGCGTTCTTGTAAAAGCCGGCGTTCGCGCCGGCGGAACCGGCGGCCTGGGAGTGAAACAGCGGCCAGGCATAGTCTGTGGGGTCGTTATAATCCGGCCACCAACCCCAGGCCATCAGTTCGGGTCGCTCAGGCCATTGCACATCCCCGTAGAAAATCCCCGAGTAGGTGCTCGTGTCGCGCTGCTCGATCTTCAGGTTGATGCCGAGCTGAGCCAGCTGCGCCTGGAGGATCTGGGCAACCTGAACCGGCCAGCCCATCTCCTCGCACATGAAGCGCAACTCCAGCCCAGGCTGCACGCCGGCCTCCTGGAGCAGCTGCTTGGCCTTTTCCAGGTCCGTGGGATAGACAAAGACGTCCGGGTCCCAGCACTGGAGTTTGTGCGGGAACGGTCCACGCGCCCGTTGAGCCGTCCCTTTGAGCACGTTGTTCACATACCCCTCGTAGTCGAAGGCGTAGGCGATCGCCTGGCGGACGCGGGGATCGGCCAGCGGCCCGTACTGCCCCAGGACGATGTAGCGCACGGCGAGCGTCTCCGAGCGATGAACCACGATGTCCGGGTTCTTGGCCAGCGCGTCGAGGTCCTCTGGGCTAAAGTCGAGGGCGATGTCCACGTCCCCCTTCTCGATCAGGCTACGCCGTGACGCCATCTCGGGGACGATCTGGAGCACGATCTTGTCGAAGCGAAAGCCCGGGTACTGCTCCCAGCCCCACCAGTCGTCGAAGCGGGTGAGGACGACCTGCTGGTTCGGGCTGTACTCGGTGAGCATGTAGGCCCCGCTTCCGGCCTCGTGCGTCTGCAGCCACTCGTGGGCCATGTCGCCGTTCTTCTCGTGCGCCTGTACGGCACTGGGGCTGATGACAAAGGCGCCGTACCCAGAGGAGAGCGCCTTGATGAAAAGCGGCGTCGGTTGCTCGAAGCGGAACTCGACCGTGTAGTCGTCCTTCACCACGATCTGCGAATCGGGATCCTCGAGGAACTGGGCCAGGATGTAGCTCATCCCCAGGCCGGCTTTGACCAGCCGGGTGAAGGAGAATTTAACCGCCTGAGCGTTCACCGGGGTTCCGTCGTGGAACTTGGCGTTCTTACGCAGGTAAAAGGTCCAGACGGTATAGTCGGCGTTGTGTTCCCACCGCTCCGCCAGCTGGGGTTCGAACTCCTCGATGTTGTCCGCCTTGACCCGGACCAGGCCCTCGTTGGTGGCCACCAGGACCATGTTCCCCAGCTGCTCGTTGTTGCTCGCCGGGTCAAAGTCGGAAGGGTTGCTGTAAATGGCTACGACAAGCGTCTTCGGGTCTCGCCCCAGTGGCACCCCGGTAGGGGCTGCGGTGGCGCCTCCAGCCGCGGTTGGGGCAGGGGTGGCGCCGGGGGAGGCCGGCCCACAGCTGCCCAACAGAGGGATCAACAAGGTGAAAAGCGCAACCCACACCCAGATGACTCGCTTTCGCATGGCCCCACCTCCAAAGAGCTCAAGGAACGCTTCCAACTATTCCTTACGATACACCACCTCCCCATCGAACACCGTCAGCGTCACCTCAGCCTCCAGGATCCGCTCCGGCGGAGGTTCTAGGATATCTTGTGACAAGACGCAGAGGTCGGCCAGCTTCCCAGGCGTGATCGAACCTTTGCGATCTTCCGTGAACTCTGCGTAGGCCCCTTCCAGCGTGTAGCAGCGGATGGCTTCGGCAGCGGAGAGGGCCTGCTCTGCGTGCCAGGGAGCCCCTCGGTGGTCCGGCCCTGTCGCCCGCGTGACCGCCACGTAGAGCTGCTCCAGAGGGTTCGGCGCCACAAGGTCGATGGCCGGCCAGTCGCTTCCGAAACAGAGGTGCGCACCCTGCTCGAGGAGCGCGCGCCACGGGTAGGCGGTCGCACTCCGGGCTTCTCCCAGGCGGCTTCGGACATAGTCCTCCACGTGGGATGTCGCGTGCTGAGGCATCATGGAAGCGATGACGCCCATCCGGGCGAACCGGGGAAGGTCGTCCGGATGGGCGCGTTCGATGTGCTCCAGCCGATGGCGGCTATCGCGGCGGCCGTTACGCTCCTGAACGCGCGCCAGGAGGTTCAGCGCCTCGCGCACCGCCCGGTCCCCGATGGTGTGGAGGATCACCTGGAACCCGGCCGCATCCGCGCGCAACGCCTGCAGGAAGAGCGTCTCCGGATCGATCAGCGGGAACCCTGTGTTTCCCGGGGCGTCGGCGTAGGGCTCGAGCATCCAGGCCGTGTGAGCACTGAACACACCGTCGAGCATGGCCTTCAGCCCCACGACGCGCACGTGTTCGCTCTCGCGCACGCGCCGGCGCATCGCCTGGGCCTCCTCGAGCGCCTCCAGGGAAGGCCACTCGCTCAAGCGCACGGTCAGGCCGCCCTCTTCCGCCAGGCGCACGATCTCCTCGAACCCGCCCGGTGGGAGACCGTTGTTGCACAGGCTGGTGAGGCCGAGGCGGTTCAGCGCCGCTGCGCCCTCCCGCAGGAGGGCACGGAACCGCTCCGGAGGCGGGACCGGCGGCGAGGGCAGCGCCTCGTGGGCGTTTTCCAGCAGGATCCCTGTGGGTTCACCATCGGCATCCCGCACGATCCTGCCTCCGGGCGGATCCGGGGCATCCCTGTGGTAGCCGAGGCGCCGGAGTGCGGCGCTGTTCACCCAGGCCGAATGGCCGTCCAGATCCCGGATCGCCACCGGTCGGTCGGGCACCACCGCATCCAAGTCCGCCCGTGTGGGCCAGTGTCCACCCTGGAAGCGGTTGGCATCCCAGCGGCTCCCAAGGAGCCAGTCGGCATCGGGGTGTTCCCGGGCGAAGGCGGCGACGATCCGCTGAGCCTCGGGCACAGTGCGCACGCCGTAGAGGGAAAAGCCGCCCCATTCTCGCAACAGGGCCCAGACCCAGTGCGTGTGGGCATCGTGAAAGCCGGGCAAGAGGAGCTGTCCGCGCAGATCGAGCACCCGCGTACCCGGCCCGATCAGCGGCTCCATCTCCTCATCGCGGCCAACCGCCGCAACGGTGTTTCCCCGGATGGCCACCGCCTGGGCTTGCGGAAGGCGTGGATCGACGGTCCAGACGCGGGCGTTCTTCAGGATGAGCGTGGCGGGAACCGCGATCCGTTGTGGCATGCCCATCTCCCCCTGCGCGCAGCGGCTCAGGCTTCGGCGTAGGTGATCGCCTGCGGATAGCAGAACTGGACACACTCCGGGTCGCCGCCGCACAGGTCACAGGCGAGGGCGTAAGATGTCCGCTCGTCGAAGTACATCGCCCCGTAAGGGCAGGCCGGGACACAGGCCCGGCAGCCGTTGCACTTTTGCGGGTCGATGGAGAGCGGCTGTCCGCGGCCCGGGCGGGTGATCGCGCCCACCGGGCAGGCAGAGATACAGGGAGCCTCCGGGCAGGAGAAACAGGCCATCACGCGGCAGTCGCCCTCCTGCGGGCGGACCGTCGCCCGAATGCGCGCGCGAGTAGGGGCAAACTCGCCGAAGTGGGCAGCCGCGCAGGCCAGTTCGCACAGGTGGCATCCGGTGCATAGCTTCTGGTGGAACTTGAGCATGGGAGTCCCTCCTTCAGCGAACGAGCTCGCTCAGGCCGAGCGCTTCCAGCGTTTCCGGCGTGGGCACGCCATCGCGCGTCCAGCCACGCAGGGCGTAGTATTCGTCGAGCGCGGCTTCGTAGCCCTCGCGCGTGTAGGTCTTGCCAGCCGCAACGCCGTTGCGCAACGGACGCTCGAAAAGTGCCGGAGGCGGCATGTCGTCCTTACGCCCGAACCCCTCGCGCAGGTTGAAGAGGCGGCCCAGGTTCCAGATGCGCTCGCCGATCCGAAGGGCTTCCTCGGCGGTCATCGGCCGGCCGGTCCCAGCGGAAAGGAGGGCGGCGATGTCTTCCGCGGTAATCGCCCAGAAGTCGCAGAAGATCCCGCACCACTTGATCGAGTTCAGGTTCTGATCGGCAATTACCAGCGCGGGCTTTCCCTCGAAGGAATCGGGATTCAGGGTGCTGTAGAGCGCCTCGGTGCCCACGACAAAAGAGCGCAGGTGGCAGGCGCCGCGTTCGCTGGTGGCATAGGCCAGCCCCATGCCGAAGGCACCCCGCGGGTCATAGGCGGGGAACTCCAGCCCCTTGATCTCGAGCACGACCCCCTCGCCGCCGTACTTGCGTGCGACCCACCGCGCGCCGTGCGAGAGGTCTGCCCCAATACCTCGGCGGTAGGCGATCTCTTCGACTGCCTGTAGGTAGGCCTCGGCATCGCCGTAGTGCAGGCCGAAATCGTGGATGCCCTCCTCGGTCATCGTCATAGCCAGTCCGATGACGTTCCCGGTGGAGATGGTATCGAGGCCAAGGTTGTCGCACAGGCGGTTGAAGGAGATCAGGGCGTCCAGGTCGCCGATGCCGCAGTTGCCTCCGCCGAGCCCGATGGTCTCGTACTCCGGCCCCTCCACGACCTCCCCCCTGCGGCTGCGGGTGAAGCGTCCGCACGCCAGGGGGCAGTTCGTGCAGGCACGTCGCCGCACCAAGGCCGCCTGGATCGCGGCGCTGTTGATGCCGTCCTTCCCGTCGAATTCCCCCTGGGTAAAGCCGCGGGTGGGGAAAAGGCCGGCGGTATTCGCCGGGTCCACGATCGAGGGGGTTCCCTCCTGAAAGGCCCAGAGGTTGGCGTCCGTAAGGAGGTGTTCCCGCATGATCTCTTTGTAGAGCGCCATAAAAGCGGCCATGTCGGGCACCTGGACCGCCCCGGTGCCGCGAACGGCGATGGCCTTCAGCCGCTTGCTGCCAAAGACCGCCCCGAGGCCCCCGCGGCCGCACTGGCGATAGCCCTCGGAGGTCAGGCAGGCGAAGGGAACCAGGTTCTCACCCGCCGGTCCAGCGGTCAGGGTGACGATGCGCCCGGGGCCGGCCTGTTCCTCCAGCCAGTTCTCGGTGTCCCAGATCGGTTTGCCCCAGACTGCGGAGGCATCGCGCAGCTCCACCCGGTTGTCCTCGATGAAGAGGTACACGGGCCTGGGCGACTGCCCTGTGATGACGATGCCGTCCCAGCCGGCGTATTTCAGCATTGCCCCGAATCCCCCGCCAACGTACGAATCGAGGATGGTGCCGGTGAGCGGGGAGCGGGTGCCCACACAGGTGCGGGCGGTCGTGGCCACGATCGTGCCGGCCAACGCTCCGGGGAAGATGACCACGATGTTGGCCGGAGAGAGGGGATCGGTGCCCGGAGCAAGCTCCTCATAGAGGTAACGGAAGACCATCCCCTTACCGCCGATGAAATCGTGGGCCCATTGTTCGTTGAGCGGCTCGGTCGTGATCTTGGCGGAGGTGAGGTCCACACGCAGGACCTTGCCCGCGTAACAGCGCTTCTCGGTCATCGCGCTCCTCCTTTCGTACCGGTTCAAAGGAAAAGCGAAGGCCGGCCGCTTGTGGCCGACCGGTGCGGCTCACGCCCAGTCCGAGACTTCGTTGTACCAGGGCTTGCGGGTGCCGATGCGGGCCCTGGATTTCCACTTGCCCGTCTTGGGGGCTGCCTCGATCACCTGGAGCAGGCGATCGGCCTTTTCGGCGATCATGTCCCGGTGCTCGGGGGTGAGGGCAGCCACGTTCGCCAGGGCTTCCTTGACGCGGGCCAGGTTGGTCGTAGCGGTGTACCAGAAGCCCCAGTCATCTGCAAGGAGGCGGGCGATGTAGGGGGCGTTGATCGCTCCTTCCTCCTCGCCTACCGGGGCGGCGAGCAAGAGGAGCATACAGTCTTTCAGGTCCTTATCGTTGATCTGCACGATTTGCAGTTTCTGCAGCAGGAGATCCGTCAGCGAGACACAGTAAGGATGGATCTCGAGACGACCGCGGTAGTCGATCGTATGGTTCATGCGCAGCCGATCGAAGAAGACATCGACCATCGGGATGCGCTCGCCGAAGTAGATGTGGCGGTCCTGGCCAAACAGGAGCATCGTCCGCCGGTCGTAGTCGTAGCCCTGGGCCCGGAAGAAGGAGACCAGTTTGCCCCGGTGTTTCCCATAGGCCGCGAAATCGATGTCCGTAAAGACGCGCTCCCCCAGCCGCTCCATACGGCGGTAGAGCTCGACGTACTCCGGGAAATGGAAGTGCAGCGCGATCGGGCCCATCACCCGAAGGATGAGGCCCTGCTTCTGCGCTTCCTCCGTCAGCCGACGCGCCTCCTCCAGGAATACTTCGGGCTTGGGGTACTCCTCGAGCGGGATGTCCTTGGGGAGGCGAAAGCGACGCTCGCCCATCGTTTCTCTCCTCGCCGGCGCTAACCGGAGGTGAAGATATAGTCCTTCAGCTTGCCCTTGTGGAGGATCAAGAGCACGCCTCTCAGGATGCCCTCCGAATACTCGCTGCCGGGGTTGACGACGGTCGTGCGGCCCATCTTGTGGATGCCGCGCGATTCGTGGATGTGGCCATGGAGGCCAAGCAAAGGCTGGTATTTCTGGATCATATGGGCGACGGCCTTGCTGCCTACAGGGATCTTGCGGTCGGCCGCCTGCACCAGATCCGCCGTGAGCGCCGGCGCGAGGTCCAGGGAAGAGTTGTACGGGGGCGCGTGGAAATTGAAGATGGCTGTGGACATGTTGCGGATCTGCCCGATCAGCGCTTCAAGCATCGGCTCGAGCTCCTCGTCCGGCTTTTCCCTGGGGGTGTTCCAGGGCGTGGGGTTCGTCCAGGCGAAAGTGGCCATCTCGTACTCGCCGATTTGCACCACGCGATCGTTGCAGTTGACAATGGTGCGCGAGGAGTTGAGCACGTCATCGACTTCCAGGTAGTCGTCGTTCCCCGGAGCCATAAAGACCTGCACATCGCTTCCTGCCAGGCGTTCGTCGGCCAGCGCGATCCATTCGCGCAGGCGCTCGAGCACCAGGCGCCTGAAGAGCTCCTCAAGCGCCTGGGGGTCCGCTTTGAACGCCTGGAACTGGTCGGGGGTGAGGTGGTACCAATAGTATCCGACCATCTCGATCGTCTTCTTCAGCTTTTCCAGTTCCTCCGTCGTCTCCGCCTGAGTGGGAAATCCCATGAAGTTCGTTTCCCATCCCCCACCAGGCTTTTCGATCAAAGGGATAAGCATCTTGCCGGTCAGATCCCCCAGCAGGACGGCCACGTCGACCTGGTAGACCTTCAACGCGTTCAGGAACTTACGGAAGCAGACATTCGAGCCGTGGATGTCGGTGACGAAAAAGAGCTTCATCGGTTTCCTCCGTCCTACCCCTCCCCTGCCGTAGAGGCAGGGGAGGGGTAGCTCGGGACAGGACGTTGCCTACTCGGGTGGTAGCTCGCTATAGGCCAGGCTGACGTCGATGCCGGATACCCGGCGGTTCCACCATTTCCAGAAGAAGTACCAGGCGATCCCCAAGCCCCAGACCACGATGTACAGGACGCCCGAGGCCGTCGTCATCTCTTCTTTCCCCGGCATGAAGAAGAAGCCGATGAAGAGGATGACGAGGTAGATCAGGTCGACGATCGCGCCGATGGTGACCGCAGGGATCCCGAAGATCTTCCAGCGCCTGTAGGGCGAGGCTTCCCAAATATGCCGCACCTTCTTCACGAACGGGAAGACCAGCGCGGAGACCGCGGTCACGCCGAACACCGACACGATCTCCAGGCCAGTGACCGAAAGGCCGCTCATCTCCTCCTGGATGATTGTGTAGAGGACGATGCCGATTTCCGCGAGGACGAAGCAGACCAGGTAGTTCCATACGGGCGTGGCCCACCGTGGGTGGACGTCGGTGAACCAGCGCGGGCCCATGCGGTCCATACCCCAGGCGAAGAGGATGCGCGGGAACGCCAGGTAGGAAAGGGTGACCCACCACAGGCTGAAGAGCCCGAAGGAAGCGCCCATCAGGACCAGGATGAGGGGGTGCTGGTTGATCGCCGCAGCCAGCCCGACAAAGTGCGTGCTCCAGGGAAGGACGCAGCCCAGGAACGAGCCACCCAGCCACTCGTCCACGTAGGCGGTGGCCGTAAGGAACTGGAAGCCCACGGTGCGGTAGAGCACGATGGCCAGCCAGAGCATGAAGAAGCCAGGGACGAGGATCGCGAAGAGGTTACCGAGGATGATGCTCCGGTCCGGGCGCTTCACCTCGCCGGCGATGAAGGTGATGAAGTAGCCGTAAGCAAAGAGCCAGGAGCCCGCAACCATCACCCCCAGGGTATCGAACCAGTTCCAGGTCTTATGGAGGACCTTGCCATCGGCCTTCTCCATGACCATGCCGGCCACCCGTAGGAAGGCATCGTAGTCGAGGGAGTTGACCCTCACGGTGCCCACACGCAGTCCGGTGTCGGTGCGCAGCTGGGCCAGGGCAGCGATGTCGTCTTCTGTGATCTCCTTCCCCGCGGGGATGACCACCTGGTTGGTCTCGGTATCGACGATATCCGTTGCGGTCACCCGTCCCAAAAGCTGCGTGGTCAGGTAGTAGGTGACCGCTTCATCGTCGGCCATGTCCACGCCGGCTTCCTCGGCGATGTTGCTGAAATCGGCTTCGGCCACAGGCTGTTTTTCCACCCAGCTATTCCAGGCGTTCCGGAAGCCGCCGGCCGAGGTGAAGGTAAAGACGAGCAGGATCACCGTGGTTCCGAGGATGCCCAACGCCATGAAGACCTTCTGCGCGGTGGCGAACACCTTCACCCCGAAGATCACAAAGAGCATGCCGATGACGTTCACCAGGCTGGCCACCAGGATCATGCCCCCCTGGGTCTGCAGGAAGGAGACGACGTTGTCCATGCCCAGGAACTGGAAGACCATCACGAGGCCGGGATCGACGGTGTAGGGGGCCAGGACGTAGATCCACATCACCATGACGAAGGCATTACCGAAACTCTCGGCGATGCCAATGAGGGGGCTCAGGATGCGCGAGTTGTAGATGTACTCGCCGCCGCTGCGCGGCATGCTACCGCCCAGGATCCCCCAGACCAGGGAATAGCCGATGCCACAGAGGATGACCGAGAGGATGGTCGCCAGGATCAGGTTGCCGCCAGTATAGACGGACAGCCCGAAGCTGATCATCACCCACATGGAGGGCGTCAGGCCCTGGTTCATGAAGCCCACGCCGAAGGCATCGATGAGGGACAGCCCCCGGACCAGGCCGCTAGCCCGGCGGGCGAATACCTTCTGTTCTGCCATCTTCTCCTCCTATGGACGGCTCAACTTCTGGCACCGTTCTCTACCGCGGCTCTCCGATCAGTGCGCACCTCCTTTCTCTTCTTGCGGGACCAGGGAGGGGATGCGCCAGTCGTAGACGTCCTTGAGGATCACGGGGACGAGGATGGTCGTTGTCCGGCGCACCCCGGGGACCTTACCCACCACCTCCGCGACAAAGTGGTAGAGCTCGGCGTTATCCCGGGCGACCACCTGGATGCTGATGTCCCGGTCGCCGGTCGAGCAGGCGACATAGGTCACGCACTCGTACTGGGCCATGTGGCGTGCCACTTCGGGGATGCGACCGGGTTCGACCTCGAGGAAGACATCCGCCGTGACCGGGAAGCCGAGCACCTTGGGGTTGGCAATGGCACAAACGCGGATGATTCGGTTGCGGAGCATGCGCCCGATGCGATAGCGGACGACGCGCTCAGATACACCCAGCGTGCGGGCGATCTTGGCGCAGGGCAGGCGCCCATCGTCCATCAGGAGGTTGACGATCTCTCGGTCAAGGTTGTCGATTTCCGACATGAAGTTGCGCCTTTTGGGCTCTTCTAAACAACATTATACCAAAAATGTGCCCAATCGTCAACCCCCGCCGCTCGGGGAAGTGAGTTTGCGGGCGCGCGGAGGGTGTGCTATAATTAAAGTTGGAGAGGTGTCCGAGTGGTTGATGGTGCGGCTCTCGAAAAGCCGTGAGCAGTGCAAGCTGCTCCGTGGGTTCGAATCCCACCCTCTCCGCCTGTTGGGAGAGGTCGCATAGATGGCCGAGTGCGCACGCTTGGAAAGCGTGTGGGCGTGATGAGCGCCCCGCGGGTTCGAATCCCGCCCTCTCCGCTTGTAGTTGACAAGAGGCGGGTGTCCCGCTATAATAGAAGTGGCAGGCCGAGGTGGCGGAACTGGCAGACGCGCTAGGTTGAGGGCCTAGTGAGGAAGTTCTCCTCGTGCGGGTTCAAATCCCGCCTTCGGCACTGCGGATGAGGCGAACCAGGGCCGGCCGCTCGTTTCGGACGCGGGCGATTAGCTCAGTTGGGAGAGCGCCTCGCTTACACCGAGGAGGTTCACAGGTTCGAGCCCTGTATCGCCCATCGGGCCGCGGTAGCTCAGTTGGTAGAGCACATGACTGAAAATCATGGGGTCGTCGGTTCGATTCCGACCTGCGGCATGCCAAGCGGAAGTAGCTCAGCCTGGTAGAGCGTCTGCTTGCCAAGCAGATGGTCGCGGGTTCGAATCCCGTCTTCCGCTCCTCGCACCCCTGGGGGGACCGAGATGGTCTCCCCAAGGTTCTTTATGAGGACGTCCGTACGTTCGAACGTTTGAGCGTTCGAACGTTGTTCAGCGCCGAAGTGGCGGAACCGGCAGACGCCGCGGACTTAAAATCCGCTGGGGGTAACCCCGTGGGGGTTCGAATCCCCCCTTCGGCACAGGATATGGGAAAGGGAACGTGAATGTAGCCACTATTTCGCACTATCCAGGAACTGGTTGCCCCTGAAATTCGATACACTGCCCCGAAAAAAGCCCCTCTTTGTCTGCGGACTTGCGGACTATGCCCTGCTCTGTCTGTCCTGAGGACTCGGCCCGTTTGGAGTATCCTGAAGGAGGACAGACCATGCGAAGAGACAGTCCGATGGACCTCTACCTGGCCGGCTTTCGGCTGCACTGCATTGCCGAAGCCAAGAGCCCCCGTACCGTCATCTGGTACGAACACAAGCTGCGCATCTTCCGTGACTACCTGCGCCGCCAGTTCCAGGTGGACGACCCTGCCCAGATCACCGCCGACCACATCCGTGCCTTCCTTGTGCACATGCGCGACGAGGTCCACCTGGGCGAACTGAACCCGCACCGGCACCCGCAAAGGGAGCTCCTCTCGCCCCACACCGTCCGGGGCTACTTCCGCGCCGTGCGGGCCTTTTTCACCTGGCTGATGAGCGAGGAATACATCGAGAAAGACCCCTGTGCCCGGATCCATCGTCCCAAGGCGCCGCAGAACGTTGTGCCCACCTTTGACGAGGAACAGATCCGCCGGCTGCTGGCCGTCCCCGACCGGCGGCGGCGCAACGGGTTCCGTGACCGCACCATCCTCCTGCTCCTGCTGGATACCGGGATGCGCCTTTCGGAACTGACCGGTCTGAGGATCGGCGACCTGCACCTGGAGGACGGCTATGTGCGCGTGCGGGGCAAGGGGGCCAAGGAACGGCTGGTGCCGCGGGGCAGCAAGGTGCGCAAGGCGCTGTGGCAGTACATCATCCGCTACCGGCCCGAGCCAAAACACCCCGGGATCGAGGCGGTCTTTCTCAACCATGACGGCACGCCGATGAAGCCGGAGGGGGTATACCGGATGGTTGTCAACCGGGGCAGGCAGGCCAGCATCACGGGGGTGCGTTGCAGTCCGCATACGTTCAGGCATACCTTTGCTGTCGCTTTCTTGCGCAACGGCGGCGATGTCTTTACCCTGCAACGCATCCTGGGGCACACCAGCCTGGTCGTCACGCGCATGTACTGCAACCTGAACGACAACGACATCCAGGCCCAGCATCGGCAGTGCGGTCCGGTGGACCGGCTGGGGTTGGGATAGCCCTCCCCAGAAAAGGGGGTTCCTGGCAAGTCCCTCTTCTTCCCCCGGCCCGTCTTGGCGGAGGGAAAGAGAGGATTGGCGATCTGTTCCTCCAGGCAGGGCTACGGACTTCACGCTCTTACCTCCCCAGACGCCCGTGCCCTGCGTACAGGCCGGCCAGGGGGTCCGGCGTCGCCTGCAGGGCCTGCTCGTTGGCCTCGGCGGAGAGGTAGGATTGGTCCACCACCTTGGTTCCGGTCGAGGGCGTGTGGCCCAGCAGTTCGGCGATGTCGGTCTTGGACGAGCCGGCCGCGCGCAGGAGCGAGGCGAAGGTCCGCCGCAGCAGGTGTGGGCCCATCTGCCTCTTCTGGATGCCGGCACGGGTCAGGCAGCGCTTGACCAGGCGGTAGAGCCCCTCGGTCGTCAGGGGTTTGCCCTCGCGGGTAGCAAAGAGCCAGGGCGTGCCCTCGGGCACCTGGCGGGGCCGAACGCGCACGATATAGTCGGACAGGATGGCCCGCAGCGATTCCTTGAGCGGGCGGTCAGTGCCTGACGTGCGATGATACTGTTAAACAGCTCAAGAAAGAAGAATTGGGGGCTATGGGCTGCCACAGAGCGTAGTCCCGAAGGTTTGGGAATTTATCGAGAGAGAGGTTGTTGTGTTGGACAGCCGGCGCGCATTCTTTGCCTGTCAGAAACGCGCGCTGCAGAGGTTAGAGGTCCTGGCTGCCCAACAATGTGCCTCTCCCCAGGGGAAAGGCGATTTGGCCTGCCATTCGGCCGTGCCCCGCTGGCCAGCGCTGCCCGACCCCTATGTCGAGCGTCGGGAGGTAATGCGAGAGCTCGTTCAGAAGATCGAGAAAGCGCCCTGGCTCGGGGGATGGGGTCCCGTGCGAGGGAGCATACAGGTAGGGAAGACGGTACTCCTGACCGCCCTGCGCCTATGGATTGAACAGGGTGCTGTCCCCAGTGGCCCCTGGGAGGGGATAGCCTTCGTCACGGCGGACGTTCCGACCGACACCACCCAGGAGGAACTCGAGCGAGCCCGGTTGAGGCTCATTGGCGACTTGGCTGAGCAACTGGGTGTGCCGCTGCCCGATGAAGCCCAGACATCCCTCGAACGTGCCCTGGCGCTGAAGATAGGACTGGGCACTCGCCGTGTACTGATCCTGGTGGACAATGTCAAATCGGCACAGGTTTTGCTACCACTCAAGAGTCCGCCTTGCCGCGTCGTCTGTGTTCTGGCCACACGCTCAACGCTGGTGGCAGAGGAGATGGCTCCCGCTGAGCAGCAGATCCACCTCCGTGGGATGACTATGTCTGAGGCACTCGAGCTAACCCAGGCAATCACCGGGGACACAACCTTTGACGCCTACGAAAAGGATATCCTTGCGGACCTGTACGATGCGGTCCGGGGCCATCCGTTGGCACTTGTGATCTTGGCCAAGGCGGCATTGCGAACGAATAGTTGGTTGGCGGTGCGTTCCGCATTTCCAGAGGGGGTTTGCGCTGAAGAGGCTCGCTCTACAAAGGGGGGGGCAGTGGGTTGGCGAGAGGTCATAGCCCAAGAGTGGGCGTGCATGGGAGAGGACCTGCGTCGGCGGTTGGCCCGGCTTGGATGTCTTCCCTTTCTGTCTACCTATGATGTGGGGATCGGCCAGGCGTTGTGGAAAAGGGACAAAGACGAAGTGCGGTGGGCCTTTCTGAAGATGGTCGAGTCCGGTTTGCTCGAACCAGTGGGGCTGGGCTATCCCCCCTGCGTTCAGCTCGATTGCCGTGTGTTACGTGGGCTCAGGTTATTGGTAGAGTACTGGATCCCCTGGCCACTGTGGCTCTTCGCCCAAGAACAGCGCCGGGAACTGAAACCAGGGGATGTGGTCCGTTGTGCCGTGGCGGCGTGGCGCTACCCGCTGGAGAAAAAGCATCCCGAAGGTTCTGGGCTGCTGGTGCCGTTGATTCCCTCGTCGTTGTGGGAACTCGTTGGCAGTGCGCAGCCGGACTACTACAACGTTGGCCTGGTGCCGGTCTGGTTAGGTCGGAAGTATACCTACCACCGTTTTCCGCCCACGCCGCCAGTAGAGTGGGCGGTGGTGATGCGCATGCGCTCGGTCTATTTGAGTATCTGGATGCTAGCGCTGGTTGCGGTTGCGCTGGGCAAGGTCTTCAACTTCCCTTGCGCTGTGGTTCTCGGTCTCTTGGTGGCCGCAGTTATGCTTTTGTTGGCCACGGACAATCAGCACCGGCTCAGCCTCTGGAGAAGGTGCAAGAAGTCGTTCGTGGAGAGGGCTTGAGCAACTCAAGCCCGGTGGTCGCTTCTTGGTTGGTAAGGGCAGTCAGTGCTGTCGCCTGTGGCGTAGTGCTTTTAGATGGAGGAAAGGGTGAGCCTGAGCGTGGTGCTTCTGGCAGAGCGTGACCAGGTTGTCCAGGTCGTGGCTGCCGCCGTGCGCGACGGCCTTGATATGGTGGACGACCAGATAGCGCAGGCGGGTCTCCGGCCCGCCCTCGTACTCGGTTCAGCCACCGGCCCAGCGGCAGGTGAAGCCGTCGCGCACCAGGCAGGCCATGCGTTGCTTGTGCCATTCGTCGCCGGAACGCTTGTTATTGGATGATCGTGCCACAGCCTCCTCCTTGGGTCGGGATTTTGCCCACTTCCAGACCGCCGGCCGGCGGGGGTGGGGTGGTGGTGCAGGGGGCCCGTGTCAAGGGCTGGCCCCTTGACGCGGACGCCGGCCGGCGGTAGGGGAACAGGGCCCAAGGGAGGGCAAGGCATCAAGTTCGGTTGTGACCGCCTCGGTGCGGACCGTCCGCGCGCGAGTCCCGCCGGTACCAGGCGCGAGGCTTCATCCCGCGGCTTGTGTCCCTTACCTGGGAGAAGGCCGGCGTTGGGTCAGAAGGCGACGGGGAGGGTGGCGGTGATGGGTAGCGGAGAGGCCCGATAGGCGCCTTCCTGCCCGACCAGGAGTGCGCCCGGACCGGCGACGGCCCGTTCCATCCCGGCGCGGTGGCCGGCACCACGCCGGGAAGGCGCCTCGCCCCATGGTCAAAGACCTGCCACAACCGCTGCGGGCGGCACGCCTGGCTGTCCACCGCCACATCGAGGATGGTCCAGTCCTGGGGCGGGCGCCCGGCGAGGGCCGGGGCCCGCCGCGGCCGGCCGTTCAGGAAGAGGATGTCCACCAGCGCGTGGACGCCGGATTGGAAAAAATCCTTATGCGGCGACTCCATCGCCAGGCCTGGCCCAAGCCCGGCCTGGGGCTCCCGGCGGGGGTGCAACGGCAGGGAGCGAAGAGCGCCGATGCCCCCCAGGCGCGAAGAGATGCTTCTCCCCACAGGCGATGCGCGGCCGCAAAGCCTCGCCCCGCAGCCGGTCAACCTGCTGCCTCGGATAGGACCCTTTGTGCCTCCGCCACCCAACCCGCATCCGGATTCTGCCGGGCATCCCGGCAGGAGAAGAGCGTCTTGCAAAAGGGCGCCGGCCGGGCTGAGGCAACGGGCCAGGTTTGGACGAAGGGGAGGACGGCGCGCAGCCCCCGGCGAAAGAAGGCGCGGCTTCTCTGGGCCGCCCCAGCGCTTGCAACACCCTTCCGCGGCTGCCCGGCCTCATGGCCGTACCGGGGAGGAAGGCCTGCGGCGGCCAGCGCCTCCTGGGGACGGCCCGCACAGGAGCCAATCCTGATGCACTACCGCACCCGCTCGAAAATCCAGACCCGACCGGCCGCATCGCCGCAGGCCAGCAGGCGGCCAGCGCCGGAGAGGGCCAGGCTGTGGATGGCGGCGTCACTCCAGAAGAGTATATGCCCCTTGCTGCTTTCCACTTCCCAGGCTCTGATCGTGTGGTCAACTGATCCGCTGGCGATCCAGCGCCCATCTAGGCTGACTGCCACAGCCGTCACCTGACCGGTATGCCCCTCCAAAGAGCCCAGCAGGTGTCCGTTCTCCAAATCCCAAACCTTCACCGTGCGGTCATCCGACCCGCTGACGATGAAGCGCCCGTCCGGGCTGACCGCCACGGCGTTCACCCCATCCGTATGGCCTTCCAGGGAGCGCAGCAGCCGCCCGCTTTCGAGCTCCCACACCTTCACTGTGCGGTCATCGGAGCCGCTGACGATGAAGCGTCCGTCGGGGCTGACCGCTACCGCCAGCACCCAATCCGTATGGCCTTCCAGGGAGCGCAGCAGCCGCCCGCTTTCGAGCTCCCACACCTTCACCGTGCGGTCATCGGAGCCGCTGACGATGAAGCGCCCGTCGGGGCTGACCGCCACTGCCCACACCCTATCCGTATGGCCTTCCAGGGAGCGCAGCCAGAGGGGCGGTTCGGGCCGCGGGTCCAGGCGGGAACGCAGGTAGCCCGTGCGGCGGGCGGCGGCCGCCTCGCACAGGCGGTGCAGGGGGCCGTGCGGGGCGTCCAGCCAGCGCAGGTGGTTATAAAGGGCCGGGAAGAGCCATTCGGGAGCCCGAGCGATGGGATATTCCTCCAGACGCAGGCGTTCCTCAAAGGCGGCCAGCACCCGCTGCCGTTCGGCGTCCTGCGGCGGCCAGGCCGCCAGGACCAGGCGGTAGTCGGACTCCAGGTCAAAGACGGAGGTCGCCCGGCAGCGGGCCTCCAGGAAGTCAAAATCGGTCAGCAGGGCATAGAGGGCATTCCAGGCCCCGGCCTGGAGGTGATGATGGGCCAGGTGGTCCCACAGGTAGGGAGTCTGGGGCGGCAGGCGGCGCCAGGGCAGTCCTTCCAGCGTCCCGCCGGAAGCGCTTAGGAGGCTGCGCGCACAGGCCAGCAGGAAACGGCGGTGCAGGTCGGGCAGGGAGTCCCCGGCGCGGGCGCGCAGGTAGTCGTGCTGCAGGTCGTGCAGGCGCAGGCATCCTTCTTCGTCGCGGCGGGCCAGCGAGCGGTTCACGAAGGTCTCCGCCAGGTCGGCCACATCGTCCTCATCCAGCCCCAGGGGACCCCAAAAGGCCTGCAGGACGGGGAGCGGGATGGCGGCCTCTTCGGGGAAGACGGCCAGGTCCAGGTAGCGGGCGTGGGCGGCCTGCGGCAGCGCCTCCACGCTCACCTCCAGCGCGGCCAGCAGGGTGGGGTGCTCGTAGCCGGGGAAGAGGCGGCGGAGTTTCTCCAGGTCGGCGGTCTGCAGGCGGTGCAGCGCCCGCGCCCAACTCTCGGGGTTCTGGCGGACAAAGGCGCCCACCAT
>DAOTVY010000035.1:0-21291 GCA_034436115.1 Chloroflexia bacterium | reverse complement strand
TGCCCGATGCGGAGAAGGGGCGGGCGGTCTGGGCCCAGGAGAACGACCCCCGGGTCACCCGGGTGGGGCGCATCCTGCGCCGGACCCACGTGGACGAATTCCCCCAGTTCCTCAATATCCTTAAGGGAGAAATGAGCACGGTGGGCCCCCGGCCGGAGCGACCGGAGTTCGTGGAGGAACTGGCGAAGGAGATTCCCTTCTACCGGGTCCGTCACGCCGTCAGGCCCGGCATGGCCGGCTGGGGCCTGGTCAAGCAGGGCTACGGCGCGTCCAAAGAAGATGCCCTCCTGAAGCTGCAGTACGACCTCTATTACATCAAGCACCAGTCGCTGTGGCTGGATATCGTGATCCTCCTCAAGACCATCGTAGATACCCTGACGCTACGTGGGCGGTGAGATCCACGGCAGGAGCAGGCCAGATCGCGGATGCAGAACCGCTCGATTACCTTCTCGTACGCGGCTCAGCGGATGAGTAGAAAAAGTGCCCCACGACGCCAATGAAGAGAGCCTGTCAGGTCGACCTGCCGGTAGCGCAAGGCCGTATGCGAGCGGCTTTCCGGAACGATGGGTTCAGTGGGTCCTGTATAGCCCGGCCGGCCGTTGGACGGCGGTCGTGCTCTGGACGGCGCTCATCTTCACCTTTTCATCCCGCTCGCAGCTGCCTCAACCGTTGGGCAGAGGCGCCCCTTCCTACCTGGCCCACGCGGGGGAGTATGCGGTGCTGGCGTTTCTGTTTGCCCGGGCGCTCAAGCCCGCGCGGGGGCCACTTCCCCGCAGGGCACTCGCGATGACGGTCCTCGCTTGCCTCACGTTGGCAGCCATTGACGAGCTCCACCAGCGCTGGATCCCCGGACGCGATGCCTCTTTCCTTGATTTCCTGGCCGATGGCGCCGGGATCGTGCTTTCTGTGGTCACATGCCGTTTGAACGTTTTAACGTTCGAACGATCGGGAGGTCCGAGATGACAGAACCCTGTCCCCTCTCCCAGTGGAAAGAACGGTATCCCGGCCAGTGGCTCGCCCTGCGCGTGACTGGATCGTCGGGCCGGGGGGACCCGCTCGCGGAGCTGGTCGCCTCTGCACCGAGCGAAGAAGCGCTCCTCCACGCGCTCTACGAACGGGGCGTCGAGCAGGCCCTGGTCGTCCTGGCCGACCCGGCGCACAGCCGCGAGTATATCCTCATCCTGAACGACCTGGTGTGGAAAGCGCGATAAGGGAGAAAGCGGCAATGCCCGCCCCTACAGCCGAGTTCCTCGCTACCTGCCTGCGCGCGGCCTGGGACGAAAGCGCACTCCCTGCCGCAACTGCTGCTGCCCAAAAAGGCGCCATCGACTGGCCGGCCTGGCTCCAGGCCGCCTGCGAGGGCGGCGTCGCGCCGCTCCTTTACCCTGTCCTGCGCGCGCATGGAGTCCTTCCCCCCGCCATCGAGGAATCGTTGCGCCAGGCCTACTACGCCACCGCCGCGCGCAACCTCCCCCTTTTCCAGGAACTCGCGCACGTCTTGCGGCGACTCGGCCAAGCCGGCATCCCCTGCATCCTCCTCAAGGGCGCTGCCCTGGCCTGCACGGTCTACGGGAACGTCGCCCTCCGCCCCATGGCCGACCTGGACCTGCTTGTACGCGTTCGGGACCGGGAAGCGGCCGTCCAGGCGCTCCAGGCCGCAGGGTATCTTCCCACCACCGAGGAGATGTGGCCCGGCTTTACTGAAGCGTTCGGGCACCACGCTCACCTGGCCCGGCCCGGCCTGCCGGCGGTGACCCTGGAACTGCATTGGACGCTTTTGCCTCCGCCCCACCTCCCCGATCCAGAGGCCGAGGACTGGTTCTGGGAAACCGCCCGGCTGGCCTCGTGCGACGGGCTTTCCGCCCTCGCCCTGTCGCCGGAAGCGCAGATCCTTCACCTGTGCGCCCACCTGCTCCAGCACGGCGACCTGCAGACGCCCCGGCTCCTCTGGTTGCACGACCTCGCCGGAGTCCTCTTCCGCTACCGCGGGGAAATCGCCTGGGAAAGCCTGCTAACCCGCGCGCAATGGTTAGAGCTTGTCCTTCCCCTCAGGCAGGCAATGGAGCGCGTCGCCCGCGACTGGGGGACGCCCGTCCCCGCCGAGGTGCTGGAGCAGCTGCGCGGCCTTTCCCCCTCGCGCCGCGAGGTGCGCCGGTTCCGTGGCCTGACCGCGCACCGTCGCACGGCCGCGGCGGGCTTTCTCGCACAACTGGCCGTACGCCGCGGGGCGCGCCATCGCCTAGCCTTCGCCCTGGGCACCCTTTTTCCCCGCCCGAGGTATATGCTCGCGCGCTACCGGATTCCCTGCCCCCTCTTGCTCCCCTTTGCCTACCCGTACCGCTGGCTTTCTTCCTTGCGCCGCCGGACACCAGGGACGGCGCCCGGCCGTAGGAACATGGGCAAGCTGCCAGCGGATGGCAGGCCGACCGATTAGAGGAGCGACCAGGCGAATATGGAACCCAATCACACGGTCGCTATCGTAGGGGCTTCGCTTGCTGGTCTGTATGCCGCCCGCGAACTCGCCCGGGCGGGACGGAAGGTCTATCTGTTCGAGGCCGAGCCAGAGCCCCGCTTCGCCCCACGGACGCTCATCGTCACCGCCGAACTGCCACGCCTGCTGGGCTTCGATCCCGCTCCAGCGGTGCTGAACCGCATCCGCGTGTTCGAACTCTTCTCGCGCGGTGCCTCCGCGCGCATCGCGCTCCTCGAGCCGGACCTGGTGGTGGAACGCAGCCGCCTCCTGGAGCTCCTCCTCCGCGACGCCACCGCCTGCGGCGCCAGGATGCAGTTCGCTTCCCCGCTGAGGGACCTTCTACAGGAAGGCAAAGACGCCCTCCTTTCCGTCGAAGGCCCCGGTGGACGGCTGGAACTCCCGGTCACCACCCTCCTGGGTGCCGATGGGATCGGTAGCGTCGTCGCCGACCACCTGGGATGCAACCGCCACCGCCGCGTGGCGATCCTGCAGGCGCGCGTCCCTCGCCCAGCCGATTGCCCGCCGGACACGGTCCGCGTCTGGTTCGACCGCGCGAGTACCCGCTTCTTCTACTGGCTCATCCCGGAGGGAGAGGAGTTTGCCGCCTTTGGCCTGATCGCCGACACCCCGGCACAGGCCAAAGCTGCGCTGGAGGCCGCGTTGCGCGCCCAGGCGCTGGAGCCGCTGGAGTATCAGGGCGCGCTGGTCCCCCTCCATCCGCACCCGGGGCATCCCTGGATCCGCAGGGGGCAGGCCGAGATCTACCTAGCGGGAGATGCGGCCGGCCAGGTCAAGGCAACCACCGTGGGAGGTGTCGTGGCCGGCCTGCGCGGGGCGCGAGCGGCCGTGCACGCCATCCTCCACCGGGATGGGCAGGCCGCATGGCGGGGGCTAAAGCACGAACTGGCCCTCCATCGGCTGCTCCGCGCCGTGCTGGATCGCTTTACCGACGCCGACTATGACGCCCTCCTGACCCACCTGAACGGCCGTGGCCGGGAAATCCTGGCCGCCCATAACCGCGACCACCTGTTCCGCCTGCTCTGGAAGCTCCCCGCCGCCCAGGCGGGCTGGGCAGGGGTGGCCATCCGCGCGATCGTCCGTGCCGGCGGGAACCGGTTGCTGCGTTTTCCGCTTCCGCGGTAACATTGGCGGCAGGCTGAGAGAGGGCTACTTTCCAGGCTCGAGGGCAGTGATGGATGGTGCACAGGCCCACGGAACCACCGACATCAGGCGGGTCCTTGCGGATCTTTTCGAGCGGGCCGTGCTGGCAGGGGCCGCGCCGTTTCTCCTCTTCCCTTCGCTTCGTCCGAAGGCGGCGCTGGCTGCGCTCGGAGCGCTCTTGGCCGTATGGGCGATCACGACCGTGCTCCGGGAGGAAGCCTGGCCGCTCACGCCTTTCAACGGAGCGCTTCTGCTCTTTATCCCCATGGTCGGCGTGGGCATCCTGGTCTCAGCCCTGCCCGAGCTCACGCTCCCCAAGGCGATGGGGCTCATTCTGGGGCTGGCCGCTTTCCGGGCTGTGGCGGCGGCTCGCGAACGGCCGTTCCCGAGGGTTGCGGTGGCCGAGTTTATCTTGGTGGGGCTGGTGATCCTGCTTGCTGGCGCGTTGGGGACGGGCTGGGCAGAGAAGATACCAGCTTGGAAAACGCTCCTTTCGCGACTGCCCGCGCGTTTCCTGCGCCTCCCGGAAACGCAAGGGGCGGGAATCCACCCGAACGAACTGGCGGGCGCGCTTGTGCTTTACCTTCCCCTGCCCTTGAGCGCGCTCTTTGGGTGGCGGCCGGCCTGGCGACGCATCCCCGGGCTCTTCGCCGCGCTGGGGGGCTTCCTGGGCTGCGGCGCGGCCTTGCTCTTGACCCAGTCCCGCAGCGGGTGGTTGGGCGGCGCGGCCGGCCTCCTGGCGCTGGGGACGCTCTGGCTCCTCCGCAGCCGAAAGTGCTGGGTGCGCTTCCTTGGGATCGCGTTGCCGCTTCTTGCGCTGGGCATACTGGCCGTCGCGGTCTGGCAGGCAGGCCCGATGCGCTTCCGAGAGGCCTTCGATGCCGCGACAAACGAGCACCTGGAAACGCCACTGGGCGCGATCTCGCTGGAAGGACGGATCGAGCTTTGGTCCCGTGCCCTCTATGCCATCCAGGACTTTCCTTTCACCGGCTGCGGACTGGGGACGTTTCGTCGCGTGGTGCACATGCTCTACCCGCTCTTCCTGACACCACCCGACACGGACGTTGCCCACGCCCATAACGTCTTCCTTCAGGTTGCGCTCGATCTGGGGATCCCTGGACTGGTGGCGTATCTGGCGCTGCTCGGCGCCGCCGGTGCTGCCGCCTGGTCGGCCGGGCGGCCTGGGGCCCCCATGCGCTGGGTCCCGCTGGGATTGCTCGCGGGCCTGGTGGGGTACCACGCGTACGGCATCACGGACGCCATCGCCCTGGGCGCTAAGCCCGGCCTAGCATTCTGGCTCGCTCTTGGCGTTATGGGGAATTTTGCAGCAACGCTCGAAGCATCAGAGAAGCGGAGGTAACCATGGAGCAGGAAATCGACCTGCGGGCCTACGGACGGCTGCTGCAGCACTGGCTCTGGCTGATCGTCCTGGCGGCATTTGTGGCAGGAGCGACTTCGTTTGGCGTAAGC
Source organism: Chloroflexia bacterium (assembly GCA_034436115.1). Lineage (GTDB taxonomy): Bacteria > Chloroflexota > Chloroflexia > DTKN01 > DTKN01 > DAOTVY01. Next base: position 16,187 of record DAOTVY010000035.1, on the reverse strand, counting down.
AAATGGGTGACCCAGCCCGTCTACCGGGCCCGCACCCGCCTGCTTGTGCAACCCAGCACCAGCATGGCCGCCGTCAACTACTCCGACATCTTGGCTGGAGAACGGATCGCCCAGACTTATGCGGAGCTGCTGGGGAGCGCGAACCTCCAGGAAGAAGCCCTGGAGCGTCTGGGGATCGCTGGAAACGGGTTCTCGGTCCGCGTGCAACGGCCGCGCGACACCCAGCTCTTGGACCTCCAGGTGGACAGTACCGACCCGGTCTTGGCCGCCCGCCTGGCGAACACGATCGCGCAGGTCTTTATCGAGCAGAGCCGCGAACGCCAGACGGCCCGCTTTGCCGCTTCCAAGCAGGCGCTCGAGCAGCAGATCGCGGAAGTGGAGCAGGAGATCGCCCAGCTGCAGCAGGAGGCCGCTCAGGCCCAGGGGGAGAAACGCAACGGGCTGGAGACGCGCCTGACCCAGCTGCGCGATATCCTGGCGCGCCTGCAGAGCAGCTACGAGAGCGTGCGCCTGGCCGAGGCCCAGTCGGTGGACCTGATCACGGTCGTCGAAGCGGCGCAGGTGCCCGTAGCTCCCATCCGCCCACAGATCCTCAAGAATACCCTGCTGGCTGCGGTCGTGGGGGCGATGTTGGGAGTAGGGGTTGCCTTCCTGATCGAGTACCTGGACACCAGCGTGCACACGCCCGAGCAGGCGGAGGCGGCCACCCAGGCCCCCATCCTGGGCCAGATCTGGGCCTCCCCCGCGCTCACCGGGGTCTCCAGCAACGGGAACCGCTTCTTTGTAGAACAGGCCCGTTCCCCCACCGCCGAGGCCTTTCGCACCCTGCGCGCCAACCTCTACTATTCCTCGGTGGACCAGCCGCTGCGCCGGCTCCTGATCACCAGTCCTCTCCCGGAAGAAGGAAAAACCATCGTGGCGGTGAACCTGGCTGTGGCGTTGGCCCTGACCGGCCGGCGGGTCATTTTGGTCGACGCCGACCTGCGCAAGCCGGCCGTGGGCCGCTACACCGGCCGCTCGCGCGAGCGGGGGCTCAGCGAGGCGCTGTTCGACGACCTGGAGCGCCTCCCGTCCTACCTGCAACCCGTGGAGGGGGTGGAAAACCTGCGCGTGCTTCCGGCCGGGTCCATCCCGCCCAACCCGAACGAACTGCTGGGCTCCCGGCGCTTGGCCGAGCTCCTCGACGCCCTGGATGGGATGGCGGACATCCTGGTGCTCGACTCGCCGCCGGCGCTTGCGGTGGCCGACGCGGCCGTCCTGGCGGAGCGGGCGGACGGCGTGCTCCTGGTGCTTGAGGCCGGGCGCACGGATCGCCAGGCGGCGGCCACCGCGGCGGAGCAGCTCCGCCGCACCGGATGCCGCCTCCTGGGCACGGTGCTGAACAAGGTTCCCCTGCCCGGGGAGCGCGGGGCCTATTACCACTACAAGTACTCCTACTACTACCGCTACTACCACTACTATGCCTCCGAAGACGAATCCCAGCGCCGCCTCCCGCGCTGGTGGCCTTTCGGGAAGAAGAAGCGTCACCGCCGGCGGACAGCGCGCCCCGACACCGGCGCCACGGAGCGCCGTGATTGACGGGCGAGGTCTCCTCGGAAACGCGCTCTGGATCCTAGGGCTGGCCGTCGCCCTGAGCGGCTTCAGCCTCGCCTACTGGCAGGCCCGCCTCCAGGCCCAGCCGCTGCACCGGGTACTGGCAAGGCGGGCTTTTCGCTCTGCCCTGGCAGCAGGGATGCTCCTCTTCTCGCTGGGCCTGCTCATGCTGGAAAGCCGGCTTTGGGCGCGCCTGCTCTGGGGCCTCCTTGCCGCCCTGTGGCTCTGGCAGGGGTGCCTTGCTGCCTTGCGCTCCCACCGGTCTCCTCCGGGCGGCTCCCGCGGTACCGAGTGCGATGACGAATCGATCCGATAAACGTTCGAACGTTCCAACGCTTCGTGCCCTCGTGGGGCTTGGGCTGGGGCTGGCGCTGCTCGCGCTCGTGGTGCGAGCGGTGCGGTGGGAGGGGGTGCTGCGCACGCTGCATGCGGCCGCCCCCGGGTGGGTCGCGGCGGCGTTCCTGGCGAATTCCGCCACCCTCTGGACGCGCACCGCACGCTGGCAGGCGCTCCTTCGCCCAAAACCGCCCTCCTTCCTGCGCGCCTGGCGGGCGCTCCTCCTGGGGCAGCTCGCAAATGCGGTGCTCCTCGCGCGCAGCGGCGACCTCCTGCGCGCCGCCTGGCTGGCCGGAGAGGAGCGCGATGCCTTCGCACGCCTCCTGGGCAGCGTGGCGGCCGAGAAGGTGTGGGACCTTCTGGCGCTTTGCCTCTGTGCGGGGCTACTCCTGGCGCTCCTTCCGCTGCCCTCCTGGTTTGCGCGGCCGGTCGGGTGGCTGGCGCTGGCCCTGGCGCTCGGCTTTCCGGCGCTCCTCGTGCTGATCGCCCATCGCCGGCGATTATTGGAGTGGCTGAAGCACCGGCCCTGGGGATGGGCGGGGCGCCTTGCGGAGTGGCTTTGCCAGGGGAGCGAGGGATTGCGGGGGCTGCACGAGCCGGTGATAGTGCTTCAGGTAGCCGGATGGACCGGCCTCACCTGGGCGCTGGGTGCGCTTGCCAACTGGACCCTCCTGCGCGCCTTCGGGGTCGGGGACTGGCCGGCCGCGCTCTTCCTTCTTGCGGTGCTCATGGCCGGCCAGGCCATCCGCGTCTCCCCAGGGCAACTCGGGGTGTGGGAAGCGCTCGCCGTGCTCGCTTTAGGGGCCCTGGGCATCCCGGCCCCGACCGCCTTGGCCGCTGGGCTCCTGCTCCACGCGACCGTACTTCTTCCCCCGGCCGCCGGTGTGTTGGTGGGCCTGGTTCTCCTCCGGCCGGCGCGCGGGCTCAGCGAGCGCGCGGAAATCGGCCCGGGAGAGCGGGAGTTGCCTGTAGAAGCCTCTCTGCCCGATGGCGGGCTACTTGCCTCGGTCATCGTCCCCGCGTACAATGCTGCCGACACCCTCGGGGCGTGCCTGCAAGCGCTCTCCGCGCAGACGGTGCCACGCGAGCGTTTCGAGGTGATCGTGGTGGACGACGGATCCACCGACGAAACGGCTGCGATCGCGGAAGGCGCGGGGGCGCGCGTCGTGCGCATCCCCCACGCCGGGCCGGCCGCCGCCCGTAACGCCGGTGCGCAGGCGGCCCGGGCGCCGATCCTCCTCTTTACCGACGCGGATTGCGAACCCGGGCCGACCTGGGTGGAAACGATGCTCCGCGCCTTTTCTGACCTCCGCATCGCCGGGGCCAAGGGGAGCTACCGCACCCGCCAGCGTGGCCTCCTGCCACGCCTGGTGCAGGCCGAGTACGAGGAAAAGTACGCCCGGCTTGCCCGCCAGGAAGCGATCGACTTTGTCGATACCTACTCCGCAGGCTACCGAAGGGACGTGTTCCTCGCCAACCGGGGCTTTGACCCCGTGTTTTCCGTCCCTTCGGTCGAGGACCAGGAACTCTCCTTCCGCCTGAGCCGTAAGGGCTACCGGCTAATCTTTCTCCCCGAGGCCTGGGTCTGGCACCGCCACGACCGCAACCTGGGGGAATACTTCCGGCGCAAGTTCGGCATCGGCTACTGGAAAGCGCTCCTCCTCCGGCGGCACCCGGAGCGGGCGGTGTACGATTCCCACACCCCCGCCCTCCTCCGCTGGCAGATCGCGCTCCTGGCGCTCGCCATCGCCGGCGCCGGGGCCGCTGGAGTCTGGCATCCGCTCTGGCCGCTTCCCTGCCTGGGCCTGGGTGGCTTTCTCCTGAGCACAGCGCCGTTCGTCGCCCGCCTCCGGCGCGACCCGGCCCTGGCGCTTGCGGCGCCCGCCCTCCTGGCTTTGCGTGCCCTGGCGTTGGGATTGGGGTTGCTGTGGGGGTTCGTGCGCACCGCCGGCCGGCCGCTCGACGTCCACCCGGCTGCGCGCTTCTGGCCGCGCACGTTCAAGCGCGCGATCGACCTGTTCGGCGCGGTGGTGGGGCTTCTCGTGTTCGGGCCATTCATCCTGCTCCTGGCAGTGCTCGTGCGTTTGGATTCCCCGGGGCCGGCCTTCTTCGTGCAGGAGCGCGTGGGGCAGTACGGCCGCACTTTCCGCATGTTGAAACTGCGCACCATGCACGCGGGCGCTGAGGAACGGATGGATCCCCTTTCCGCCATCCCCAAGCCCGGAAACGACCCCCGCATTACCCGCCTGGGGCGCTTCCTTCGCCGCTGGAGCCTGGACGAACTCCCGCAACTCGTCAACGTGCTCAAGGGGGAGATGAGTCTGGTGGGCCCCCGGCCGGAACAGCCCGGGGTGGTCGAGCGTTACGCCGACTGGCACCGGCGCCGTCTGATGGTCCGCCCGGGGATCACCGGGCCCATGCAGGTCAACGGGCGCGGCGACCTCGGACTGGAGGAGCGCATGGCGCTGGAAGTGGCCTACGTGGATCGCTACTCCCTGTGGCAGGACCTGGTCCTTCTCCTCCGCACGGTCCCGGCGGTGATCTCGGGGAAAGGGGCACGGTGAGGGCCTCCCCGAGGTGTTGGACTGCGGTGCTGCTTCTGCTTGCCGGATCGTGTGGCCGACCGCCCGCCGGGCCAGCTGCCCCTACCGCCGAACCGATCGTCCCCACGCGCACGCCGGCCGGCCAGAGCGCCCTGCCGACGTCCATCTTCCCTATCGGCACCTGGACGGTCCCTACCCCGCCCGTCCCGGTGGTCGATGGCTGCAGCGGGAACGACGCCCGGTGGCAGGGAAAGGCGCGGGTGGGTTTCGGGCTTGCCCTGGGACCGGCCGAGCACTTTGACCTGGCCACCCTCGGCGCAGGGTGGTACCTGGACTGGACGGCGCGCAGGGACCCGCCGCGCCCGGGAGGCCTGGAGTACGTGCAGATGGCGCGTCTGAAAGGGGGAAGGCTTTCCCCAGATGCCGCCTCGCTGGAGCAAATCGCCCGCGCCAACCCGGGCTCGCTCTGGCTCATCGGGAACGAGCCCGACGTCCCCTGGCAGGACAACGTGACCCCCGAAGCCTATGCCCGGCTCTACCACGACGCTTACCAAGCGATCAAGGCCGGGGATCCGTCCGCCCGGGTCGCGGCCGGCGGGATCTCGCAGCCGACACCGCTCCGCATGGCCTACCTGGACCGGATGCTGTTGGCCTACCGGGCGGCGTTTGGCTCGTTTCCCCCACTGGACGCCTGGCACATCCACAACTTTATCCTGCGCGAGGAGCGCGACTCCTGGGGGGTGGGGATTCCACCGGGGTTCGAGGAAAGCCAGGGCTGGCTCTACGAAGTGGAGGACCACGGAAACCTGGAGCTCTTTGCCCGCCAGATCCGCTCCTTCCGACAATGGATGGCCGACCGCGGGTACCGCGCCTGCCCACTGATCGTCTCGGAGTACGGGATCCTCATGCCCGCGGACTATGGCTTCCCGCCCGAGGCGGTGGAGGCGTTCCTGCGGGAGACCTTTTCCTTTTTCCAGCAGGCGCGCGACCAGGAAACGGGCGACCCGTTCGACGACGGCCGGCTCGTGCAGCGCTGGTGCTGGTTCAGCGCTGCAGATCCGAACTACCCCACCGGGAACCTCTTCGACCCCGATACCGGAGGGTTGACGCGCCTGGGCGAGGCCTTTCGGGCCTGGGTGGGGAAGTAGGAGGCAGGGAGAAATGCGGCGGAGGTCCGTAAGAGGCTGCGCCATTGATCTCGCCGCAGCCCAAAAGGCCGAGATGTCCAGGAAAAACTTGCTACAGGAGCACCGCGTTTGGAGCCGGGATGCCCGGAGGCTTCCCCGGTGCCCGGGAGGATGACGCCGCCTTGAGTTTGCGCGAATCCCATACAGAGGGCGTGCGGGAACCCATCCGGGCACTTTTCGGGGCGCTTTCCGCGCTGCGCCGGAACCTCTGGCTCGTCCCCGCGGCCGCCCTGCCGGCCCTGGCCTACAGCCTGACGCTGGCGCCCACCCTCACCTGGGCCCACGGCGGCGCGGACGGGGGAGAGCTGCTCGCGGCCGCAGCCACAGGCGGCGTTCCTCATCCCCCCGGCTTTCCCACCTACCTTGCGCTCGCTGCGCTCGCGCTCCGCCTTCCTTGGGGAGATGCCGCCACACGGCTGAACATCCTTTCGGCCGGTAGCGCGGTGGCGGCTGCGGCGATGGTGGCCTGGGCCGTCGGCCGAAACCCGGGCGGGAAGAGCCGGCTGGCTGCGTGGGTAGCGGCATGGCTCTTCGCTTTGGCCCCGCTTGTCTGGGGCCAGGCGGTGATCACCGAGGTCTATACCACCGCCGCAGCCTTTGCCGGAGCGCTCCTCCTCCTGAGCCGCGCGGGGGCTTCCGCCCCGAAAGACTTTGCGCTCGGCACACTCTGGGGGCTGGGATTGGGGGCACACCCCGTCTTGCTCTTTTTCGCCCCGCTGCTAGGGACGCAGCGCCGGCGCTGGGGCGCGCTCCTTGCGGGGGGCGCCCTGGGGCTCCTTCCCTACGCCGTCCTGCCGCTGCGGGCAGCCATGGGGGCGCCGGTGAACTGGGGAAATGCGCAGCACTGGTCCGGATGGTGGTGGTTGGTCTCGGGTGGACCGTACCGGGGATACCTCGAGGTTCCTTGCGGGGAAACGCTCCTCAGGCTGCTCGCGCGCCTGATGCTCCTGGCCCGCCAGTGGACCCCGCTGGGGCTTCCGCTAGCGCTCTACGGGTGGTTGCTCCTACGAGCGCGCCAGCGCGGGCAGGCCCTGGGCGAGGCCTTGGCAGTCTTGGGGACGCTCCTCGTTTCCGCGCTTTGGGGAAGTGGGGATGCCTTCTGCTACCTGATTCCCGCGCTCGTCCCCCTGGCCGCGTGGGCCGGTGAGGGAATCGCAGGAGCCCTGAGGAGGCTTGCTGACCAGCGGAAGCCCCGAGCCCTGCGCTTGCTACCCCTGCTTTTGCCCGCACTCCTCATAGGCCTGGGCTGGAGGGCCGCGGACCTGCACGACGACCGCGCCGCGCGTGACTTTGCCGCCCGCGTGCTGGCACAGGCCCCCGAGCGGGCCATCCTGATGACGGAAACGGACCGCCACACCTTTGCCTTGTGGGGGTATTGCTACGGGCTGGGGGCTAGCCGGACCGACGTGACGGTGGTCGATCTGGACTTGCTGGTCTTCCCCTGGTACCGGGAAAGGTTGGAAAAAGAACCGGGGCTGGCCGGCCTGAGCGCCGCCCCGGACCCCTGGGCCTTTCTGCGCACGGTCGGCCGGCCGCTCTGCACCGTAGGGGACGGGCCCCTTTCGTGCGAGGACAACGGGATGCCGCAGGCCGGGCTGTACCGACTGCCTGAGGCAGGTCGGAACGCGGCAATGCCCAACGGTACGGAGGGAGGTTCCCTTGCCAAAGCGCCTCTTTTGGACGGCGGTTACCATCGTTAGCCTGGCCCTGGCGGCGATCCCCATGGCCTGGGCGACCGGGGATCGCCTGCCGGAGCGCCAGACCGTCCCCACGCGCACCTTTACCCCCACCCCGACCCCCACCGGGCAGGCGACGCCCACCGCCCCGCCGACCCGTACCCCCCCGACCACCGCCCGGCCCCCCACCTCTCCTCCGGCTACCACACAGGGCGTCGCGACGCCGGCTCCGCCTCCGGCCACGACGGAGGGTGTCGCGACACCGGCTCCGCCTCCGGCTAGTGCTCTGGCGTCACCAACCGCGGCCCAAACGCCCGGGGCGGTGGCGACCATTGTCCGCCCCACACCGCCCGGGATAACCCAATCTCCCACGTTGCCCCCCTCGCCGGCGGGGCCAACGGTCTCGCCTGCCGCCACGGCAACCTGCGTTGCGACGACCCGCGCTCCCACATCCCCACCTTCTGGAGGCCGAGCGACCGGGCTACCGTGGCTCTGGATTCTGGGGGTAGCGGCCCTGCTCGCGGCGCTGGCCCTGCTTGTGGTTGCTGCTCTGCGGCGGCGACAGTAGACCGCTCCTGTGGCCGGAATTGGGCGAAAGGGAGGTTCCGATGAAGCAGAGCACGATGGCACTGCCGGTACTTGCCCTGCTGATCCTGGGTATCCTCGGGCTGTGGCATGCGCTGGGCCTGCCGCTGCCGGGGCTGTATGGCGTCTGCTCGGGTGCGGCAGCGGACGCAGCTGCGAACGCCCCACACGGGGCCGTTCGCGATGCGGGCGCTGACATGGCAAACGCTACAAGCGAGCAGGCGACGCTCAACTGTCGGCTCGGGATGACCGCCTGGGAACCGGCCCTGAGCGCGGTCGATCCCTCCCAATGGGGAGCCGGTTGGTTCCTCACCTTCGGTGCCGATGGGACCTCAAATCCCACCATGGAGTTCATGCGCATGGTGCGCACCTTCCAGGACAAGTACTGGGACGGGGACGAATGGGTCTTTTCCGACACCGTCACCTTCACCCCGCCGCTCACCGACGCGCCCGGAGGGCTGGGGCCGATCGTGCGGGCTCACCCTGGGGCCTGGTGGGCCATCGGTAACGAGCCTGACCGTGGGCCCAACTGGGAATGGTCCTGGTGGCCCGGGCAGGACGGCGCCTTTCCGCAAGTTTATGCCCAGGCCTACTATTCGGTCTACCATTTCATCAAAGAGCGCGACCCCTCTGCCCGCGTTGGCCCCGGAGGGCTCGTGGAGGTCACCCCAGGCCGCCTGCAGTACCTGGACCTGGTCTGGCAGGCCTACCTCCAGCGCTATGGCACTTCCCTCCCGGCAGACTTCTGGACCATGCACCTCTACATCCTCCCCGAGGCCTACCCGGATGGCACCCCCAACGGCACGGCCAATGTGGCCCTGGGGACGGATCCCACGCTTGCCTACCGGGAAAGCGGAGGCAACCCCGACCTCTGCCACAACCCGTCCAACCAGGTCTACTGCTGGGCCGACCACGATGACCTGACCCTCTTCGACCAGCAGGTGCGCTGGATGCGGCGGTGGCTCGCCGACCACGGCTACCGCGACCTCCCCTTGTGGCTGACGGAGTACGGCATCCTCTACCCGTTCGAGGACTATGACGATCCCGAAAACCCCACCCGTTGCTACCTCCAGGACGAGTTCGGGGGCTGCTTCACCCCCAGGCGCGTCACGCACTGGCTGACCCAAACCCTGGAGTACCTGACCACCGCCTATGACCCCCTCCTCGGCAACCCCTCCGACGGAAACCGCCTCGTCCAGCGCACCGCCTGGTACTGCCTGTATACCCCTTACGTCGGCTACGTGAGCAACCTGGTCACAGGGACGAACACATTCACCATGACCCGGGTGGGCTGGGCCTACCGAGACTTCCTTAAGGACTATTCCATCGCCATGAACCTCTGGGCCCGGTACGCGCCGCCCGCGGCGGTATGGCCGGATCCCTCGGGCGTGGCCACAGCCACCATCGGGCTCGCCATGGCCAACAACGGGGATACCGGGCTTCCCTTCCCCATTATGGTCTTCTGGTACCGCGATGCGGCGCACACGCAACCGATCGCCAGCCGGCAAGTAACGGACCTTCCCGGGTGCGACGGGCGCCTGTCCCTGACCGCGACCTGGGTCCTGAGCGGAGCGGGCGTCCATCCCTACTGGGCGGTGATCGACCCGGCCAACCAGCTGCCGGAATGGAACGAGGCGGACAACGTAGCGATCGGCTACGTGCTTGTGGCGCCGCGGCAGCAGTTCCTGCCGCTCGTCATGCGGGGGACAAGGCTGGAGCCGTAGCCAACGCACCTGCTCTGAGGGGGAACAGACGGGTCCCTCCGGTCGTCCGAGGATTTGTCAAGTTCTCCGGGAGGCAACGGCGGTGCGCCGCCAGGCGCGGTGGTTGCTCTTGGGGTGGATCGTTGCGCTCATCGTCTATGCTGCCTGGGCGCTCCGCCTCCAGGGAAGCCTTCGGCCGTTTGGGGATGAGCCCACGTATCTTGCGCTCGCCCACAGCTTGGCCTTTGACCGCGATCTGGACCTGCGCAACAACCTGCAGGGAACGGACCTTCCGGTGGTGGACTACCGGGGCGATGGGCACCTGCGCGCCCTGCAGAACATCGGCCTCCCGCTGCTGCTTGCGCTACCCTACCGACTCGGCGGGGTACTGGGCGCCCGCCTGGCCATCGCCGCCTGCGCGGTGCTCCTATGGGGCACCCTGGTGAGGCTCGCGCATCGGGCCACAGGGAGCCGACGGGCAGCGCTCGCCGCTACCGCGCTCGTGGGCCTGACCCTGCCGGTGCTGCCGTACGCGGGTACGATCTGGACCGAGATCCCGGCCGCGACTCTCGTTGCCCTTGGCTGCTGGCTTGCGCTACGCGAGGAGCGGCCGGGCAACGGTACCCTGCTCGGTGTGGGCTGCCTGGCGGCTTTCCTTCCCTGGCTGCACGTACGCTACATCCCCCTCGCCGGAGCGCTGCCCCTTTGGGCGGGCTTCCGCAGCGGACGATTCCGCTCTTCCCCCTGGACGGCCGCGGGGGCGCTCCTCGTCCCCCAGCTCCTTTCCTATGGCCTGCTCTCGGCCTGCTTCTGGCACCTCTACGGATCGCCCTGGCCCGGCGCTCCCTACCGTGCCTCGTTCGGCTGGCCATGGTTTGTGTGGAACCCGGCGCACCTCTACCGGGGACTTGCGGGGCTGTTCCTGGACCAGGAGTTCGGGCTGCTCTTCTACGCCCCTTACCTGGTGGCCGCGCTGGCCGGCCTGGCCCGCTTGCGTGATCGCGCTCTGGCCTGGACAACGGCTGCGGTGCTGGCCGGGCTGGCGCTCCCGGCCGGCCTCTTCGTGATGTGGTGGGGCGGCGACAGCCCTCCGGCACGCCTCATCCTCCCTGCCGTGCCGCTCCTCACCGTACCCCTGGCCCAGGCGCTGGCCTCCTGGAAGGGGACCCGTTTCCGCCTGCCCTTCGCGCTCCTCGCGCTCTGGAGCCTCTTCCTCACCGGGCTCTACGTCTGGCATCCGGAGTGGCTCCTGACCGAGGACGGCGACCGGATCTCCCGGCCGCTCCAGGAGCTGGGGTGGGCACACCTGGCCGCGCTCTTTCCCTCTACGGCCGTCAAGACGATCGACTACCGCGTGGCCGGCGAGCCCCAGGTGGTGGCAGGCGGGGCCCTTTGGGACGCGGCAGCCGACGAGCCCCAGGAAACCCGCCTGTTGCGGCTCCCACTGGTCCTTCCACGCGGAAGGCATCGCGTGGCCGTGCGGATGCAGGTGCTGCCCCTGGCGCCGGAAGGCGATGGGCCGGTGGTGCGCCTGCAGGTGCGCGCAGCCGATGGGAGCGTGGTGGCCGAACGGGAGATCCTGAGCGCAGACCTCCCCGGGGAAGGCGCCTTTTGCGACTGCGGGCTCACCTTCGGGACGGAGTCTGAAGCCACCTATTCCTTTGAGGTGGAACGAACGGGACCGGCAGCATTATGGCTGGAGCGCGTTAGGGTGGGGCCGGCCTCGCCGTGGATCGATCTCTTGCCGGTGGCCCTGTGGAGCGCGCTCTTTGCGGGGCTGGGCTTCTCCTGGGCGAGGATGCGGCCTGCGGCGCGGGCCTCGGCCCTCACGGGGAAGACGCTCCGTCCCTTTTGGCTGACACAGAGAACAGGAGGAGCGCTTGGGCATTCCGAACGCACGGATACAGATGCCGCGTAGCAACCGGCGGCGGTGGCTGGCGTGGGGAGCGTTCCTGCTCCTCCTGTGCTCCTTTGGCCTCCTGGCCTTGTGGGCCATCCGGCTCGTGAGCACCGGGCGGTCGCTGCTGCGCGGTGCAGCGGAACTGCGCGACTTTGCGAGCGGCGACTGGAAGACGATCGACCGGAGCGAACTCTCCTCTCGATTGCACGGGCTCTGCGGCGACCTGTCGACCCTTCGGCGCGAGGCGGCACCGCTCCTGTGGGTCGCGCCGGCGTTCCGCCGCCTGCCCCGCTGGGGCGGGGACGCCGCGGCCGCCCCGGCGCTTCTGGAAATGGCAGACGAAGCATGCCGGGCAGGGGTCACCGCCTGGGATGCCCTGGAGCCGCTCGTGGCAGTGCTGCAGGATTGGGAGGGTGCAGCCGGGGGCGAAGCGCCCTCCGCGGTCGTCGCGCACCACCTGGCGCAGGCTCGGCCGGCCCTCGCCACGGCCGAGGAAGCGCTCGAGCGGGCGATCATCGCCTACGGGCGGTTGGATCCAGGGAGCCTTTCGCCCGAACTTCAGGAAACGGTGATGCGGGTGGGAAGGCTTCTCCCCACCCTGCGCAATGGGTTGACCGTGGCGCAGTCGCTCCCGGCGCTGCTGGGGAGCGAGGGGGACCGCACCTACCTGATCCTGGCCCAGAACGAGGACGAGCTCCGGGCGACGGGCGGCTTCATCACTGGCTTCGGCCTGCTCACGCTGCGCGAGGGCCGGATCGAGCGGCTGACGTTCGCCAATAGCTACCAGGCAGACGACTATAGCCGGCCCTACCCGCCGGCGCCCGAGGCGATGTCGCTCCTGATGGGGATCGACCTGTGGGTGTTTCGCGACAGCAACTGGTCGCCCGACTTCCCCACCGCCGCCCAGCAGGCGACCGCGCTCCTGAGGCTGCCGGAGCCAGTGCGGGTGGACGGCGTGGTGGCCCTCGACCAGGAGGTGCTGCGGCGGCTGGTGGAGGCCGTGGAACCCCTGCAGGTCGGCCCGCATACGGTCACCGGCGAGACGGTGCTCTCCTTTATCCGCGCCTCCTGGGCGCCGGCCGGCGGCATGTGGACGGAGGAGGAGTGGCAAAAGCGCAAGGATTTCATGGGGGAGATCGCCCGGGCGCTCCTGGAGCGGGTGCAGGCCGCCCCGGAGGAGATCGACTGGGAGTCCCTGGGAAGGGTCCTGGCCGGGTTGCTGGAGGAAAAGCACCTCCTTTGCTATTTCCCCCACGACGAAGCGATCGCTCGCCTGCTGGCCGAACGGGGCTGGGACGGGGCCCTACGGCCGACCGACGGGGACTTCCTCATGGTGGTGGATAGCAACGTCGGGTACAACAAGGTGAACCCGAAAGTCCAGGAAGGGATCTCCTACCGGGTGGACCTCTCTGGGGAAGAGCCACGGGTCGGGCTGACGCTGACGTACACCCACACCGGCGCGTTTACCGGAGAGCCGTGCCGGCCGGAAATCACGGTGGGCACCACCTACGAGACGTTGATGGACCGCTGCTACTGGGACTATGTCCGGGTCTATACGCCCCAGGAAAGCCGTCTGCGCGGTTCGCGCATCACCCCCGTGGACCCGGCGGAGATCCTGGGGAGAAAAGGGCTCCGCGTGATGCCGTGGCACGAACCGCCCGAGCACGGGCATGAGGTACTGGCTGCGGTGCTCGTGTTGCCGCGTGGGGAGAAGCGCACAATGGCCTTCACCTACACCTTGCCTGCAGCCATCCTCCATCGGGAGGACGGGCGGATCACCTATACGCTCTTGGTGCAAAAGCAGCCGGGGACGAAAGGGCACGCGCTCTCGATCGCCGTGCAGCTGCCTTCGGACGCCCAGGAGGTCGCCTGCGCCCCGTTCCCCTGCCCCCAGGGGAACCCGCTCATCTTTCGAAGCCAACTGGTGCAAGATGTCGAGCTCACCATCTCCTTTCGGGAAAGGTAGCCCGTCGCCTGGGGAACGCGTCTTCAGCCCGCCCTGGGATCGGGACCCCGAAGAGCAGCAGGAGGACGGGATCCGCACGGGCTTCCGCAGGGACAGGAAAGGCGAACGCGGCAAGTTTTCCAGCGGGCGGGGGGTGGAGCAAGAGGAACGATGCGCATCCTGGTGACCGGGGGGGCAGGTTTTATCGGCTCGCACGTCGTGGACGCGCTGATCGCGGCGGGCCATAGGGTCGTTGTGGTGGATGACCTCTCGACCGGCCGGCAAGAGAACGTCCACCCCGAGGCCACGTTCTACCCGGTGGACATCACCTCCCCGCAGCTGCGCGAAGTGTTCGCGCGGGAGCGCCCGGAAGTCATCAGCCACCACGCCGCCCAGGTGGACGTCCGGCACTCCATGGCAGACCCCCTCCACGACGCGCGCTGCAACATCCTGGGTTCCATCTACCTCCTGGAGTGCGCGCGCGAGTATGGCGTGCGGAAAGTGATCTATAGTTCGAGCGGCGGCGCGATCTATGGGGAGCCACTCTACCTCCCTTGCGACGAGGACCATCCCATCCGCCCCCTTTCCCCTTATGGGGCCAGCAAGTACGCCGTGGAACAGTACCTGTACCTGTACCGGCAGAACTATGGCCTGGATTACACCATCCTGCGTTACCCGAACGTCTACGGCCCCCGGCAGGATCCCTATGGCGAGGCCGGGGTGGTGGCCATCTTTGCCGGGCAGATGCTCAACGGCGGCACACCGGTGATCTACGGGAGCGGCGAACAGGAGCGCGACTTCCTTTACGTGGAGGACTGCGCGCACGCCAACCTGCTGGTGCTGGAGCGTGGCTCGGGGCGGGTCTATAACCTGGGTACCGGGGTAGGGACCTCCGTCAACCGACTCTTTCTCCTCCTGAAGGAGATCACCGGATACCCGGGCGACCCGGTGTACGGGCCGGCCAGGGCCGGGGAAACTTTCCGCATCTACCTGGATGCCTCCCGCGCCCGGAATGAGCTGGGCTGGCGCCCCTTGGTCCCTTTGGAGGAAGGGCTCCGCCGCACGATCGCATTCCTGAAGAGCTGGGGCAGCTTCCGCGCGGGCGGTTGACCCGCAAAGGCGCCGCTCTGTCGTCGAGACGCCCGGTCTTACGACCGGGCGTATCTTTTTCCCCGCAGGCCCAGCGGGGAACTAGCGTGGTATGAGCGGAAAGAAGAACTGCTGCGCCGGCCCGGTGGGCAGGCGCCACAGGTAACACGGCCGCTCGGAGAGGGTCACCGGGACGGTGCCGTCCTGGGGGGTCAGGAGCTGGACCGATCCATCCCGGTCGTACAGATACACCTGCTCGACCCCCGGTTCAACCAGAAACGCGTAGGTATTTTGTCCCTGTAGCTGCCAGAGCAGGTCGACCCTCGCCCCATCCGATCGGCGAAAGCGAAGGTCATACCGGTCGTTCCAGGTATCCTGCACGCGGTGCAGCGGTCCAACCCCAACGTATCGCATGTCCCCGAGCAGGCTGACCATGACCCCGTAGGCCGTGTAGGAGGGTTTGGTCGAGTAGTCGGGGCGGATCACGGCACACTCCTGATAGGGCGTCGGCGCCCCGCCGGCCAGATCTTTCAGGTGGAAATAGGTGCCGTGTTCGAATCTGTGCAACAGGAGCAGGCCGTAGGCGCGAACGAGATAGTTCGCCTGTTGCTCCTCGGTTCGACAACGAGGGTCGCCGGGGATCGTACAGGTCGACCAACCGAACTCGGTTGCCCACGCCTCTTTTCCGCCGCCATGCGCAGCAATCCAATCCTGGACCATCTGCAGGCGGTGAGGCATATTCCACGCAAGGCCGGGAGCTTCCGGTGGGTGACCCAGGAAAAAGGGGTGATAGGAGAGGATGTCGAAATAGGGCCACCCCCCAGCGGCCACGACCCGATCCATGAAGCCGTCCAGTCCCACAGTATCCCCATCCGTCATGCCGCCGACCAACACTTGCGCCGAAGGGTCCGCCTGTTTGATCGCCTGGTAGGTGACTTCCAACAACGCTTCGTAGGCTACAGGGTCGTTGTGCCCCGTGCAGGTAACCCAGGTGGCCGGCTGATCCGGCTCGTTCCAGACCTCCCAGTAGTCGATGCGCGGCGAGCCCGGCGCGTCCTGGTAGCCATCGCCATCGTAGCGTTCCACCACCGTGGCCGCAAAGGCGGCAAAGTCGTTCGGGTTCCGCGGGGGACAGAAGTAGCGCGGGAGCCCCTGTTGATCGGCGCAGGCCCGACATTGAGGGCTGGTATAGCGCTCCGGGGTCGTGACCAGAATGCCGATGATGCCAAAACCGGCCTCGGCCAGCAGGCCAATCCTGGCGTCGAAAAAGGCCGGGCCCCAGGGCGTATCGTACGTGGCCCAGCTGATCTGCTCCCGCGAGAGGCCGATGTGAATGGCCTGGGCCATGGGGGACAGCAACGCGACCTCCCCATCGCTCCGTGCTGGATTGGTGAGGTACATGTTCATCCCGAAAAAGGACGGGGCCAGCGTGCCGCTTCCATCGGCCCGCGTCAGCCGCGCGCTAGAGCCCATTGCACGCGCTCCATGGCCGAAAAGTCGTGCGCCCAACCCTGCCCGGTCTGAGGACCCGGCGACCGCTCCTGCGGCCTCGATCCCGGCGTACGAAAGCAGGAGCAAGAGCGCCAGAACTGCGGAAAGAGCCCACCCTCCTTTCGCCATCGATCCTCAC
>DAOTVY010000034.1:0-129270 GCA_034436115.1 Chloroflexia bacterium | reverse complement strand
AAAGCGATCGGCAGCGCAACGCCCTCGGCGTATGCGGCAGCAATGCCTCGATCGAAGGGGATACGCATCAGAATCGGCAGGCCGTTTTCCTCGCAAAATGCCTCCACCCGGCCGTCGCCGATGCCGTCGCGGTTGATCAATACGCCGGCCGGGATGCCCAATTCCCGGGCCACCCCCGCCGCCAGCCGCAGATCGTGCTCTCCAAAGGGGGTCGGCTCGGTCACGAGGAGCACGTAATCGGCCCCGTGCATCGCGTGCACGACCGGGCAGGCGGTGCCCGGCGGCGCATCCAGGATGACGACCCCCTCGTGGCCGCGGGCTCGATCCTTGAGGCGACGGATGAGCGGCCTGGCCATCGCCTGGCCCACGTCCAGGACGCCGCGGGCAAAGCGGATGGGGCCCGCGCGCCCTTCTTCGATCACGCCGGTCCGCCGCGGCACCTCACGGATCGCCCCTTCCGGGCAAGCCCGTTGGCAGCTGCCGCAGCCGCGGCACAGTTCCGGAAAGACGAGCACGATCGGCCGTTGCCCCTGCCCGGCTGACGAAAACACGGCGATCGCGTGATCGCTACACACCTCAGCGCAGCGGCCGCACCCGGTGCACCTTTCCCGATCGACCTCGGGGATGGGCTGGGTGAACTCCTCCCGGCGCTCCCAGACCGGGTGAAGGAAGAGATGGGCATTGGGGGCTTCGACGTCAGCATCCACAAGCAACACTGTCCCCGAAGGCATCGTTCTTGCCAGCGAAAGGGCAAGGGCGACCGCCACGGTGGTCTTGCCCGTCCCGCCTTTCCCGCTGGCTACGGTGATGCGCATCGTCCGCCCGCTCCGAGGGGCGGGAGCAGCCCTGTGGGCTGCCCCCGCCCTGCCTTCCGTCACCGGCACCAGCGCGGGCCTCGGCCCGCAGCGCCGGCGCCACGCCCCCAGGGCCGGCCGCGCCCGGCACGGGCGTACCCGCGGTCATCCGGCGCGCGGTGCACGTTGCGGCTCCCGCACTTGGGGCAGGTCATCTGCGCCCCGGATGTGCCGGTGCCGTAGGCGACCTCGAAGGTATGGCCACAATCGGCACAGATAAAGCGACGCATCGTCCATCACCTCCTTTAGTGAAGTAAATCCGGACGCTCTGCCAGCGTCCCCGCCAGATAGGACCGGACAGCCTGTTCGATGTCGGCGATCTCGGTCGTAATGACCCGGATGCCCCGCTGCTCCAGGCTCTCCTTGGCCCCCCAACCCATCCCTCCGGCCAGCAGCACCTGGCAGTCGGCGATGGTCTGGGCCATGCGCGCGTGCCGGTCCTCGGCGTGCGCGCCGTAGCCGCGGCCGCGGGGGTCGTCAACATGCGGGCCGCCGGCAAACTGCGCGTGGCCCAGTTTTTCGCGCAGTTCCTGGCCGATGATGCGCCCCTCCTCTACCATGAGCACCAGGTAGTACGGGGCCCGGCCAAAGTGCTGGCTGATCGTCTTTCCATCTTCGGTTACGGCAGCGATCTTCATCTCATTCCTCCGGAAACATCACCACGGTACGAACTCCTTCGATCTGCCGAAAGGTCGCCCCCTGGCTGACGCAGCGCAACACGGCCGGGGGGTCGACGACCAGCGTCCCGGCCAACGCCATCGCTCCGTGGCGGAAGAGGACAGCGCTGAGGGGCGTGCTGGGGCCCAGGATGAGGACAAAGGCCCCAGGGCGGCACAGGGCCAGGAGCCCTTCCAGGGTATGGTTGGCAAGCGTCGCCCCGGTGATGGCGACCACATCGGCCTGGGGAAGGAGTTCGGGGGCGCGCTCCGCCGGGAACTCGTCCCCTTGGGGATGCTCTTCCAGCACCCACAGTTCGCCTACGACGGGCCGGAGGCGGGGGATGAAGGGGAAATGGCCCACCAGGGCCACCCGTTTTCCCCGGCCCTCGCGCTCCAGGAGAGACACGGCGTTCTCCTCGCGACAGCGGCTTTCGTCCACCTCCAGAAGCGCGTTGACCGCTGCCAGGCCGATGCTGGCCTCCAGGGGCTGTTCCGAGCGAATCAACACGGCGAGCTCGAGCGCGCTGTGCTCCAGGAGGTGACCGGCCCAGCGCACGGGGGATTCCCCGTGGGGCCCCTCTTCCCGCAAGGTAGAGGCCAGGCCACAGCGGAGGCGGCCGCGCCGCGCAACAGCCACCGCTGTCCAGCGTGCCCCTACCCAGACCGCCTCGAGCGGCGCATCGCTCAGCGTGCCCAGCAACTCATCCAGCAGGCTCACCTTCGGCCCTCCGGAAACTGCTCGCGGTACATCCGCAAGATCCGCCCGAGTCTGCGACGCGTACACCGCAGGTGGACGATACATCCGCGGACGAACTCCTCGCCGGCCGGCGTCAGCCGGTAGATTCGCCGGGGCACACCTCCGCCCTCGGTCTGCCACTCCGACTGCAGCAGGCCCTCTTCTGCCATCTCCCGCAGATACCGGTACACGATCGCCGGGTCCAGGTCCGGGTCGATCAACCCCTGCTGCCGGAGCGTTCCGACAAGATCGTACCCGTGCGATGGATCCTGCCGTAGGAGCAAGAGGATAGCCGGCCGTAAGAAAAGGGCCAACTGCCCCCATCCACGGCGCCTTCCCCAACCCCAAGCGTTGCTCTGGTTGCGCTCCATCGAACGCCTCCATGGAACTTTGCCTATATGTATTCTATCACAGTACAGGAAAAATGTCAATACTGTCTTTTTACGAGCATGGCCCCGTCTCCCGCGGTATCCACCACTTGATCGGCCCAAGGACACTGCGGCAATGCTTCTTCCGTGCAAAGGGGGCAAGATGAGCCAGGGGATTGCCCGGCGTCGCAAGGGGAAGCCTGTTTTCTTTCTCGAGATGTCCCTGGATGACCCAGCAAGAAGCGTTACTTGACGCTCGACAGACCTGTACCAGGACCCTCTGGTCGTGCGGGTCCGGGTAGTCCGAGCAAAAGCGTTGCTTGACGCTCCCCGGAACTAGGGGTACAATACCCACGCGTGCGCGGCAGCGTGTGTGGACCCGCAAACGGAGGCAATCGCATGATCGTCGGTGAGCAGAAACCGTTGGAAGAAATCCGCAGCCTGATCGCCGGCCACAAGAAGGTACTGGTGCTGGGTTGCGGGACCTGTGTGACCGTCTGTTTTGCCGGTGGCGAGAAGGAGGTCGGCATCCTGGCTTCGGCCCTGCGCATGGCCGAACGCTTGGACGGAAACGACCCCGAAATCGTCGAAGCCACCGTGCAACGCCAGTGCGAGTGGGAATACCTGGATACCGTTGCGGACAAAATTCGGGAGGCGGACGTCGTGCTGTCCCTGGCCTGCGGGATCGGCGTGCAGGCGGTGGCCCAGCGCTTCCCGGACACCTGGGTGGTCCCGGGCCTGAACACGACTTTCCTGGGCCTGCCAGAAAAGGAGGGTTACTGGGTAGAACGCTGCCAGGCCTGTGGAAACTGTCTCCTGGCCAGCACCGGTGGCATCTGCCCCATCGCCCGCTGCTCGAAAAGCCTTCTCAACGGCCCCTGCGGCGGCTCCCAGCGCGGCAAGTGCGAGGTCAACCCGGAGATCGAATGCGCCTGGCAACTCATCTACGACCGCTTGAGCCGCCTGGGGAAACTCGACCTCATGATGAGCATCGCCCCTCCCAAGGACTGGTCCACCTCCCGCGACGGCGGCCCCCGGCGTATCGACCGCCCGGACCTGCGTCTGGAGGAGGAATAGCCGCGCGAGGCACATCCGGGAACGGCCGGCAGGGCAGGGGTGGAACGATGCCGATCGCCGAGGACAAGAAGAAGGAAATTCAGAACGTTTTCCGGACCTTCCTTCAGAACCAGGCCCGGCTGATTCAGCGCCTGAGGATCGAGGACCTGCACATCAACCCCTTCCTGATTCGCATCCTGTCCAAAGAAATGGGCCTGGAGGATGCCTCCTCGATTGTACGGTGGCTCGTCTCCCAACGGCTGGAACGCAGTATGGTCACCTCCTTCGGCCTGGCCCTGCAGGAAGCCGCCAGGGTCTTCTCCGAGGGCACGGGGGTCGAGGGCGCCGATATCCTGAAGACCAAAGATGGCCGGCACCATTACATCCAGGTAAAGAGCGGACCCAATACCATCCCGAAGGACCTGGGAGTCCGGATCTCGCAACTCCTGCGTTCTGCCCAGAGGCGTAACCGCGGCTCCGTTGCTTTATTCGGGATGTGCTATGGGAACAAGGAACAGGTCAGTAGCATCGTTCAGAAATACGTGAAGCAGGAGGGCGGAATTGACTGGCTGGCCGGTCGGGAGTTCTGGGAGTTTATCTCAGACACGTCCGACTGTGTCGAAGCGGTTTTTGAAATCGCCCGCCAAGTAGGGGAGGATTTCCAAGGTCCTGAGGGAAAGACTCTCTCCCAGATCTTGGAGGCAAAGGTCGCTGAACTCTGCGCCGCGTTGCAAGATTTATACGGAGCGAGCGGCGAGGAGATGTGGAAAAGACTCCTGGATCAGAACTCGTGAGGATACCATGGCCTGGATCGAGAAGGGTTTTCCGGTCGAAAAATTGAATCCTGTGGCCATGGCCGAGGGAAACGCCAAGAAGCCGGTTTACCAGATGCACAAATGGTGGGCACGGCGCCTCGGCAGCGTCTTCCGCATGATTCTCCTGGCCGCATTCCTGCCCGACGAGATGCCGGAAGGGAAGCTCTGGCAGGAATTTCTGCACGGGGCAGATCTTCAAGGGAAAATTGTCCTGGATCCCTTCATGGGAGGAGGCACCACCCTTGTCGAAGCGCTGCGGTTGAACTGCCGGGTCATCGGCGTGGATATCAACCCGGTCGCCTGGTTTGTGACCAAGAAGGAAATCGAGCCGGTCGACCTGGACCTTTTGGACGCCGCGTTCCGCCAACTGGAACGCACCGCCGGGGACAGAATCAAGCGGTACTACCGGACGACGTGCCCGCAGGGACACGCGGCGGAGGTCATGTACTATTTCTGGGTCAAGGTGGCCGAATGCGCGCAATGCGGCTCCCAGACCAGGCTCTTTCCGAACGATGAGTTATCGCGGCGTGATCATGTCCACGTGGTTTTCTGCCCACGTTGCCTCCAAATTGTGGAAACACCGGCATACGAACCGGCCACGACGTGTCCGGATTGCGGAAATGTCTTTGACCCCCGGCATGGTGTGTCCGGACGCGGTCTCTTCCGTTGCCCAGCGTGTGGGAAAGAGCAACGCCTCCTAGACGCCGTCAGGCGTCGCGGGGAAGCGCTGGAAATAGAATTGCACGCCCTGGAAGGATACTGTGAAAAGTGCGGCCGCTTTTTCAAGCGCGTGGACGCACAAGACCTGGAACTCTGGCACGAGGCCCAGGCCGAATTCGAACGGCGTAAAAGCAACCTACTCATTCCCCGAGAGGAGATTCCGGCGGAAGGTCGGAGCGACCCCCGGCCGGTCAACCACGGCTACACCCATTACTACCGAATGTTCAACGAACGGCAGTTGCTCTGTCTTTCGATCCTTTTGGAACACATCCTCCAGGTCGGCGACTCCAATGTGCGTGAACTTCTACTACTGGCCTTTTCCGATTGTCTTGATGCGAACAATATGTTCTGCAAGTACGAGGTCGCCTGGCACAAGATCTCCCTGTTCTTCGGACTCCACGCTTATCATCCCATTGAGCGCCCGACAGAGAACAATGTCTGGGGGACGGTCTTCGGGAGAGGCACTTTCGTCAAATGTTTCGATAAAGTACGCCGGGCCAAGGCCTTCTGTCTTCGTCCGCGCGAGCGGGTGCCCGGCCAGGGTACCATACCGAATGTTGGGCGTATCGAAGGACGACTGGTAACAGACTTTGCTGAACTCGCGCGCACGGAGAGGGCGGCCCTTCTGCGCTGCCAGAACGCCGAGGATCTGTCCTTTATCCCCGACCGTTCTGTGGATGCTGTGGTGACGGACCCGCCCTATTTCGACAATGTTCAGTACTCGGAGCTGGCCGACTTTTTCTACGTATGGCTGCGGCTCGGGCTGAAAGGTTCCTACCCGTGGTTCGAGCCTCCGTCCTCGGCACGGGCCGAAGAGATCGTCAAGAACGACAAGCTGGGGAAAACGACCGAGTTCTTCAGCCAAGGGCTGCGGCGGGTGCTTTGCGAATGCCGCCGGGTGCTCAAGGACGATGGGCTGCTGATTTTCACCTTCCATCACAACCAGGTATGGGCGTGGCAGGAAGTCGCCCGGTTGCTGGTCGCCAGCGGCTTTTATATCTCCGCTACGCCGATCGTCCGTTCCGAAGGAAAGAGCGGCTTCCACTCGAGCGCGGGAAACATCCGCTACGATGCGGTGTTTGTGTGCCGCAAGGCGGGTCTGAAGGCACCTCCTCTGGACCTTGGCGAGGGCCTGGAGGAGCAAATCCTAAGCGATGCGATCTACTGGGTCAAGCGCACGCTCGATTCAGGAATGGCGGTGGGCGATGC
Source organism: Chloroflexia bacterium (assembly GCA_034436115.1). Classification (GTDB taxonomy): domain Bacteria; phylum Chloroflexota; class Chloroflexia; order DTKN01; family DTKN01; genus DAOTVY01. The sequence goes on along the minus strand of DAOTVY010000034.1, from coordinate 122,853 downwards.
GGATGTGTTCACGGTGGTGATGGCCAAGACCATCGAATGGTACACGAAGGCAACAACCGGCGGCTATGGCCCCTTGTCTCTGGAGGCTCTGTTGGAGAACATGGCCGGCCTGGTGGCCCAGGTACGCGAAGCGGTAGGGGCAGGCAAAACGCCCGCCCTTGCCGGCCAGGCTCAGGTCTCTGGGCCCCACGCGACGAAAGTAAAACAATTGGCCCTCTTTGTCTTGGAATCCCAGGAGCCATATGAGCGGGAGATAGCGGGCCATCCCGTGCCCACAGGCTCCGATTGACGCCGTTGGATCAAGGAGAAGAACGATGAAAGTGGGAAGCCATCTGGAACAAATCCTGGCTGCCGGCTATTTTGCCGTTACCGCCGAGCTGGGACCTCCGCAGAACGCCGATCCTGCGGTCATCGTCCGCAAGGCCTCCATCCTCAAAGGGTACGCCGATGCGGTGAACATCACCGATAACCAGACCGCGGTGGTGCGCATGTCTTCGATCGCCGCCGGCGTGCTGGTGCTCCAGCAAGGGCTGGAGCCGGTCATCCAGATGACCTGCCGCGACCGCAACCGCATCGCTATGCAGAGCGACCTTCTGGGGGCCTACGCCTTGGGCATGCGCAACCTCCTCTGCCTCACCGGCGACCACCAGTCTTTCGGCAACCACCCGACGAGCAAGAATGTCTATGACCTGGATTCGATCCAGCTGCTTCAGATGGTGGCCGGCCTGCGGGATCACAAGCGTTTCCTCTGCGGCGAGGAGATCAAGGGTCAGGAGCCGCGCTTCTTCATCGGTGCGGCGGCGAACCCCTTCGCCGATCCCTTCGAGTTCCGCCCCTACCGTCTGGCGAAAAAGGTCGCAGCGGGCGCCGATTTCATCCAGACCCAGCTGATCTACAACGTCCCGCGCTTTGCCGAATATATGCGGCGGGTACGGGAATTGGGACTCCACGAGAAGGTCTATATCCTTGCCGGTGTGGGCCCCATCAAGACGGCCGCCGCTGCCCGCTATATGCGCGACAAAGTTCCGGGGATGGACGTGCCCAACGAGATCGTCGAGCGTATGGAACGAGCGGTAGCGGACATCCCCAAAGAGGACCGAAAGGCCCGCACCGAAGCCTGGAAACAGGAAGGCATCCGCATCTGTGTCGAAATCATCCAGCAACTGCGCGAGATCGAAGGGGTCGCCGGGATCCACATCATGGCGATCGAGTGGGAAGAGGCCGTCCCCGAGATCGTTCGCGCGGCTGGCCTATACCCCAGGCCGCAGGTGGCCACTCCCGAAGGCAAGGAGGCCTGAAATGCCCCGCGAGACCGCTGTCCAGACACTCAACTTGGCCGCGCTCATCGAGGAACGCTGCGGCGAGAACGTGTACCTCTGTTACCAGTGCAAGAAGTGCACCGCCGGCTGCCCAGTGGTCGAGTACATGGACCTCACCCCGAACCAGCTCCTCCGCGCGGTTCAGCTGGGAAGAAACGAGCGCGTGCTCCGTTCGCGCACCATCTGGATCTGTGCCAACTGCCAGACCTGCGTCACCCGCTGCCCCCACGGGATCGACCTCCCCCGGGCGATGGACGTGATCAAGCAAGTGGCTACCGAGATGGGCATCCGGCCGGCCATCGCTTCCATTCCGATCTTCAACCAGGCCGCGCTGCGGGGCATCCAGCTCTTCGGGCGCATGTTCGAGCTGGGGCTCCTGGGCGAACTCAAACTCCGTACCCTCCTCAAGGGCGACGTCGACCTGGGGCAGCTCCTGAAGGACGGCCGCATGGGGATCCGCCTCTTCCTCAGCGGCAAGCTCAAGATCCTCCCCGAGCGCGGGCGCATCCCCCGCGACCTCTCCCGCGTGGAACCCCGGGCCACCCCCGGAGCGGTCGCCTACTATCCTGGCTGCTCCCTCCACTCCACGGCCAAAGAGTACGATCGCTCCACCCGCGCGGTCAGCGAGCGGATCGGGTTGCGGTTGGAGGAACCGGAAGGCTGGACCTGCTGCGGCACCACCCCTGCCCACGCCGTCTCCCACCACCTGGCCACCCGCCTGCCGCTGGAGAACCTGGCCTATATCGAGCGGCTTGGCTACGATGAGGTCGCGGTCCCCTGCGCCGCCTGCTTCTCCCGCTTCAAGTTCGCCCTCTACGACATCGCCCGCTACCCCGAGCTGCGCGAGGAGGTGACCCGCGAATTGGGGTATGCCTACCAGGGGAAGGTCAAGGTCAACCACATCGTCACCACGATGCTCGAGCGCGTGGGCACGGAAGAGATCGCCCGGCGGATCGTTCGGCCCTTGACCGGTCTGCGGGTGGTCTGTTACTACGGCTGCCTGATCACCCGCCCCAAGACCGTCACCGGGGCGGAACACCACGAGTACCCGATGGAGATGGACCGCCTGATGGCCGCCCTCGGGGCCGAGGTGCTCGACTGGAACTACAAGACCGATTGCTGCGGCAACAACCTCACCCTGACCGAAACCGAGGTGGCGCTGAAGCTCACCCAGCGTATCCTCCACGACGCCAAGGCAGTCGGAGCAGAGGCAGTCGTGGTGGCCTGTCCGCTGTGCCAGGTCAACCTGGATGCACGCCAGCCCCAGATCGCGGCCGACTTTCAGGAGGATCTGAACCTGCCCGTGCTCTACTACACACAGCTCATGGGAATCGCCCTTGGGATCGACCCGAAGGAGCTGCACCTGGACACCCATTTCGTGGACCCCAAGCCGCTCCTTCATAGCAAAGGGCTGCTGCCATAATGGCTGAATCACTGGGGGCTGGCCCGGTACATCGCCGGGTACCGGGCCAGCGAAAACCGGGCCGAGCGATCGAGTAACGCCGCCGACCGAACGCCCCAAAAAGGGCTCATTTCCCCGTGGATATACAGGGTAGGTACATTTTGTTGGCGCGCCGCCGGAACGCGAGTTTGGACCTGGTACGGTTGGCTGATTGGGGCCGACGGTTGCCTGCCCGTCGCACCGTGACTTGCACGGGACTGGCCCCGTGCGGAGAGGAGGAGGCCGCAGGGCAGCGCAAGCCCTCCGGTGCCCTTTTCGAAGCAGGGACCGGACGCTGGCAAGTGCCACATGCGGCCGCGTTTTGGAGGACGGTTGGTCCTCCATACCGTGATCGCCCGGTAGCAGGACGGTCCCTTTCGGCGGGCCCCCATAAGACGCACAGGGCTGCACCACGTGGGCCATGAATGGCGTGCTCCAGGAAGTGGGCGTAAAGTGCTCCTCCGGGAACTCGAGCAGTGGAAGCGCATCCTGCAGGAACGGGCGCTCTGGGTGCTCCTCCTTCTACTGGCCCTGGCAGGGCTAGCCTCTTACCAGCTTCGGCAGCCCCTTTCCCTCGATATCGGCAGCCCCCACGATGCACCCTACGTGCGAGGGATGCACGAGCCGGAAAAGGACCGACCCGGCGGCGCTGAGGTAGACTTTCGCTGGACGCGGGGGCGTGCCTTGCTCTGGTTCCCCGGGCTGGGGAAACAGGACCTCGGCCTGGTGCTCCGTCTCCAGGGGTACCGACCCGATGACCGGCCGCCGAAACTCTCCTTACGGGCAGGGGATAACTGGTTTGCTACCTTCGCCGTTGCTTCCGGATGGCAGGACTATGCGATCGTTCTGCCACGCGCGGCGCTCGCCGGGGGCGACCTGGCCCTGATGCTCGAGAGCGAAACCTTCCGCCCCGGCGGGGATGCGCGCGACCTCGGGGTCGGGCTGGACCGGGTGGAGGCGCGGCCGCTCTCTCGCGGATGGGTCGAGCCGGCCTGGGGACAATTGGCCGCGCTCCTCGGGATCGCGTTCCTGGCTTATCTTCTGCTGCGCCGGTGGGGGCTGCGGCGCCCCTGGAGCAGCGCGGTGGTGGCCCTGGTTGGGATGGTGTTGTGCGTCCTTCTGGCTTTCCACCGTCTGTCGCTTACCTGCTTTACGCCCCGATTGCTCCTCCTCCTATGTTGGGCGTGTGCATGGACCGCGCTGGTATTGCCCCTGCTGGAAAGAAAATGCCGGGTGGTCTCGCGGGCCCGTCGGCTGTGGGCGGTTCTGCTCCTGGGCTTTCTCCTGAGGATCGGCGGGATGGTCTATCCCCAGTTCCGCTCCAGCGACCTCCTCTTCCACGTCCACCGGGCCGAGTGGGTGATGCAGGGCACCCTCTTTTTCACTGCCCCGATCCCGGATGTCCTCCTGCCCGCCCCTTACCCACCGGGCCTTTACCTGCTGTTTCAGCCGTTTGCCCTCTTTTCCGCAAACTTGCCGCTCCTGATGCAGATCTGCGGGGCCACTCTGGATACCCTCGCCGCCCTATTCCTCTACCTCCTGGCCCGGGAGGTCTCGGGCAGGGAGCGGCCGGCGTTCCTGGCCCTTCTGTTGCGCGAAACGGCGCCGGTAACCTACCTCATCTTCTCCTGGGGCAACTACACGAACCTCTTCAGCCACGCGGCCACGGTGGCCGTCCTCTTGCTGCTCGTGCGCCTCAAGCGGCACGCGCAGCGGCGATGGGTGCTGCTCGCCGGGGCGTGCCTCCTGGTCCTGCTGGGGCACTTTGCCGATAGCCTGCTCCTTGGGGTGCTCCTCCTTTTTGCTTTAAGTCTTGGCCTCCTTTCGGAGGAGGGCCGGCAAGCAACCCCAGGGGTCGTTGCGGCTGTCCTCGTCGCCGGCGTCGCGGCGCTGGCCCTGTACTACACCGCCCCCCCGATCCGCTCGGCCCTGCGCGCCGGGATCCGCTTCCTCCTGGAGGAGCCGCACACTGCCGTGACCTGGGGCAACCCGCTCCCTCAGTTCCTGTTCCACGTGCAGCCCCTGGTGGCGCTCCTGGCCTTGCCGGGGCTCTCCTTGCTGGCCAGTTCCGGTCGGCGCTGGCCGGGAACCGTGCTTGGAGCAGCGCTGGCGACGGCGGCCCTCTTTGGGCTGGCGCATGCCGCCTTTGGCTTCTCTTCCCGCTACAGCCTTTTTGCCCTGCCGGTGCTCGCGCTTGGGGCGGGCAGCTGGAGCGCGCGCCTCTGGGAGAGGGGCTGTGCCGGCCGGCTGGCGCTGGCCCTCCTCCTGTTCTACCTGTGCTATAGCGGCCTGCGCGTCTGGTTCTGGATCATCGCCTTCGGACAGCGCTGATGGTATAATGGCAACCGGTGGCAAAGGTCTACCATGACCGGGGAGCCCATGAATCCAGCGGATATCGAAAGGGAACTGGCCCAACGCATCGATCCCTGGCTCCAGCATATGCGCTGGCGGCACGACTTTGCTGCCTGGCGGGAACGGCGCCTTTTCCAGGAGCGTTACCAGGAGGAACGTCTGGCCTGGGCGCGGGGTTGCCTGGGCAGGCTTGAGGGGAAGCGGGTGCTCGATCTGGGAGCCGGCATGGGTGGCTTTGCCGTGGCCGCCGCCCGCGAAGGGGCCCAGGTCTATGCGGCCGAGTTTAACGGCGCCTACTGCCAGATCGCCGCCCTGCGTGGGAGACGCTACGGGCTCGACCTCCCAGTGCTCCAGGCCGCGGGAGAAGCGCTCCCTTTCCCTGCGGCCTCCTTCGAACTGGTGTGCGCCTGGGACGTGTTGGAGCATGTGCGCGATCCAGCGCAGGTCCTGGCCGAAGCCTATCGGGTGCTGCGGCCCGGCGGGATCTTCCTCCTGACCGTCGTGAACCGCCTGGCCTTCCGCGACCCGCATTACCATTTGCCCTTCCTAAACTGGATCCCCAGACCCTGGGCGGAGCGCTGGATCCGTCGGGCCGCGCGCGGGAAAGAGCAGCCACACTGGGCCGACCGACAGCGCCTCTCCGAGATGCACTATTTCACCTGGACAGCTTTCGGGCACCTGGCGCGCGAAACGGGCTTCCGGGTCGAGGACTTGAGGGAAAAAGCCGGGGGACCCGAACGGCCAACCCGGTACAGCGGCCTGCGCCGCTTCCTTCGCCGGATCGGCCTGGAACGGCCAGCTTACCGACTGGCACGCACCCTGTTGCTTTCTGCCTTCGAGGTCGCGCTGTGGAAGGACGTAAGGTCGCCCTCTATAACCTCACCACCACCGTGACCACTGGCGGCGTGGAGACATTCGTCTGGGAACTCGGCCGGGAACTGCAGCGGCGCGGGGTGATCGTCCATCTGATCGCGGGCCAAAGCCCGTATCCGAACCGCTATCCGGAACTGAAGGTCATCCGCCGCCCCTTCGTGGGCCGGCAAGCCTTCCGTCGCCTGCCTGGCTTGCAGCGGGCCTATGCGATCACCAAGCTCCTCGAGCGCCTTTCCTTTGCCCTCACCGCCCTTCCGGTGCTCCTGCGCGAGCGCTACGACATCCTGCACATCCAGAAGCCATACGACCTACCGGTTGCCCTGCTTGTCCGGAGGCTGGTGGGCAGCCGCGTTGTGTTCGGTTGCCACGGGGAGGACTTTTTCCCAGGAGACCGCTGGCTCGGCCGGAAAGCGGACGTCGCCGTCTCTTGCAGCGCCTTTAATGCCGAGACCGTCGCGCGCCATTACGGTATCGACCCCCTGGTCGTCTACAACGGCTTCGATGCGGAAAGATTCCAACCCCAGGAGCCGGATCCCACACTGCGAGCGCGCTTTGCGCCGCATGGCGAGGGAATCGTCCTGTACGCCGGCCGTCTCATTCCCTGGAAGGGGGTACAGTACGCGATTGCCGCGATGGAGGAACTGCCGCAGGCAGTGCTGCTGATTGCCGGCGATGGGCACTACCGGCAGACGCTCGAGGCGCAGGTGCGTGCTGCCGGGCTGGAAGGGCGAGTACATTTCCTGGGCCACGTTCCCCACGAGGAGCTGCCCCGCTGGTTGGCCCTGAGCGACGTGCTGGTCGCACCCAGCTTTGCCAGCGAAACCTTCGGCATCGCCCTCGTGGAGGCCCAGTCGTGCGGGGTGCCGGTAGTGGCCAGCCGGTTCGGGGGGTTTCCTGAGGTGGTCAGGGACGGGGAAACCGGGCTGCTGGTGCCGCCTCAGGACCCCCATGCGCTGGCCCAGGCTCTACGAGAGCTGCTCTCTGACCCCCTTCGGCGGCGCGAAATGGGGCAGGCCGGCCGGCGCTGGGTGCACGAGCACTTCCACTGGAGCCGGGTAGCTGAGCGGGTGCTTGAGGCGTACCGTTGGGCGCTCGAAGGCTCAGGGCGAACCGTCTGGCGTTGAACGGGTTGTCGCGCGGCAGGTGGCCTTGAGCGGGTTGGCTCCTTTCTCCTGCACGCGCCGGGTCATCTCCTCAACCGCCGCTGCAAAGGCGGATCCCTGCGAGCCAGTGACGAAAAACATCTCCAGCCGCTCGCTCCCCAGGCCGATTTTCGCCAGGAGCTCTTTGGCCCGCTGGACGCGCTTCTCAGCGCGCAGGTTGCCTTCGACGTGATGGCAGGTCCCCTTCTGGCAAGCAACGACCATCACGCCGTCTGCCCCCTGTTCGAAGGCCTTCAAGATGTAGAGGAGGTCGAGTTTCCCGGTGCACGGGAGTTTGACCACCTTGATATTGGCGGGGTACTGGATGCCGGTCACCCCGGCCATGTCGACAGCGGTATACCCGCAGTAGATGCAGGTAAAGACGGTAATCTCGGGAAGCGGTCCCGGCTCCATGGCCTTCTACTCCTCGTGCTCCTCGGGCAGCCAGCAGCCGAGGGCCGCCATTTCCGGGACGATGACCTGCTCGTCGCGGTAGAGGGTCAGCTGGATCGCCTTCGCCGGGCATTCGCTGGTGCAGGTGCCACATCCCTGGCAGCGCCCGGGCTCGATGTAGGCGGCTCCCTGGATACCGCCCACCCCCGTGCGGGTCGGGTCGATCGTCGGCACATCGAAGGGGCAGACACGGACGCACGTGAGACAACCGACGCACTTGGTGGGATCGACCACCGCCGCGATCCCGCCCACTTCCAGGGTCTCGCGCGTGAGGATCGTCAGTGCCCGGCCGGCTGCGCCCAGCGCCTGGGCAATCGTTTCCTCGATGAACTTGGGATAGTGGGCCATCCCACACAGGAAGATCCCCTCGCGCAGGAAGTCAATCGGCCGCAGCTTCAGGTGCGCTTCCATAAAGAAGCCTTCCGGCGACAGGGGAACCCCCAGGATGCGGGCCAGCCGCTCCGTGCTCGGGTCGGGTTCGACAGCCATGCTGAGCGCCACGGCATCCGGACGGATGACGAGCTCCTCCTGGAGCACCGGATCGAGCACCCGCACGGTCAAGTGTCCGTCCGGCGCCTCGACGTGCGGGGGATGGTGGTCATCGTAACGTACAAAGAGCACCCCTCGGCGGCGTGCTTCGGTGTAGTACTGTTCCCGGAAGCCGTAGGTGATCAGGTCCTTATAGAGGACAAAGATCTGCGCCTTCGGGTTCAGCCGCTTGATGCGCAGCGCGTTCTTCACCGTGTTCGTACAGCAGATCCGGCTGCAGTACTCGTAGGCAGCGTTGGGAGGACGCACACACTGGATCATGACCACGGTGCTCATCTGGGCCACGCGCCCCGGGTTGACGAGCATTAGCCGCTCCAGCTCCTGCTGGGTCATGACCTGTTCGTGCTGGCCCAGCAGGTAGACGGGTTGGTGGAACTCGCGGCCGCCGATGGCCACGATGGTCACCCCGTGCTCGACCTCAACGGTGCGCCGACGCGCCGGGTCGCTGCGGTGCACATCGATCGTGGAACGAAAGTTCCCCACAAAGCCGCTATGGGTGAGCAGTTCGCTGTCCGTGAAGACGGTGATCAAGGGCTCCTGTAACACCTGGTGGACAAGGCCAAAGAGGTAGGCCTGGGGGTCCGGGCCCTCCGCGGTAGAGTAGAGGTCACGCAAGTGCCCGCCCAGGACGGAGTCGCGCTCGACCAGGGTAACGGGGTAACCAGCGGCCGCGATGGCCAGTGCCGCGTTCATCCCCGCGAGCCCCCCGCCGATGATCAGGGCACGACGAGTGACTCCCACCAACGTGCGCCGCACCGGTTCCAGCCGGCGGGCCCGGGCAGCGGCTATCCGGACCATCTCCTTGGCCTGACGCGTCGCTCGCACCGGGAACTCGCGATGCGCCGTGGCGGCGTGGGAGCGGATGTTGGTCATCTCCAGGAGGTACGGGTTCAGCCCCGCCCGGCGCAACATCCTCTGGAAGAATGCCTCGTGGGTGCGCGGGCTGCAGGCGGCAACCACCACACGGTTCAGCTGGTGCTCGGAGATGGCACGCGCAATTTCCCGCGGCGCCTCCCCGATGCACGCATACTCGAGTTCCTGCACGTGTACTACGTCCGGCAAGGTGCGGGCATACGCCGCCACGGCCGCCGTGTCCACCACCCCCGCCGTCTGCGTCCCGCACCGGCATACAAAAACGCCCACCCGAGCAGGTTCTCCGGAAACGTCGCGCTCCGGCGGATAGGTGGGCGGAGCCACCAGGGTGCCCGCAACATCGGCCAGGAGCCCCATGCAGGCAGCGGCAGCCGCGCTGGCCTCCGCCACCGTCTCCGCGATCTCTTTGGGGCTGGAAAAGGCCCCGGCAACAAAGATCCCCGGGCGGTTGGTCGAAACCGGGGTAAACTTGCCGGTTCGGCAAAAGCCATACGGGTTCAGCTCGATGCCCAGCTCTTTTGCCAGAGCCACTGCCTGCAGTGGCACCTCGGAACCGACGGAAAGCACCACAAGGTCGAAGCGCGCCTCGTGCAGTTGGCCAGCCTCATCCTGATAGCGCACAAAGAGGTCGTGGGTCTCCGGGTCTTCCCGGATGCCCGAGATACGACACCGGGTATACTGCACGCCATAGATGTCGCGGGAGCGGACAAAATAGGCGTTGTACTCCTTGTTGAAGGTACGCTCGTCCATCATAAAGATGTGACAGGCGACCTCGGGATCGCGCTGCCGGGCGAGCACCGCCTCCTTGGTGGCGTACATACAGCAGATCGAGGAGCAGTAATCGCGCTCCACACTCCGGGAACCCACGCATTGCAACCAGGCGATCCGCTTTGGCTGCCGGCCGTCGGAAGGGCGGCGGGCGAGTCCCTCGGTCGGCCCCGAGCGGCTCACCAACCGCTCGAACTGGAGCGAGGTCACCACATTCGGATAGCGGCCAAAACCGTACTCCTCGCTCAAGGTGGGATCATACAGGGAGAAACCCGGAGCCAGCACGATCGCGCCGACCTCCACCGTTTCCTCCCAGGCCTCCTCGTCCAGACGGATTGCCCCGGGCCGGCATACCTCCACGCATTTGCCGCACCCTTCGCAGTAGGGGCCTTTCTCGATGAGGTAGACGTCGGGCGCGGTCCGGGGCGCGCTCTTGTAGGCCGCTTTACGCGTGCTCATCCCCAATTGGAAGGCACTGGGAAGCTCTACCGGGCACACGCGGCTGCATTCGCCGCAGGAGGTACAACGGGCCGGGTCCACGTAGCGCGGGTGATGGCGCAGGCGCACCCGGAAGTGCCCCGCTTCCCCTTCCACCCCCAGTACTTCCGTAAGGGTCATGATCTGGATGTTGGGGTGGGTACTGTGGTCAAGAAAGACGTAGGAGATCGTCGGGCGGGTACAGCCGTAGCCGTGTTCGGCGGTCCCACGGCAGAGGACACAGTCGTGGGAGGGGAACATGAAGCCGAGCTGGGCGATCTTGCCCCCGAGGGCGGGCGTGATCTCCACCAGGTAGACCCGGATACCGGATTCGGCCAGGTCGTAGGCGGCGCGCATCCCGGCCACCCCTCCTCCCACGACCAGGACAGCGCCTACCTTCTTGCGCGCTGAAGCAAACGGTGCGTCTTCCAATGGGAAAACCTCCACGGGAACCCGATTGTGCGGACGGGCGCAATTATACGGCCGAACTGCCAGGGCGTCAAGGAAGGCCTCCTTGCGTTGACAGCCCCGCGCATCTATGGGATAATACCGGCTGCCGGGGGACACCGGTGGCGTCCCCGAACCTCTTGGAGTCTTTGGCTGCGTGAAGGACCGGCTGCCCGAGATGGGGCAAGAGAGGTGCAGCATTGAGGCGCATGCTCTCTGGCAATCAGGCGATCGCGCAGGGCGCCTACGAGGCCGGTGTACGGGTGGGAACCGCCTATCCGGGCACCCCGAGCACCGAGATCCTGGAGTCGCTCTCCCGTTTCCCAGAGGTGCGCACGCTTTGGGCTCCCAACGAGAAGGTCGCCCTGGAGACCGGGCTGGGTTCCGCATACGCAGGGGTGCGCACCCTGGTGGCGATGAAGCACGTTGGGTTGAACGTGGCCGCGGACCCCTTCTTCTACGGCGCCTACACCGGGATCGAGGCCGGGTTGGTCATCGTTTCTGCCGATGACCCGGGGATGCACAGCTCCCAAAACGAGCAGGATAACCGCCACTATGCCAAGTTTGCTAAGGTCCCGATGCTTGAGCCTTCCGATAGCCAAGAGGCACGGGACTTTACCCGCATAGCCTTCGAAATCAGCGAACAGTTCGATGTGCCCGTCCTCTTACGCACGACGACCCGCATTTCCCATTCCCATTCCCCGGTGGAAATCGAATCCGGACCTGCACGCCCGACCCACGAGCTTCCCCCGTACCCGCGTAAGCCCCAGAAATATGTGATGATCCCCGCCCACGCGCGGCCACGCCACGTTGCCGTAGAGGAGCGACTGCAGCGCCTCCGCCGGTATTCGGACGAGACGCCGCTGAACCGCATCGAATGGGGAAACCGGACGCTCGGGATCGTTACGAGCGGCGTCGCCTATGCGTATGCGCGGGAAATCTTTCCCGATGCCTCGATCCTCAAGCTCGGGATGAGCTATCCTCTCCCCGAAGGGAAGGTACGAACCTTTGCCGCTGGTGTGGAGCAGCTGATCGTGCTCGAGGAGCTCGACCCCTTCCTGGAGGAGGAGATCCGGCTTCTCGGGATACCGGTCGCGCATGGCAAGGACATCTTTCCCATCTTGGGCGAGTTCGACCCGGACATCGTACGAGAGGGCGCGCGCAAGGCCGGGCTGATTCCGCCGGGGGAGCCACTTCCCGAACCGGTAGCCTTGCCCCTTCCGCCGCGTCCCCCGGTCCTCTGCCCGGGATGTCCCCACCGCAGCGTCTACACGGTACTACGGCGGCTGAAGCTGATCGTGAACAGCGACATCGGATGTTATACGCTGGCGGTGCTCCCACCCCTTTCGACTACGGATACGATGGGTTGTATGGGAGGGAGCATCAGCATGGCCTACGGGGCCGAGCTGGCCGGCCGCCCAGAACGGACCGTCGCCACGATCGGGGATTCGACCTTTTTCCATAGCGGCATCCCGGCCCTCCTGAACATCGCCTACAACGGCGGCCGCACGATCGTGCTGGTGTTGGACAACCGCACCACGGCCATGACCGGCCATCAGGGCCACCCGGGGACGGGCATTGGCACCCGCGGGGAGCGGCTCCACGAGATCCCCATCGAGGATGTCGCCCGGGCCTTTGGGCTCAGGCGCGTCTTTGTGGTCGACGCCTACGACACCCGCGAACTGCGGCGCGTCCTCGAGGAGAGCCTGAAGGCCGAGGAGCCCACCCTGATCGTGGCACGCCGGGCCTGCGTCCTGCTTCCGGAAGCCCGTGCGGCCCGTGGGCCGGCCTACTGGGTAGACCCGCAAAGGTGTAACGGGTGCGGGCTTTGTTTCAGCATCGGTTGCCCGGCGATCCTCAAGACGCCCGAGGGCAAAGCCGAAATCGATGGGCTCCTTTGCGCGGCCTGCGACCTGTGCGCCCAGGTATGCGCCCGCAAAGCCATCCATCCAGGAGAAGAGTAGCCGCCTGCGGGACGAAGAAGACCCGCTACGACAAAGGAGTCGGCCGTGGAGAGAGCAGATTTCCTGCTGGTCGGCGTGGGGGGCCAGGGAATCGTGACCGCAAGCGACATCCTGGCCGATGTGGGACTCCGAGCCGGGTATGATGTGAAAAAGTCCGAGGTCCACGGGATGGCCCAGCGCGGCGGTGCCGTAACCAGCCATGTGCGCTTTGGCCAGCGCGTTTACGCTCCGCTCATCGGGCGGGGCCAGGCCGACTTCCTGGTCGCGTTCGAGCTCCTGGAAGCGCTCCGTTGGGCCCACTGCTTGCACCCGGAGGGAACCGCGCTCGTGAACATCCAGAGCCTGCCCCCGCTCGCGGTGACCAGCGGTCAGGCCCGCTATCCGGAGCTGGAAGAAGTGGAGCAGGAACTTGCCCGGCGGGCACGCCAGGTCTTTTTCATCGAAGGGTTGCGGACGGCGCAGGAGCTGGGCAACGTGCGAGTGGTCGGGACGGTGATGCTGGGCGCCCTTTCGGCATTGCTTCCCATCCCAGCCGATCTCTGGGAAGACGTGCTCGGGGAACACGTGCCCAACCGGTACCTGGAGTTGAACCGACAGGCATTTCGGTCCGGACGCGACTTCTTGAGCGCACGGCTTTGGCCCCAGGGCATCGAAGAGGGCACCGGGGCCGCACGCGGACACCGGGAGGCCGGCCTCCGGTAGCGAACGGCAGCGGTGGCCTTGCAGGCGTAGCAGATGGCGCGGAACTGGCGGATCGAAGGAGAAGCCGATACCTACTCTGCGGCCGGCCTGGCCCGGCAGATGGCACGTGAGATGGGGTTTGGGCTTGCGGACGCGGCACGGATCGAGATCGTGGTACGAGAACTCGCCTCGAACATCGTGCGTCACGCTGGGCGCGGGGAAATCCGCCTTTCGGAGGTGACCGCAGAAGGGCGCCGAGGACTGCAAGTGGAGGCTGTGGATCAGGGGCCGGGGATCGCCGACGTGGAACTGGCCCTGCAGGATGGCTATAGCACGACCGGAAAGGGCCTGGGCTCGGGGTTGCCGGCCGTCCGCCGGCTGATGGACACCTTCGAGATCGAGACCGCTCCGGGCCACGGGACCTACATCCGTGTCGTGCGCTGGCTCCGCCGGCCAACGGACTGGTTGCTGCGGGGGTGGCGCCGCTGAGCGCGTGCTCTTGCCAGCACACCGGGAGGATGAAAGGCGGCGCTTTTGCCGGTGGCCAAACGAGACGGAGGAGGACGATGCCCAGATTTCACGATTTCTTCCCCGTTCTGGCGGAAGAAGAATGCCAGCGGCGGCTGGGCCTGTTTCGCGTGCTGTTGATCGTACAGGTAGCGGCCACCCTGGCCCTTACCGTAACCGGCACCCTGGATGCACTCGGCCTACCCCGGCATCTCCCCTGGATCGTGGCGGTAGCGCTGGTCACCACGCTCTTCAGCCTGGGCGGTTATTTCCTGGCGCGACGAGGCCGCCTGCATCTCGGTGCCCTGCTGCTCGTTGCCAGCGTGCTCTTGGCGCTGAGTTACTTCACCGTCTTTTACGGTTCCCGCGACGCCATCCTTCTCTTCTTCGTGTGGCCGATCCTGGTCTCGGCCATCCTGCTGGAGCGACCGCTCATCGCGATTACCACGGCGGTCGTCTGCCTGGTGTATCTCCTGCTTTCGCTTTTCGAGCTCTTCCAGGTCTGGCCGATCCCGCTCTTTCAGCACGAGCTCTTCGCCGCCTGGCACAATCCGGCCGACCCGACGATGCTGCGCTCTTACCTGGCCGATGTCGGCTCAGTACTGGTGGGCTATATCGTCGTCGGGGTCTTTGTCGGGCTGGCTGCGCACAGCCTGGGGAACGCTCTGGAACGCTCCCGACAGCACGCCGAGGAATTGTCGCGCTACCGCGAAGAGCTGCAGGCCATGGTCGAATCCCGCACCGCCGAGCTGAACCGGGCCCTGGAAAGCCTGCAGGCCAATCTAGAAGTGCTGCGAGAGATAGGCAGCCCGATCCTGCCCATCTTCTCCGGCGTGATCCTGGTGCCTTTGGTCGGGGCCATTGACAGCGCGCGGGCCGAGCGGACGATGGACGCCGTGCTACACGGCGTCTACGAGCACCGTGCCCGGGTCGTGCTTCTGGACATCACGGGAGTCCCCACGGTTGACACTGCTGTGGCAAACGCGCTGGTGCGCACTGCACAGGGTGTGCGGTTGCTGGGTGCGACTCCCGTGCTGGTGGGGGTGCGCGCCGAAGTCGCCCAAACGATCGTCGACCTGGGAATCGATCTCCAGGGCATTGTCACTCAGGCCAGCCTGCAAGAAGGGCTCGAGTACGCCTTGCGCGCCCAGGGGGTGCGGCTGATCGCCGAAGCCGCGGAAACGCCCTCCCTGGCCCAACGACCTTGGAACCGCTGATCGGACTTGGAGGTGACAATGAGCCAGACACTGGCGACTTGGCTTGCCTTGCACCGCGAAGTGCTGGCCGCAGAACTGGCGCAGCGGATCCGGCAGGGTGTCGGCGGCACCTACGCCACCCTCTCCCTGGATCAGCTGAAGGTGCGGGCCACAGGCCTCCTGGATGCCCTCCAGCGAGCGGCATCCGGGGAAAGTGCCGAGCCTTGGGAAGCGTTTATCCGGGGTCTTGCCACCCAGCTCCTTGCGGAGTACACCCCCGCCACAGAGGGCCAGACGATCCTGTCGCTCGCCCGCGAGTTGCTCCTGGAGCAGCTGCGCCACAGCCTGGAGGATCGCGACCGGCGGGAAGCCGCTGTGGCCCGGGTAGAGGAGCTGCTCCACCAGGCCCGGCTTTGGCTTTTCGACGCATACCTCCAGGACTATGAAAAGCGCCTGGCCCAACAGCAACGCGCATTGGCCGAGCTCTCCACCCCGGTGATCCAGGTCCACGAGAACATCCTGGTCGTGCCGCTTGTCGGTGCGGTGGATACCGAGCGTGCACGTCGTATCATGGAAGAACTCCTGCTCGGGATCACCCGCTACCAGGCCGAGATGGTGATCATCGATATCACGGGCGTGCCAGTTGTGGATACCGCGGTGGCCAACCACCTCCTGCAGACGGTCAAGGCAGCCCGATTGCTCGGCACGCGCTCGATCCTGGTGGGGATCAGCAGCGAGGTGGCGCAAGCGCTCGTTCACCTGCAGATCGACCTCTCGGGAGTGATCACGCGCTCGAACCTGCAGGCAGGGATCGAGTACGCCCTGGAGCAGATGGGGCTCGAGATCGCCCCGATCCGCCGGGAGACGAGGGAAACGGAAGAAGAGCCGGCCGTCCTGCGCCGGCCGAGCGAACGCATCTAGGAGGGAAACCGGATGGCCAGCGAGATCATCCGCATCCCGATCCTGCAAATCGAGGATTTTCTGGTGGCCTCGATCCAGGTCGCCTTGCACGACCGGAGTGCCGTGCAGTTCCGCGATGACCTGTTGCAGCGCATCTACGAGACCAAGGCTAAGGGATTGATCATCGACCTCACGGCGGTCGATATCGTGGACTCCTTCATCGGACGCCTGATCGGAGATGTGGCGGAGATGGCCGCCCTGATGGGCGCGCGGGTCGTGGTCACTGGGCTACAGCCTGCGGTGGCGATCACGCTCACCGAACTGGGCCTGGAGCTCTCGGGGGTCATCACCGCGCTCAACCTCGAGAAAGGGATCGCCACGCTGCGCCGTTTGGTGCGTCAAGACGAGGAAGAAGAGGGAACCCGGGATGCGAGAAGGGCGCACGATCTTTATCCATAGCGATCTGGATATTGTCAGCGCCCGCGTGGAGGGGCGGGAACTGGCGAAGGCCCTGGGCTTCGGCACCATTGACCAGGCGCGCATTGCCACCGCCATCTCCGAACTGGCCCGTAACATCGTCCTGTACGCCGGGGAGGGTACGGTGACCATCCGGGCGATTGAGCAAGGCGGGCGGAAGGGAGTGGAAGTGATCTGCGAAGACCGTGGCCCGGGGATCGAGGATGTGAACCTGGTCATGCGTGACGGCTACAGCACCTCCCGCGGCCTTGGCATGGGCCTCCCCGGGGCAAAGAGGCTCATGGACGACTTTGAGATCACCTCCAGGGTGGGTGAGGGGACCCGCGTCGTTGTGCGCAAGTGGTTGAGATGAAGTACGGCGTCTACCTCCGGCCCAAGCCCGAAAGAGCGATCAGCGGCGATGCCTATACGATCCGAGAGGCGGAGGGAAGTGTGCTCCTGGGGCTGGCCGACGGCCTGGGAAGCGGGGAAGAGGCAGCGCGTGCATCCCGCCTGGCCGTTGCCTGTATCGAGGAACATGCATCGCTCCCGCTGGTGGAGATCCTTCAACGTTGTCACTTTGCGCTGCGCAATACCCGGGGGGTCGTACTGGGATTGTTGCGCGTTGACTTGCAGGCCGGCCAGGTACGCTATGCCGGCGTCGGGAACATCGGCATCTACGCGCTCACCCGGGAGCCATTCCATCCGATCTCCTACAACGGCATCGTGGGGTACCGGCTCCCGCGCGTCCACGAGTTCGTCGCTCCCTACCACCCTGGAGACCTCTTTGTCCTCTATAGCGACGGCGTCAACGGGGCCTTCCACGGCAACGAGGCCCTGCTGCGAACGGAAGAGGACCCTCAGGAAATCGCCGGGACGATCGCCCGACTTTATGGGCGCCCGGACGATGACGTGAGCGTGCTCGTGGCCCGCTGAGGCGTTCCGATGATCCTCTACATCTCTCCTCTGGCCCGGGGCGGGGTAGACGTCTGGATGGCCAACATCCAGCGGGCGATGGAGCAGGCCGGCGTTCCGGGACGGCTCTGTCTCCTTCCGCACGTTTTTAACTTTGCCCCTTTCCTGATCCCGGCGGCGCTCCCACGAGGCTGGGCCGGAGCAGCGGCCCTGGTGCATAGCGGCTCGCGGGCCGGCTTTGCCCTTCGGGCGGCCGGCCGCCCCCTCGTGGTGACCGTCCATCACCTGGTGGCTGACCCCATCTACCGGCCTTACACCCGACCCGCCCAGCGCCTGTTCCATCGCCTCGAGCGGCTCTACGACCGCCTTTCCATCGGCAAAGCGGATGCCGTGGCTTGCGTGAGCGGCTATACCCGCAAGCGCGTCGTGGAACTGTACGGCCGCAAGGACGCCCAGGTCGTTTACAACGGCATCGACACCCGGCGCTTCCGGCCCCTCTCGGGGATGCGCCCCACCCAGGGGCCATTTCGTCTGCTGTTTGTCGGCAACCGGACCCGCCGCAAGGGCGCAGACCTCCTCGACCCCTTGCTGGAAGAACTGGGCCCCGGCTTTACCCTCTGGTACACCGGGGGCCAGCGGCCGGACGAGGTGCGGATCCGTTCTCCTCACGCGGTCGCGCTGGGCACCCTGTCCGTGGACGAGCTCGTGAAAGCCTACAACGCCTGCCACGCGCTGATCTTTCCCTCGCGACTGGAGGGCTTTGGGCTGGCAGTGGCCGAGGCGATGGCCTGCGGGCTTCCCATCGTGGCCGCCCGTTCCTCCTCCCTTCCGGAACTGGTGGTCGACGGGCAGGGAGGCTTCTTGTGCCCGATGGACGACGTGAAGGCCATAGCCGAAGCGGTGCGACACCTGGCTGCCGACCCGGCTCTGTGCCAGGAGATGGGCGCCTTCAACCGCGCCCGCGCCGAGGCGCTCTTTTCCTTCCCGGCCATGGCGTCCGGATACCAGGCCCTCTACGCCCGCTTGGGCCTGGAGGTTGGAGGAGACGATGGAATGGGATCCGTCTAGCGCTATCCCGGTGTCCAGCATCGCCGAGGAGTACCGCGTTGTGGGCCAGGCCCGCTGCCCTTGCGGTGGAAGATTGCGCGTGATACGACAGGCGCTTCTCCTCCACGAGCAGCGGCCTTACGACCTCTTGGAGGCGGTATGCGTGGAGTGCGGCCAGCGGCAGGAGTACCTGTTCGACATCGGTGCCTTCTTCGGGAAAACCCTCTGGAAGGACCATGAGGAGGAGGCAGATGCCAATCCGTGAGGCGGAGGTCATCTGGTTCAATGGGGCATTCGTCCCGTGGAAAGAGGCACAGATCCATGTCCTCTCCCACGTGGTGAGCTACGGATCGAGCGTCTTCGAGGGCATCCGGGCCTATGCCACCCCCAAGGGGCCGGCCGTGTTTCGTCTGGAGGCCCACGTCCGCCGCCTGTTCGAGTCCGCCCGCATCTACGCCATGGAGATCCCTTTCACGCGCGAGGAGATCGCCCGGGCCATCGCCGAAACGGTGCGCGTAAACCGCCTCTCCTGCGCATACATCCGCCCCATCGTTTTCCGAGGGTACGCCGAGATCGGCGTGAACCCCCTGAGCTGCCCGGTGGAAGTGGCGATCGCTGCCTTCGAGTGGGAGCACTACCTGGGGCCGGAAGCGCGCGAACAAGGGGTGGACATCTGTGTCTCCACTTGGGCCCGAATGGCCCCCAACACCCTGCCAGCTATGGCAAAAGCCGGGGCCAACTATATGAATGCTCAACTCATCAAGATCGAAGCCCTGCGCCGGGGCTGTGCGGAAGGGATCGCGCTCGACCCGACCGGCTTCCTCAGCGAGGGAAGCAGCGAGAACGTCTTCCTGGTACGGGACGGAGTGCTCTATACGCCGCCCCTGAGCGCCTCCATCCTTCCCGGGATCACCCGGGATACCGTGATCACCCTGGCACGTGGAATGGGCCTGCCGGTGCTCGAGCAGCCGCTGCCCCGCGAGCTCCTCTACATCGCCGACGAAGTGTTCCTGACCGGCACGGCAGCGGAGATCACCCCCGTACGCTCGGTCGATGGAATGCTCATCGGAGACGGCCGGCGCGGCCCGATGACCGCCCGCCTCCAGGAGGCGTTTTTCGCCCTGGTCGAAGGCCGCACGGAGGACCGTTACGGCTGGTTGTTCTACGTGAACCCGTAGGGAGGTCGCAATGGCGGGAAGGATCCGTTCCCTTCATTCCTGGGAGGTCACCCCCACTGAGGCGATCGCGTTGCAGCAAGAGCTGCGCCGCCAGGTGCGGCTGGAGGCGGACCTCGGCCCCGTGCAACGGGTGGCCGGCGTGGACGTGGCCTTCTTCGGAGATGTGGCGCGCGCGGCGGTGGTGGTGCTCTCGTTTCCCGAGCTCCAGGTCGTGGATCGGGCCTGGGCGGAACGGCCGGTCTCCTTCCCCTATATTCCCGGCCTCCTTTCTTTCCGCGAGGGGCCGGCCGTGCTGGCGGCGTTTGAACGGCTCACCCTCTGGCCGGACCTGGTGCTCTTCGATGGACAGGGGCTGGCCCATCCCCGACGTTTTGGCCTGGCCTGCCACATGGGGTTGTTCCTCGACCTTCCGAGCATCGGGTGCGCGAAATCTCGGCTATGCGGAACCCATACCGAACCGGGGCCCAATCAAGGCGATTGGGTCCCGCTGGAGGACGGCGGCGAGGTGATCGGAGCGGTGGTGCGCTCTTGTCCGGGCAAGCCGCCCCTTTTCGTCTCCCCCGGCCACCGGGTAGACCTTCCTACGGCGATCACCTACGTGCTCGCCTGTTGCGCCGGGAAGCGGCTTCCGGAGACGACGCGCTGGGCCCACGCGCTTTGCACCGGAGGCGAACCCCCCGCTGCCCGGCAACTCACGTTGCTATAACAGGGCGGAATCCCCTGGGGCATCCCGCAGAGCGCCACCAAGGGCTGGACCAGCCGGGCACCCCGGAACGGGGACAGGAGGTCAAGGATGTTCGATCCCGAAGAATTGGAGCGTATTCACGAGGCACATCGCGCCTGGGAAGAGGGGTGTCTGAAGCCCCATTTGCAGCAAGATCCCGAACGGCGCGACCGTTTTGCCACGCTTTCCGGCATCGAGGTCGGGCGGCTCTATACCCCCGAGCATATCGCAGACCTGGACTACCTGGACGACCTGGGCTTCCCAGGACAGTTTCCGTTCACCCGGGGGATCTATCCGACCATGCATCGCGGCCGCTTATGGACGATGCGCCAGTTCTCCGGCTTTGGCAGCGCCGAAGAGACGAACGCCCGTTACAAGTACCTCCTGTCTCAGGGACAGACTGGCCTCTCCGTCGCTTTCGACACCCCGACCCTCTATGGCCGTGACACCGATGATCCGCTCTGCGCGGGCGAGTTCGGCAAATGCGGGGTCGCGGTCTCTTCCCTGGCGGATATGGAGGTGCTCTTCGACGGCATCCCCCTAGACCGGGTCACCACGAGCATGACGATCAATTCGCCCGCGGCGATCCTCTGGGCGATGTACATCGTCACAGCCGAGAAGCAGGGAATCCCTATGGAAGCCCTCGGCGGGACCATCCAAAACGACATCCTCAAGGAGTATATCGCCCAGAACGAGTATATCTTCCCGCCAGAGCCCTCCATGCGCCTGGTCGTGGACACCTTCGAGTTCGGGAGCCGCTACCTGCCTCGCTGGAATACGATCTCGATCTCCGGTTACCATATCCGCGAAGCTGGGGCGACAGCGGTTCAGGAGCTCGCGTTCACCCTTGCCGACGGCCTCACCTATGTGGAGGCGGCCCGGGCTCGCGGGCTACAGATCGATGACTTTGCGCCGCGGCTTTCCTTCTTCTTCAACGCCCACAACGACTTTTTCGAGGAGATCGCCAAGTACCGCGCGGCGCGACGCATCTGGGCGCGCGAGATGCGCAAGCGTGGCGCCCAGGACCCCCGCTCCTGGCGGCTTCGCTTCCACACCCAAACCGCCGGCTGCACCCTCACCGCTCAGCAACCGGAAAACAACATTGTCCGGGTGGCCATCCAGGCGCTGGCAGCTGTACTCGGGGGCACCCAGTCCCTGCACACGAATTCGCTCGATGAGGCCTGGGCCCTGCCCTCTGAAAAGGCGGTGACCATCGCCTTGCGCACCCAGCAGATCATCGCCCACGAGAGCGGCGTGGCCCATACCATCGACCCGCTTGCCGGCAGCTACTATGTAGAGTGGCTGACGCGCCGGATGGAGGAAGCCTGCTACGAGTACTTCCGTCGCATCGAGGCGCTCGGGGGGGTCATCGAGGGGATCCGCAAGGGCTTTTTCCAGCAGGAGATTGCGGATAGCGCCTACCGCTACCAACAGGAGATCGAGAAGCGAGAGCGGATCATCGTCGGGGTCAACGAATACGTGATGGAGGAAAAGCTCGAGATCCCCCTCCTGCGCGTTGACGAGGAGAGCGAACGGCGCCACCTGGAGCGGCTGAACCGCGTGCGCAGGGAGCGCGATAACGTGCGGGTGGGGGAAACGCTGGCTGCACTGGAACACGCGGCCCGAGGCACGGAGAACCTGATGCCCTACATCCTCGAGGCTGTGCGCGCCTATGCCACGCTGGGTGAGATCTGCGACGTCCTCCGCAAGGTGTTCGGAGTTTACCGGCCGGCCACGATCGTCTAACCGCCCACCGGACCACGCTCACCGTAGGCGTGCCGCTGGTTCCCCTTCCTCCGAGCCTGAACCGGTACCCCCACGATGGGCTCCGGCAGACGGGTCGAGTCGCGGTTGTTCTGACGTTGAGAAAGGAGGACCTCTTCCAAGAGGGGCCGCGCCGCCAAGGCGGCTTCCACGACGCGCGGATCGAACTGCGTCCCGGCACAGGCGCCGATCTCTGCGAAAGCCTCCGTCAGGCTACGCGGGCCGCGGTAAGGGCGCTCCGAGGTCATCGCATCCAGCGCGTCGGCCACCGCCAGGATGCGCGCAGGCAGAGGGATCTCATCTCCAGCTTTCCCCTCGGGATACCCGGTACCATCGTAATGCTCGTGATGGCAGGCCATGATCTCCTGCGCTTCCTGCAGGATCGGCAGGCCTCCGATCAGGTTGGCCCCGGTCGCGGGATGGGAACGCATCTGTTCCCATTCCCGAGCATCCAGTTGCCCGGCCTTGAGCAGGAGCGACTCCGGAATGGCCAACTTGCCCAGGTCGTGGATGGTCGCGGCCACCCAGAGGGTTTCCTGCTGAGGAAGGGGGAGGTGCATCTGCCGGGCAATGATCAGCGCGTACTGGGCGACCCGTCGCGAATGCTTGGCCGTGTACGGATCCCGCGCATCGACCAGGTTGGCCAGGAGCTGTAGGGTGTTCCGGGAGGCCTCGGTCAGACGGGCCGCATTGGCATAGGAGAGATAAATCGCCACCAGCGGCAAAAGCACGAGCAACACCGCCCAGGGGCGATCCTGATAGAGGATGACCACGATCCCGCTGAGTGGGACGTGGGAAACGAATTGGATCAGCGAACCATGGTAGTTGAGGAGCATCACTTCCCAGGGCCGGATGCACTCGCTTAGCCCGATCACGAGGGCGACCAGCACCGCGTTCAGGGCAACAAAGACCGCCCCCCCCAGAAGGAAGGCCAACGCGTTCCCCCAGGAGGCGACCGGGTTGACGTTGCCTCGGTGCAACAAGAGGTAGACCTCGGCCCCGATATCCAGCGCGAGCGTCTGAGCGGCGACGTTAAAGACGATCTGATACCATCTCCAGAGCCGATAGCGGAGCTGGCTATATAGGTAGGCCGCAAGCAGACCCAACAGGAAGAGGCTGGAACCAAATGTAGGGTCAAAGAGGCAGATTGCAGAGAGGCCGAAAACGGTACCGAGGGATACGTGCGCACTCCGGGGCAGCGGAATCGGCCGTGCCGAAGCGATCGCCACCAGGACAATGCCGCAAATCCACGGGATCAGACGCCAGGGTGCCCCGAGCCATAGCGGCTGGCGGCTCCACTGCCAGGCAAACAGGCCAAGTGCTAGCGCCGCAACGAGGGCGATGTAGAAGCGAACGGCCGGTCGCAGGCTTTTCATGCGGCCCTCCAATCGTCGTGGGCGATGTCAATGGGCCCTTCCACCTAGATCGCAGTTTCCCTGCGGCCGGCCCCTGGCCGGCCGCAGGGGCAACCAACGTAGCTCGGACCCCTTCCCCCTGGGTTTAGCCCTCATCCGTACGCCAGACTGTGGCCGCTAGCCTGCCCCGGCGATCAACCCCCGGGACCGCCGGAGTTCCGGCTGCCCTTTAGGGCGGGACTCCGGGCCCCCAGCCGATCCCCTGCACCACGATCGTCAGGCACAGCCACAGCGCCAACATCCACACCATCACACGCTTGCCCCAGCCCATGGCAAACCTCCAACAGTTTACCCTGGAAACCCTCTTTCGTCAACTGGAGATCCGCCTTTTACGGCGGGACTCCGGGTCCCCAGCCGATCCCCTGCACCACAATCGTCAGGCACAGCCACAGCGCCAGCATCCACACCATCACACGCTTGCCCCAGCCCATGGCAAACCTCCTCTCGTCACCTACGCTCTCCTGAGACCCAGGCCCGCCCTACGGCGGGACTCCGGGTCCCCAGCCGATCCCCTGCACCACGATCGTCAGGCACAGCCACAGCGCCAGCATCCACACCATCACACGCTTGCCCCAGCCCATGGCAAACCTCCTTTCTTCTCATATGGGTGCTCGCGGCCGAAGCGCCGTTTTGGGGGAACCACTGTGAAGAATCGTCGGCTGTAGCCTCCTTTCCAGGTAGGCCCTAGCGCTTGTAGTAAATAGAAAGGACGACCAGGCCAACTGGAACTTCGGCAGCCCGGTCGTCCGAGAATCGCCTATGCGGACCGCTGGCTTTGCACCCCTGATGCATCGGTGAGGCCAGACGGGGTACCTTTATCGGTTCCATAACTTATTATAGCCGGCGGGCCTGGATTTGTCAAGGGCTAGTTCCAAAAGGTGCATTCAGATACAAGATATGGGCTTGAACAGCTGCTCCTATTACGGCAGCCTTGCGAGGGCGAGGGAATCGCGCTATACTGAGGGCCGAGACCGGCAGGGTGCCGAGGACCCAGGAGGCTTGGGGTGATCTTCAAGGACATTGTGCTTCGGTGCATCGAGTGTGGGCAGGAATTCGTCTTCACGGCCGGAGAACAGGCCTTCTACGCGGACAAAGGGTTGCTCAATGAGCCGCGGCGGTGCCCGGAATGCCGCGCGAAACGGCGACAGGAACGCGAGGCCGTCGAGTACCCGATTATTTGCGCTGCCTGCGGGCGGGAAACGACGGTGACTTTCGTGCCCAGGGAAGACCGCCCGATCTACTGCGAGGAATGCTATCGCAAGCTGCGGCCGCGATCGCCTGAAGGCAAAGCCAAGCCACAGAAGTAAGCCTGATCTCTCCAGCCCGTCATACGACCTGGGAGTACAACGCAAGGGTCCGGGCAGCAACCTCGGGCCACCGGAACGCCTGGCCCAGCCGGGCGGCTCCAGCGGCAATGCGCGCCCGGCCCTCGGGGTCCGAAAGCCAACGCACCAACCCTTCCGTCAGTGCAGAGACATCGCTACGTGCGACCAGGGCGACGTTTTCCCCATTCCGCAACTCCCCTTCCCCCCTCCCCAGGGAGACTTCATCTTCGGCCAGCGGCTCGGTCGTGAGCACAGCACAGCCCAGCGCCAGGGCCGCAATCAGGCTGCTGCGCCGGAAAGAGGCTCCATCCCGGTAGGGGATCGTCACCAGGTCACAGGCCAGAAGGCAAGCCGCTGCTTCCTCCGCGGCGCAGTGCCGGCGCCACAGCACCGCCTTCTCCAGGCCGAGCGTGGCGATGCGGGCGCGCAGGGCTTCGGCAAAGGCGGCATGGCCCTGACCCACCGTTCCGGTCCCTCCACCGACAAACAGAAGCCGCACCGGTCGGTTAAGCCGCTGTCGCGCGCGAACCACGGCTTCCACCAGGAGGTCAGCGCCCTTGCTCGGGTGGAGCAGACCGAAGTACCCCAGAAGCACCTCATCGGGCGCGATTCCCAACCGGGCGCGCCAAGCGGCTCGGTCGTAGCCTGGGAGCGCCACCGGCAGGCTGCTGCCCAGGGGGATCAGCACGGGCGGCCGGCGCAGCGTGCCAGGGGGCAGCGGACGCAACCAGGTGCGCACCGCGTCCCGGGCCGGAGAGCGTTCCCCCTCCAGCCGGGCGCGGTCCGCCGCGTTCGTGACCACTACCGCATCGGCCCCGCGCAGGAGGTGGGCTACGACCACATGGCGCAGCCGGCCGGCCTTGGGAAAGAGGTAAGGGAGGCACAAATCGTGCATCGTCACCACCAGCCGCACGGACACCGGCAAACGGCGGAGCCGATCCGCCAGATAGTGGATCGCTGCCCGCATGCCGTATGCCCCAGTCTGGTACTGCAAGTGCAACACGGCCGGCCGCCATTCCCTCACAAAGCGCGCGATCGCCTCCAGACAGCCCCACCCCCAGGATCGGATCAACGGAAAAACGGGAAGCGCGTCCTCCGGCAACCCGCGCGCATGCGCCGAAGTCAGGAGAAGGACCTCCGTTCCCCCTTCCTGGAGGGCCAACGCCAGACGGCGCGTGTAATCCCCCACCCCCCCTTCCATCGGCGGGTACTCAGCGCTGACCAGGGCGACGCGCATGCTACCCATCCCCAAAGGCCACCCGGGCGGAACCGGCCTCCAGCGCTTCCCGCTGGGCACGAAACAAAAGGCTTAACCCCTGTCGGGCGACCCGCACCATCTCCTCCAGCCGGCTCAGGCTGAACGGCTCCCGCTCGGCCGTCCCCTGGATCTCCACAAAGCGGCCCCGGTCGCTCATCACGACGTTGAGGTCGACCTCGGCCACGGCATCTTCCGCGTAGGTGAGGTCAAGCAGGATCTCCCCTCCCACCAGGCCCACGCTGACCGCAGCTACCGCCGAACGGATGGGCCAGCGCTCGATGCGGCCCTCCTCCAACAACCGCTTCAGTGCCTGATGTAATGCGACATAGCCTCCAGTGATCGCTGCGGTGCGCGTCCCCCCGTCGGCCTGGAGCACATCGCAGTCCAGAAGGATGGTGCGTTCTCCCAGTAACGCCAGATCCACCGCTGCACGCAAAGAGCGGCCGATCAGGCGCTGGATCTCCTGTGTGCGGCCCCCCAGGATCATCCCGCGTTCGCGCCGCATCCGCTCCGGCGTGGAACGGGGGAGCATCGCGTACTCTGCGGTTACCCAACCATGGCCCGGGTTGCTCGCACGCAGCCAAGGCGGGGCCTGTTCCTCGATCGAAGCCGTGCACAGCACCCGCGTCCGCCCGATCTCGATCAGGGCCGATCCTTCGGCGAACTGAGCATAACCGGGAACGATGCGCACTGGGCGAAGCTCATCCGGCCGACGACCGTCCGCACGGGACATCGAACCTCCTTGAAAGGATAGGCGCGGCATTCTAATCTTACTATACCTGTGACCTTTACGCAAACCGGGAAAACAGTACTTCTTTCCCATTGACAGTTGCTCTCCGCAAAGTTATCATAAAATTAATAAAATGACCCGAGACACGGGGGAGTAGGTGATGGATAGGTCTAAGCGCAGTACGGAAAAAGG
The DNA here is from genome assembly GCA_034436115.1 of Chloroflexia bacterium. Classification (GTDB taxonomy): domain Bacteria; phylum Chloroflexota; class Chloroflexia; order DTKN01; family DTKN01; genus DAOTVY01. The sequence continues at coordinate 95,907 of DAOTVY010000034.1, read as the reverse complement.
TCGTGGGCAAAGCGTGGTCGAAATGGCCCTGCTTTTGCCCGTCCTGCTGCTGGTCGTCGTGGGGCTGATCGAGTTTGGGCGGGCCTTTCTCTTCTACACGATGATTTCGAACGCCGCCCGCGAGGGGGCGCGCTACGGGATGGTGCATGCGGGACTGGACGCAGCCCACATCCAGGCCATTCGGGAGGCAGCGTGGAGCCGCGTGGTGCTTGTCCCCACCAGCACCGTTTCGGTAAACGTCACCTACGATCAGCTCAGTCCAGAGGGCACCATCGTCCCGGGAAAGAGCCGCGTCATCGTTACCGTGCAGCACCCCTTCTCGATGATGACCCCGCTGATGCGCCCGATCTTCCCCAATACCACGATCCGCTTCATTTCTGCACGGACGGTGCAGGGAGGAACACGCGCCCACAAGCCGACGGCGACGTTGGCCATCCTGCCCAGCCCTACCCCAACCAGCACCAGCACCCCCACCAGTTCGCCCACCCCTACGCAGACGCCCAGCGAGACCCCGACTCCAAGCCCCACCCCGCCACCGACCCCGCAGCGGCTCCATATCCACTTCGAGCCCAATTACCCGTGCAAACAGAACGGTGCGAATAAACCGGTGCGGGTCAAGGTCCACGTCACCGACGAAGGCGGAGCCCCGGTGACCAATGCCACGGTGACGGTGTACGTGAACGGGGTTTATATGGCTACCTTGCAGCACATCGGGGGTGGCCTTTATGGCCAGGGCAGCGACTGCTGGAGCGGCGGATCTTATGACACAGATCAGCCCGTCCGGGTGCGGGCGGAACTGATCGGGTTCGTTCCGGACGAGGTAAACGCCAACACGAGCGCCAATCCGCCGTGTAGCAGTTGCCCGTAGCGGGGGGATTAGGATGCGCGCGCGGCTACGCAAACGGCTGAATCTCTTTCGGAGGTCTAAGAAAGGCCAAGCGATCGTAGAATTCGCCCTGGTGATGGTCTTTTTCCTGTTCGTGCTGCTCGCCGTGCTGGACCTCGGCCGGGCTTACTTTGTCATGGTGGCGGTGGAAAACGCTGCCGCGGAAGGGGCGCTCTTCGGGATGGCCAACCCGAACTGCGTCCGGCCCAGCGATGGGCCTAGCTGTGCCAACCCGAACAACGTCGAGTACCGAATCCTGAACGAGTCCCAGAGCGCCCTGGTGATCCCGAGCCTGATGCACTACGAGGTGACCTTCCCAGGGAACAAGCAACCCGGTACCCCTATCCAGGTTACGGTCTGGTACGATTTTCGGCCGATCCTGCCCTTCCTGAGCGCTTTTGGCAGCAGTACGATCACGATCCGGCGCTCGGCCACACAACTGATCCCATGAAGTCCAGGAACGACGGAAATTCCGTTGGAGGTGAACGATGCACAGTTTCCCTGCGTTTCGTAGCCGGGGCCAGAGCATGATCCTGGTTGCCCTGGCCGCCGTGGCGCTCGTAGCCTTTGTCGCGCTGGCCGTGGATGGCGGCAACGCCTATGCCCTTCGTCGTCAGGCCCAGAATGCGGCGGACGGCGCGGCCATCGCCGGCACCTGGACGATGGTGGACATCGGCGGCTTCGATCCGGTGACCCAGATCCTGCGCTCGATCAACGCCTACGCACAGGCGAACGGCATCCCCGATACGAACGGCGACCCCGCAGATGCGACCAACGCCAACGTTCAGGCCTGGTTTGTGGATCGCTGGGGGAACCGCGTCTCCGAGCAGGAAATGCACTCCCTGACGACCATCCCAAGCGGCGCCAGGGGGATCGAGGTAGAAACCACGATCACCAGTACCACCTTCTTCGCCCGGGCGATCGGGGTCCGTCAGGTGGGCGCCAAAGCAACGGCGACGGCCGTCTTCATCCCGGCTGGCGGTCTGCTCCCGATCGCAGTCAACCAGTACTGGCAGGGCAGCCAGGGACACTGCCCGTACGACCACTGCGGGGAACCGTATAGCTTCGTACGCAATCCAAACGAACCACCTCCGTTCCGCAAGATATCCGAGAACCCCGAGGTATGGGCAAAGCAGTTCTGCCCCAATCCCTATAACAACAACATCTGCCAGGGACCCTACGAGGGCTACGGCGAGAACTTTGGCAAGGCATTCGCCCTGTTGGGCGGCGACGCCAGGCCGAACTACGGGTCTATGGAGCCTCGCAGCGCGGTAGAGATCGACTACCGCTACGATGCACTGCGGACGGGTGGCCTGTGGCACTATCTTATCGACAACGATATCTGGCAGGACGACGTTTCCCCGATCGCCGACGGCCAGGGCAAGGCGGAAATGGAAGCGGTGTTTCGGTCCGGCGGGTACAGCAAGCGGCCGTTGCCGGCCGTTGCCCTGGAGCCTCCCCCGGAGTATATCGAGCAATGGGACTACTGTTGGGGCTCGCCCGCGGGGCCAGACACCTGCTTTAACTTCCCCGCAACTGGCAGAAGCAGGCCTTACGAGGTACTTCAGTTCCTGAGCGGTACCGCAGCGCGGTTCCTGGCGCAGGCACTGTACGACGACGGAAACTATATCAACGGCCGTTACGCACCCGGCGAACGGATCGCCATCATGGTCTACAACGGAGCGACCGGCGATCAGTGGGGCACGGGCGGAGACAAGACCGATGCGGCGGTCGTGGTGGGATACTTCGGCGCAGTGATCGTGGGATATGGCAACAACTTCACCGATCCCTGCAACGGTACCCCAGGAGACTGGCAAAGCTATGCGCACTGCGTCACCGGCCAGCCCAATACGGTGTATGGGATCGCCGATCGTTCGGCCCCGCTGACGCTAGACCCCACCCCCCTGATCGAGGAGTTCCTCCCGAAGCAGATCGTCCTGATCAAGTAATACAACGGCTTGTTGGCGTGGTGCGCCGGAGGTACCTCCGGCGCACCACGTCTTGCGCGTTGAACTCCGTCTGGCACAAGGAACGGTCATGGGCAGAGTGCCGGGGTTTCTTCTCGCAGGGGTGGACAGCAAGCCCACTCCTGCCGGCGTTGCGCATCATCTTGCGCTACGCCGTCCCTGCGCCTTCCGGCCAGGCAACGCTTCGGCCACCGGGGCTCGCTATCGCTCCTCCAGGTAACGGTACGCCACCCCGGCGAGGATGGCTGTCCCTAAAGGGAGGCAACGCTCGTCGATGTCGAAGCGAGGATGGTGGTGGGTCCGCTCGTCTCCTTCGATCCGCGCCCCAAGCCAGGCAAAGGCCCCGCCCCGGCAGGCGGCACGAGCCAGCCAGGCAAAGTCCTCGGATCCCGTCTCCAAGGGCGCATCTTCCGCGCAAGGCTTTTGCAGAAGCGATGCGGCCACCGCGCGCAACAGGGCTACAAGCAAAGGGGCATTCTCCAGCACGGGATGGCCCGGAATGATGCGCAGGAGGTAGCTCCCGCCAAGGGTCTGCGCCAGGGAAAAAGCCCGCTCCACCTCCTGCCACAGCCGCTCCCGCACCTCCGGGGAAAAAGAACGGATCGTCCCCCGCAGTTCCACTTCGCCGGGGATAACGTTGTCGGCACTGCCCGCATGGAGCGCGCCAACCGAGACGATGCACGGCTCGAGCGGGGAAATCCGCCGCGATGGGATCGCATAGAGCACGTTCAGCACCTGGGCGACGATGGCAATCGGGTCGACCCCTTCGTGGGGCCGTGCACCGTGCGAAGTCTTACCGCGCACCTGAGCCCAGAAGGGATCCACCGCCGCCATGAACGGGCCGGCTCGCGTGCGGAGCTCTCCCACGGGCCGGTTGGCGTCCACGTGCAGCGCAAAGACGGCCTCCACTTCCTCCATGGCACCGGCTTCGATCATCCGCCGGGCACCGCTCTTGCCCTCCGCATCCACCGACTCCTCGGAGGGCTGGAACAGGAAACGCACACGACCCCGCCGGGGTGGTTCCTGGGCGAGCAGGCAGGCTGCACCCAGCAGCATAGCCATATGCGCGTCGTGTCCGCAGGCGTGCATCACCCCCGGGACGGAGGAAGCGTAAGGCAGGTCGCTATCCTCCTGGATGGGCAGCGCGTCCATGTCGGCGCGCAAGGCCACGACCGGGCCACCTTCCCCCAACTCGGCCACCACTCCCGTGAGGCCAACCGCCTCCTGCACACGCAGGCCGAACTCCCGGAGCCACCGGGCAACCACACGTCCCGTTTCCCATTCCTGGAAAGCCAGCTCCGGGTACCGATGAAAGTGCCGGCGCCACCCGCGCAGCATTTCCTCCAGGCCCTGTGCCCGTACCAACAGCTCCTGCAATCGTATCCTCCCGTCGGACAGGCCAGCCTTCTGAAGGACACGTTTCCTAAAGGCCTCGCCTGCCCTCGGCTTGCCCCACAGGCTAACGAAGGCTGCGAAATAGATCCGTCAGCACCTGAGATCCCGAAAGGGTGAGGATCGTCAGCAGCACCATCACGAGGAGTGTGGGCACCGCCAGGGCCAGGAAATACCCACACCCAAACTTGAAACCATCTCCAAAAGTGAGCCTCATGGGCTTCCTCCTCGGCCATTTGCGGTGGGGAAGGCCACCTGTCTGCACCTGGCGGAACGCGCTACCTCAGCAACGGAAGGAAAGATCGGCCCAGGATGGCTCCGAGGATGACGAGCCACAGGAAGATCCCAATGGAGAGGCCGATCGAGGCGACGATCGAGGCGATCACAAAGCCGCAGCCGAAGGAAAAACCATCTCCGATCGAGAGGTCCGCCGGCTGCTTCCCAGAGGACACGGGCGCAGGATACACGGTTTCCTCCTCTCTTTGCGATTCAAGGACTTGCCTCAACGGCCCAAGGCGAGGGAAAGTTTGCTAGGGTAACAGCAAGCGCACCTCCTTTGGCTGGGCAGATTCGCCCTCCAGCCACCGGTCCGACCAGCCCACAGGCGTGAGGTGAATTCAGACAGACCGCTCCTTTCGCGGAAGAACAAATACGGCGAATCGACGGCTTCCGGTACCAGGACTTCCGTTGCAGCGAGTCCCTGAGGCCGCAGGCGAATCGCTTCCTGTTTACAGGGCTCGCGGCAACAGATGGCCCCATTCTACCCTGGCGCCCTCTCTATGTCAACCGTCGCCTGCCTCGCGAGCTCCGTGACCCTCAAGGCCGGCCACACCAGCGTGCCTCCAGCTCTCCCAGCACGCCTTTGCGCGCTAGGTGCCGCAGCGCCTGCTGGAGCCGGTGGTGGAGCCATACGCTCCTCCGGTCGACCACCGCCACGAACGATTCGTCCTGGAGCACTGGTCCGCGGATCTCTAGCCCACCCCGGCCCAGGACAAAAGCAAGCGCCGAGATGCGGTCAACGACCACCGCGTCGACTTCTCCCATGCTCAGCGCATCCAGCGCCTCCTGCGGGCTGAAGAAGGGGACGCGCCGCCCGATGCGCCCGCCCCGTTCCCATGGCTGCACGATCGCATCCCCCGCCCCCCCCATCTCTACGCCCACCGTCCGGCCTTGGAGCGCCTGCGGCCCGTCGATCTCGCTCCCCGAGCGTACCACCAGCACCTGCCCCGCCTGAAAATATGGGCGGGTACAGCGTTCTCGCCGGCAAAGCTCCGGGCTATAGGGGTAAGAAGACAGGATCAGGTCGATCTGCCCGGAGGTCAGCGCATCGTAGAGGCTGTCGTAACCCATGGGGACAAACTCGGCCCGAACCCCGAGCTCCTGCGCCAGTGCCTGGGCCAGATCGACATCGTAGCCCACGATCCTCTCCCCGTCCTCCATCTCGAACGGAGGATACGCCGGATCCAGCCCCACCCGTATAACCCCCGTCGCCTCAATTCGCCTGCGGCTCTCGTCATCCATCCAGGGCGGGATCAACCAGGCTCCGATCAGCTGAAGCAGGACAAGCAACGCCAGCACCAGATGGGTTCGGTTCAGCAGCCGCTCCCCCATCTCTCACCGCCCCGAGACGCTGCCCAACGCCAAGAGCAGACGCCGTAACACTTCGACCCACCGGTCGCCCAGGCCTTGTCGGTCCAGCCACACCTGGTGCCCACGGATGCGCAGCCGCTGTTCGAGCCACGGAGGCAGGTCGCGCAGGACCGGGCTTGTCCCCTCGGGGAGCGCAATGCGGATCTGCTTTCCTTCGGCGCGCACTTCTACGACGCCGGCCCGCAACGCGAGCACCTTCAGTCGCAGGAGCTCCAGCAACGCCTGCGCCGGCGGGGGAGGTTCCCCAAATCGGTCGCGCAGTTCCCGCGCCATCTCCTGGACCTGGTGGGTGGTGCGTACCTCGGCCATACGGCGATAGGCGTGGAGCCGTACCTCCGGTTCCGGCACATACTCGGCCGGGAGGTACGCCTCGAGCGGAAGGTCCAGGGTAACCGGAGCCGGTCCGCGCAACGCTTCCGTTGGCTCTTGTTGTGGGACCGGCACCGTCCGGCCGGCTCGCAGCTCCTCGACCGCCTGGGCAAGCAGCCGGGTGTAGAGGTCAAAGCCGACCGCGGCGATATGCCCGCTTTGCTCCGCGCCAAGTAGGTTCCCGGCACCGCGGATCTCCAGGTCCCGCATGGCGATCTGGAATCCGGCTCCTAGGTCCGTGGCCTCCAGAATCGCCTGCAGCCGCTTCTGCGCCGCCTCCCCCATCTCTTTCCCGGGATGGTACAGCAGGTAGGCATACGCCCGCACCGGTCCCCGTCCCACCCGGCCACGCAGCTGATAGAGCTGGGCCAGACCCAGGAAGATGGCGTTGTCAATGAGGATCGTGTTGACATTCGGGATGTCGAGGCCGCTCTCGATGATCGTCGTGCAGACCAGGACGTCATAGCGCCCCTCGACGAACTCCAGCATCACGCGCTCCAGTTCTCCCTCCGGCATCTGCCCGTGGGCCACGGTGATGCGGGCCTCCGGGACCAACCGCTGGAGCTCGCGCGCCACCCGGTGGATCGATTGCACGCGGTTGTGGACAAAGTACACCTGTCCACCACGCTCCAGCTCGCGCAGGATGGCCGATCGGATGATCTTCTCGTTGTAGGGCAGGACATACGTCCGGATGGGCACGCGCTCCTCCGGAGGCGTCTCGATCACGCTCAGGTCCCGTAGCCCCGTCAGCGACATCTGGAGCGTGCGCGGGATGGGGGTGGCAGTGAGCGTTAGGACATCCACCTCGCGGCGCAGCCGCTTCAAGTGCTCCTTATGCCGGACGCCGAACCGTTGCTCTTCGTCCACAATCACCAGGCCGAGGTCCTTGAAGGCCACATCCGGCGAAAGGATGCGGTGCGTGCCGATCAGGATGTCCACTTCGCCCCGAGCCACCCGTTCGACGATCCGCCGTTGTTCCGCGGGCCGCCGGAAACGCGAGAGCATCTCCACGACCACCGGGAACGGTTCGAGCCGTTCGCGGAACGTGCGGTAGTGCTGCTGGGCAAGGACAGTGGTCGGGACAAGCACAGCCACCTGCTTGCCGTCCATCACTGCCTTGAAGGCAGCGCGCAGCGCCACCTCCGTCTTGCCGTACCCTACGTCGCCACAGACCAGCCGGTCCATAGGCCGGGGGCGCTCCATGTCCCGCTTCACCTCGGCCACGGCGCGCAGCTGCCCCTCGGTTTCCAGGTACGGGAAGGCTGCCTCCAGCTCTGCCTGCCAGGGGGTGTCCGGCGAGAAGGCAAAACCGGGCACCACCTCGCGGGCCGCGTACAGTTCCAGCAGCTCCTTGGCCATATCGCGCACCGCCTGCCGCACCCGGGCTTTCGTGCGTTCCCACTCGCCGGTCCCCAGGTGATGCAACGCGGGTGGGCCCTCGCCTGCGCCTACGTATCGGCGCACCCGATCCACTTGTTCCACCGGGACGTACAGGCGATCGCTTCCGGCGTAGCGGAGGAGCAGGTATTCGCGCTCCACGCCGTCCGCCAACGTCAGGCGCACCAGCCCTTCGTAGACGGCAAAGCCGTGATCCTCGTGCACCACATAGTCGCCGACCTGAAGCCGCTGCAGGAAATCTTCGCGGAAGAGCTCCCGCCTGGGCCGGCGGACGAGGGGCCGCCTTCGGGGCGGAGCCCAACCCAGGATCTCCGTATCCGTCCACAGGGCCAGCCGGATGTCCGGGCAGGCCCATCCGCCCGTAGGCAGGCGCCCGGGGAGCACTTCCAGCTGGCCGGCCTGAGGAAAGACACCGTGTTCCTCGAAGAGCTCCGTGAGGCGTGCCGCCTGGTGGCTGACTACCACGACCCGTTCCCCCCTTTTGCGCTCCTCCACAACGGCTTCGAGCCATTCGCGCAGCCGCCCGCCAAAGTGCGGCAGCGGAGCAAAGGGAAGGGAAAGCGCCTGTTTTTCCACCGGCAGCGCGGTGGACAGGGCCAGGCGGTCATAGCGATCCAGGCGCTCGGCGATTTCCTCCCACGTCAGATAGGGGCGGGGAAAGTCTGCGGGCAGCTCTGCGTTCTCCACCAGTTCCGCCCGCACCGCTGCCGCCTGCGCGTCGGCTTCGGTCACCGCGGCCCGGATCTGTTCTGGCTCCTCCAGAACCACCATTGCCTCTGGGGGAAAGTGATCCGCCAGACAAGCCAGCCGTTCCTGGAAAAGCGGTGCGTAGAGGAAGACCCCCTCGAAGTAGGTCCCCTGCTCCAGGTGCAGCCGGTCGCGCTCTGCCTCGGCCAGCACCTCTGGACGCAGGCCGTCGTGAGCGCCGCGGAGGTAAGCGATGACGCGCTCGCGCATCATCCACGGGACTTCGTAGGGCGAAGTGATCGTGGCCGAGGCCACCTGCGCGTGGGAGCGCTGCGTGGAAGGGTCGAACGGGCGGATGCTCTCGACCTCGTCGCCAGAGAACTCGATCCGCACCGGAAGGGGGGACGTGGGCGGATAGATGTCGAGGATGCCGCCCCGGCGAGCGATCTCGCCCGGTTCCTCCACCATGCGAGCTGGCCGGTATCCCCAGGAGACCCACCGTCCGAACGCCTCGTCCGGCGGGAGAAAGGCCCCCGGGCGAACGGTTTCACAGGTACGGGCAAAGACCTCCGGGGATAGGGTGGGCTGTGCCAGGGCCCGGACAGGGGCAACGACCAAGGGAGGCGGACCCTGCCGGCCTTCGCACCATGCCCGCAGCGCCTGCAGCACGCCCAGCCGTTGGGCAACGACCGCGGCATCCGGCGCCATCCGTTCGTAGGGACGCACATCGGTCGGCGGGAGGAAGAGCACCGCCCCGGGCGTCGGACTGTAGAGGCGCAGCGCCTCGTACGCGCGACGCGCGACCTCGACGCCGGCAGTGAGCACGAGCAGGGGGCGCTCCAGGCGGGCGTGCAGGAAAGCGACCAGGGCCGGCCGCGGCCCTTCCACGAGCGGAGCCACATACACGCTGCCCTCTGACTCCAGGCGGGCGAGCATCATGCGAACCGAGGGCAGCTCCGCCCAACCGGCCAGCCAAGATGCCAGGCTTCCCGGGGCGGCAAGCGTTTCCCGATCCTCTTCGACCTCGGGCAGTGTCTGAACCATGCGCATTCGGCCGGGGGTGCTCCAAAAGATCCTTTGATCCCCCGATCCCGAGAGAATGTTAGCACAGGTATCCCCGGGCTGCAAGGAAGCGGCGCGATTGACGGGCCCTGGTATCGGGGGTATAATGCGGCCGAAGCCCCACCTGGAGGTTCGCCTTGCGGATCGGTCCCGGGGTACGCTCCAAGCGTCCCTTCGCACAGGCCTTGCTTCACCGCTGGGCCTTTCTTTTGGCCTGTGCCGGCCTGGCCCTGGCGCTCGTGGGAGTGGTCCTGCGCGCCCGCCCCCCGATCCTGGAGGCACAGGCCGTTGTGCGGTTCGACCCTGCGGTATACGGGTTCGCCCTGAACGAGCGCGGGGAAATCCAGCCGGCTTTGCTGGACGAGGCCAGGGAGCTGCTGCGCCTGCAGGCGCCGGCCGGGCTGCTCGCCGTCGACCGTCCTGGGGTCGGGGTCGCTTTCCTGGTGGCGAGCGAACCGGCCGGCGCGAGCACTCGCCCGGTGTTCGTCGTGCGCGGCCGGGCGACCGACCCTCAGCGGGCCGATGCCCTGGCCCGCTACGGGGCCGCCGCGCTGGCGGACGCGCTGCAGAGCCTCCACGGGTGGAATCTCCTGCGTACCTTGCTGCGGCAGGTGATTTCGCTGCAGGGCCAGGGCATAAACGTGCCGGCCTCCCCGCTGATCCCCCACCTCTACGAACTGCTGGATGCGGGCCTGCTTGCCTACGATCCCGGTATTCCCGTCGCGGGCCAGGTCCCGTTGCTAGATTCTCAGGACGTCGAGGACATCACCCTGGCCGTCCAACGGGCGGAGGAAAAGTACAGCGCACGCATCGAGGCGTTGCTCGGACAACAGGCGCGCACGCGGAACGCACAGCAGCGGCAGGAGCTCGCGGCCCAGGTCGAGGCGCTCAGCCGTCAGCGCGAAGTGCTCCGGCGCTGCCTGCTCACGCTCTATCGCCAACGGGAAGCGCTCATCGGCAAGGCGGGGCGGCCGGCCCGACCACAGGTTGCCTTTCCGGAGACATTGCCGGCGCCCCGCACCGGCATCCGATACCCTTATCTCGTGGCCGGGGCGCTCGTCGGGCTGGCGTTTGGGGGGTTGCTGGCCTGGCTGGACGAAGAGTTCCGGCTGAGCGAACACCTGCGGGAACTCGTGTCCTACCGCAACCTGGTCTGGAACCTGGTGGTCCGCGATCTGAAGGCCCGCTACAAGAGTTCCGTCCTGGGGTACCTCTGGTCGCTCGTGAACCCGCTCCTGATGGTGACCGTCTTTACCATCCTGTTCAAGTTCCTCCTGAAAAGCCAGATCCCGAACTTTCCCGTCTTTATCATCGCCGCCCTGTTGCCCTGGAACTTTTGTGCCAACTCGGTGTCGGCCTCGGTGGTCAGCATCACCGGGCAATCCAGCCTGATCAAAAAAGTCTACTTCCCCCGCGAAGCGATCCCGATCGCAGTCGTGCTTTCCAACCTGATCAATTACCTGCTCGCGCTTCCGGCTATGTTCGTCCTTATGCTGCTCCTCAATGCCCATTTTCAGCCGGTGGTGCTCCTGTTTCCGCTCATCGCGTTCATCCAAACGCTCTTTCTCATGGGTGTCGCGCTGTTTCTGTCGTCGCTGAACGTATTCTTCCGCGATACGCAGGTGATCGTCGAAGTCGTATTGCTCGGCTGGTTCTTCCTCACTCCGATCTTTTACCGACTGAGCGACATCGTCGACGAGCGGCTCGCGCGGCTGGTGCGCTGGCTGAACCCGATGGCTTCGCTGGTCGACTTTTACCGGGACATCTTTTACCTCGGTGGCATGCCAGGGTGGGACGCTATCGTGCGCACGCTGGTCACCGCATTCCTGGTGCTGCTGGGCGGGTACCTGTTCTTCCTGCGCCTCAGCCCCCGTCTGGGAGAGGAACTCTGATGGCCGCGGTGGTCTTTGACCGGGTATCCAAACGCTTCACCCTGCAGCACCAGCGGGAGCGCTCCTTCCAGGAGCTGGCGGTGAACATGGTACGGCAGTTCCGCCGGCAGGACCGGGAGGAATTCTGGGCCCTACGGGACGTAAGCTTTCGCGTGGAACCCGGGGAAACGCTCGGGATCATCGGGGAGAACGGCTCCGGCAAGAGCACAACCCTGAAGCTGATCAGCCGTATCATCGAACCGACGCTCGGAACGATCGAGGTGAACGGCCGGGTCTCGGCTCTCCTGGAGCTCGGGGCCGGCTTCCATCACGACCTGACCGGTCGGGAAAACATCTTCCTCAACGCCTCCATCCTGGGCTTCCAGCGGCGCGAGATCCAAGAGAGGCTGGGGGAAATCGTTGCCTTCTCCGAACTGGAGCGTTTCATCGACATCCCGGTCAAGCACTACTCCTCGGGCATGCTGATGCGGCTGGGGTTTGCGATCGCCATCCACGTCGACCCCGACGTCCTGCTCACCGACGAGGTCCTCGCTGTGGGCGACGAGGCCTTCCAACGGAAATGCCTGGAAAAGATCGCCCAGCTTCAGCAGGCTGGAAAGACGATCCTGTTGGTCTCGCACAGCATGGATGCGATCCGCGCCCTGTGTAACCGCGTGCTGTGGCTCCACCAGGGGCGCGTGCAGGCGATCGGGGATCCCGAGGAAGTGGTCGATGCCTACCTCCTCTTCGTGCACGAAAAGGAAGCTCAGGAAATCGCTGAGCGCCGCGGGCGCCGCCTGGAACAAGGCCCGCCGACGGCTCAGGAGGCTACCCTCTCTTCCCCCTCAGTACTTTCGGTCCACGAGAAGCGATGGGGTTCGGAAGAGGTCCGTTTCCGAAGCGTGCGTTTTTTGGACGGCTCCGGGAAGGAGTGCTTCCTCCACGAGAGCGGCGCCCCAGCGACCATCGAGATGGCCTTCGAAGCGGCTCGGGAAGTCCCGGACCCGGTATTCGGTATCGCCATCTACCGGAACGATGGGTTGTGGGTCTATGGGACGAACACGGCGATCGACAACTTGCCCATCCCGTGCGTGAGAGGCCAGGGAGTGGTACGCTTCCATATCCCGGCCCTCCACCTGATCGAGGGGCCGTACTACCTGGCCGTGGCTGTCCACGCGCGCGATGGCACCCCGTACGACTTCTGGCAGCGTTGCTGGGAGTTCTCCGTTTACTCCCGGATCCGCGACGTCGGCGTCTACCGTCCGGAACACCGTTGGGAAATCGGTACTTGACGGCAAAGGCAGATGGCGCTATACTTCGGGCGGCTTCTTACCAAGGAGCGTGCATGGACGAACCGGCGACCGGGCCTTCTGGGAGGTCTCCCAGAGGGCGTCTTCGAGAAGAGCGGGTCCAGGAGGCCCGTAAAGCCCTTGCAGAAAGCCTCGGCATGCCCCTACCGACCCCGGGTGCGGCCGAGCGTAGTGCGTTGCAGCCCTTTCGCCCGATCCGGGTACGAGCCGGGTTTCGCATCTCTGGGTTCAGACCCCTCTCCCGCCATCTGACCACACTGGTGGTCCTGCTCCTGGTTGGTACCACCCTGGCCGGACACGCGTCATACGGCCTCCCCCGAAGCCTGGCCGCGGAGGGGGGTACCAGTGAGGTGGCCCTCACAGGCACACGTGTGGGCCAGGCCCAAGAGGAAGCGTTCGCTTTCGCGGTTGCGCCGATGGTCGTGGTCGGGCGGCCGGCGCTGGAAACAACCGAGGCCATCACCGAAACGGAGCCTCTCGCGCGCAGCGAAGCGATCACCTATACCGTCGTGCCTGGGGACACGCTCCAGGGGCTTGCGGAGCGTTTCGAGGTCGCCGCCTACACGATCTTCTGGGTCAACCACCTGCGCACACCCCGCGACGTGAGCCCTGGCCGGGTACTGCTCATCCCACCCATCTCCGGGGTTCCCCATATCGTGCAGCCGGGCGAAACGCTCGAATCGATCGCCGACCGCTACGGCGTACGGCCGGGAAACATCGTGGGCTACCTGCCCAACGGGCTGAAATACCCCTACCACCTGCGGGTGGGGCAAGAGATTTTCGTGCCGGGCGCCGCCGCCTACATCCCGAAGCACCCAGTACAGGACGGGGAGCAACCGCAGCCGCTCCTGATCCAGATGCCAGGCGGGGAAAAGCTCCGCTGGCCCACCTGGGGCGAGATCACCGCCCCATTCGGCTGGAGCCGCTCCTACGGGGGATACCACCACGGGATCGATATCGCCAACCGCCGCGGCACGCCTATCGTCGCTGCGGCCTCCGGGACGGTGATCGAGGCCGGCTGGGACTCCCTGGGCTGGCACGTCGTCCTCGACCACGGCAACGGGTTCCAGACCATCTACGGCCACCTGGCCGCGCGGCCGATGGTGCAAGTCGGGGAGTCTGTGGAAAAGGGCCAGCAGATCGGCCTGATGGGCCAAACCTACGGGCGTGGCGGCTACGCTTCCGGCGTGCACCTGCACTTTGCCGTCCGTCACCGCGGCGCCTACATCGATCCATTGCCGCTGCTCGAGTAAGCGTGGGGGCTTGCTGCATCCCCGCGGTCGTTGCAGATGCGAAGACGCCTACAAGAAACGGGGGCACCGAAACCGTGGTTCCGGTGCCCCCGTAGCGTGCCCGGTCAGGGGTTATACGCCCGGAACACCAACGGAAGGTAGATCACATGGCGGGGTACTTCGACCAGCCCATACGCCTCCCGACTGAAGGGCGCGTGTATCCCGTCCGCGATCCAGACGGTGTTCGTGATGGTCCCACCCTGGGAAAGCCTCGGGTCCACCTCTACCTGGAAGGCCAGTGGTAGCTGGGTCGCCTGCGGGACCTGGCCGCTCCAGAGCAACAGCCCATCCTGGTACACCATCCCCGGCGGGAGGGTAGCGGTGATCGGAGTGACCGCCAGCGGAAGGATGTCCGTGATCGTCGCCCAGGCGTCCGCATTGCCGACGTTGATCAAGCGGATCGTGTAGGTAAAGGTCTCGCCAGGGTGCACCAGGTCGGAAGAGGCGACCTTGAAGGAGGGAGTGAGGTTCGGTTCCGGTCGCACCTGGGTGGTGAACGACCAGAGGTACTCAGAGCACATCGGTGCGCCGCCCGCGCTCTGGATGCCGGTCGTGAGGCGGGCAACGTAGAGGCTAGCATAGTCCAGGGCTGTTGCCGGCGTCAGGACAGCCGTGTAGGACGCCGGATCGTAGGCCACCGTGCCCGAGACCACCCCTGCCGGCCCTTCCAGGAAGTAGGTCGTGGGGTTCACCGTCGCCGGGTCCAGCGGCAGGTTGAAATGCGCCCGGATCACCACGTCCACGGGCACATCGGTGGCTCCATCGGGGGGTTCGGTACCCTGGACGGTGGGCGCAAGGAGGATATCCGCATCGTAGCGCGGCTCGATCTTGTAATCGTTGTATGTGTAAAAGAGCACGCCACGCACGCTCCAGAGCACGTCCCCCAACTGGGGCACGTACGCATAGTCCCCCAGGTCGTCCACGCGGGCCATAGCGCCACTCTCGTCGGCAATTCCCCACTCACCGAAGCCCAGGTCGGGGTGCGTCACCCGGGTGCAGCGCACTTCCACCAGCACACTTTCCAGCGGCTCGGCCTGAAGCGGGTTGGAGGTCGTGAGAGCGGCGGTCGACGTGAGCACCGCCGGAGGAGGCGTCCACTCGCCCAGCACCTGGAAGTAGTCGATCGCGCCCAGTTCGGTCATGCCATAATACTCGTCCACCGTTCCACCCAGGACCAACAGCTGACCCTCGGTGACCACCCGGCCCGGGTCGTAGACGAACAGACCTTTCCACGGGCCATAGTCCACCGGATCGGCCAGCACGTAGCGCACCGGGTTACCCGCTGCGGAGGGGTAGGCCTGGGAGTCCGCTACGACCACCCCCACGACATACACGTGCTCCCCCACGTGGCGCGAGGGCCAGGTGCCCGAAGGATCGGAGGGAGCCTGCACTTCGGCGATCGGCATGGGCAGCTCGGTATCCCAGTAGCTGTGGTTGTTGCCCGGCCAGGAATCGTTGACGGCGCTGACTTCCGCCCGGTTGCGGATCGTCCAGGTCATCGGATCGCTGCTCACCAGGCCATAGACGACGAACGAGCCGGTCTCGCTCACCGTGCCAAGGGACCAAACGAGCGTGCCTGTGACCGGCTGGCTGGGCGCGACCGGTGCGGTATCGCCCACATAGCTGACCGCGGCCGGAAGGACATCGGTGATCACCACCCCCTGGGCAGGCTCTCCCAACACCTCGTAGGTCAGGGTGTAGGAGATCGGCTCTCCCATCAGGCGGAAGGCGGGACCCGTCTTGGCGATCGCCACATCGGAACCGACCACCCGGCTTCCGAAATCGTCCTGGTCGTTCGCCGGGTTGACGTCGCCCGGGCAGTACAGCGCGACCGTGTTCGTCAGCAGCGAGCCTGGCTGCGCATCCCCTGCCACCTGGGCGACGAGCGAGATCGTGTTCTGTTGAAAACCATAGAGCCTGCCGGCCTGGAAAACCACGGGCGAGAAAGAGCCCGTCCAGGTTACCGGAAGCAGGCTGGTGAAGGTGACGAAAGCGACTTGCGCAGGCAGCGTGTCGGTAACCACCAGGCCTTCCCCACGCCGCGGCGTCTGCATCGAGAGGGAAAGCGTGTAAGTGATGCGCTGGCCGGGAAAAACCGTCGCCGGCCCGCTCTTTAGCACCGCCGCGTCCACACTGTAGGGCGCACAGTTGTTGTTCCCCAGCGTCTGAGGGAGATCGTACCAGGTCCTACCGCCTCCGGAGCTTGCCCAATCGTAGCCGTCGCTGGGGCCCTCGCCATCGCAGATCCGCTGGAAGGTGTTGTCCTCATATTCGTTGTACCAGCCGATCTGATCCACGCGCGTGCGGTCGGGCAAGAAGAGGTAGCCGACGTCGGCCGAAGCAAAGTCCACCGAGCCCGTCCAGTCCACCGTCTCCTCCAGCACCACCCAGCCTCCCGGCGGCGCGACGGGGTGGGTAACAATCGGCGCCACCGCATCGCCGTCGGAGAGGTACCAGCCGTTCAGGTCGATGGCGACAGCGGTGGGGTTATAGATCTCGACCTTGTCGTTGCCGGAAGCCGGTGGGTAGTTGTCGAACTCGTTCAAGCGCAGGGACGAGCCCAGTGAGACTCCGGCGGCGTCGTTCGCTGCACCCTGGGTCGGGGTATCGTCCAGGTTCCAGTCCCGCGCCCAGTCGTCGCTATCCCAACCGTTCGGGGTGCGGGCACAGGAGTAGCCAGTCGGCGGGATGGGTGCCCCGCCGCGCATGCCGTAACCCACTGCATCCACCGGTGTGGGAGCACCTGGCTCGCTCAGGGAAAGGATGTCCCCATCGTTGCTCAGGCGATCGGCCCCGGTGTTGAAGGTATAGTACCCACCGGGCGGCACCACGGTCCCGGAAGGAACGGTGTAGTTGAGCGGGCCCGCGGCCCCTCCATACCCAGAGATCACCGTCCAACCCCCGATGTCCACCGGGCTGCCCGTGGGGTTGTGCAACTCGATCCATTCGGTGCCCTTGGCGACGAACTCGTTGATCACCACGCTCGCATCGAAACGCGAGGCAGCTTCGCGTTGCTGGGAAACGGGTTGGCCAATGGGCCGCTTCCCGTCCTCGCGGCCAGCGCTCCAGGCAGCCTCTTCATACGCCTGGGCGACTCCTTGCAAGGAAAAGCCGGCCGGCAACACAGCGCCGACAAGGAGCAAGAGGACCGCCATCCAGCAAAGGAGCCATCGTCTCATCATGCCCCTCCAGGTTAAGTTGCAAATGGGTGCACGGGCTTGCTCAACGATCCCCGCGTGCCCTGCAGAACCTGTAGACGGATGCGCGGGCTTGCGAGGCCTTCGGAGGCGTCCCACCTCCATTACACGCGAGCGTAGCGATCGGGGGAGGAAACGATCTCTGGACTTCAGTATAACAACGGGCGGAAAGGGTGTCAACCAGTTGCCGCACCGGAGGCGTTCGGATATAATGGGTCGGCCGGCTCGGCGTAAGGCAACCGTGCACGGCACCGACACGGAGCGCAGGAATGGCCGTCACCCCGTTGCGCCATCAGTACTTGCGGATCAAGCGTCGCTACCCGGATGTCATCCTGCTCTTCCGCCTGGGCGATTTCTACGAGACCTTTGACGACGACGCCCGCATCGTTTCCCAGGTGTGCGACATCGTGCTCACCTCGCGCCCCGTTTCCAAGCACCAGCGGGTGCCGATGGCGGGTGTCCCCTATCACGCGGTCGAGCACTACATGGCCAAGCTGCTTGCCGCGGGGTACAAGGTGGCCATCTGTGAGCAGCTGAGCGAGCCCGGACGGGGCCTGGTGGAACGAGACGTGATCCGCGTGGTGACCCCCGGCACGGTGGTCGAACCCGAGATGTTGCCGACAGGCCGCAACAATTACATCGCGGCCGTCCTCCTAGAGGGAGAGCGAGCCGGGCTGGCCTACGCCGATGTCAGCACCGGCGAGTTCGCCACTACCGAACTGCGGGGAGAGGAGGTGCTGCAGGAGGTCCGTCGCGAACTGAGCCGCCTCCTTCCGGCCGAGATCCTGCTTCCGGAAGGCATGCCCGTGGGAAACGACCTTCCGGTGGAAAAGGGCACCGCCCTCACCCGTTCCCCGTCCTGGTGCTGGGAAGAAGAAACCGCCCGGCAAACGCTGCGCGACTATTTCGCCGTAGAGCGATTGGAGGGCTTTGGTTGCGAGGGGAAGCCCTATGCCATCCGCGCCGCCGGTGCGCTGCTGCACTACCTTGAGGAGACGCAGCAGGAGATGCTGCGCCAGATCCGCGCGCTGCGCACTTACTCCACGGCCCACTATATGACGCTTGACCCCCAGACGCGCCGGAACCTGGAATTGCTGGCCAATACGCTGACCGGGGAAGTGGAACACTCGCTCTTGTGGGTGCTCGACCAGACGCGCACTCCGATGGGGGCGCGTCTCCTGCGGCGCTGGATCAGCCAGCCGCTCCTGGAGATCGCGCCCATCGAGGCCCGGCTGGATGCGGTGGAGTTCCTGGTACGTGATACCGCCCGCCGGGCGGGGGTGCGGGAAATCCTAAGCGGCATGCGGGACCTCGAACGCACGACCACGCGCGTGCTTTCGGGCATCGCTGGCCCGCGCGAACTCCTGGGGATGCGGGCCACCTTGGAGAAGGTGCCGGCCCTGCGAGAACTGCTCGGCGAGGATCTCCCGCCTGGAGGAGTGCTCGTCCTTCCCGATCCGTGCACCGAGGTCGCCGATCTGATCGGCCGCGCGATCTCCGAGGAAGCACCGGCGTCGGTGAGCGCGGGGGGCGTCATCCGCCCTGGCTTCTCGGCGGAACTGGACCAGGTCGTCTCCGCCAGCCGGGAAGCGCGAGAATGGATCGCGGGACTGGAGGAGAAGGAACGCAAGCGCACGGGGATCAAGTCGCTCCGCGTCGGCTACAACAAGGTCTTTGGCTACTACATCGAAGTGAGCAAGGCCCAAGAAAAGCTCGTTCCTGCGGAGTATATCCGCAAGCAGACGCTGGTGAACGCCGAACGCTACATCACCCCCGAGATGAAGGAATACGAAGCGATCGTGCTGGGGGCGCAGGAGCGGATGGCCGAGATCGAAAACCGCCTTTACCGGGAGCTCCTCCAGCAGATCGCCGCCCACGCCGACCGGCTCTTGGCCACGGCCGATGCGCTGGCGCGCCTCGACGTCTGCGCCGGCCTGGCCGAAGTGGCAGTGCGCAACCGCTACGTCCGGCCCCGCCTGAACGAGGGGGAAGCGATCGAGATCGTGGCCGGCCGCCACCCCGTGGTGGAATTGACCCTCCGGGAGGAAACCTTCATCCCTAACGACCTGTACCTTTCCTGTGATGATGTGCAGATCATCGTCCTCACCGGGCCGAACATGAGCGGCAAGTCCACCTTCCTGCGGCAGGTCGCCCTGATCGTGTTGATGGCCCAGATCGGCTCCTTCGTCCCTGCAGACCGCGCCGAGATCGGCCTGGTGGACCGCATCTTCACCCGGGTAGGAGCCCAGGACGATATCGCCACCGGCCGGAGCACCTTCATGGTCGAAATGACCGAGACGGCGAACATCCTGCACCACGCCACGCGCAAGAGCCTGATCGTCCTGGACGAGATCGGACGAGGGACCTCCACCTACGATGGGCTGGCGATTGCCCGGGCGGTGCTGGAATACATCCATAACCACCCAAAGTTGGGCGCGCGGACGATCTTTGCGACACACTACCACGAACTGACCGAGGTGGCCAACATCCTCCCGCGGGTGCGCAACTATAACGTCGCGGTGACCGAACAGGGCGGCAAGGTGATCTTCCTGCGCAAGATCGTCCCCGGAGGCGCGGACCGCTCTTACGGCATCCACGTGGCGCAATTGGCCGGCCTTCCGGGAAGCGTGATCCACCGCGCGGAGGAGGTTCTGCGACAACTGGAGGGCCGAGGGGACAAGGAAGCCCGCCGGGAAGCCATGCGACAGGTGGTCGTCGTCCAGCAACTGCCGCTCTTTGGCGCTTCCGACCGGGTCACGGAAGAACTGAAGCGTATCCGGGTGGAAGAACTCACCCCTCTCGAAGCGATCACCAAACTGTACGAACTGAAGCGCCTGGTGGAGGAGGAAGCCTAGGTTTTCCACCCGCTCGATCGTTCCTCCCCGCACACCGGGCAGCCCCGCCGTCGGGAAACCCATCCGACCCGATCCGGCACCATCCCCAGGAGGTCCGCTTCGCGGAAGTTGAAATGCTCCGCTCCCGCGGGCCACCCCATCAGTGCCCGATGGGCGAAAAAGAGCGCCAGCGCGGCTGCCAGGAAGCAACCGGAGATGATCGCCGCGGCGCACGGCATGGCGCGTTCCGGATCCAGGTTGGGCAGCGCACACCACAGGCAGGCATCTTCCGGATCGGGCCCCTGAAGAAAGCTCTGCACCCGCATCCCGTCGCCCGAGAGCATGGTGAAGACGGCCGGAATGCGCCGGCGCCGCGCTTCCCGTGCGCAGGCCAGCCGACAGCGGTTGTTGTCCACGCCCACGACCCAGACATCTGCCGGTAGCAGGAACTCGTCCATTGCCTGTTCCACGGGGGCCGCGATCCCGGTCACCCGAGCAGCCGCGGTACTATGGGCCACCAGGTTGTGCACGAGCCGCAAGGCTTTCGGTTTCCCCAGGTCGTGCGAGTAGTAGAGCTGACGGGGGAGGTTGCTGCGCTCCACGATGTCCGGATCGACCACCGTAACCGCCCCCACGCCGCTCCGCAGCAGTCCCAGGGCTGTCCAGGAGTTCAGCCCGCCGGCCCCCACCAGGAGGACGCGGGCCGTGCTGAGCCGGCGCTGGTCGTGGCCGGGCACCCCCTGATGGCGGGCGAAGGTGTCTGCCTCGGCCGGATGCGGAGGGGGCAACGAGGGGGCCTTCCGGCTTTCTATGGCCGGTGCGGAAGTGAGCAGCTGCGCCAGAAGCCTATGCGAAGCGCCAGAGGGTTCCATCTCCTTCCTCCGGGGCCACGCCGGCGCCGGCGATCCGCAGGGTCACCTGTCCCTCGGTCAGCGCGCGCCCCCAGAAACGGATCCAGTCCCCGGCGAAGGTCGCCCCCAGCAGATAGGGGGAGTAGTCACGGAGCCAGTCTTCCTGCTGACGCAGGTCGATCGGACTCGGTCGGGTGGCTTCCGGGCTGTTTCCCGGGTGGGAGTGCATCCAGGCCGCCAGGAACCGATCCGTGCGCTCCATCGCGATGAGCGCCCGGGCGAGGCGCGTAGGGTCCGCACGGACGTGGCCGGTGCTGCTGGCCCCTGTGACGTCGAAGGCGGCCTCCAGCCAGACCCCGTCTTTTTCGCGTTGGCCTGCGACGACGAGTAGCCGCTCCGGAGGAAAGATCTCCTCCCGGGCCTGGTAGAGGAGCACGCTCGGCACCACGACCTCCCGTCGGGCTGGTGCAGGCTCCCCTTGCACGTCGAGCGCTTCTCGCATCGCCCCGTTGAGCAGCTCCAGGAGGCGCAGCAAAAGCTCTCGTGCCGCCCAGTGTTCCCGGGCTTGGCTGCGCCACTCGGCCAGAGCCTGCTCTTCCAACGCTTCCAGGACCTGCAGCTCCTCCCTGGACTGCGCCTGCCGGAGCCGGGCCTGGGCCTCCAGCAGGAACGCCAGTGCGCCCAGGAGCGCTCCGGCCTGGTCCAGCGCGATGCCCGGCCTGCCCGCCTGCCTGAGCTGGCGCCGATACTCTCGCGCCAGTGCGCGCTCCAGCCGGTCGAGCACCAGCCGGGCTTTCCTCCGCCCATCCACGCTTCGAGCCATCGCTTGTCTCCTCTTGGGTGCCATCCGTGAAAATCCTTTGTCAGGATGGATTTCCCGATCAGAGGTCGCGCCCGGTTCCATTGACCGCTTCGTCCAAGATCCGTTCCACATACAGGATGGCCTCGTCGGCGCTGCGGGGCGCGTGGTGCCAGTGCAGCCGAAACCAGGAGCCATCCAGATACTGGAAGCACGGCCCCTTGGGATGATGCCGCACGGCCGCAGGCGGAGAGGCGATGTACGTCTCTACCTGCGGACCGCGCACGCGGACGCATCCCGGGAACCGCTGCACTTGCCGTGTCCGCCGGTCTCTGATCCGGTATTCGCCCGTGTAGAGCAGGCAGCCGTCCTGCCGGACGCAGTGCCAGCCACGCTCATCCCAGAACGCGCGGGGAGGCGGGGCGATGGTGAGCACGCTCTCGCATCTTGCCCCTGGGGGGGCGGGCCGGCCAGTCCCGCTCACCAGACCGGCCCGTTTCTTTCCCCACCGGCGGGGTTCCCACAAGCCAAGCCCGACGGTGGCCACCATGAGGAAAAGGAAGAGTGCCAGAACCACGTTTTCCATCGCTTTCGACGACTGTTCAGCGGCCGGCCTCGACATCCGCCTTGGTTGCATAGATCTTTTGCCCGTCGGCCACCGCCTCGTAGAGGTCATCGGTGAAGCCGAACGCCCCTCCATCCGGGCGTGCGAGCTGGAAGCCGGTCAACCCCAGCCGGGCCAGCACATCCCGCGGCTGGGTACCGGGGAGGATCTGCACGTCCCGGTACTCCGTCTTGCCCTCGCTTCCGGCGACGGCGATCGTGATCCGCTTCATGGCGCACCTCCTCCAAGCTTTGCCCTGCCAGAGGGCTGACTCGATCCCGCATCCGCGTCCCGGTCCGGCGGGTTCGGCCGGAGCGGGAGCGGCCGTGACGGCCCGATAACCGGGATCGCGGGTGCCACCACAAGCTGCGCCTCTGTGCCGCCCTTGACGCTTGCGGCCGCGCCGGCAAGGAGCACCGTCGCGCGGGCAGCCTCCTCATTTCGGCGCTCCGCCTCGGCCAGAAGCGCTTCCACACGGCGGTGGGCCGCTTCCCCCAATGGGCCGGCTGCGACCCGGTCTATCAGGGCTTCCCACACCGTGTGCGACGGACGGAGATCCAGGATGGTCAGGCCAGCCTTCGGGTCCAGCGAAACCCCAACGAGCCGGAGGCGTGCCTCCACCGCTTCCGAAAGCCGGGCCCGGAAGGCTGCCTGCTCGTTGGCATCGAGGAGCGACCAGCCGGACCGGCCGGCCAGCTGTTCACGCGCGGCCTCCTGTACCGCATCGTGCACCAGGAGGTCCCATGCCTCCTCGCTCAGGGAGAGCGCCTGGACGACGAAGCCTGCCGGCGCGACCCGCAGGTCCCGCTGGTAACGAACGGCCACGTGCAGGTCGATGGGAAAGGTGTCCTGGGTAGGCAGTTGCTCGAGGGTTACCTCCTGCCGCCGGAGCGCCAGGCTGATCTCCGCCCGCACGCGTTCGAAGAGCGGCCACAGCCAGGCGAGCTGATCCGGTCCCACCAGACGACCGAAGCGTCCCAGCAGGTAGACCACCGCCACATGGTTGTCCGGGGGTCGGTACCAGCGGGAGAACCACAGGGCGAGGATCGCAGCGGCAACCCCGACGCTGAGCCCTAGCCAGCAGATCGCGTGGTGCCTCAGCCCGTGGGCCAGGCAGAACAATAACGCGACCAGAGCGATTCCCCCGAGGACACGGACTCCGAAGCCCATAGAATCTTCCTCCAGAGCGGTCCGCCGCTTCCCGATCCACCGTCCCCTGAGCTATTGTAAAAATAGGGGCACGGTGTCGCTGGACACCGTGCCCCACAAAACGAAACAAACGTCCCCTAGGAACCGCTCCCCTGCGGACATCGGCCAGTTCGCGGCCTCCCCCTTTCTGCCAGGTGACTGACGCCTTCCCTACACGAGGCGGAAACCGATCCCCCGCTCGGTCAGGAGATAGCGCGGGTGCGCTGGATTGGGCTCGATCTTCTGCCGGAGCCGCGACACCAGCCGATCCACCGCTTCATCGCTGACCCCCTCCGCTTCCTTCTCGCCCCAGGCCGCGGCGATCAGTTCGTCGCGGGTGCAGATCCTTCCCCGGTGCTGCTGCAGGAATCCCAGGAAACGCCCTTCGAGTGAGGTCAGGCCAATTCCCAAAGGTTCACCATCCCGGTAAACCTGGTTCGTGCGAGGATCGTAGGCAACCCCTTCCTTCGGAGGCGCGAACGAGGACCGGCCCAGGATGTTCTGAATCGCTGCCTCCAACTCAGCCAGATCGGTCGTGCGCAGCTGCACGTCGCTCTTGCCCAGGAATTCGTCCGCTCCCAACCGCCGTGCCTGGATACGAAGATCTACCTCGGGCGCCGTGATGGAAAAGATGACCAGCGGGATTTCCCGCAGCACCGGGTCGCTCTTGATCTTCCGCAGCAGATCCACGCCGGCATCGACGCTTTGGGTTTCCCCCGCGCGTTTGGGCAGGCGGAGGTCCAGGATGATCACATCCGGGACGAGCTCGCGCGCTTTGGCCAGCCCCTCCTCAGCCGTGTAAGCAGCCTCGATCTGCCAGTCGTTCGGGCGCAGGTAATCCTGCACGAGCTGCACGTGGGTGGGATCATCTTCGATGTGCAACAACCGCGCTCGCATCTTTCGCCTCTCCTAAGCTCGAGGCAGCACGACCTCGAACGTGCTGCCCCGGCCTTCCTCGCTCTCCACGAGCTTTAGTTCGCCACCCAAGCGGCTTGCCAGATCCTGGGCCAGGTATAGGCCCAGGCCGATCCCCGGGATACGGCGGGCCTCCGCCATCTTCCCGCGGCAGTACTTCCCAAAGATCTGGGGCTTCTCGTCTTCCGGGATGCCGATCCCCGTGTCCCGCACGCGAAACGTCACCTGTTCTGGACTGGAGAGCACTTCGATGGAGACGGTTCCCCCTGCTGGCGTAAACTTGAGCGCGTTATCGATCAACGAGGAGAGGATCTGGTCTACACACCGCGGGTCTCCCCGGAGACAGACCTCGGGCACGGCCGGCATGTTCAACTGGATCCCTTTCTGCTCCGCCTGCGGTCGGTATGCGCGCAGCACGCCATTCACCAACTCATCTGCTCGCAACGGCCGGATCTCCAGGTCGGCCAGACCGGCCGCCATCCTGGCCATCCAGAGCAGATTCTCGATCTGGGGTTCCATGGAGCGCAACACCTGAAACGCCTGGCCCGCCCAGTAGCGCTGTTTCTCCAGATCGTGCTGGAGACGATCGCTGTACAGGACCTCTACGGCCTGTTTGGCGGTGCACAACGGTCCCCGGATCCGCTCGGCCAGCACGGTCGCCTCATCGGCCCTCAGGGTGAAGGCCACCTGCAAACGCGCGATCGTACGCGCCAGTTGCACGGCCACCGCGGCCTGGTCAGCAAAAAGGCGACAGATGTCTTGTTCCTCAGGCGTAAACTCGTGGGGCTGGCGGAAGTTCAGGAACATCCCTCCCAGGCGAGGAACCTTCCCGTCCACGGGATCGGGGAACGTCGGAAGCGGCAGGAAGGCCGCGGAAGAGACTTTTTCCCGCTGGGTAAAGTCGCCCCGGAGGGCTTCTTCCTTCTGGACATCCGGGGCAAAGATGGGCCTCCCCTGCTCGATCAGCCTTCGGACACGCTCTTTGGTCGTGCCGGGATACAGGTCGACCTTCTCCTTCTGCCAGAACTCACCTTCCGCGACCGGCGGTTCGATCGTGCCACGTGTGCAGTCGTAGGGGTAGAGGGCCACCATATCCGCGCCAAGGGACTGGACCGCCGCCTGGGCCAGCAGGGCGAGCACGTCCCGATAGACGAACTCCGAGGCCATCTTCTGGACGACCGCCAGCAGCCCCTGGAGTACCCTCAACTGGGATTGTGATCGGTCGCTCAGGCGGGCTCGCTCGATCGCCACCGCCGCGTGGCTCGCCAACGTCTGGATGCTCTTCCGCTGCGCTTCAGGCAGCTCCTGCGGGCCCTCTTTGCGGTAATCCAGGAAGAGCAGGCCGACCGGCTGGGAACCGGCGTCCAGCCGCATGGCCAGGAAAGCGCGAATGCCCTCGCGCTTGAGGAACTCGTTCGAAAGGTGCGGGCGCTTCCGAAGGTCCGGCACCCAAATGTAGCCGGTCCGGGAGCGGAGCAGCTGTGCGCTCACCCCATTGGGCCGCGTTTCTTCGTGCAGATCGGGATCAGTCTGGTTCCCCCGCACCACTGCCTGGTTCACGAGCAAACGCCGGCCCTGGGCCGCATAGGGGATGATGACCACCAGGTCCGCCCGGCCCAGTTCCTTGGCCTGCTCGGCGATGCTTTCCAGCGTCGCGCTCAGCCCGGCACTACGAGCCAGCTGCATCCCCACTTCCTGCAACTTTTCCAGCTGGCGCACCTGATGCGTCGCCTGGCGAAAATTGCGCTGGTTAGCCAACAGAACCGCCGCCTGACAGGCCATCGCCTCCAGGAAGGCATCGTCCTCTGGTCTGCGAGGCTCCCCTGGCAACGGGTAGGCCCTCAACCAGCCGGTGACGCCAAAGCCTTTCGGGAAGGGATATTTCAGAGGAGGCACATCTGGCATAGCCTCCTCAGGGGGCGGATCTCCGTAGCGGTTGGGCTTTCCCCCTTCGGGCGGCACGACCTCCACAGACACCCTTTCCCACTCGGGGCGGCTTTGCCGGATCTTCTGGCACAGCTGCTCCGCGATCTCGCGTTCTTCCTGGAAAGCCATGGCCTCCTGGGTCAGCCGCAGGATGGCCTTCAGATCGTTTTCCCGCCGCACGTGGCGGAGGGCCCGCACGAGCTCGTCCGCTACGATGCCCAACAGGGCGGCATCCGCCTCGGAAAAGCCGGCCGACTGTAAGCTTCCCCCCTGGCCACGCTTGTTCAGGGCACAAAGCAGGCCGCTTGTCCTTCCGGCGTCCCAAAGTAAGCAGGCCGCCAGGTGTGTGACGGTTCCGCTGGGCAACACCGCATGGTAGGCCTCCAGACGGCTCTCGTGGACCCGTGTTTCCACGTCGTTCCAGACCACGGGCTGGTTGTCCTCATCCGTGCCGGATACGATCTCGCCCCATAAGCCTTCGCCTAAGGTGAAGCGTTCGTCGGGAAAGCCGGTTGGGGGGAGCCCATCGACGGCGCGAAGGCGGAAGACATTCCCCTCGCGCAGGTATAGCAAGACCACCTCGGCGGCTATGGCCTCGCGGACGAACTCCACGGTCTGATGCAGGATGTTCCCCAGGTCGCTTTGGCCGGCCAACCGACTATCCAGCCTCTGTGCTACCTGTATCAGCCAATGGGCCTCGGCCGGGCGCTCGGCGCGCTCGCTCTGCCCGGCCGCCTGCAAGGCGATGCCCAGCTGCTCGGCCAGAAGTCCCAGGAAACGCTCGTCTTCCGCAGTGAAACGGGCCTGGCAATGCGATTCGACGTTCATCACCCCAAGCGTTTCGCCTCGGTACAGGATCGGAACGGCCAGCTCCGATTGCACCCCAAGGGCAAAAGGCGCATAGGCGGCGTGCCGAGTGACGTCGTCCACCCGCTGGGCTTTGCCCGTTCGTAGGGCCAGGCCGATGATCCCTCGGTCGCGCGACCAGCGCGGCCCCGGAACGACGTCATAGCCCCGATGGGCCACGACACGGAGCTCGCTTTCGCCCGGAACGACCAGGTTGATCGAACCGATCTCCAGGTCCATGGTCTGCAGGATGCGTTCCAGGACATCCGACCACTGTTCCCGCCGGTCCTTATCCGAAACCAAAATCCGGCCCACTTCCAGAAGGACCTGGACCTCTTTCTCCCGGCGTGTACGCTCCCGGGCGGTCTGGACCGCGGAGACGATCGTTGGGGCAACGCGCTCCAGCGTATCGATGTCCCACCCGTCGAAGCCATCCGGGTCTCGCGCGCTCAGGGTGAGGAGCGCCACCAGCGCGCCCTGGTCATGGATCGGCCGCCACAGGAGGGCATTCTTGGGCGGGTCATCCGGCTCACCGGAGAGGGCCAGGGCACGCACCATGGTTCTTTCCTGCTCCTCGAGCGGCAGCCACGTACGGGACGCGCCTTCCTTTTCCCGGTACCGCCCCCAGCCATCCGCGCTCCTGGCCGCTTGGAAGACCCGTTCGGCCTCTGAGGACTCCAGCCACGAAACCACTTCCGAAGGCACGGCAAAACGCTGTCCGATCGTGCGGCTGCCCCCACGGCGCCAGGCAACCGTTTCCGCCCTTTTCTCGAACCATCGCCGCTCGCGGTTGTAGAGGAAGAGCGTAGCGCTGTGGTCGTAGGCGATCAGGTCCCCCAGAGAGTGCAGGATCTGATAGTACAGGTCCTGCTCCCTCAACCGGCGCGTAAGCTGCCTGGAAACCCTCTGGAGGCGCTGCAACAAGCGATCCTGAAAACGGGAGGTGATCTCGGCGCGAAGGAGGTCTCCAACATCTTCCGCCAGGCCCCGTGCAGCCTCGGGGTCGATCCGCTCCCTGGCCTCGGGGCTGAGCGCAAGAAGGAAACAGCGCCGCCGGCCATGGCGCTCCAGAAAGCGCACCACCCAAAATCCCGCTTGCCAGGCTTCATGCCAGGCTTCATCGGGCCGCTCGAGGAACCGCCCGATGCGCTCGGCCGGCCAGTCTGGGAACCGGGCCATCCCCACCTGCGGGGTCCGTGCAGCAAGCGGGGACTCCTGGATGTCCCTGTCACGCCGGTCCGACGCGCGCGGCCATTGCCAGAGCACCTGCACCGTGTGGGAAGGCGGATGATATTCCACCAGGCAGGCGCTGCGAGCGATCGGGCCCGCAATCCAGCGCAAGGCGGTGCATTCCAGCTTATCGGAGGCAACGCTTCGGAGCTCCGCGCGCAGCCTCCGCAGAAAAGCGGTCTGTGCCTGTCCGTCCTTCGAGAAGAAGCGATCGCCAAAAGAGCGCAAGGCCTTCCTCCCGCGGCAGATGCCGGCAAAGACAATCTTACCACCGCTCTCCCGGCAAGCGCCTGACAGGACGTCTACAAAGGCCGACAGAGATGGGACAAGCGCGTCACATCCTTTGGCAGCACGGCCCTTCCGAGTGTCAGAAAGCCCCGCCTACCCCTCGATGGTGTTCGCGACGGGCAGCGGCAGCTCATCGATCTGACGGAGGCGCCGATCCAGGGCGGCGCGGAAGCGAGCGATCACTTCTTCCGTCTCCCGTTGCAGCGCCTCGCCCAGCCGGCGGCTCTCCGGGTAGTAGAGCCGTTCGAACGTCTTGACGCCGAGCTGGATGTCTCCCCGGATGACCTCCTCGATCGAACCCTCTTTCCCGATCAACCCCCTCAGCATGCCGATGAGGCCCAGGGCATCCAGCCCGTCGGCATCGTGTACCACCTTCTCTTCCGGCCGCTCCGGAGCCAGCCCCGAGGAAACGGTGTGCCGGACGACCACCTGCACGATGCGGTCGATGATGTCCGCCCGCACGCCGGCTGCGCTCAGGTACTCCCGCACCACCGTCGCCCCGCGCAGGCCGTGCACCACACCGGTGACGGTACCGATCCATCCGATGTCGTGGAAGAGCGCCCCGCACACCAGGACGAAGGGGTCCACCTCATCCGGGATGGCGCGCGCGATCTGCAAAGCATAGCGCACGACCGACATCACATGGGCGAAATCGTGTTGCTCCGTGCGAGCATGCTTTTGCCGCACAAAGGCCTGGGCACGGACAATCAGCTCGACCTCGGAGCGGGTCAGGGGACGCTCAAACATCGCGGGGTTCCTCCGGCCGGCGCAGTTCCTGGGCACGACGGGCTGTTTGCTCGCTCCGCCGGGAGAGGAGGGCGCGCATCCGGGCCTGCGATTCCTCCCCAGGCAGAGGCGTGAGCTTGTCCAGCGCTTCGGCGGTCGGCCAGGCGATAAACGCCGGAACGCCTGTTTCGCGCTCCTCAGGGGCGTAGCGGAGGGCAGTGATCTCGCATCCTTCGGCGACCGGGAGAGGGATCTCTGCGATCGCCCGGAAGCGCTCGTCGAGGGCAGCACGGAAACGGGCGATCACCTCCACCGTCTCTTCCTGGAGGGCTTCGCCGATACGCGCGCTCTCCTCGAAGTAGAGCCGATCATAATCCTCGGCCCGCTTGCCCATACGGTCGGCCAGGATCTCGGCCGTAGAGCCGCGTTTCCCCATGATCCCACGCAGCATGCCCATCAACCCCAGCCGGTCCAGGGCATCGGCGTCGTAGACCACTTTTTCTTCCGTGGTCTCGGGAGGGATCATCGAGGTGGGGGTATGCCGGGCTACGATGTTGCAGATGCGCTGACAGACGGCTCCCGGCACCCCGACCGAGGCCAGGTACTCGCTGGCGATCGACGCTCCGCGCAACCCATGGAGCACCCCGGTGTGGGTGCCGATGCGGCCGATGTCGTGGAAGAGCGCTCCGCAGATCAAAACGAAGGGATCCACTTCCTCCGGGATCGCCTGGGCAATGCGCAGGGCATAATGCACCACTGCCAGGACGTGGGAGTAGTCGTGCCCGAGCGCATGGGCGTGTTTGTCCCGCACAAAAGCTTCGATCTGACGGATGAGCTGATACTCTCTTCGTGTCAGGGGCCGCTCGAACATCGGTCCCTCCACCCTGGGCCCTTCTAAGCTTTCAGCACCAGCACGGGTTCCAGGAAGGCGACGACCTCCCCCAGTCCCAGGGCGAGCGTTTGTTCCAGCACTTCCTCGCCGCGGTATTGGAAGGGAAGCTCTTTGACCCCGCTCACGATCAGGGGGCCAGCCGTGCCCCTCTGGCGCAGGTGGAAATAACGCACCCCACCCCGGTCCTCGCTGTGGAGCACTCCTGCGACCTCGGGGAGCTGGTAGCCGCCACCGTGCGGCAACAAATTCGCCGCTCGGAGCCGCTCGTACTGCCCCAGCTCCCGGGCCCGTTCCTCGAAGCCCAAACGGGCAATCGTCTCCGCGCTCAGGTTCGGCCGGCCACGCAGGAGGTACGCCCGAAGGTCTGCACGCAGTACCATCGGGTAGAGCTGGTCCGGGTCTCCTTCGATCGCGTGGCAGCCGAGCAGGATCTCGTTGCTATGGCCCAGGCCCTGGTGACAGAGGTTCGCGATCAGCCTGTAAGGCCCGAAAAGCCGCCGTGCGGCCAGCGCGCGCCGGCGCAGGGTGAAATCGAGCACTTCTTGATAGTAGCGATAGTAGGCGCGCGCTTCCTCTCCGACCAGTGCGAGCACCGGTCCGAAAGGGGTCTCCACCCGCATCGCTTTGCGCCGCAGCGCAGCGCTGTGGTCCCAATAGAGCCCGTCCCCGCGCGGGTTTTCTCCCCGTAGCTCGCTCCCCGAGCCGTGCACAATGAAAGCATAAGGAGGAAGCTCAAGATCGCTATTGGGCACCACCCGATAGAGGTCGATGAAGTGGTTGCTCTTCTGAAAATCCCATTCCACGGGGATCCCATCCAGGAGGACCTGGTCCCGTTCCAGCCGGTGGAGGTTCTCCAGGAGCTCCCTGGGGTCCGGGAGCTGCTCGAGCGCCCCTACGAGCATGCCGCAGCAGTTCGGCTTGACTTCCAGAGGGATCAGTTCGCGTGTACCATCTCCCCAAATGATCTTGCCCCCGTAGCCGAAGCCACTGGCCCAACGGTTCGCGTTGCGCGTGATCGTCATGTCCGGGGTGGCGATAAACGCGGCGTCCGCCGGCCAGTCCAGGGCTTCCTGAAGGCAGTGGAGCTTGGCCAGGCCGTACCGCATGTTCGCCAGACAGAGATGGCCAGCGGCATCGAGCGGAGGCGGGGCAAAGATATGCGCTTCGGCCCGTGCCAAGAGCGCTTCCACATCCCCCACCACCCACCTCCTGATCGGGCGGTGCTTCACCCGGCAAATAGGGGAACGACAGAGAACGCCTGCACGTCGACCAGACCGCGGTCCGAGAGTTTCAGTTCCGGAATGACCACCAGCGCCATGAAGGCCATCGTCATCAGGGGCGCTTCCAAGGCACACCCCAGCCCGCGGGCAGCCTGGTTCAGCCTGTCGACCTGGCGGCGTACTTCCTCCAGCGGTCGATCCGACATCAGGCCAGCAATGGGCAGAGGGAGGGCTTCGAGCACCCTCTTTCCGGCGACCACCACCTGCCCACCCCGAAGGCGAACGACCTCCGACACGGCCAGCGCGAGCTCCTCGTCGCTGCAACCCACCGCGACGATGTTGTGGCTATCGTGGGCGACGGAGGAGGCGATGGCCCCGTACTTCAGGCCAAACCCCTTCACCAAGCCCAGGCCGATGCGGCCACTCCCCCGGTGGCGTTCGACTACCGCGATCTTCAGGAGGTCGCGCTGCGGATCCGCCACCACAAAGCCATCTTGCACCGTGGCTTCCTCGACCAGCGCCTGGGTCCAGATCTGACGGGGCACCACGCCGATCGTGCGCACACGGCTTCCCTGCATCGGGATGCGGAACCGCCCGGGATGCAGGTCGGGCACGCGAAACGTAGAGGGAGGTAAAGCACGCGCCACCGGCAACACCCCCTCCAGAAGCGCACCGTCGCGAGCCACCAGCCTCCCATCCTTGAAGACCATGCCCACCGAAAACGACTCCAGGTCGTCCAGCACGACCAGATCTGCCCGGTACCCCGGAGCGACCGCCCCCAGGTCCCAAAGGCGGAAATAACGGGCCGCGTTGAGCGTGGCCATCTGGATGAGCACTACGGGGGGAAGCAATTCCCGCGCCCGTGCCCGGCGCAGGATGTCGTCCATATGCCCGTGGGCCAGGAGGTCTGCCGGGTGGCGGTCGTCGCTCACGAAGAAACAACGGCTGGCATTCCCGGACATCACCAGGGGAAGCAGCTCCTCCAG
Organism: Chloroflexia bacterium; assembly: GCA_034436115.1. Taxonomy (GTDB): domain Bacteria; phylum Chloroflexota; class Chloroflexia; order DTKN01; family DTKN01; genus DAOTVY01. The sequence goes on along the minus strand of DAOTVY010000034.1, from coordinate 63,521 downwards.
GTTGTGGGCAGTGCTTCCCTCCCGGATCATGATGGCCATTCCCAGGCGGAGCTTCTCGAGCGCCTCCTGAAGCGTCGTGCACTCGTGGTCCGAGCCGATCCCGGCTGCCACGTAGGCACAGAGGTCCTTTCCGGAAAGCCCAGGGGCATGCCCATCCACGGGCCGGCCAGCAGCCGCGCGCAGCTTTTGCAACACCTCGGGCACCCGGTCAAGCACCCCGGGGAAGTTCATCACCTCCGCCAGCCCCAGGACGCGCTCTTCTTTCAACAGCACCGCGATGTCCGAGGCCGTGATCTCGGCCCCCGCCGTCTCCAGAGGGCTGGCCGGAACACAGGAGGGGGCCATCAGGTAGACGTTCAACGGAAGCCGGGCGGTCTCTTCCAGCAAGTAGTGCACTCCCTCCAGGCCCAGAACATTTGCGATTTCGTGCGGATCGGCGATTACGGTGGTCGTTCCCCGGGGGACGACGGCCCGGGCGAACTCGGCGGGATGCACCATGGCGCTTTCCAGATGTACGTGGCCGTCAATGAATCCTGGGCACAGGAAACGGCCTTCCAGGTCGATCTCTTCCCGTCCGGCGTAGGGCCCGATGCCAACGATGTACCCTTCCGCAATCGCCACATCGGCCGGATGGACCTCGCCCGAAAAAACGTTCACCAGCCGGGCGTTCCGCAGCACAAGCTCCGCCGGCTCTTCGCCGCGGGCGATCCGGATCCGTTTTTCGAGCACAGGGCGCCTCCTGAAACGATGCGCACACCTACTTCCGCTACGCTTCGAGCTGCTGCGCCAGTTCAGCCACCTCCGCACCGCCGGTCAACTGAAGGAAGATGTCCTCCAGAGTAGCATCTCCCCCGCCCGCGCGCAGCTCGGCCATCGTGCCGCACGCGATCAGCCGCCCGTGGTCGATGATCCCTACCCGATCGCACATCCGCTCGGCGATTTCCAGGATATGGGTTGACATGAAGATCGCCGTGCCCTGGCGGGCCAAGTGGCGCAGGAGCTCTTTGACCTGACGGGCACTGCGCGGGTCCAGCCCGACCGTCGGCTCATCCAGGAAGAAGGCCCGCGGCTGATGGAGGAGGGCTGCGGTCAGGGTCAGTTTCTGGCGCATACCGTGGGAGTAGCTCTGGATGAGGTCGTCGGCCCGCTCGTGTAGGCCGAAGAAGGTGAGGAGCTCTTCCGCCCGGCGGTCGGCTGGATCAGCCTCAAGATCGTACAGGCAAGCGATAAAGCGCAGGAACTCCCGGCCGGTCAGCTTTTCGTACAGGAATGGCGTGTCCGGAACGTAGCCGATGAGCGCTTTGGCCACCAGCGGCTCCTCCTGGATGTCATGGCCCCCGATGAACGCCTGGCCGGCCGTCGGACGCAGCAGCCCGGTGAGCATCTTGATGGTTGTGGTCTTACCGGCGCCGTTCGGTCCCAAGAATCCAAAGATCTCCCCGGGGGCAACCCGCAGCTCCAAGCGATCTACGGCAAGCAAGTCTCCATAGCGCTTGCTTAATCCACGGGCCTCGATCATCCAGGAACCAGCCACCGCCACCGGAATCCCCCTATCCCGCATTAAATCTGGTTGACCGTCGTCCAATAGAGTGCCACCTGCGTAACCGTCTGCTTGAACTCCTCCCAGGCCACCGGCTTCACCACATAGCTGTTGGCCCCCAGGCGGTAGCTCTCCGCCACGTCGCGCTCTTCGGACGAGGAGCTTAGGACAACTACCGGGATGCTGCGCGTCCGCGGGTGGGATTTGACCTGGCGCAAAACGTCCAGGCCATTCACCTTGGGCAATTTGAGGTCTAGCAGAATGACCTTGGGTAGTCGCTCGCTCCCGAAGAGCAATTCAAGTGCCTCCGCCCCATCCCGTACCACCCTGGCACAACAGGCCAACCCTTTCTCACGCCACGCGTGGCACATCAGTTCCAAATCCGTCGGGCTGTCCTCGACCACCAGGATGTCGGCCGGACCCTCGGGCATCGCTTCTTCCTCTCCGATCACCTTACAAGCCTCACAATCCGATCTTTTCTCCCGAGGCTCTGCGTGGCACCGAGCGTTGGGAGCGATTATTACAAAAATATACCCAATTCGCGCATCTCTGTCAAGTATTTCGCGGGGCTTACTGGCCATTCTACTTCTTCCAAGGCCTGAAACCATGGGATTTCGCCAGAGGATCGTGTAAATCCCCATCTGGCGGAAGCGGCCCATCCGTTCCTGTGTTATACTACGCGTGCATCTTTAGAGACGTTTGGCCAGCATCGGAGGGATGTAAAAAGGGGGCAACGATGACCGAATGGATCCGCCGGCGCCGTAGCATCCGCAAGTATACCGCTGAACCGCTTTCGGAAGCCCAGGTGCGCGAACTCCTGGAAGCCGCTATGGCGGCCCCGTCTGCCTCCAATCGGCAGCCGTGGGCGTTCGTCGTCGTGCGAGACGCCGAAACGCGCGGGCGTCTGGCAGGCACGCACGCCTGGAGCCGGATGTGCGCCGAGGCAGCCGTGGTCGTGGTCGTCTGCGGGCACGAGGACCGTTCGCGCCACTGGGTGGAAGACTGTAGCGCGGCAACCGAAAACCTCCTCCTCGCGGCCACTGCCCTGGGCCTGGGTGCCGTGTGGGTCGCTGTCTATCCGGACGCGCAAGCGGAGCAATACGTCCGCGACGTGCTGGGCATTCCGCCAGAGGTGCGCGTCCTTTGCCTGGTGCCCATCGGGCACCCTGCGGAGGAAAAGCCACCCCACACCAAATACGATCCGGCGCGCGTGCACTACGATCGGTGGTGAATGGCCCGGATCCGGGCTGACCCAATAGAAAGTCTCCAGAGATCGATCCGGCCGCGCGGGTGCCAGCGTTCCCACTCCGCGCACGTTGCGCCCCTGGAGGGCCAGTCTTTCTGGCCCCTACGCTCGCGATATGGCTTCTCGCACCTTCTGGGAAGATCCCGGCATCGGGCGCCCGGCTCGGACAGAGCGTCGTTGCACCCCGGAGAAGGCTTCCTCGCGCTTGACCCTCTGCCCTCCTGTGGTATCATCGTCCTGGAGGAGGAAATCGTGCCATGCGTATCGCGATGATCAGCGTGCACACATGCCCTTTGGCGACGCTAGGAGGCAAGGATACGGGGGGGATGAACGTCTACGTGCGCGAACTCGCACGCGAATTGGGCCGGCGAGGGATCGCCGTGGACGTTTTCACCCGATCGCAGGACCCCTACGTCCCCCGGGTGCGCTGGTTTGGAGAAAACGCCCGGGTCGTGCACCTTCCGGCCGGCCCCGAGGCCCCGTTGGACAAAAGCGCTCTATGGCCCTATACCGAGGCGTTCGTGGCCGGCGTACGGCGGTTCGCGGAGCACGAAGGGTTGCGTTACGACCTCCTTCACAGCCACTACTGGCTTTCCGCCCTGGTCGCCCAGGGACTGCGCGACAGCGGCTGGAGAGTGCCCATCGTCCATATGTTCCACACCCTGGCTGCAGCGAAGGAAGCCGCCGGTCACCCGGAAGACCAGCGGCGCGTGCGGGCCGAACGGGAAATTGTGCGTACGGCGGACGCCATCGTGGCAGCAACCGCGGTGGATCGAGAGCAGATGATCGCCTACTACGATGCCCCGCCGGAACGCATCCACGTGATCCCCCCGGGCGTGAACCTGGAACGGTTCCGCCCGATTCCTGTGCTGGAGGCGCGGGCACACGTGGGTTCCCCTTGCCAGCCATGCGAAGAGGCGCATATGCTGCTCTACGTGGGCCGCATGGACCCCCTGAAAGGCGTGGAGGACCTGCTACGCGCCCTTCCCTACGTCGTCCGGGACCTTCCGGACGACTGGCCGTGCCGTATCTGCCTGGCCTTGATCGGCGGGGATGCGGAAAGCAGCGACGAGGCGCTGCGCCGGGAAATGGCCCGTCTGGAGCGCCTCAAAGAAGAGCTGGGGCTGGGCGATTTCGCCATTTTCCTCGGACGCCGGGACCAGGATGAGCTCCCCTACTACTACTCTGCGGCAGATGTGTGCATCGTGCCCTCGCACTATGAATCGTTCGGCTTGGTGGCGTTGGAATCGCTCGCCTGCGGAACCCCGGTCGTGGCCTCCAGGGTCGGTGGCCTGGTTACGATCATCGAGGATGGCCTCAACGGGTTCCTTGTGCCCCATGGCGACCCACAGGCCCTCGCTTACCGGATCCTCCAGCTGGTCGAGGATTGCCAGCTGCGCCGACAGATGGGGCTATACGGCATCGAGACCGCGCGGGCCTATGCCTGGCCACGCATCGCCGACCGGATCCTGGCCCTCTACGGAAGCCTGGTCCCCGTTCCGGCCAGCTTCCCGGCCCCGTCGGCACATTGAGCGCGCCTAAACGGAGGGACCATGCGGGTGGCGATGCTCGCGCGAGCGGTCTATCCGCTCCACGGCTACGGAGGTGTGGAGCGGCACGTCTACCACCTGAGCACGCACCTGGCGCGACTCGGGGCAGAGGTTCACCTCTGGGTGCAGAACGTCCCCGATGGGGCGACCGATCGTTTCCCGGCAGGGATCTTGCTTCATCCGGTGCGCTATAACCGCACCTCTCCCTGGCTTCGCCCGAACTCGATTGTCGGCCGCCAGATCAACTACCCCCTTTACTCGTGGGCAATCGGGAAGGAAGCCGCAGCCTGGGTGCGGACACGGCGGGTAGACCTGGTCCATGCCCAGGGGCTGGCAGCGTTCGGGTACGGCTGGCTGCGCGCGCACGACGCGTCCTTGCGCCTGGCCGCACCGATGATCATGAACCCTCACGGAATGGAAGAATACAAGACGCCGTCGTGGACCAAGCGGCTGGCCTACCTTCCTTTTCGCGCCCTCTACAGCTATGGCGCTCGCTGTGCGGATCGGGTGATCGCCACCGACGCCTGTACCCGGCACGAAGTTCCCCGATACCTGGGTGTGGACGAAAGCCGGGTCGTCGTCCTTCCCAGCGCGATCGACGTCGCCGAGTGCCTTTCCCCGCTCGATCCCGCACGGCAGCACGCATTGCGGCAACGCCTGGGCCTTGAGGGAGCGCCGCTTGTGCTCCTGAGCGTCAGCCGGCTGGAGCGCAACAAGGGGTTCCATCTGCTGGCCGAGGCGCTGGCCGGGGTCCAGGAGCGGTTGCCTCCCGGCTGGCGCTGGGTAATCGTGGGGGAAGGAAAAGAGCGGGCGCATCTGGAAGCGCAGGTACGGCGGCTGGGATTGGCCCCGGCGACTTGTTTCGCCGGCCGGCTGGACGATGCGGAGCTTCACAACCTCTACGAAGTCGTCGACCTGTTCGTCCACCCGACGCTTTACGAGGGCAGTTCCCTGGTCGTTCTGGAGGCAATGATCCATCGCCGGCCGGTGCTCGCCACGGCCGCGGGCGGGATTCCGGACAAGGTGTTCGATGGCCGGAACGGCCGGCTGGTCCCCCCAGGAAACGTGACCGCGCTGCGCGAAGGGCTCCTGTGGCTGCTCGAACGCCGCGCGCAGTGGCCGGCCATGGGGGTGGAAGGAGAACGGATCGTCCGCGAGCGCTTCGATTGGCCAGTCGTGGCCCGCGCGACCTGGGAGGTCTACCAGGAAATGTTGGGGCGACGCTCTGCCCCTGACGCACCTGGGCCGCGGCCGGCCTGAAAGAGGGAGACGTGGAGAGGCCCCTTTCGCGACCGATCGAATCCGTGGTGCTCCACGCAATCCGGGAACACCGGTTGTGGGCTCCCGGCGAGCGGGTGGTTACAGCCGTCTCGGGAGGGCCCGATTCGCTTTGCCTCTTGCACCTGCTGCATATGCTAGAGCCACAACACGGAGGCCTGCTCCATGTCGCGCACCTCGACCATCGCCTCCGCCCCGAATCGGAGGCCGAAGCCGCCTACGTCGCCGAGATCGCTCGGGGGTGGGGCCTCCCGATAACCGTAGAGAGCGTGGATGTCCCGGCGCTGATGGCCCGGGAAGGCCTTTCCCTGGAGGACGCAGCGCGACGGGCGCGCTACTGCTTCCTCCTGCGGGTCGCCACGCGGGTTGGAGCTTCGGCAATCGCCCTGGGTCACACCCGCGACGACCAGGTGGAAACGATCCTGATGCATCTGCTGCGGGGAACCGGACTGGCAGGGCTGCGCGGGATGCGCCCGAGTGCACCACCAGCCCCCTGGATGGTGGAAGGGCTGGCGCATTCCCAACCCGTGCGATTGGTGCGCCCGCTTCTGGAGGTCTCCCGGGCTGAGACCCGGGCGTATTGTCTGGCGCACGCTCTCTCGCCGGTGCGGGACACCTGGAACGAGGATGAACGCTTCCTCCGCGTGCGGCTGCGCCGGGAAATCCTGCCACTCCTGCGCACGCTCAACCCGCGCGTGGATGAGGCGCTCTTGCGCCTGGCCCGGCTCGCCGAATGGCTCGAGGCCGACTTGCGGGCCATGCTGGATGCCCGCTGGCCGGAGCTGGCGCAAGACGAATCCGGCTGGACCCGGCTGCGCCTGGACATCTACCGCACACTCCCCTGGACGCTTCGTCTGGAAGCCGTGCGTCGGGCGCTCGAACGCCTCCGGGGCCACCTCGAAGGGGTAGGGTGGGAATCGGTCGTGGCCGCTGCACGCCTGGACGAGGCGAACGTGGGAAGCCAGGTTTCGCTGGTGGACGGGTTCGTGGCTCGGAGGGAGTACCAGGCGTTGGCCGTGGGGGACAGGGCAGCGCTGGAAGGCAGCCCATGGCCCGACCTCGGTCCGCAGCCCATCCCCCTTTCCGTTCCCGGGCGGACGGCGCTTCCGGGAGGACATGCGCTTTCAGCCACGCTCTATGGCAAAGAAGAGCTGCCGCCGTGGGAAGAGGTAGGGCCGTGCGAGGCGTGGCTGGATGCGGATGCCTGTGGCCGGCGGCTCTGGGTGCGGCACCCGCGCCCCGGGGACCGTTTCCAGCCGCTGGGCCTGGAAGGAACCAAGAAGCTGCATGACCTGTTTGTAGACGAAAAGGTCCCGCGCACGGACCGTCGCCGCATCCCGTTGGTCGTCTCTCCCCGAGGGATCGTCTGGATCGTCGGCCTTCGGGTTGACGGACGCTTCGCTGTACGACCCTCCACGCGCCGGGTCCTTCGCCTTCGCTGGGAGTAGACCGCCAACGAGTTGGCGCTTCCCGCCTTTCCGGCGCCAACATCTCTACAACGTTTCTCCAACATTCCTCTTATGCCGTCGTTTTATGGTAGCACCGCGAAAATCCACGGGTGCCGGCCCGAAGGCAGGGCCTATGCCCGCACGGCGATAGGAGGAACGATCGATGGACCTGAACCGGTTTACCGAAAAAGCAGCCCAGGCGGTACTGGACGCCCAGCGCGAAGCCCAGGAGCGTCATCACAGCCAGATCGAACCGCTCCATCTGTTGGCAGCTCTGCTTGCCCAATCGGACGGAGTGGTGCCGCAGATCGTGCAGAAGCTCGGCGTACACCCGGCCCAGCTGCTAGCCGCAGTCCAAGAGGAGCTTGGCCGCCTGCCCCAGGCCTACGGCGCAACGCAGGTCTACCTGGCTCCGCAGATGCAGCAGGTGGCCCAGGCGGCAGAAGAGGAAGCCCGCCGCATGCGCGACGAGTACGTCTCGACCGAGCACCTGCTGCTTGCCCTGGCCGATGAACGGGTACGTGGGCCGGCTACGGAGCTCCTCCGCCGCTTCGGCATCCGGCGGGACGCCATCCTCCAGGCCCTGACCAGCATCCGCGGCCGGCAGCGTGTCACCAGTCCCACTCCCGAAACGACCTACCAGGCGCTAGAGCGCTACGGCCGGGACATCACCCGGTTGGCGCGCGAGAACAAGCTGGACCCGGTGATCGGACGTGACGACGAGATCCGCCGCGTCATCCAGGTGCTTTCCCGACGCACGAAGAACAACCCGGTGCTGATCGGCGAACCGGGCGTGGGCAAGACCGCGATCGTGGAAGGGTTAGCCCAGCGGATCGTACGCGGAGACGTCCCGGAAGGGCTGAAGGACAAGCGGCTGGTGCAGCTGGACCTGGGGGCGCTCATCGCAGGTGCCAAGTACCGCGGCGAGTTCGAGGAACGGCTGAAGGCGGTGCTGAAGGAGGTCACCGAAAGCGAGGGGCAGGTGATCCTCTTCATCGACGAATTGCACACGGTGGTCGGTGCGGGAGCAGCCGAAGGGGCGATGGACGCTTCGAACATGCTCAAGCCGATGCTCGCCCGAGGAGAACTCCATTGCATCGGAGCAACCACCCTGGACGAGTACCGCAAGCACATCGAGAAGGATGCTGCCCTGGAGCGACGCTTCCAGCCGATCTACGTCGGCGAGCCGACGGTGGAGGACACGATCTCCATCCTGCGGGGCCTGAAGGAGCGTTACGAGGTGCACCACGGCGTGCGCATCAAGGACAGCGCGCTCGTGGCTGCGGCCGTCCTGGCGCATCGCTATATCAGCGACCGCTTCCTGCCGGACAAGGCGATCGACCTGATCGACGAGGCCGCCTCTCGCCTCCGCATCGAGATCGACTCCATGCCTGCGGAACTGGACGAGATCGAGCGACGCATCATGCAGCTGGAGATCGAGCGCACGGCCCTGCGCAAGGAGCACGACCCCGCCTCCCGGGAACGGCTGGAGCGGATCGAGAAGGAACTGGCCGACCTGGGGGAGCGACGGAAAGGGTTGCATGCGCGCTGGCAGCAGGAGAAAGAGGCGATCCAGGCATTGCGCCAAACCAAGGCGCGGATCGACGAGGTGCGCGGCGAGATCGAACAGGCCCAGCGGGCGCTGGACTACAACCGGGCCGCCCAGCTTCAGTACGGGACCCTGGTGGAGCTGGAGAAACAGCTGCGGGAACAGGAAGCCCGCCTGGCGGAACTCCAGCGGGATGGAGCGCTCCTGAAAGAAGAGGTCGATGAGGAAGATGTCGCCGAGGTGGTCGCCAAATGGACGGGCATCCCGGTGAGCCGCTTGCTCGAAGGGGAACTCCAGAAACTGATCCACATGGAGGAGCGGCTGAAGACCCGCGTGGTGGGGCAGGATGCCGCCATTACCGCGGTCGCCAACGCGGTGCGGCGGGCGCGCGCCGGCCTTCAGGACCCCAACCGGCCCCTGGGTTCCTTCCTTTTCCTGGGGCCGACGGGCGTGGGCAAGACGGAGCTGGCCCGGGCCCTGGCCGAGTTCCTTTTCGACAACGAGGCGGCGATGGTGCGCATCGATATGAGCGAGTACCAGGAGAAACACACCGTCTCCCGCCTGATCGGTGCGCCGCCGGGCTACGTTGGGTACGAGGAAGGCGGGCAACTGACTGAAGCAGTCCGCCGACGGCCGTATAGCGTGGTGCTCTTCGATGAGGTAGAGAAGGCGCATCCGGAGGTCTTTAACGTGCTGCTCCAGGTGCTGGACGACGGTCGCCTGACGGACGGCCAGGGACGCACGGTCGACTTTAAGAACACCGTGATCATCATGACCTCGAACGTCGGTAGCCCCTACCTCCAGGACCTGCGCAAGGGCCAGGAGGAAGAGGTGCGCCGGCGGGTGACCGAGGCGCTCCGGGCGCAGTTCCGGCCAGAGTTCCTGAACCGGATCGACGAAATCGTCATCTTCAACCCGCTCGGGATGGAGGAGATCCTGCAGATTGTGGATATCCAGATGCGCCGGGTGCAGCAACGGTTGAAAGAGCGCCAGATAGAGCTCGTGTGGACGGATGCCGCTCGACGCCATCTGGCCCAGGTTGGGTTTGACCCCGCTTACGGGGCACGTCCGCTCAAGCGAGCCATCCAACGGGAAGTGCTCGACCCGTTGGCGCTGAAGGTCCTGGAGGGCGAATTCCGCGAGGGAGCGACGGTGACGGTCGACGCGCAGGACGGCCGGATCGTCTTCCACTGATCGCCCAAGCACCGATGGGGCAAGAAAGCCGCGGACGCGAGATCCCTGAGAAACCGAGGAAGGCGAGGGCTAAGCCCTCGCCTTCTTTACACCCGGGCGAGCCGGGCCTGGGCCGCTGGCCCGATCCGAGCGATCCACCGCCCGGCTCTCTTGACGCGCTTTCACCGGCTGTCTATAATGCGCTTGGAAACGTTGGGCCCGGTGAGAGCAGGGTCAGCAGAAAGGATCGGCCTTGGCCGGCGAGCTCATCCTCATTATCGACGACAATGCCGATGTCTGTACCCTCCTGGGAGAGCGGGTCCTTCCCAGCTACGGCTACCGAACCTTGACGGCACAGGACGGGCGGTCTGGCCTGTGGCAGATCCGCACCCGGCGACCCGACCTGATCCTTCTTGACCTGCGCCTTCCCGATATGACAGGCCTGGACGTCCTCCACGTCCTGGCTTCCGAGGGGTACGATATCCCCGTCATCCTGGTCACCGCCTACGGTTCCGAACTGATCGCGGCCCAGGCGCTACGGCTCGGGGTGCGCGACTATATCATCAAGCCGTTCACCCTGGATGAGATCGTGGACAGCATCCAGCGGGCGCTGGCCGAGCAGCGCCTACGTGGCGAGCGGAACCGACTCAGCGAACTGCTGAACTTTTGTGCCGAAGCGTTGCGGCTCTTGGGGAAGGCTGCCACCGAGTTCGCGGCGTCCGCGGATGGCGCGCCGCGCCTCTGCACATTGCTCGACCTTGCGATCGAGGCGACCCAGGCCCGGGCAGCCCGCCTTTGGGCGCAGGCACCTGCCCCGGAGGGACTCCTCCTGTGGGCGCAACGGGAAGAAACCGAGCCACACGCATACCTGGTGCGGAAGGCCGAGGCGCTGCCCCCTCCTGTTGCTCAGGCGTGGATCTCGGCCACGGTGCAGCAGTGGAGCCATAACGAGGATCCGCCGGAAACCGGGCTCGCGCTTCCGGTGTCCTTAGGTGGCCAGACCATTGGCATCCTGGAGATGCGCTTCGCTGAGGCGGCTGGGCCACGTATGGAGCTGGCGCTCCTCGTCCTACGTTGCCTAACTGGGTGGATCGCTCTGGCGCTCGAGCCGTTCCTGCAGGGTTGGCCCGGCAAACAGGTTGGCCCTTGAAGGGCGACGGTTCAGGAAGCGGCTTCCGGCACGGGTGGCTTTTTCACCGGAGAAGGAGCCGATCATGGCTCAGGCAACCCATCGTAGGACATGCTCACATCGATGGCTTGCTCCGATCTTCCGCCCGGTGCACCTGGACCAATTGCCGGAGTGCGAGCGGTTGGCATACCAGCAGTTTCTCCTCCGCGCACGGTGGTTCACCCTCCTGAAAGCGCTCCTGAACGGCCTGTTCATCCTGCTGTTCCTCCTGCACTGGTTCCCTCGGACTGCCTGGCCGGCTCTGGTTTTCCTGGTGGACGGCCTGCTCCTGGTCCCCTATTCCCTGTGGGTACGGCGATGGCCTGCTCTGTCTACCATCTTACTCCTCACTCTGAGCGCGGTGGCGATCACAGCCGTAGACTGGCTTGTCGGCCGCCCGAGGGCCACGACGGACGCGCTCTACGCCCTGCTGATCGTGGCCGGAGCGGCCCTGCTCGTCCACCTATGGCATATCGCCGTGCTGACCGGCCTTATCTCGCTCGCATATCTCCTCCCGCTACCCTTCGCTCTGCGGACACCCGGGAGCCAACCCGGAAAGGAAGCCCTGCAAACGGCCAGTATCCACATCCTTGCTTTTGTGGGGCTGGGAGCGATCACCGGCGTGCTCACCCGCCTCTACCAGCGGCTGTTGGAGATGCGCTCGCGCCAGAACTTTCTGACCGCGGTGCTCGCGGGCCTGCAGGAGATCGCAAGCGGCCCGGACCTCCAGGCCGGTTTCCAACGGATCGCCGAGCGCGCGGTGCAGGCCATTCCCGCTGTCGACCGCGCTCTCCTGCTGGTCGTAGAAGGCAACCAGCTGGTCATCCGGGGTGCGGTCGGATATCCCGGTGTGCCGCTTCTGGGCCTCAGATTTCCGGCCGACTGCGTTCGACAACACCACGCTCCGGTGAGCCTCGAGGATATCTTCGGGCAACGCCGGCGGCACTTGCCCGCGGAAGCGCTGACGGCGCTGCACAACCTCCTGCCCACGCTCTCCAGCCTGCTTCTTCCTCTGAGAGGCTGGGAAGGGCCGCTCGGCCTGCTGATCGTTGCAAGCACGCTGCGGCGCAACGCTTTTAATGAGGAAACGCGCCGGCAGCTCGGCCTGTTCGCCCAGCAGGCTGCGATCGCCCTGCAGAATGCTCGCCTGGTCGACCGCTTGCAACAGAGCCTCCAGGAACTCGAGCAGAAGACCCAGGAACTGCGGCTCAGACAGGACGAGCTTCGGGAGTTCATTGCGGCGATCTCCCAACGGCTCCAGGGGCCGGTTGCTGCGCTGGCCGGCTTTGTCCATCTGCTCCACGATTCGATCGGGGATCGGCTGAGCCCCGAGGAGCAAGACTACCTGCAGCGGATCGAACGGAACAGCGCCTGGATGGACAGCCTCGTGCAGGAAATGCTGTTTCTTGCCCGGCTCGACAGCATGGCGGAGGAGCGCGAACCGATGGCCCTCACCACCCTGATCCAGGGGGTTGCGACACACCTCCAGCTCGAGCGCCAGGGGATCACGGTGAGCGTGCCGGACGGCCTCCCCTTCATCCACGCGGATCCGGTGGTCTTCTGGCATTTGTTCAGCAATCTCCTGAAACACGCGTGCAGGCTCCTCCCTCCGGACGGCCCGCGCAGGATCGATGTCCGCTACCAGGAGGTCCCCGGAGCGTTCCGTCTGGGGATTCACTGCGCCGGTGTCCGCCTGTCCCCAGAGGAACAAAACCGGCTGTTCGACCTCTTTCCCTGGACGCAAGATGGAGGTGCCGACGGCCCACTGATTGGCCTTTGGATCTCGCGCCGCGTCGTTCAACGGTATAACGGCCAGTGTTGGGTAGAAAGCGGGCCCGAGGGTGGGACATCGTTCTGCCTGCTCCTGCCCGCAGAGCAACCGTATGGGGAGGGTAGCGTATGAACCGGCCGAAAAAAGCCCGCATCCTGGTGGCAGAGGACAACGACGACAACCGCCGTTTGCTTTCTATCTACCTCACCCGCGAAGGGTATGAGGTCATCGAAGCGCGGGATGGAGTGGAGGCGCTCGATAAGGCACACGCCGAGATGCCGGACCTGGTCCTTTCCGATGTCCAGATGCCCGGCCTAGACGGCTACTCCCTTTGTTGGCAGCTGAAGCAGGACCCGGAGACCGAGCGCATCCCGGTCATCCTGATCACGGCGGTCTACACTTCGCTCGAGGACACCCTGAAGGGTCTCCACCAAGGAGCAAACGACTTTATCAGCCGGCCCTTTCGGCAAAGCGAGTTGCTCGCCCGCGTGCAGACCCAGCTTCGGATCAAGGAACTGCAGGATCGCCTGGTACAGGCGGAACGCGCATCGACCGTTGTCCGTATGGCGGTGACGCTGGCACACGAGATCAGCAACCCACTATCGGGGATCCTTGGTTACGCCGAGGTGTTGCTACGCGAATTCGATCAGGACACCCTTTCCCGCGAACGGCTTCGGGTTGCGCTGGAACGCATCCGTGAAGCCGCCACTCAGATTCGCAGCGTCCTGGAGCAGCTGCGCAACCTGCCGCAACCGGAGGTGTACACGTATGCACCGGGACTGGAGGGAATCTCCCTCGAAGGTCCGTAAGCGGCCCTAGCGGTGTGGCGCGCTGAAGTGGAAGGTGCAGACGTCACCGTCCTGAATTCGGTAGTCGCGACCTTCCATGCGCAAGGTACCGCGCCGGCGGGCTTCGGCCAGGCTTCCAGCAGCCAGCAGTTCCTCGTAGGCGATCACTTCGGCACGGATGAATCCGCGGGCCATGTCGGTGTGCACGGTGCCGGCCGCATCGAGGGCCGTGCATCCCTCATGCAGCGGCCAGGCCCGCACTTCATCAGAAACGAAGGTGAAGAAGGTCAGCAGGCCCAAGAGCTGGTAAGCCAGCCGGATGATGCGCTCGCGCGCCGGTTCCGCCAACCCCAGGCTCTGGCGGAACTCGGCCGCTTCCTGGGGGGAGAGCTGCCCCAGTTCCATCTCCCACTGAGCGCATAGTTCCGCCATAGCGCTCTTCCGATGGCGATAGTTCGGCTGAAGCGCTTCCACCAGACGCCCCGGCTGCTCCAGGCCCTCTTCGCCCACGTTAAAGAGCACCAGGACGGGCTTGAGCGTGAGCAGGTTAAAGCCCCGCAACGTGCGAAGATCTTCCGCCTCGAGCTCCAGGTCGCGCAGGGGCGTCCCCACTTCCAGCGCTTCCCGCAAACGCCCAAGGAGCGCTTGCTCGCGCTCCCGTTCCTCGCGCTCGGCTCGCGGGAGCTTGGGGATCTCCAGCCTTAGGCGTTCCAAGCGGCGCTCGACCACTCCCAGGTCCGCCAGCAAGAACTCGGTATCCAGCCACTCCAGATCGCGCGCCGGGTCCACAGTGCCGGCAGGATGGGGCGCAAGGGGATTCTCGAAGGCCCGCACGACGTGGAGCAGGGCGTCGGCTTCGGAGATGGCAGCCAGCAGCGACCCCGGGAGCCCTTCCCGGGCCACCCCCCGGGGGATGCCGACCAGGTCGGCAAAGCGCACCTCAGCCGGGGTCACCCTGTGGGGATGAAAGATCTCCGCCAACCGTTCCAGACGTTCGTCGGGGACCTTGACCGACGCCAGATGCATCTCCGTCCGGGCGGCACCCGGACCGGTTGCTGCCTGTTGTCCCGTCAAAGCGTTAAAGACCGTCGTCTTGCCGCTGAGCGGCAGACCGACCAGGGTAACGTGCACGGGCATTCCTCCTGCCTATGGCCCATCCCGCCCTGTGGCACGGACCTGCGGATGCCCACATCAGGCCGCGGGCCGGCCTCCGAGGGCACGACGAAGCCGGTCCCGCTCGATCGCTCCGCCCACCAGGGTCGCGATGGCGGTCAAGAGGCGCTGATCCCAGGGGGTGAAAGGGGTGCGATCGGCCTTATCGATCACCTCGATCACCCCGACGGTGCGTCCGAGCGCCCGGATGGGCACACAGAGGACGGAGCGTACCTCCAGGCCGGGCAGCCGCTCGGCCTCCACCTGGAAGCGTGGATCCTGTTGGGCTTCGGCCACCAGGAGCGGCTGCCCCTTTTCTGCCACCCAACCGCAGACCCCCTGGCCCAGCGGGATACGCTGAAGGCGTAAAGGCGCTACCTGCCCACCGACCATCACCTCGTAGCGCAGCTCTCCGGAAGCCTCCTCGACCATCAGCAGCCAACCGGCCTGGCTCCCGAAGATGTCGACTGTGCGGAACATGGCGTGCGTGAGCGCCTGTGCCAGGTCGTCGGCCACGGCCAGGCGGGTACCCAGCTCGGTGAGCAGGGCGAGCTCCTGGCCTCGAAGCTCGATCTGCTCGCGCAACAGCTGGTTCTCCAGGCGCAGGTGGCGGCGCTCGAGGGCCTGACCCAGCACGAGGAGCAGCTCTTCCTGCTCGAAGGGGCTCAGGAGATAGTAGGGGGTAGCTGTCCAAAGTCCGCGGCGGCTGCTGCGAAAGAGGGCATAGTCAACAACCGCCACGGTGACCAACTCGGGGTCCAGCTGCCGCGCCATCACCGGAACGCGCAGGAGTTCTGGGACACTGATCTCCATCAGGAGGAGGGCGTAGGAGCGTTGCTGGATCTGCTGGAGCACCGCTTCAGCCGAGGGCGCCTGGTCGAGCAAGTAGCCTTCGAACTGCAGGAACCAGCTCCAGCGGTTCCCCTCGTCGCGATCCTGGAAATAGAGCAGCAGCCGGTCCCGTCCCGGTTCCGGGCGCGGCAACAGGGGGCGCGGACTTTCCAGGCGGGCCAGCACCTCTTCCGCCATGCGGCGCTGGATTTCGAGAGCCTCGTTTAACCCCGCCGGGCTCACGTAACCCAGGTCCAGCAGCACGTCCCCGAGTTTTCGCCATCCCCCCTCGCGCTCCTGTACCTGGAGCCCCAGGGCCAGTTGCTCCTCAGTAACCAACCCTCGATGGACCAGAATCGCGCCCAGGAGGTTGTCGCGTAAGAGGCGTTCCATAGACATCCGATTCCCCTCCTCTCGAGCCGGAACCGCCGCTCGTGCAGCCTGCCTCTTGCCCACGATTCTACCAGGAAAAGGCCCCTGGGTCAACGGCGAACGGCCGGCCCACAGGGCTCTAAAGAGGCCAGCAGGCAGAGGGACCACCAAGACACGGGCACGCGTCGGCCGACATGGCCCTCCGGCATAGCAAGCCTTCTTGGATCGCCCTTGCTCCTTACAGGCACTTATGGTAGAATGCACCTCACATAGCCTGGACCGCCCGTGTGGGCAGGAGGAGATCATGCCCCGTGAGGTTTTTGATCGTCAACTTCAAGAATTGGAACGGGACCTGTTCCATATGGGCGAGATCGTGGACGAATCCATCGGCCGTGCGGTGGACGCCCTGAAGCGCCAGGACCTGACGCTCGCCCAGCAGGTGATCGCGGAGGATGAGCGCATCGACAACTTCCAATACGACCTGGAGGAGCGCGCGCTGATCCTGATCGCCACCCAGCAGCCCCTCGCCAGCGATCTGCGCACGATCGCCTCGATCATCAGCATTGCCAACGAACTGGAACGGATCGGAGACTACGCGGAGGGGATCGCAACGATCGCCTTGCGCATCGGCAACCAGCCGCATATCAAGCCCCTGATCGACATCCCGCGAATGGCTTCCCTTGCCCGACATATGCTGCGGGGAAGTATGGAGGGGTTCCTGAAGCGCGATGTCGAGTGGGCTCAGGGGATCGGCCCGCTGGACGATGAGGTGGACCACCTCTACGACCAGGTCTACCGGGAATTGCTGACTTATATGCTCGAAGACCCGCGCACGATTACCCAGGCCACCTACCTTCTCTGGGTGGCCCACAAACTGGAACGCATCGCCGACCGCACGACGAACATCTGCGAACGGATCCTCTTCACCGTCACCGGCCGACAGCAAACCCTGAACGAGCCAGGCGACTCCTCCACTCCGATTCCTAGGGACGAAGCCTAGCCAGATGGGGGCCGCGATGCGGGGAATTTGTTCCGGGCTGCGGCGCATCCGCTGGATCGAGATGCTTCTGCTCCTGCCTTCCCCGCTGCTGCTGGGTGTTGGCCTTGCACAGCTCGCGCTCACGCGGACAGGGCGGGTCGCCGCGGCCGATTGGCGGCCCGGCCTCCACGCGGCGCTGCTCCTCCTGGGGAGTAGCCTTTTGCTTAGCCTGAGCGGATTCCGGGGAGACCAGGTCCTCTTTCCGCTCGCCTCTTTTCTGGGGACGATCGGCGTCCTTTTCGTCCAGCGGCTGGAGCCGGCACTCGCGGAACGGTACGGGGATGTGGGCCGGCGCCAGGGGATCTGGGCGCTGCTGGGAGTCGGCGTCCTCCTGCTCACGGTGCTGCTCACCCGGCGTTGGACCTGGCGAGGACGCGTCTTTTCGTGGGACCTTTTGCTCAAGCGCTACCGATACGTCGTCCTGCTGGCCGGCCTGTTGCCGGTCCTGATCACCATGCGCTTCGGCGTGGAGGTCAACGGCGCACGGTTGTGGTTGCGGCTCGGCCCCCTGCAATTCCAACCTTCAGAGCTGCTCAAGTTGGCCCTGGTGTCCTTCCTGGCGGCTTATCTGGAAGACAAGCGGGATCTGGTTGCTTTCCGTGGCTTCCGGGTGGGACGCATTCCGCTTCCCCCCATCCCCTACCTGCTCCCACTGATCCTGATGCTTGGGCTATCCGTGGCCGTGTTGGCGTTCCAGCGCGACCTGGGCGCGGCGATGCTGACCTTCGGGATTTTCCTGGCCATGCTTTACGTGGCAAGCTCTCGACTGAGCTACCTGGTAGCCGGTGGCCTGACCTTTACGGGAACAGTGGTGTGGATCTACCGCCTGGCCGGCCGGGTTGAAGCGCTCGCCCATGTACGCGCGCGCATCGCCGTTTGGCTTTCCCCCTGGACGAGCGAGGGTGCCTACCAGGTGCTGCAGGGCCTCTACGCGCTGGCCCACGGTGGGCTTCTGGGCAGTGGCCTGGGCCAGGGGACGCCGACGCTGGTGCCGGAAAGCCACACCGATTTCATTTTCGCCGCAATCGGCGAGGAATGGGGGTTGCTGGGAACGACGGCCGTGCTGCTCCTTTTCGCCCTGTTCATTGGCCGCGGGCTGGCTGTTTCGCTCCGCGCCCGAAGCGACTTTCTCCAGCTTTTGGGCATTGGCCTCACCCTGACCGTCGCCCTGCAGACGGGGATCATCCTGGGCGGAAATCTGGCTCTGATCCCGTTGACCGGCATCCCGCTGCCTTTCATCAGTTACGGAGGAACGAGCCTGGTGCTCCATGCGGTGCTGGTGGCTCTCCTGCTGCGGATTTCGGCCTCGGCACGGAACCTGAACTGAAGGAGCAACGGAGATGTCGCCTAAAGCCAAGGCTTACCTGGTTCTCCTGCTTGGCCTGTGCATCATCCCCTGGGGTGCCATCCTCATCCGGTGGGCGCAGGAGGCGCCGGCACTGGTGATCGCGGCCGGCCGGGTGACGATCGCCGCCCTCTTGTGTACCCCCTTGGCCCTGGCTCGGGGCGCGCCTGCGGAAATCCGCGCCCTGGAACGTCGACGCTGGCCGCTGGGCGTAGCCGCTGGGGTCGCCCTGGCGCTCCATTTCGCCGCCTGGGTCTCCTCGGTGCAGATGACCACCATCGCCAGCTCCACCGTGCTCGTGTCCACCTACCCCTTTTTCGTTGGGCTGTTTCAGCACTTTTTCCTGCGCGAGCGCGTGTCCCGCCTCACCGCCGTGGGCATCGGGCTCGCCCTTCTTGGGAGCACGCTGATCGGCTATGGCGACTTTGGCCTGAGCCGTCAGGCCTTGATCGGGGATCTCCTGGCGCTAATCGGCGCCCTGATGGCCTCGGTGTACTTTGTCGTGGGGCGGGCGCTGCGCCAGCGACTTTCCCTTCTCGGCTACATCTGGCCAGTTTATGGCATCGCCAGTGTTACCCTGTTGGCCCTCGGGCTGGGAACAGGACAGCCTTTTACCGGCTACAGCGGCCTGACCTACGGGATGCTCTTCCTGCTCGCGGTGGGGCCGCAGCTGCTGGGCCACTCTTCGCTGAACTATGCCCTGGGACAGCTTTCCGCGGTCTTTGTCACTGTGGCGGCATTGGCGGAGCCGATCGGCGCTGCGGTGCTCGCATTCTTCCTGATGCACGAGGCTCCCCGAGGGCTGGCGCTGGTGGGCGCCCTCCTGATCCTGGGAGGGATTGTCCTGGCTGGCCGGGAGGAGCAACGGACGGAGCGATCCACCGTGCCGGAACGCGTTCCCCGCTCGCAGGGGTAAGAGCCCGCGACGCAAAAAGGGCGCCGGCTTTGCCGGCGCCCTTGGGATGGGTCTACCTCAGCTCGTTTCCCCACACCGCTCGAGAAGCCGCTGCCACTCCCGGTCCACCCGCGCCTGTACCTCGGCGATGACGTGCTCGAACGCTGGGGTAAAGAGGTGGCGGAAGCGGCCTTGCATGCGGAACCACTCCTCGACCGGCTTCTTCTCCTTCGGCTTGTAGTTCAGCTTCCAGACGCCGTCCTCGACCTCGTAGAGCGGCCAGATGCAGGTCTCGGTCGCCAGGCGCGCCGCCTGGATGGTCTCCGAGGGCTCGTGGCGCCAGCCGCGCGGGCAGGGGGAAATGACGTTGATGAAAGCAGGGCCGTCGGCGGCAGCGGCCTTGCGCGCCTTCTCCATCAGGTCCTGCCAGCGCCACGGGTTGGCCTGGGCGACATAAGGGATGCCGTGGGCAGCGATGATCTCGGTCAGCGGTTTGGCCCACTGCGCCTTGCCCGGAATGACCGAACCCGCAGGGGACGTGGTCGTGTGGGCCCCGAGCGTCGTAGCGCTGGAACGCTGGATACCGGTGTTCATGTAGGCCTCGTTGTTCAGGCAGATGTAGACGATACGGTGGCCTCGCTCGAACGCCCCCGAGATCCACTGCAGCCCGATGTCGTAGGTGGCTCCGTCGCCGCCGATCGCCAGGAACTTGATGTTCCGGTCGGCTATGCGCCCCTTGCGCACGAGCGCCTTGTACATCGCCTCGATGCCCGCGGCGGTCGTGGCCGCGTTCTCGAAGGCGTTGTGGATCCAAGGCACGCGCCAGGCCGTGGTAGGGTACATGGAGGTCGCGATCTCCAGACAGCCGGTAGCCGTGGCGATGACCACCGGATCCTCGATGGCGTGCAGGATCTGGCGCACGATGATCGATTCCGCGCAGCCGGCACAGAGGCGATGCCCGGGGGCCAGTTTTTCCTCGCGGCCGGCGATTTCCTTCAACCGGATGGCCATGGTTTCCTCCTGTCTTCCGGACCGCCCGGCACCTATTCCCGCAGCCCCAGGTAGCGCACGAGCGGGCCTCGCTTCCCCGTGCGTGTGATCTCCTGGAGGTCACGGATCACCTGTTCGATATGCTCGGGCAGGATGTCGCGCCCGCCCAGGCCGAAGATATAATCGACGATCTCGGTCTGGCAGGCCTTGTGGGCAAAGAAAGCGCTGCAGAGCTCCAGGAAGAGCGGGCCAGCCCCTTCCATCGCTCCGAAAGAGATCGAGCGATCCAGCACGGCTACCGCCCGGCACCCGGAGAGCACTTCGACCAGGTGCCGGTCCGGGAAGGGGCGGAAGACGCGCGGTTTCACCAGTCCCACTTTGACCCCCTCTGCGCGGGCCCGGCGTACGACCGTGCGCGCCGTCCCGGCTGTGGAGGAAAGGACCACGATGGCGATTTCCGCGTCCTCCATGCCGAACGTCTCCAGGATGCCGTAGTACCTTCCAGTCAGCTCCCCGTACTCTCGGCCTACCGCCTCGATCACCGGGAGGGCGCGCGAGATGGCATCGCTCTGCTGGCGTTTGTGTTCGAAGTAATAGTCGTAAAAGTCCCAGGCGCCCATCGTGATCGGGTGGTCCACATCCAGGATGGAGAAGGCCGGCCGGTACTCGCCGACGAAGCGCTTCGCCACCTCATCGGGGAGCACTTCGACCCGCTCCACGCCATGGCCCGTGATGAAGCCGTCCTGCATGCTCATGACGGGGAGAAGCAGGTCCGGGTGCTCAGCGATGCGCACCGCTTGCAGGGTGTTGTCGTAGGCCTCTTGGGCGTTTTCGGCAAAGATATGGATCCACCCGGCATCCCGCGCCCCCATCGAGTCTGAATGGTCGCAGTGGATGTTCAGCGGAGCGGATAGCGCGCGGTTCACCGTGGTCATCACGATTGGCAGGCGCAGGGAAGCAGCGATGTAGAGGACCTCCCACATGAGGGCAAGTCCGTTGGCGGAAGTCGCCGTCATCACGCGGCCTCCGGCAGCCGCGGCTCCCACACAGGCGCTCATCGCCGCATGCTCGCTTTCCACGGCGACGAACTCGGTTCCCACCAGACCATCGGCGACAAACTCGGAAAAGGTCTGCACGACGGCCGTTTGGGGGGTGATCGGGTAGGCGGCGACCACATCCGGATCGATCTGGCGCATGGCTTCGGCCACCGCGTGGGCCCCGTCCAGCGCCCGGATCAGCCTTTCTGCCATTCCATCCTCCTTCTTCCAGGAAAGTGCCGCACGCGTAGCGCGGTCGATCCCGCTCAGGGTTCGGGCACCATCTGGATCACTTTGCCCATCTGCCCGGTCGCGGGGTGGGGACGCTTCGTGCTCACCGGGCAGACATCGGCACAGATGCCGCAACCTTTACAATGGTCGTAATCGAAGCGCGCCCACCGTCCGTTCTCTACCACAATAGCCGCGTCGGGGCAGTAGACCCAGCAGATCATGCAATGGGTGCACGACTCCATATCGTGCACCGGGCGGCTGGATCGCCAGGTGCCGGTGGGATAGTCCACCGAGCTGCCCGGCTCCGTCACCGTGCCACCCATCTGCACTTCTTTCCAGGTCAACAGTCGCTCAGGCATCCGATTCTCCTTCTTGTTAAAGTCGCCTAGCCTTCCTGCACTTCCTCGTAGGCGCGCCGCAAGCCGGCGATGTTCGCTTCGACAACCCGCTGCTGGAGTTTCTCGCCCAGTTTGGTGCGCACCAGCTCGATCAGGCTTTCCAGGCGCACAAGCCCGGTGGCGCGGGCGAGGGCACCCAGCATGATGGTGCTCGGGATGTCCCGGCCAAGCGTTTCCATGCCGATCCGTGTGGCATCCACCGCCCACACCTTGACCGGCCGACCGACCAGGCCCAGCCGCTCACGGATCTCGGCCGGCGAAAGGGAGGTATTGATGAGCACCGTCCCCCCATCCGCCAGTCCCTCCGTCAGATCCACAACCCCGATCAGGTTCGGATTGACCACGACCACGACGTCGGGGGTCAGGATCTGGCAATGGAGCTCGATCGGCTGGTCGCTGATGCGGGTGTACGACTTGACCGGGGCCCCCATTCGTTCCGGCCCGTAGTCGGGGAAGGCCTGGAAGTACTTCCCTTCCTCCATCGCCGCTTCGGCCAGCAGCTCCCCGGCCGTGACCACTCCTTGGCCGGCCCGGCCGTGCCAGCGGATTTCGATCGGTTTTTCCATCCTGTCGCCTCCTTGCGATCGTATCAGCGCGACCTCATCGCGCAGGAATCCCCCGTTCGCCCTCGCCAAAAACGGGCGAGGCGTCGTCACGGTGTGGGAGTGACCTGTGGTCGCGGAGTGGGCAGCGGGGTCACCGGAATCCGCAATTCCTGTCCCACCTGCAGCCGGTCGGGGTCCTTGAGCCGGTCTTTGTTGGCTTCGATCAGGGCATCCAGGGAAATCCCGAACTCCTCGGCGATTCCCGACAGGGTGTCGCCTTCCCGCACCGTGTAGGTCACCATCGCTACGGTGGGGGCGCGCACCGGTGGGGTCAGCGGAGTTCCCGGGGTTGGCATCAGGAAACGCACGCCCGGGGTGGGCGTCGCCCCTCCTTCCTCTGGAAATGCAGCCCCACAGCCCCAGAGGAATGGCCCAAATAGAAGGAACAAAGCCAGGTACACCCACCGGCCGGCAGGCCTCTTGCGTTCCATCGTGCCTCCACAAAAAACCCATCGGTCCAAAGTGCCCTTCTCGGGCCCGGGCCCGCAGGCATTATACTGCAACGGTAACGGGCGCGCAAATGGCCGAGGTGCTGGGCGGTCTCCCAGTGTGGCAGAGCCCGCGTCACCATACGCTGCCCCACCGGGCGAATGCGATGACCCCGGCCGCCTGTGCGACCAGTCCCAGCCAGCGCCAGAGGAACCAGAGCACGCGCCGCCGGCTGAGGAACTCGCCCAGGAGGATCTGGGAGGGAAAAACCGTGAGTGCCAAGCGTTCGAGGCCGTACAGGACGCCCTCCGACTGCACCCGCGTCACGGAAAGGAGGAGCATCAGGAAGGCATACACCCAGTACGGAGGCGCCAGCCGGCGCAGCCCGGCTGCCAGGGGCAGGATGACCAGGGCAATGGAAAAGAGGCTGGAGAGCACGGCCGGCCCCGCCGTGTCGAGGCGCTGGAATCCCTCCCAGATCGCCAGCCAGGGCCAGGTCCAACGGTGGCCCCACCCATATTCCTGAGCCCTCCAAAACGGTGCCCGCTCCAGGAAGGACGCATAAGCAGCAAAGACGAGCATCCCCGCCGGGATCGGCACAAGCGAGAGAAGCGCCCGCAGAGGCCGCCGCTCCAGGAGCCAGGCCAGCGCCAGCGCGGGAAAGAGGAGCACGCCGTGCGGCCGGGCGAGTGCGGCCAGGCCGCCCAGCAACCCTGCGCTCAGCCACCTTCCTTTCCGCCAGGCGTAGAACGATGCCACGCTCAGGAGGAGAAACAGGGGCTCCGCGTACGGCATAACCAGGAAGAACGCCCAAGGGAAAGCCACCACCACCTCGACGGCCGCGCGGGCCGTGTCCGGAGCGCGCTCCATCCAGGCCAGACGGTAGAGGAATACCAAAGCCGCAGCCGCAGCCAGGTTGGAAACGAGCAGGCCGGCCCATAGGTAGCGCCCGCCCAGGAGCCGACCCAACATGCCTACGAGCACCGGATAGAGCGGGAAAAAAGCCACGCTGCCATCGCCCGCGCGATACCCAGACTGGGCGATGCTCAGGTACCAGGGAGCATCCCAGCGCAACCAGAGCTCGAGGAACGGGCTGCTCCGTTCCCCCGGCGTCGGGACAAAGCCGTGCAGGTAGGGCGACGACAGGGGCAGAGGAGGCATGGGGAATGCCCAGGCGACAGCAACCCCCAGGAGAGAAACAAAGAGGCGCAAGAACAGGAAGCCCCCAAGGCCATAAAGGAGGGCTTGTCTCCGGGGTGCCTCCCGCGCGCTGAACAACGCCATCCTCCAAAAGGAGAAACTCCCCCGCTTGAGCCGCCGGGCAAGCGAGCATCGGCCAGAGCCCGTCTGGCTTCGGATCCTCGGCGGGTCCCGATAGCCGCATTATACACCGGCCAGCCGACAAGGGGCAAGACCGCCTGCGCCAGACCCGGCCCGGCAAGGCGGTGCCCTCCATCCATCCCGGGCAAACCGGTTGGCCGGAAGAGCCCTTGGCCCCGGCGATGTCAGGTTCCGCCCGCATCCCCTGACCGGCATCGCCAGTACCCCTTGCCGGTACCAGTTGCGGCCGTTCTATCGGTATGCTATAATCGCCCCGCGACCTTGGGTCGATGCGCCGTGGTGGGCGCACCGCTTTCGCTGCCGAAGGATGCTTCGACGAAGAAGGAGGAACTGGATGGCCAGGAAAATGCGTGCCATCATGAAGGTTAGGCCGGGGCCGGGCCTGGAGATGCGCGAAGTCGACATTCCGGAACCGGGACCCCGCGACGTGCTGATCAAGGTCAAGGCGACCTCGATCTGTGGAACGGACCGCAAGATCTACCACTGGGATGCCTGGTCGGCCAGCCGGATCCATCCCCCGCTGATCATCGGGCATGAGGTCTGTGGGCATGTCGTCGCGGTAGGCCGTGAGGTCACGCTACTCAAGGAAGGGGATTTCGTCTCTGCCGAGAGCCATATCCCCTGCACCGTCTGCCCGGTTTGCCGCAACGGCCAACAGCACATCTGTGCCCATCTGAAGATCCTAGGGATCGACACCCCGGGGACCTACGCCGAGTACGCCGTCATCCCCGAAGTGGTGGCCTGGAAGAACGACCCCGACCTGGATCCGGCCATCGCCTCCATCCTGGAGCCGCTGGGGAACGCAGTCTACACCGTGCTCGCAGAACCGATCACCGGGCGCAGCGTGGCCATCTTCGGGGACGGCCCAGCCGGCCTGAACGCTGTGGCGGTCGCGCGTGCCTCGGGCGCCGGGACGATCTTCCACATCGGCAAATACCCCTTCCGGCTGGAACTGGGCCAGAAGCTAGGGAGCGATGTCTGCCTGAACAGCGCGGATCCGACGGTAGACGTCGTGCAGGCGATCCTCGAGGCTACCGACGGGTATGGCGTGGACGTGGTGCTGGAGATGAGCGGGAGCCAGCGGGCGATCGACGAGGGCCTGAAGGTACTCCGCAAGGGCGGCCGTTTCTCCGCTTTCGGCATCCCCTCCGGGCCGGCCCAGGTCGACCTGGCCAACGGTATTGTCTTCAAGGGGGCGCGCATCCTGGGCATCAACGGCCGTCTGATGTGGGAGACCTGGTTCCAGATGGCCGGCCTGCTGCGTTCCGGCCTCCTGGATCCCTCGCCCGTCATCACCCACCGCATCCCGCTGGACGACTTTGAGAAGGGCTTCCAGGCGATGGACTCCAGCGACCGTATGGTGGGCAAGGTGGTGATGTTCCCGGATCCTGCGGACATCCGGCCGTAGCGAAGGAGGAAGGCGTCATGGCGGACAAGTACGATTTCATCCGCGAGGAGATGGCCCGGCTGGAGCGCGAAGGTCTGCTGGTGCGCATCCGCACCATCGGGTCGCCGGCCGGCGCGCATATGATCGTCGACGGCAAGAAGGTGCTCAACTTTTGCACGAACAACTACCTGGGGTTGGCCAACGACCCCCGCCTCCGGGAGGCCGCCAAGAAGGCGCTGGACCGCTGGGGGGCGGGGCCGGCCGCGGTGCGCTCGATCGCGGGCACGCTCGAACTGCACCTGGAGCTGGAAAAGGAGATTGCCGCTTTCAAAGAGGTCGAGGACGTCCTGTACGTCCAGTCCGGCTTCTGCGCCAACCAGGCGGCCATCCCACCGCTGGTGGGGAAAGAGGACGTCATCTTCTCCGACCGGCTGAACCACGCCTCGATCATCGACGGTTGCCGCCTCTCCGGCGCCAAGATCATCGTCTACGAGCACTGCGACGTGGACGACGCCGAGCGGGTGATCCGCGAGAACCTGCCCAACTACCGCCGGGGGCTTCTCGTCACCGATGGGGTCTTTTCCATGGACGGCGACATCGCGCCCCTGGACAAGCTCTACGAGGTGGCTTCGCGGTATGGCGTGCTGACCATGGTGGATGATGCCCACGGCGAAGGGGTCCTCGGCGGCGGGCGAGGGATTGTCCACCATTTCGGCCTCCAGGGCAAGTTCGACGTGGAGATCGGCACCTTCTCGAAGGCGATGGGCGTGGTGGGTGGATGCATCGCTGGCAAAAAGATCGTCATCGACTATATCCGCCAGAAGGCGCGTCCCTTCCTCTTTTCCAGCGCCACCACCGCCGCCGATACCGCGGCCTGCCTGGAGGCCATCCGCATCCTGCGGCAGTCGGACGAGCTCGTGCAGCGGCTGTGGGAGAACACGGAATACTTCAAGAAGGGCATGCAGGAGCTCGGCTTCAACACCGGGAAAACGCAGACGCCGATTGTGCCGGTTATGCTCGGCGAGGCGCCTCTCGCCCAGGAGTTTTCCCGCCGGCTGTTCGAGGAGGGCGTCTTTGCGATGGCGCTTGGCTACCCCACGGTGCCCAAGGGGCAGGCGCGCATCCGGGTCATGAATACCGCCGCGCACACGCGGGAGGATCTGGATCGGGGTTTGGCCGCCTTTGAGAAAGTGGGCCGAGAGCTCGGGGTCATCTGAACGTTTCCATCAGCCTGAACCGGGGGGCAGCGATCGTTGCCCCCCGGCGGTTTCATCGGCCCTCCAGCAGCGCTTCCTGGAGGGCCGGATGGGGCGGGTAGCCCCGCACTAGAAGAAGGATTCCCTGGCGAAAGTAGCGCACACCGAAGGAGCCCCAAGGGGAGGAGACCTCTTCGACCGGAAGCGAGCGGTCTAGAAGGAGCGTCCGTTCCGGCCCGCCCCAGTGGCGGAAGGACGGGTAGCGCAACAACGCCCGCAGCCTTTCCCAGAACGGGCGCTCTTCGGGGTCCGCGCGCGTCAGGTCCACCAAGACAAAATCGGCTCGCCACGATTCCCCGTAAGGGAAGAGGTAGAACCGTTCGCGGTGGGCCAGGTGGGGCCCTAGGTAGTTATCGGCCGCAAGTGCTGCGTCCGGCGGGATGAGCGCGGCCGCCTCCCGAAAGGCCTCCAGGTTCTGGGGACGCACCGGGCGACCGACCGGGTAAAGCCCCGGCCCCTCCAAGGGCTTCCACCAGGGACAATCCCAGGCCAGGGCGGCCATCGTGCCCACAAGGAGCAAGAGCGCAAGCAGGCGGCGTAGTTCCGGGAAACGAACCCTGGTCCAGACGACGCCCCGGATGCAACCGAGGAAGAGGAACGGGATCATCGGCGCCGTGTACTGGTAGTAGATGGTGCTGTGGGGCAAGCAGCGCGAGAACAGCGCCGCAAGCAGGCCCGGGAGCAGCGGCACCAGGGAAAGCGGGGAAAGGAGCGGGAAGAAGGCAAGCGGCAGCAAGAGGCGCGGCAGAAAGGTTGCCTTGTATCCCCCAAGACCCTGCCAGGATTCGGAGAGCACCGCCGCGGGGTGTCGCAAGAAGTGCAGCAGTCCGGCCCCGTACGACGAGCCAAGGTGCCCAAAGCAGGCCACGAAGGTATCCGACGGCCCGCCGCGTAGGTGGGGCATCACCAGCCCCATCCCCAGCAACGACCAGGAAGCCCCGATCACCGTCCACAAGGCCGCCAGCCGTCGCTTGCGCCCGACAGCGCTGAGCGCCTGGATCCCACCCCAAAGCGCGATGACCAGCCCCACTTCCTCGCGGCAGGAAAGGGCCAGGAGCAGCGGAAGCGACGCCCAGCCATAGCGCGCTTCTTCCCATAGCCAGAGCGCCACGAGGAGGAAGGGGGTGGTAAACGCCTCGGCATGGAAGTCGAAGCGGTTGATGAAACCCAAGGCCGGATAGAGCAAGTAGAGCAGGGGGAACAGGAGGGCTAGTGGTTCCGGGATCTGCCTGCGCGCCAGCCGGTAGACCGGATAGGCTCCCAGGGCCAGGGCACATCCTTGCAAAGCAAGCAGGAGGCGCACGTCGGGCCACAGGCGGTAGAGCGGGGCGAGCAGGCCCAGGATGAGGGAAAGGTGATCGGCCAGATACAGGCGTACCTCGATGGAAGAAGCAAAGGGGCGCCCATAGGCGGTGTTCCAGACCACCTGATCCTGGATCCCCAGGTCGTAGGTGGTCGATTGGAGGAAGGCGTGGCGGAGGAGGCTATACGCGCAGAAGGCCAGTGCGGCAACGAAAGTCATTCCCCAAACAACAAATGCATCTCCCTGCCAATCGCGCAGGGAGATGCATTTGGGCTTGGCCGAGTTCTGTCCCCGCGCTACTTCAGGCTGTTGTAGATCGTCCCGAAGATGTCCCGGATCCTGGGACCCAGGAGCGCGAGCACTGCAATCACAACGACGGCGATGAGGAATAGGATGAGCGCGTACTCGACCAGTCCCTGCCCTTTCTCGCGTGCAAAGAAGCGCCGCAGCATGCCATTCACCTCCTTTCTCTGCGATCTCGATCCCTTGGGGAATCGGTAATGTTATCATAACACCTTCTTGCTGCCGGTCAATAGGTCAGAGGTACTATTTTGCGTTAGTACCAGGCCAAAGGGCTTCGGGAAGCCACTTCCAGAAACGCGGCATGCCCCTACGAGAGGGGCATGCTCGCGCTGCACAAGGGCGGCCGTTACTTCAGGCTGTTGTAGACCATTCCGAAGATATCCCGGACGGGTGGCCCCAGCAGGGCAACCGTTACGAACACGACGAGGGCGATGAACAGAAGGATGAGTGCATACTCGACCAGCCCCTGGCCTTTCTCGCGCCCATCGAACCGCCGCATGCCGTTCACCCCCTTTCTTTTCTGTCTCGATCCTGGCTGGAACCGGTACAACCATCATAAACTTATCCCCGCGGCGGTCAATAGGCTGAAAGTACTAGTCCGAGCCTGCCTCGGGCAATGGGATGGTGGCAATCAGCCGTGTGCCCCGTCCGGGCGCGCTCTCCAGGGTCAACCGGCCCTTGAGCAGCATCTCCACCCGCTGGCGCATGCTGATGATCCCCATGCGCCGGTGCCCCTTCCCCAGGGTCTCCTCCGTTTCCTCCAGCCGGAAGCCCACGCCATTGTCTTCGATGGTCACCGTGAGATTCCGCCCATCTGCCTCGAGGCCGATGCGCACCTGGGAGGCGTGGGCATGCCGGGCCACGTTCACCAGCGCTTCCTGGACCAGACGAAAAACCGAGATTTCGATATGCGGCGGCAACCGTGACTCGCTCCCCTGCACAACCAGGTTGACCTCGATCCCACTCCGCTCGCTGAAATCCTGGATGTAGCGGCGGAGCGTGGGAACCAGGCCCAGGTCGTCCAGGATCATTGGGCGGACATCGAAGATAAAGCGGCGCATCTCTTGCAACGTGTGGTGAATAGTCGTTTTCAGACTGGCCAGCTCCGCTTTGGCCTCCTGCGGATCCCGGTCGATGAAGCGCTCGCACACCTCGGCCTGGAGGACCAGGTTGGACATCGTCTGCGTGGGCCCATCATGGATCTGCTGCGAGAGCCGGAGCCGCTCATCCTCCTGGGCCTGGATGATCCGGGCGATCATCTCCTGCTCGGCCACTTCCCGCCCTCCAGGAACGCGGGCGGAGAGCTGGAGCTGCTCAGCGAGCCCTTCGAGCAAGGAGAGCAGGCCCTGGATTTCCCTCTGCCGTTCCTGGAGCACCTTCTGCCGGTTCTGCTGGTGTTCCAGCTGGGTGCGCATCATATACAGGCGCAGCTGGGTTTCCTGCGCCGAAAGGTAGAACTGGCGGATGTCGCTGCGCGAATAGGCCTCCAGGTTCATCTCCATCTCGCGCAGGCGACTGGCGATCGACATCTCCCGCTGGGCCAGGCGGTCCACCTCCGCCATATTCTGCGGGATCACCACGTTCAGTTCGTTGAGTTCCCGTTGCAGCTTCGCCAGTTCTGCCTGATACTGCCGGATCGTCTCCTGCACCTGTTCCACCCGAACGCCTTTCGCTTCCATCGCGCTTCTCCTGCACGAGAACGGCTGCCTTCAGGGATGCTTGCGGTAGAGCACAGCTGTGCCGTCCTCGTACACCAAGGTCCAAGAGGGGCTCGCTTCCAGGACAGTCGCCAGGGCGACCCCTTTTTCGCAAAGGACCCAATCTACCCGCCATTGTACGAGCACTTCGCTCCACGACGGCTCCACACGCCACACCCGGAGGTACTCCGCGAACAGGGCATCGCCGTAAAGGTCGGCCCGGCCGTCGATGAACACGGGCCAATCCCGTAGACCCCAGATCAGATAACCGCCCCAGTTGTAGCTGTTCAAGAGCCGGCCCCTGGGCTCCTCCCGCAGGCGATCCACGGCACCACGCGGATACCCGGCCTCGCTCACAAAGCCTTCCCGCTGTCCCCACGTCACAAACTCCAGGGCGATGCCGGCCAGCAAGAGGAGCAAGAGCAGCCCCACCCCCCCGTACCATAGCCCGGCCGCCCACCGGCTGGGTCGCCAGGCCCCGTGCCGGCCGACCCCGCCGCGCGGCGCCACACCCCACCCCAGGACCCCTGCCACGCCATACGCGACCAGGGGAACCGCCACACCCACCGCACGCATGGCTCGCAGCCCGAGCCACGTGAACGCGAGCAATGCCAGCGTCTCCGCCGGTGCCATCCCGACGCGGCGCCAGGCCATCCCGGCCAGGAGCAAAAGGAGGAGCAGGGCAAAGAGGAGCCCGGGAGGCTCCTGGAAGTTCGGCGAAAGCCATTCGCCCACATAGTGGGTATGCAGGCTCAAGCCCTCAAAAAAGTAGCGAAACGGATAGACCAGCAGGGCCCAGCCATAAGGGTTCAACAGTACCGCAGCCATGGAAAAGACGCCATACAGCCCCAGGCGCCACCAGCGCCGCCGGTCCAGGGGAAAGGGGTCGCTCCAGAAACGGCCGGCCAGCGCCTCTCCCACCCAAAGACACCCCAGGAGCAGCAGGCCGAAGATGTAGCCGGAGTGGAGGTTCGCCCAGAGGGCAAAAAGGGGAGGCAATAGCCACAGGCGGTTCTTTCCCCGAAATTTGTACAGGTGCCAGAGGTAGAGCACCCCCACAAAGCATGCCAGGCTGATGCTGTTGGGGCGGGTGAGCCACAGGCCGGCCGAGGCGGCGAATGCCGCCAGCACCAGGAGCATGCAGGGGACAAGGCGCGGCCAGCGCTGCCAGGCCATATGGAACAAAAGCCCAAAGGTCCCTATCTGGAGCAGAGCCCGCAGGGGATGCAGCAGAAACGGTGCATCACGATACAGGAGGTAGAGGGCGATGTCGGCAAGCCAGCTATGCGCGATCCAGGGCTTTCCAAAGGCCGTGTAGGAAAAGGGATCGCTGCGGGGGATCCGGCCCTCCTCCAGGATCCATTGTCCGGTGCGCAGGTGCCACCAGAAGTCGGCATCGGTCGCCCGCACCTGCAACGCCAGGGCGAGCAGGAGCAGGCCAAAAGCCACAACAACGGCCGTCTGGGGGCGGATTTCCCGCCACCAACGACTGGAGGACGGTATGGGGCCAAACGACATGCTGGACCCCCGCTTCCGCGCATCTGCCACAGGCCGCACCGTTAGCCGGATTATAGCACGGCACCGGTTCCAAACGCAACCGCACGCCGTCGTTCGGGCATCAAAGGGCGGCAAACCCTTCCAGAATGCGCGCGATGTGCCGGGCACCGTTCAGCCAGTCCTGGAGGCGTACGTGCTCATCCGGCGCGTGGGCGCGGTTGTCCCAGTAGCCGACCCCGGCAAAGACCACCGGGAGGTCCCCCAGTGGCCCGGCAAAGGCATAGATCGGCGTGCTACCCCCTTCCAGAGGGACAAGCAGGGCCGGCCGCCCGTAGACCTCCGCACCGGTGCGCGCCGCCAGGGCCACAAACGGGGCGTCGGCCGCGGTCTTGGCGGGCCACATCGCGCCCAAGCACTGGACGGATACATCCCCGAACCCTTCCCGTTGGAGGTGGGCGGAGAGCTTCACGAGCACGTCGTTGGGATCCTGGCCAGGCACCAGGCGAAAGTCCACCTTGGCTGCTGCCCGGGCGGGCAGGACCGTCTTCATGCCCGGCCCTTGATAGCCGGCGGTCAGCCCGGCGATGTTACAGGTCGGTTCAAAGACCGCGCGGTTCAGCTCCTTCCCGCGCAAGCCACGCACGAACTCCCTAACCCCGTAGATCTGGCGCTCCAGCTCCTCGTAGTCGGGAAGTGCCTCCAGCAGCTCTTCGTCCAGGGGGGAGGGAGGAAGCGCCCCCTCGTAAAAGCCGGGGATGCGCACCCGCTCGTCCGGCCCTTTCAGGCTGGCCAGCGCCCATACGAGGCGCCAGGCCGCATTGGGCAGCCGGTGGGCCGCGCCGGAATGGGCATCGCGCGTCAGCGTCTGCACGCTCAGCTCCACGCTCAGGACGCCGCGCACCCCCAGCGTGAGCACCGGCCGGCCCTCGGGGTCGATGCCGCCGCCCTCCCAGATCGCTCCCTGGGCCCGCAGGAGGTCCAGGTGTTCCTGCACGAAGGAGACGACATGCGGGCTTCCGATTTCCTCCTCTCCCTCGACCACGAAGGTCACCCCGCAGGGAAGCGATCCCCGGTGCGCCTCACGCACGGCATCTAGCGCCGCCAGGCGGGCCACAAGCTCCCCCTTGTCGTCACACGCCCCTCGGGCATAGAGCGCGCCATCCCGAAGCGTGGGCTCGAAGGGCGGCGAGCTCCACAGCTCCAGCGGCTCGGGAGGCTGGACGTCGTAGTGGTTGTAGAACAGGAGCGTTCGCGGGGATATGCCGTCCGCATGGCCATAGACGATCGGTGCCCCCGGCGTGGGAAAGATCCGTACCGCAAGCCCGTGCGCCTCCAGCATCCGACCGACGAGCTGCGCGCACTCGACCATCCCTTCCCCACGCGCGGAAACGCTGGGCTGGGCACACAGGCGCGCCGTCTCCTCGAGATAACGGTCCAGATGCTCGCTCAAGTAGGCATCGATCCGCCGTTCGATCGGCCGCATCTGCATTCTCCTCGTCGAGATCCGTTCCGGAGCCACGCGAACGGTTGACGCTGGTCCTTTGTCAGGGCAAGCCCCGCCCCATTCGCCGCGGGAAGGATAGCACAGAAAAGGGCCACGGTCAAGCCGAGCTCTTGACAAGCGACTGTCGCCATGCTAGCATCGCAATCGAGGGACCGCGTCTGTGTACAGCAAGGAGGAGAAGCGATGAGGGGACGATGCAGTCTCGTACTGGCGGCGCTGCTGGCCGGGATGCTCGGGTGGTTTGCCGCACCGGTGCCCACGGCGACCGCCGCGCACCCACCGCGCGCCAAGTGGACCTTCATGGTCTACATCGACGGCGATAACAACCTCGAGCGATACGTCACCCTCGACATCGAAACGGAGCTGGCTCAGCCAGGGTCGAACGCGGACGTCCACGTCGTTGCCCTGGCGGACCGCATCCCGGGCTACGACAACTCCGCCGGAGACTGGACGACCACCAAGCTTTTCTATATCACCCCAGGGATGCGAGCGACCCCCGAAAATGCGTTGGCCGATTGGGGAGAACGGAACATGGGGGATCCCCAGACGCTGCGCGAGTTCATCCAGTGGGCCCAAGCGAACCACCCGGCCGACCACTATGCCCTCATCCTTTGGGACCACGGCTGGGGCTGGAGGCCCTACCAGACGATGTGGGACGAGACGGACAACGACTCCCTGGACCAGCACGAGATCCTGGCCGTCCTTCAGGCGGTGGGCGGGGTGGATGTCGTCGGCTATGACGCCTGCGAGCAACAGATGATCGAGGTGGAAACCACCTGGCGTGGGTACGCGCAGGCGATCGCCGCTTCGCAGGAGGATGTCGGCTGGAACGGGTTCGAGTACGACCAGGTGCTCACGGCGCTCCAGGCCAATCCGACGATGACCGGCGAGCAGCTCGCGGTGGAACTGGCGCGCAGCATGAAGGATTGGACAAGCGCGGCCGTGGCGCTGAACCCCGCCTGGGATGCCCTGCTTACCGCGGTAGACGAGTGGTCGATCGCCCTTCTCGACGGTCTGCCGACCTACCAATCCGCCTACGACAAGGCCTACAAGTTCACCCAGGCGATGGCCGACCCCACGAACAAGGACCTCTACGACGCAGCAAAGGAGATCCAGGCCCGGGTAAGCGACCCGACGATCCGGGCCAAGAGCCAGGCGGTCATGGATGCCGTCACCGCCGTCACCCTCTACGAGTGGCACAAGAACGGCTACAAGGATGCGCACGGCATCGGCATCTTCTGGCCGCGGACACGCAGCGACCTGGACGAACCTTCTTCTCCCGAGAACGACTTTGAGTACTACCGCACGCTCCTTTTCTCCCAGCGCACCCACTGGGACGAATTCATCGCTGTCTATGCCGACCGCGATCGATGAGCGTGGAGAAAGCGGGGCCCCCGGCTTCCGCTGTAAGAAGCCGGGGGCCCCCCGTGTGGGAATTGCCTGTCGCGGGAGCGGGGCGTTTCCGTCCCCCCCCCAGGAGCAAGAGCCGCCTGGGGAATGGTCGCGCTACCCTCCCAGGACCACGGCTTCGATTCCCAGGATGCGGCACACCCAGCGCAGTTCCTCGACCCAATCGCCATAGACCCCGTGGATGTGGTTGGAGCTGTAGCGGGCCACGAACTCTTCCGGGCCGACTTGGAAGCGCGCGAAGGCATGGGGCCATTCCCAGGTTGTCGCGCGGGCCTTTTCCTCCGCTTTCTGCGGGGGGAACTCCAGGAAAACGGCGGGGACGATGGCCATCCAATAGCGCCCATTGCGACGCGCCATCCGGGCAAGCGTCACCTGGCCGGGTGCAGCGATGTGCTGCACAGAGGCCCCTCCCGCCGGGAAGTAAAAGACCTCTGGAAGCAACCGTACGTGGGCCAGGTTCTCTTTCGGGTCGAAAGAGCGGCCGGCGAAATAGGTCGGGTGCTGGCCCGAGTTCACCAGGTGCCAGCAATCGTCCCCGGCGTCGTAGTGGCGCACGTCGGCAAAGAGCACCGGAGTACCTGACAGGTGCTTGAGGATCTCCATGGTGAGCGCGCCATCCGAATCGGCCTCCGTAGCGCAGACGATCGGCTCATGGGGCCCCTCCCAGTCGTACGGGTCGTTCAGGAACGCTTCCGTCAGGTCCATCGTGCAGAAAGCGTTCGTCAGCTCTGGCTGCCCCTTGATGCCGCAGAAGTCCAGATCCCACTCCGCGATCAGGGCGCGGACGGCGTAGTAGCTGCGGATCTGTCGCTCCAGCGTCTCCGGCGTCAGGCTGCGGCCATCGTAGGCGACAGCGGCACACATCGTCTCCAACCAGCGGCGGGCACCGGTCACCCGCGCCTGAGGCACGTCCGCTGCCCGACGCACGATTTCCCACTGATCGATGTGCTCGATGTCGATGCCGAAATCGCGCTGCCATTGGGCCAGATCGGGGACGGCCGTGTACATGCCCATCGAACGTCCACCGAAGATCCCGTAGGTCTCTCCTTTCAGCCGGTGCACGGCGCTGGCCGCGCGCAGGAAGGCAAGCACGCGGGCGCGCACCTGCGGGTCGGCGATGTCGCCCGAAATGCGGTGGTGGAGTACCCCAATCGCGTCCAGCGCGCCGGCCGAGGCGAGCATGCCGACCAGGCCCGGGTACTCCGGGTTGATGTTGGAAAAGCAGAGGAACGGGCCGGGGGCAAAGCGGCTGGCGATGGCCGTGAGGTGTGGAAAGGCCCACACGGCATAGTTCAGGATGGTGCACTCGGCGCCGGCGTCCGCCAGGCGTTTCCCCTCGTTGCGCGCCTGCTCGGGAGTACCGATGATCTCCCCAGCAACCGGCTCGATCTCCCCCGTATCCTCCAGGGCCTGCACCAAGCGGGCCTGGAAGTGAAGGTTCATTTCGTAGAGCTGACGGTAGGCGAAATCCCGCCCGTCCGAGAAGGTCAGGATGCCCACTTTGCGGCGACGCATGATACCCTCCTTCACCCAAGTCAGGATCTCCGGAGCCCGGTCTTCCGATCCAGCGGCGATCGCGGTCGTTTCGCCCATTGTACCGCAAAAGCGGCCTTTACCACCCCAGGTTGCTGCGCTGGGGATCGCAACGGCGGCCGGCCTGCATGACCATCCGCACGTCCCGCAGCGCCAGGATGTCCACCAGCGGATCGCCACGCACGGCGATCAGATCGGCGATCTTCCCGGGGGCGAGCGTTCCTACCTGGTCGTCTATGCCCAGGAGTTCCGCACCGTGCTTGGTCAGCGCAAGCAGGGCGTATCGATTGGACACCCCCAGACCCACCAGGTGGCGCGCCTCGCGCCACAGGGACGCATGCGTGCTATCGGTCGCCAGGCATACCTTCACCCCAGCGCGGATCGCTTCCGGCAGGTAACGGGCCGTCTGCTCCCTTGCCCGCTCGACCTTTTCCCGCCACCAGTCGTACTTCCAGGTGGGAAACGTCTCGAAGCCGGTCTCCTCATCAAAGAAGAGCTGGAGGTTTGGATCGCTCAGGTAGGTGCCGTAACGCACCATCCACTCGATGTCCTGTTCCTCCAGCAGGTTCCCGTGCTCGATGCTATCCACCCCTACCTCCATCGCCCAACGCATGGCCGGCCCGCCGATGGCGTGGGCGGCCACCTTCATCCCCAGGGCGTGGCTTTCCTCCACCGCCGCGCGCAGTTCTTCCTGCGTGTAGGCCGGCTCACCGGTGAGGTCTCCCCGCAGGTAATCGAGGAAACCGGGACCGTTCTGCACGTTGGTCGCAAAGATCTTGGTGCACTGGGCGCCCAGAAAAAAGTTCTCCCGGATGCGCCGGCGGATCTCCTCCGGGCCGTCGGCGGGAAAGGCCAACATGGCCGCCGTGCCGTGGCTGGGCCGCAGGGCTCGCACGCAGATCACCAGGCGAGGCCCGGGGATCTCACCGCGGCGGATCGCCTCGCGGAAGCGAAGCTCCACATCATCCCGATCGCCCAGGGTGCGCATCGTGGTCACCCCGGAGGCCAGGTCGTCACGGAGGCTCATAGAGCCCCGCAAGACCAGGGTTGGCAGATCCAACGCCTCGTGGCTTTCCAGGGCATAGCCATAGCGGTTGTCGGCCGTGATGTGGGCGTGGGTATCGATCAACCCCGGAAGCACGGTCTCTTCCCGGCAGTCGATCACCGTGCTGTCGGGTGGCACCCGGACTTCTTCGGGCCGTCCAAGGGCGACGATGCGTTCCCCCTCCACCACGACGACGCCGTGCGGAATCGGGGGAAGCGCAGGATCGGCGATCAATTGCTTGCTGTAGATGACCGTTGTCATCGCATTTCTCCTTTCGACCTCAACAGGCACCGTCCAGGACGCGCCAGCAGCGCACGCGATGCCCCGGAGCAGCCTCGGCCAGCACCTGTGGTTCCTGCTGACACCGCTCGGTCACAAAGGGACAACGGCGGTAGAGGTTGCAGCCCCGGTAACCTGCGGGGAGCTGCAGCACCTCGCCGCGCACGCGGACGCGCCGCGCGGCCGGCGCTTGCGCAAGGAGCCCCAGGAGCGTGGCCGCAAGCAGGCTTTGGGTGTACGGGTGAAGCGGATGCGCCAGTACTTCCTCCACCGGGCCTTCCTCCAGCACCTGCCCCAGGTACATCACGAGCATATAGTGCCCCATAGCCCGCACGACGCGCAGGTCGTGCGAGACCAGGAGGTAGGCCAGCCCGCGATCGGCCTGCAGCTCCAACAGCAGGTTGATCACCTGGCCCCGCACGGACATATCCAGGGCCGATGTGGGCTCGTCGAGAAAGATGAAAGCAGGCCCGGGGGCTAGCGCGCGGGCCACACCCACGCGCTGGAGCTGCCCTCCGCTCATCTCGGAAGGGTAGCGCATGGCCATCTCGGGCTCCAGGCCCACGCGCTGCAGGAGGCGAGCGACCTCTGCTTCCTTCTCACGGCGGCTCAGGTCGCTCCGCAGCCGCAGGGCGTCCAGGAGGGCCGCGCCGATAGACATCATCGGGTTGAAGGAGGCCAGAGGGTTCTGAAAGACCATCTGCACCGCGCGGCGGTAAGCCAAACGCTCCTCGCCAGCGAGGGAGGTCAGAGGCTTGCCCCGGAAGTGCACCTGGCCGCTGTCCGGCGGTAAGAAGCCAAGGACGAGCTTGCCCACGGTGGTCTTGCCGCACCCGCTTTCCCCCACCAGGGCCACCGTCTCCCCAGGCCGTACGGCAAAGGAGACCTCGTTCACTGCGGTGACCACGGTGCGGCGGGCCAACGACTGGCGTACGCGGAAGCGTTTCACCAGTCCACGGGCTTCGAGGATCGGCAAACGGTTCGGCTCACCGCACGCCATCGCAGCCTCACACGACGTGACAGGCGACCCGATGTCCCGGGGCCACCTCTACCGTAGGCGGGTGGATCTCCCGGCACATCTCGCGCGCTTGCGGACAACGGTTGAAAAAAGCGCATCCCTTAGGCTCCTGGTATAGTTGGGGCACGCGGCCGGCGATGTAGGGCAGGCGCCGGCCCTCTTTCGGCTCGAAGCAATCGAGCAACGCCCGCGTATAGGGGTTGATCGGATTCCGGAGCACCTCGGCAAGCGGCCCGCTCTCGACCACCTCGCCGGCGTACATCACCACCACCTCTTCGCACACCTCTGCGATCACCGCGATATCGTGAGAAATCAGCACAAGGCTGGTGCCCGAGCGCTGGACCTGCTCTTGGATCAGGTCCAACACCTGGGCCTGGATGGTCAGGTCCAGCCCGGTGGTCGGTTCGTCGGCGATGAGCAGGCGCGGGGAGCAAATCAGCGCCATCGCGATCATCGCCCGCTGGGCCATCCCGCCGCTGTACTGATGGGGATAGGCGCGGGCGCGGCGCGGGGCATCCGGGATCCCCATCGCGTCCAGCATGGCCACGGCGCGTTCCCATGCCTGGCGGGGGCTTCCTCCCTCGTGATGGCGGTAGACATCGGCGATCTGCTCTCCCACCGGGAAAAGCGGGTTGAGGGCAGCGGCGGCGTTCTGGAAGATGAGGCTGATCTCCCGGCCCCGCAGGCGCTGCATCTGAGGTTCGGGCAGGCGGAGGAGGTCGCGGCCGTCGTAGAGCACTTTCCCGCCGCGGATGACCCCGCTGGGAGGAAGGAGGCGCAGGATAGAGAGCGCGGTCATCGATTTGCCCGAGCCGCTTTCGCCGATGATGCCCAGGCGTGCGCCCCGGCGCACGGTGAAAGAGACACCCCGCACGGCATGCACCGGCTGTTCCCGGGGCCCAACGACGGCGCGCAGCTCACGGAGCTGGAGGAGGGCCTGTTCGCTCATCCTTCCGCCTCGCGCAGGAGGGAGCGGCGTAGCCGCTGGCCCAGGTCGTGTAGGGCAAAGGCCGCCAGGAAAGTCGCAAGGCCGGGAAAGAGGGCCGGCCACCACATGCCAAAGACGATGTAGTTGGCCCCCAGGCTGATCATCGATCCCCACTCCGGGTGAGGGATCTTGACCCCCAGGCCGATGAAGCTCAACCCAGCCACCATTTGCACGGCATAGGAACAGCTCAACGAAAACTGGGAAAAGACCGGCACCAGGGTATTGGGAATGATATGGCGCACCACCAGGGAGCCGGTCGTGTGCCCAGCACAGCGGGCGGCGAGCACAAAATCGCTCTCCCGCAGGGGCAACGTGACGCTGCGCACCATCTTCAGGTAGACCGGGACGTTCAGGAAAGCCAGGATCAGCACCAGGTTGACCAGGTTGTTCCCCAGCGCGGCCATGACCGCCATCGCGAAAAGGATCTGGGGAAAGGCCTGCATGACTTCGGTCAGCCGGGTGAGCGCCTCGTCCACCCAGCCGCCCAGGTAGCCGGCCAACGCTCCCAACGGGATGCCGGCGGCAATCCCCAACAGCACCGATAGCACGGCCACGGTGAGGTCGGTGCGTGTGGCATAGAGGACGCGGGAGAAGATGTCCATGCCGTAGGGGTCGGTCCCGAACCAGTGGCGGGCTGAAGGGGGCTGGAGTTTCTCCCCTGGGGAAGGGGTCAGCGGGTCGTAGCGGGCGAGCTGGGGAGCAAAGACGGCGCCCAAGAGGAGCAACGCCAAGATGATCACCGGCGGGCAGAAAAGCCACCGACGTAAGGTGCGCCAGCGGGGACGGCGGAAGAGGACGACCGGCGTTTCGGCAAGCGGCACTTCGGCCATGGGTGCACCCTTCCTTGAACGCTCACTGCGCCCGGATGCGTGGATCGACGGCAAAGGAAACCAGATCCGCAACCAGGTACGCCAGGGCGTAGAAGAGGGCGCTCAGCAGCACCACTCCCACGATCGGTTCGTAGTCGAAATGGTTCATGGCATCCACCGCATAGAGCCCCAGCCCGGGCCAGGCAAAGACCGTTTCCACCAGTACCGTGCCGCTCATAAGGTACCCAAAGGTCATCGCCAGGACGGTGATCAACGGGACGACAACGTTCTTCAGGGCATAACGAAAGTAGATCGCGCGTGCGGGCATGCCATAGGCACGCGCCGTGCGGATATAGTCGCTGGCAAGGACCTGCAAGAGCGTGGTGCGGGTGATCTGGAGTGTGGCAGGCACCGAACCAAGGGCGAGCGTCACTGCGGGCAGTACCAGGTGGCCCAGGGCGGAGCGAAAGGCTACATGGTCCCGGGCCAGCAGGCTATCGACCAGGAGCAGGCCCGTCACCCGAGGAGGAGCAGCGATCTGGTCGGCCAAGCGGCCCAGGGGCGCGGGAAACCAGTGCAGTCGAAAGAAAAAGAAGTAGATCAGGAGCAGGCCGACCCAGAAGGAGGGCATACTGACCCCCAGCTGCGAGAGGAACTGGGCGAAGCGGGCGATGATCCCTCGAGGGCGGGCGGCGGCTAGCACCCCTAACGGCACTCCGCCGAAAACGATGAGCCACATGGCCGCGGTCACCAGCTCGAAGGTGGCCGGAAGCCTGAGGCGGATGTCCTCGAGCACAGGGCGAAAGGTATAGCGCGACATCCCGAGGTCACCGCGGGCAACGGCCCAGAGGTAACGCAAGTACTGCTCGTAGAGCGGCCGATCCAGCCCCATCTGATGGATCATATTGTCCAGGATCTCCTTGTTGGCCTGTTGGCCAACCAGGAGATAGACGGGGTTGCCCAGGAGGCGGGTCACGATGAAGGTGACCGTGCAGACCCCGAGCAGGACGAGGAAGATCATTGCCGCCCGGCGGAGGATGTAGAGCAGTGGTCCAAGCCAAGGGGACCTCATCGTACCTCCTACCAAAACAGGGCCTGGCTGCCGGGCCGGGCCCGGGCGATCGGCGCCCGGCCCGGCAGGGCCCGGATACCGCTATTTGCGGTAGAGCGGGTAGTACCAGAGCAGGTGGTCCGGCAGGTGGACGTAACCCTCGATATCCGCGCGCATGGCCAGCTCAAAGTTCGGCTCAGCCAGGATCAACGTCGGGGCGTCCTCGATGATGATCCGCTGGAACTCCCGGGCCAGCTCGGCCTTCTTCTCGCGGTCCTCGGGCCGCCAGAGCCGGACCATCTCCTCGATCAGCCGGTCGACCTCCGGGTTGGAGTAGTTCATCCAGTCGATGACCACCCCGGTCTTGTAGAAGCAGAGGCCGATGTAGGCGGGGTCATCGACGTACCAGAGGAGATCCCGCAGCCACATCTGGTGGGTGCGCTTGTCGAGTCCCTCGGCAAAGACTGCGGCCGGCTGCTTATTGATGGTCAGGTTCACGTTGATCTGCTTGAAGGTGCTCTGCAGCAGGATGGCCAATTCCTCGATGATCGGGTCGCCGGCCGGGATGTCCAGCGTAGCGTCGAAGCCGTTCGGATAGCCGGCCTGGGTGAGCAGCTCGCGGGCCTTGTCCAGGTCGAAGGTATACGGCCAGAGCCCGCTCACGTGGAACTGTCCCCGCTGGGCTACCGGGCTGTCCGGCTTGAGCGCACGCCCTTTGAAAACATCGTTGATGATCGTATCGTACGGGACGGCGTAGGAGAGCGCCTGGCGCACCAGCTTGTTGTCGAATGGAGGCATGGTGTTGTTTAAGCCGACGTGGTACTGGTTGCGGCTGGGGATGGAGAGTACCTTGACGCCAGGGGCGTTCCGCAGCGCATCCAGTTCGGTCATGCTGAGCTGCTCGGCGATGTCCACGCTGCCCTGTTGAAGGAGGAGCACGCGGTCGGCCGAGGAGGGGACGACCTTCAGGACGACCTTATCGAAGTACGGAGGGCCCGCCCAGTAGTCCGGGTTGGCCCGCAGCACCA
The DNA here is from genome assembly GCA_034436115.1 of Chloroflexia bacterium. Taxonomy (GTDB): domain Bacteria; phylum Chloroflexota; class Chloroflexia; order DTKN01; family DTKN01; genus DAOTVY01. The sequence goes on along the minus strand of DAOTVY010000034.1, from coordinate 21,237 downwards.
TCTCCACGCCCGGAGTCCAGGACTCGACATAGTACTCGCCGCTGGCCGCGTCGTGCTTGGCCTTCCAGGTGGTCGCCCAGGGGTCGTCGGCCGTGGCGTGCTTTTTCATCTCCACGCTATCGACCGGGGCCTGGGACTGGTCCCGGAAGAGGTAGAAGAAGAAGGGGCTGGGCTGGGAGAAGTGCAAACGGAAGGTCATGTCGTCGATCTTTTCCCAGCCGTCGATATAGGCGGTCTGGATGTTCCACAACCAACCGGATTTGGTCTGGGTCCCACGCTCGAAGTAGTAGAGAAAGTCGTCGGCAGTGACCGGGTTGCCGGTGTGGTTGAACTTCATGCCCTTGCGCACGTGGAGCGTGATGCTCAGCCCGTCGGGAGAGAGTTCCCAGGACTCGATGGCTGACCCCTCGATCTTGCTCGCGTCGTAGACGGTAAACCCTTCGGGCGAGGTCGTGCGCCCGTACAGGAACCACTGGTCCTGGGTGTTATAGTTCACCTCGTTGGAGAGCTGAAAGTGGGAAAAGTCGGAGTCGAGCGTCTCCACGTCTCCCGCGACGGCGATGGTCAGGACGTGTTCCTCCTCAGGCGTGGGGGCGGCAGTAGGTTGAGGGGCCGTAGTGGCTCCCGGTGGTGGGGGTGGCTGCGTGGGAGCGACGGTCGTAGGGGTAGGCCCGCAGGCCGCCAGTACCGGTACGAGGATCAGGCCGGTCAGGACAACGAACCAGGGTAGCCGTTTCATCGGGTTCACCTCCTTGCGTGGACGTACGGGGTCGGTACAGGACTGCGGTACCGGCCGTGAATCCCAGCGATCGTTGCCTTTGTCGTCATCGACACCTCCTTCGGCACTCGTGCCAGCGCGCCCCCGCGGATGGGCGCGCTGGCAAGGGACAGGGGACGGTTCCCCGGGGAATCACCGGTCAGGTCGCGCTACCGCACGACTGACGGACGATCAGCTGTGTGTGGAGCACGACCTCCTGGGCCGGCCGGTCGGGGTCGGCAATCCGCGCCAGGAGGAGCTCGGCGGCGGTGCGTCCGAGGTCATAGGCCGGCTGAGCGACGGCGGTCAGGGCGGGGTTGAGGGAGGCGGCCCAGGGCATATCGTCAAAGCCCACAATAGCGACATCGCGGGGGATCGCCAGCCCTTGCTTGTGGATCGCGTTGAGGGCTCCGAGGGTCATCAGGTTATTGGCGGCAAAGATGGCCGTGGGTCGGTTGGGCAGGGAAAGGAGTTCGCAAGCGTGGCGGTAGCCGCTTTCCTGCTTGAAATCGCCGACGCGGATCAGCTCCGGATCGACAGGGATCCCGTGGTCGCGCAGGGCCTGCAGGTAGCCTTCCTGGCGCTCGCGGCCGGTGGAGATCTCCAGGCGTCCCCCGATGAGGCCAATGCGTCGGTGGCCCAGGCGGATCAGGTGGCTGACCGCCTGGTAGGCACCCTGGACATTGTCCACGACGACGGTATCGATAGCCAGCCCGCGAATACGGCGGTCCATGGCGACCACCGGGATCCCGTGCTCCAGGAAGGCAGCACAGGTGGTACACTTCTCGTCCGTAGGGGAGATGATCACACCGGCCACCTTTTCCGCCAGAAGCACGCGGGTATAGAGCGCCTCGCGCTCCACCTGCTCGTCGGCGTTGCACAATAGCACGCTATAGTCCCGGGCGTAGGCCACATCCTCGATGCCACGCACGGCCGCGGTGAAGAAGGGGTTGGTGATATCGGAGAGGATCAGCCCGAAGATATGGGTGATCCCCATGCGCAGGCGCTGGGCGACACGGCTGGGCTGATAGCCGAGCTGCTCGATGGCGGCCAGTACCCGGGCACGGGTCTGGGGCGAGATGTGGGGATGCTTGTTGATCACACGGGAGACGGTAGCTGGGGAGACCCCCGCAAGGGCAGCGACATCTTTGACTTGAACTCGCCGCATGGCAGCACCCTGCAATCGTTTTCAGAAATCGATTTCAATATACCACAACCGGATGGATTTGTCAAGACCGGGACAGGGAATCGCCTGCACAAGATTGTGCCCAGACAAAGGAAGAAACCGGTCCCCGCCTCCGTAAGATGGATGGTTCCTTACTGCAGGAGGCTCCATCTGCCTGGAAGTTCGCGGGCTTTCGAGGGTAGAGAATGATTTGCCGGTTGGGGCAAGTCGCCGTTTCCTCAGCAAAGGGCTTTCTGCCAACCCAGCCAAAGCTCGGCACAGCGCCCTGTCCGCACGGCACCACCGCTCAGTCGCGCTTGTTTTCCTCCGCCCGGCCGTCGCGTAGCGCAGCTTCCCAGACCTGATCCACGGTGTCCACAAACACGAACTGCAGATCCTGCCTTAGCTCGGCGGGTACTTCCTCCTCCAGGTCCGCTTGGTTGCGGGAGGGGAGGATGACCGTACGGATCCCGGCGCGACGCGCGGCGAGTACCTTTTCCTTGATGCCGCCCACCGGGAGCACCCGGCCCCGAAGGGTGATCTCCCCGGTCATGGCGACGTCATCGCGCACCGGCCGGCCGGTGAACAGCGAGGCCAGCGCCGTGGCGATCGCCACACCGGCCGAAGGCCCATCCTTCGGCTGCGCTCCCTCCGGGATGTGCACATGCACGTCGATACGGTCGTAGAAGTCGGCGGGCAGGCCGAGCCGGTCGGCCTGGGAACGCACGTAGCTCAGCGCCGCCTGGGCCGATTCGCGCATCACATCGCCCAGCTGCCCGGTGAGGATCAGCTGTTTTCCCCCGGGCATCTTGGTGGCCTCGATGAAGATAATCTCGCCGCCCATCGGGGTGACTGCCAGGCCGGTGGCCACCCCGGGCACCTCGGTGCGTTCGGCCACCTCGGCATAGTAGCGGCGCGGGCCCAGGTACTGCCGCACCTGCTCCACACCGATCACGATCGGGCCGGCCTTTCCGGCAGCGATCTCGCGCGCCACTTTGCGACACAGGCTGCCGATTTCCCGCTCCAGGTTGCGCACGCCCGCCTCGCGGGTATATTCGCGAATCAGGAGCCGGATCGCCTCATCCTCGATCCGGATGTCGTTTTCGCTCAGCGTGTGCTCCTCTATCTGGCGCGGCACAAGATAACGCCGGGCGATGTGGAACTTCTCCTCCTCGCTGTAACCCGCCAGCCGGATGATCTCCATCCGGTCCAACAGTGGCGGAGAGATCGTTTCCGCCACGTTGGCCGTGGTGATGAAAAACACCTTCGAAAGGTCAAAGGCGACGTCCAGATAATGGTCGCGGAACTCCCGGTTCTGCTCCGGATCCAGCACCTCGAGCAACGCCGAGGCCGGGTCGCCCCGGAAATCCCTTCCCACCTTGTCGATCTCGTCCATCATGAAGACGGGGTTATTCGAACCGACCCGCCGGATGGCCTGGATGATCGTTCCCGGCATGGCACCGATATAGGTGCGCCGATGGCCACGGATTTCCGCTTCGTCGTGGACGCCGCCCAGCGAAATGCGGATGAACTTGCGCCCCATGGCCCGGGCGATCGAACGGCCCAAGGAAGTCTTGCCCACCCCTGGCGGGCCAATGAAGCAAAGGATCGCCCCTTTGCCCCGCTGGGCCTCTTCCTCCTTGCCAGCCTCCGTGCGTTGCAGCCGCAGCTGGCGTACGGCGAGAAACTCCAGGATGCGTTCCTTGACCTTCTCCAGGTCGTAATGGTCCTCATCGAGCACCTGTCGCGCACGCTCGATGTCCAGGATGTCCTCCGTGCTCTTGGCCCAGGGAAGGGAAGCCAGCCACTCCAGGTAGGTGCGGATCACGCCGTATTCCGCTGCTGCCGGGGGCATGTCCGCCAACCGCCGAAGTTCGCGCTCCGCCTGCTCTTTGGCCTCTGGCGGTAGATTCGCTTCCTCCAGCGCCTTGCGCAACCGCTCGATCTCGATCTGCGTCTCGTCCGCCTCGCCCAACTCCTGGCGGATCGCCTTCAGCTGCTCGCGCAGGAAATACTCCCGTTGGGCCTTGTCGATCCCGGTCTGCACCTGCGATTGGATCTTCTTGCCCAGTTCCAGGACCTCGGTCTCCCGCGTGAGCACGGTCACCAGCCGGCGGAGCTTCTCCTTGACGCTATCCTCCTCCAGGATCGCCTGCCGCTCCTCCAGCTCCATGCGGATGCTCGCCGCCAGTACATAGGCCAACTGGCGCGGATCCTCCACGTTCATGATGAGCGCCTGCAGCTCCTCGGACATCTGGGGGACGAGCGAGGCGAGCTTCTGGAACAGCTCCATCAGGTTGCGCATCAGCGCTTCGACCTCGATGTCCTCCTCAACCGTTTCCGGCGCCCGTTCCACCCGCGCACGCAGGTAAGGATCGGTCGAAATGTACTCCACAATGCGGATGCGCTCCAACCCCTGGACCGCAAGCCTCAGGGAACCATCCGGAAGCTTCAGCAGTTTGTGGACAAGGGCCATCGTCCCCACGCGGTAGAGTTGCCGTTCCGGGGAGAACTCTCCTTCCTCCGCTTCCGCGCGTGGCCGCACCGTGACCAGGCCGATCAGGCGCGCACCGAGCACGGCGTCATCCACCAGTTTGACCGCACGCGGTTCGGTTACCGCCAGCGGAAAGACAGTGCGCGGGAAGATCACCACGTTCTGCAGAGGAAGGATGGAGAGCTCCGGAGGTACCTGCAGGCCTCCTGCCCCGCGCTCGCCTTCCCCCTGGGAAGGGCCTCCGCCGGAACTTCCATGGGCCTCTACATCCGCTAGGAAAAGAGGACGCACGCCCTCAAACCAACAACGATCGATGGCCATCGCGGCCTCCTCCGCCGTCCGCGCCCGAGGCGCGCATCAATGCCCCTCGTCCACGTTGATCTCGACGCGCCGCGCCTCCTGGCCGGGACTCACACGACGGGGCAAATGGATCCTCAGGAACCCGTCCTCGTAGGTCGCCTCCACGGCGTCCTCCTGAACCGGCCAGGGGAGGAAGATCTGCACGCAGAACGGACCGTAGTTCACCCCCATCTGGTGATAGGAGAGCTGTTCGGCCGGCCGGTCGTCCGGTCGGAAGCCGGAGACCGTCAGGGTACGCTCGTCCAGGATGACGTCGATCTCCTTTTCCCGCATGCCCGCCAGCTCCATCTTCACCACCAGCCCGGCCTGCGTCTCGTAGACATCGGTGGGAGGACGCCAGGTCTCCTGAGGACAATACACTCCGCCTGTGTGACGCCCCCACATGTCGCTGAAAAGGCGCTCCATTTCGCGCTGGACGAACTCCAGGTCCTGAAACACAACCCGGCGAATGATCCGCATGGCGACCTCCGCGGCACCCGGTCCTGTGGCGGCGCCTGTAATCAAACCGTGCGACCGAACCTCCACGCGAAACGCTGCTAGCTACAATTCTAACAGCCGCCTACCGGCCTGTCAATCGCGATTGACAAAGCCGCGGCTTGCCGCTATGATGGCGGGACGGATCGGCCCCTGGAGGCCGTAGGAAACGAGGGGATCGTGAAGCTCGAAGCTCGCTCCACCGAAAGCGCGTTGCCGGCTGCTCTGTGGGGCCATGTGCGGCGGCACTGGCAGATCTACATCGGGCTGCTAATCAGCGCCTTTTTCCTCTACCGGATCCTCGCCAAGATGCAGGCCCAGCTCGGGGCGCTCTGGGCGCAGGTGCGTGACGCGCACTACCTGTGGATCGTGCCCGGAGTGGCGGTATACTTCCTCGGGGTTTGGGCACGTACCTGGCGATGGCACTACATGCTCCGGCCGGTGCAGCGCATCCCACTGCACCGGCTTTTTCCCATCGTCTGCATCGGGTACATGGGCAACAACATCTACCCGGCCCGCGCTGGCGAAGTCCTCCGGGCGTACGTGCTGAAACGCGAGGCCAGTGTGAGCATCAGCGCCTCCTTGGCCACGATCGTTGCGGAGCGCATCTTCGACGGGATCGTCATGCTGCTGTTCGTTTTCGTCGGGTTGCCGTTCGTGCCCACGATCCCTCCCGAGTGGCGCCGTGTGGTGGTGCTCTTCACCCTCCTGTTTTTTGGAGCGCTCGGGGTCTTCTTCCTACTGGCCGCTTCCCCGCAGCATACCCAGAAGGTTTCCCTTTGGTTGATCGAGCGCCTCGTCCCACAGCGCTTCCGTGGCCCCCTCCAAGGGGTGGCGGACCGTTTCCTGGACGGGCTCCGTTGCCTGCGTAGCCCGCGCGACCTGGCCATGATCTTCCTTACTTCGGTGGTGATCTGGCTTGCGGAAACGGTCAAGTACTGGTTCGTGATGCACGGTTTTGCCTTCCTTGTTCCCTTCTACGTCCTGATGCTGATGAACGGCGTGGTCAACCTGATGACCACGCTCCCGGCCAGCCCAGGGTACATCGGGACCTTCGACTGGCCGGGGATCGAAGTGCTGGTGAGCTACCTGGGGGAGGCAAGTCGGGGGGTCGCCACGGCTTATACCTTTGTCTTGCACGTGGCCCTCTGGTTTCCGATCACGGCCTTGGGAGCGTTCTACATGCTGCGCAGGGGACTGTCCTGGAGCGCGGTCCGACAGGAGATGGGAGAAGTCGGGCCAAGGAAGGAGGAAAGGTGAGGGTCGCGATCGTCGGCGGGGGCTACACCGGCCTGACCGCCGGGTACGAGCTGGCCCGCGGGGGCCACGAGGTCGAGATCTTTGAGATGGCGCAAGCGCTCGGCGGCCAGGCGCGTACCTTCCCGGTGGCACAAACGCGCCTGGAAGCGTTCTACCACCACTTGTTCCTGAGCGACCGGGACATCCTTTCCCTCGCGGAAGAACTGGGCCTGGCACACCGGATCGCCTGGATCCCTTCGAAAGTGGGCGTCCTGTACGGCGGGCGCATCTACCCCTTCAGCACGCCGCTCGACCTGCTGCGCTTTCGGCCGCTTGCCCCGTGGAACCGGCTCCGCCTGGGGCTGGTGATCCTTTACCTCCAGCACACGCGCAACTGGCGTGCCTTCGAGCGCACCACCGCCGACGCCTGGATCCCCCGGTGGGCTGGCCGGCAGGCCTACGAGGTCCTGTGGCGTTCGCTCCTCTCGGGCAAATTCGGCGATGCCTACAGGCGGGTTTCGATGGCCTGGTTCTGGGGCAAGGTTTTCCTGCGCGGGGGTTCCCGGAGAGGGCTGGGCCCCGAACGGCTGGGATACCCCCAGGGAAGCTTCCAGGTGCTGACCGACGCGCTGGCAGATCGCATCCGCCTCCACGGCGGGCGCATCCGCACTGGGGTTCCGGTCCGGCGGGTGCAGATCGAAGAAGGACGGGCGCGTGCCCTGCTTCTGGGCGACGGCACACAGGCCGGCCCGTTCGATGCCGTAGTTGCCACGGTCCCTTCTCCCGCTTTCCTGGAGATGGTGCCGGAGCTTCCGGAGGCGTATGCCCGGCTCGTGGCCGAGGTCCGCTACCAGGTAGCGCTCTGCCTGGTCCTCCAGCTGCGGCGGCCGCTTAGCCACATCTATTGGCTGAACATCAGCGATCCGGAAAGCCCCTTCGTCGGAGCGATCGAGCACACGAACTATATCCCTCCCGAGACGTACGGCGGCCGGCATCTTCTCTACCTCACGAACTACCTGGCTCCGGGCCACCCGTACCTGGGCTGCACCAAGGAGGAGCTGCTCGCGCACTACCTCCCCGGGATCCGCCGCATCAACCCGGCCTTTACGCCCGAGTGGGTGGAAGCCCTCTGGCTCTTCCAGGACCCCGGTGCTCAACCGGTGGTCACCCCGAACTACTCGCAGCGCATCCCGCCCCACCGCACGCCGATCCCCGGGCTGTACCTGGCCAACACGACCCAAATCTACCCCGAGGATCGTGGGACGAACTACAGCGTGCGCCTGGGGCGCAAGATCGCTCGGGAAATCGCCCCTGCGTAACGCCCTTGCCCTGGAGGTGGACGATGCTTCGTACCTGGTGGACCATCCTGAGCACGGGAAATATCCCGCCGGGCCGGCCGATGGACCCCGTTTCCCGCTGGCTTCTGGCAACCCGCGCCGAAGTGCTCTCCATGACCATCACGTCGGGGATGATCGGCGGGCTGCTCGCACAGCCGAAAGAGCCGCGGCAGTGGCTGCTGTGGCTGGCCTGCGTGGTGGGGATTACCCTGGCACACGCCAGCAACAACCTGCTGAACGACTATTTCGACTACAAGGCCGGCCTGGACACCCCGGATTACGCCCGCGTGCAGTACGCGCCCCACCCGATCGTCGGGGGGCTGATGAGCGAGCGCACGCTGCTCGCCGGGGCAGGCATCCTCCTGGGAATCGATGCGTTGATCGCCGCCCTCCTGGCCTGGCTGCGGGGGTGGCCGGTGCTCCTCTTTGCCGGACTGGGCCTCTTCATCAGCATCTTTTACACCGCCGAGCCGATCCGGCTGAAGCGCGTGGGGCTGGGGGAATTGGCAGTCTTTGTGGTGTGGGGTCCGCTGATGACCGGCGGCACCTACTTCGTGGTCGCCGGCCGGCTCCCCTGGTGGGTATGGCTGGCCTCCCTGCCCTACTCCTTCATTGTGACCACGGTACTCCTGGGGAAGCATATCGACAAGGTGGAGATGGATGCCGCACGCGGGGTGCGCACGGTCCCTGTCCTGCTCGGGGAAAAGCGCGCACGGGCGTTGACCCAGGGGCTGATGCTCCTCTTCTACCCGCTGATCGTTGCCCTGGTGCTCGTTCCGGCGTCCGATACGCCGTGGGGCCATGCATTACCGGTGTGGACGCTGCTTGCGGTTCTTTCGATCCCGCGCCTTCTCCGCATCCTGCGCGCCTACAACGCCCCCAAGCCCGCCGAGCCGCCTCCGGGGTACCCGATCTGGCCGCTGTGGTTCGTGGCCTGGGCCTTCTTGCTCACGCGCGCAACCGGCCTCTTCTACATCCTGGGGCTCATTCTGGGATGGGTGTGGCCCCTCCGTTGGTGACCGCTGGGACGAAGGCAGTTCCTTAGGAAAAGTAGAGGGCGGGGGACATCCATCCCCCGCCCTTTCTTCGTCCTGACGTGTCCGGTGAGGCGCCCCACATCCCACAACAGCGCTTACTTCGTGATCCGCCAGTTCTCGATGTCGATGCCACCGAGGGCGGGGAAGTGGCGCTGCAGGTAGGGCTTGGTCACGTTGACGGTGGTGTAGTAGTAAATCGGGGCGATGGCCGCGATCTCGTAGACCAACAGGTGCTCGGCCCGCTTGTACATCTCGGCGCGCTTGGCCTGGTCCGGTTCCTTGCCGGCCGCGATGGTCAGGTCGTTGAACTCGGTGATGAACTGGCCGACCTGCGGGTCATCCAGGCGCAGACGCGGGTTGTTGCTCCCCTTGGTCGGGTTGAAGACCTCGTGCACCCAGTTGTTCTCGTCCGGGTAGTCCGCGCACCAACCCAACCGCCAGACGTGCGGCATCTCCTCCACCGGGGTCTTGGGGCTGATCGTCTTCAGGTAGACCTTCCACTCCTGGTTCTCGATGTTCACCTCGACCCCGAGGGTCTCCTTCCACATCTGCTGGATCGCCTGGGCGATGCGGGCGTGCCCTTCCGAGGTGTTGTGCATCAGGGTGACCTGCGGGAAGCCCGCCCCACCGGCAAAGCCGGCCTCGGCCAGCTCCGCCTTGGCCTTCTCCGGGTCGGAGTAGATGCCCACCTCCGGATCAAAGGCCGCGTTGCCAAAGATGCCCGGGCAGGCGAAGGCGTTCGCCGGCTTCTGGCCGCCCTTGAGCACGTTGTCGATCAGGCCCTGGCGGTCGATGGCGTAGGAGAAGGCGCGGCGCACGTGCACATCGTCCATCGGGTCCTTGTCGGTGGTGAAGCCGTAGTAGTAGGTGCACGGATAGGGAGCAATATAGAGCTCCTTGCTCAGCACCGGGTCGGCCTTCACGCGGTCCAGGTCGTCCAGCGGCACGCCGGCGCTATCCAGCTCCCCGTTCTCGTACATCGCGAAGGCCGTCGAAGCCTCGGTGATCATGACAAAGTCCACGACGTCGATCTGAACTTGATCCGCCTTGTAGTAGTAGGGGTTCTTGATCAACGTCATGTGGCTGTCGTGGGTCCACTCCTTCAGGGCGTAGGCGGCGTTGGTCATGATGTTGCCCGGCTCCGTCCACTGCGCCCCGAACTCCTCGATGGCCTCCTTGGGCTGGGGTCGGCAGACCCACATCCCGGCGATCGCCGGGAAGAAGCCCGCCGGGTACTCGAGGGTGAACTGCACGGTGTAGTCGTCCAGCGCCTTCACGCCCAGATCCTCGATGTTGTAGGTGTTCGTGGGCACTTCGGTGGTGTTGATCGCCTCAGCATTCTTGATGATGTAGGTCACGTAGGCATAGTCGGAGGCGGTCTCGGGCATCACCGTGCGGCGCACGCCGTACTCGACGTCATAGGCGGTAACGGGGCGGATCTTCTCGAAGGTGTCGGTGGCCGGGTCGTAGCGCACCCAGTAGACATCGTTGCGCATATGGAAGGTGTAGACCAGTCCGTCCGGAGAGACGTCCCAAGAGGTGGCCAGCTCGGGGATCACCTCCGCCGTCTCAGGATCGTAGGCGGTCAGGCCCAGGAAGAGCTGCTCGTCCACGTCCACCGAGGTGGTGTCGGTCGCCAGGGCCGGGTCGAGCGTCGGGGGCTCGGTACCCAGGTTCAGGCGCAACACAACCGGCTGCGGCACCGGAGTCGCCGTCGGGGGCGGCGGGGGCGTTGTCGGCTGCGGCGGCTGGGTCGCAGGCGCCACGGTGGTCGGAGTGGGCCCGCAAGCGGCCAAGAACGGAACAACCATCGCTGCGACCATCACCACACCGATGATCGCCAGCCACTTCTTCGTATTCATCCTCTGACCCTCCTGAACTCGAGGTTTGCTTGCTACTGCCGGATGCTCCGTCCGTGAAACGCGTGGGGACACATCACCTCCTTGGCCGGACAACTGCAGGACCGCTGGCTCGGAACGCCAGCAAAAGCCATTATAACAAAAGGGAAAGGCAATGTCAACTTGCGCCTGCCGCGGTGGTTGTGCTAGAATGTTACTTACCCAGATACCTCCGGGAGGTGTCCATCCCAAACCGCCGGTCCCGGAAAACCGCCGGTTGCTGGGCTGCCAGGGAGGATGCAGATGTCCGTCGTCTATTACACCACTGCCCGCGCTACGCGCTGGGACTACCGTGCCAGCCTTGTAGGCCGGCTCGAGCAGCTCCTCGATCGCCTGCAACTGGACAAACGGTTCGAGCCCAACGATTACGTGGCGATCAAGACCCACTTTGGGTCCGAGGGGGGCCATCGCATCGTCCGCCCCATCTTCCTGCGCAAGGTCGTCGAGGCGCTCCGCAGGATCGGCACCAAGCCTTTCGTCACCGATACGGTGCGCATCGCCGGGTGGGACTATTTGGAGGTCGCCAATCAGGAAGGGCTGAACCCCCTTTCCCTGGGTTGCCCCGTCATCCTGGCCGATGGCCTGTTCGGGCACGACAGCATCGTCGTTCCGGCTGGCCCCATCCTGGGATCCATCCGCGTGGCGTCGGCCATCTACGATGCTCCGGCGATGGTCGTGGTCTCCCATTGCAAAGGGCATATCCAGGCCGGTTACGGCGGGGCCATCAAGAACCTGGCGATGGGGTGCGTGGCGGGACGCGACCGCAGCGGCGATTGGAAACAGGCGCGCGGGCACATCCACGCCGCCGAGCCCGAGTCCAGGGTGGTGCGCGATCCCCAGCTGTGCACCCTCTGCCTGGATTGCCTCCACGTCTGCCCGACAGGGGCCATCGTCCTGCAGGATAACGACCTCTTCCTGCTCGACGAGCGCTGTTGGCGCTGTGGTCGTTGCGCCCGCGTTTGCCGCCAGGGCGCCATCGCCTTGGAAAGCCGCGGCGAAAACGAGTTTCAGCAGGCCCTCGCGGAAGCCGCCCAGGCCGTGCTGCGTACCTTTGCCCCCGGAAAAGTGGTCTTCCTGAACTTTGCCCTGGAGGTGCAGCCCGAGTGCGACTGCATGCCAGCCGCCGATACCCCGGTCGTCCAGGACCAGGGCATCTTTGCTTCCGACGATATCGTGGCCGTTGAACAGGCCACGTTGGATGCGATCAACGGTGCCCTTCCCCTTCCCCAGTCGCTTGCAGCCGACCGCGGCGTGCAGCCTGGAGAGCGGGTACTCGCCGGGGCACTCGGGATCGACGGGCAGCTCCATATCGATGCGGCTGCTGCGCTGGGCCTAGGAAGCCAGCAGTACGAACTGGTCGAGGTCCGCGAACCGGCGGATTGAGTGCGGGAGGCCCCCATGGCGATGGCCACGCTCCAAGGCATCCGGGCCCTCTTGTTGGACATCGATGGCGTCCTTTATCACGCCGGCGAGCCGATTCCCGGCGGACCAGAAGCACTCGAGGAAATCCGCCAGCGGGGCTATGCGCTGCGTTTCCTGACCAACATCACCCGCCGCTCCCGAGCCACCGTCGCCGAACGGCTGCGCGCGATGGGCTATACGGTCGATCCCGAGGAGGTGCTCACCGCTTCCTACCTCACCGCTTCCTACCTACGACGCCTGGGCCGTCCCCGCTGCTGGGTGCTCCTGGACGGGGACGGTCTGCAAGAGTTCGGGGGGGTGGAACTTTCCCAGGAGAGCCCGGATTATGTCGTGCTCGGCGACCTGGCCGAGTCGTTCTCCTACGGCCTCCTGAACCGCGTGCTCCGCGCCCTCTGGCAGGGAGCGGGCTTTATCGCAATGCAGGCAGACCCCTACGACCTGGGACGCGAGGGTCCGACGGTCAACGTGGGCGGATGGCTTGCGCTCCTGGAACGGGCCAGCGGCCGGCGGGCGACGCTCATCGGCAAACCCTCCCCCATTGCCTTCCGGATGGCGCTGGAAGAGCTGCGAGCGACGCCCCGAGAGGCCGCGGTCGTGGGCGACCGGGTCGAGTCCGATATCGCCGGCGGAAAGAACGCCGGGATGCGCACCATCCTGGTGCGTACCGGCCATTTCCGCCCCCAAGACCTCGAAGGATCGGTCCAGCCGGATCTCGTCATCCCTTCCCTTGCCGACCTTCCGCGCCATCTCCCCTGAGCCTATCCGAGACAAACCGTGTGGGGTTTCCGCGCGACCTTCGCTTTGGGGCACCCCGTCATTCGCCACCCTTTTCGGTCCCGGCAAGCATATCCGGTGGCTTGAAATCGCCCTGGCGAGGGAACCCCGTGGACACCACTCCCTGCACAAGAGGTTGGAGGCACGCGATCGAAGCGGCCGACAAGAACAGCCTCTGCGGGATTGCTCAACCCTGCGCGCGTTGTCGCCGGCTGGAGCGTGTTACCAGGCGATGGCAAAGCGCGAGAGGTCGCCCCGGTACGGCTCCCACTGCACGTCGACTCCCTCCACCTCGGCCAGGGAAGGGCCGCGCTGGCACCAGGCGATGAGCGCCTGGAGTGCACCTTCTTCCCCTTCCGCCAGCACTTCTACCCGCCCATCGGGCAGGTTCCGTACCCAACCGGTCAGCCCCAGCCGCTGGGCCTGCTGACGGGTGTAGTAGCGAAAGTTCACGCCCTGCACATAGCCGCGGATCCAGAGATGGACACGCCGAAGGGCCATCACCCACCCTCCTGGAGAAGCCGGTCGATTAGGTTCCATTATAGCGGTAGCCGCCTGGTCGACAAGTTGACGCCGTCCCGAGTTCGCCTATAATGGCAGCGTCTGTCCCTTCGGAGGACCCACGTGTGCGATCTTGCGTCCCGCGCCTTGCAGATCCACCGTCGATTGGCAGAGCGGTACGGCGAGCCCCCTCCGCGCCAGCGGCTCGATCCGATCGCGGAGCTGGTCTCCACGATCCTTTCCCAAAACACGAGCGACCAGAACCGCGACCGTGCCTTCGCCCGGCTGCGCGAACGCTTCCCTACCTGGGAGGCCGTGCGCGATGCGCCACCCGAGCAAGTCGAGGAAGCCATCCGTCCGGCCGGGCTTGCGCGCCTGAAAACGCCGCGCATTCAGGCCGCGCTGCGCCGCATCACGGCGGAGCAGGGCCGGCTCAGCCTGGATTTCCTGTCCCATCTCCCGCTGGAGGAGGCGCGGGGCTGGCTGACCTCGCTCGATGGGGTAGGGCCAAAGACGGCGGCCATCGTACTGCTCTTCGCTTTCGGCCGGCCTGCTTTCCCTGTGGACACGCACATCCACCGCGTCAGCCGGCGGCTTGGGCTCATCCCGCCGGAGAGCTCTCGAGAAGCGGCACATCAACAACTCGAGGCCTTGCTTCCGCCCGAGATCTATGCCACCTTCCACCTGAACCTGATCGCGCACGGCCGGGACACCTGCCATCCGCGGCGGCCGGCCTGCTCTAGGTGCGTGCTGTTGGATCTGTGCCCTTCGGGCCAACGCCCGGAGGGCTCCTGAGTCACCCGTCCGACGAGGTGATGGGGTTCCTCCCCGCTCGGCGGAGGGTAAAGCGCGTGCCGGGTTCGCCAGACGCTGTGGGTGTATTGGAGGTGGTGGTTGCCTGCGCTCCAAACCGGGGCGTGGTCGTCCACCGTGGGTGCCTGGCCCACCTTCGGACGGGAAGCACCTGATCTGGGCCCAAGCTCGTGCTGCGGCCGGCCCCCTAAGCGGCGTCCATCCCGGCTTGCCCAGACGGAGCTCGCCTCCGTGCGGGACAACGTCTCGCTTGTGCGCCTGGAGGTTTCTATGACGGAGCGCATCCGCACCTTCGTCGCCATCGAACTGCCTGAGGCCATCCAGCAGGGCCTGGCCCGTGTGCAGGACCAGCTCAAACAAGGCCGGCCTCCCGTGCGGTGGGTTTCCCCCCACCAGATCCACCTGACACTCCATTTTCTCGGGGAAATCCCCCCCGAGGAGCTGCCCGCGGTGGCCGAAGCGGCCCGCATCGCGGCGAGTGGGGCCCTTCCCTTCGAGCTCGAGGCAGCCGGCGTAGGGGCCTTTCCGAACCTGGGGCGGCCGCGGGTGGTGTGGGTAGGGTTACAAGGGGACATGGAGGCCCTCCATCGGCTTCAGTCCCGGCTGACCCAAGAGCTCGCGGCACGTGGCTTTCCTCCAGAGGACCGGCCCTTCTCTCCCCACCTCACGTTGGGCCGCGTGCGTCCCCAGGCTCGTCCCCAGGAAGCCCGTGGGCTGGGACAGGCGCTCGCTGCCATGAAGCCGGTGTTGCTGGGGCGCTGGCGGGTCACCGAGATCCGCGTGATCCGTAGCGACCTGCGTCCGGAAGGCCCGCTCTACACCCCGCTCTATCTGGTGCCGCTGGGGCATGCCCAAGCCCTTCCGGATGGGGCCTAGCGGAGTGGGGCCCGCTCAGAGGCGCGAGCCCGGGCGGGCATCGGCTGCCCCACGTACCCGTCCCCGCGCGAGCGAAGCAAACATTCCCACGATGGCCAGCGCCGTGAACAGGCGGAACCCGCTATGCATCGTCTCCAGCAGGGGGCCGGCGAGGGCTGCTCCTGGGCCGGCACGGGCCAGTTCGATGGACAGAATCAGCAGCACGATCGCCATGCTGGAGGCCTGGCCGATCAGGCGCATCGTCGCCAACGTGGAGGAGGCCAGGCCGTAGTCTCTGGGGGCAACCGAGCTCATCACGGCATTTGTGTTGGGCGAGGAAAAAAGCGCATAGCCGACACCCAGCAGCACCTGCACCCAGAGCACAGACCCTATCGTGGTCATGGCCCCGAAGAACGAGAGCAAAAAAAGTCCCACGGCCATCAACCCCATCCCCAGCGAGCTGAGCACCCGGGGCTCGATCCGTTCCGAAAGCCACCCCGCAAACGGGGAAAGGACGGCCATCAGCGCGGGTTGCACGAGCAGGATCAGGCCGGCCTCTCGGGCAGCGATCCCGTGGATCTCCTGGAGGTAGCGCGAGAGGAGGTAAGTCAGGGCAAAGGTGGCGCAGTAGTGGATCAGCGCCGCCAGGTTAGAGAAGATGAACGGGATGTTCCCACGGAAACGCCGCAGGTCGAGAACCGGCTGCTCTCGCCTCCACTCCAGCGCGCCAAAAGCGAGCAGGCCAAGGAAGCCGCCGAGCGCCAGGTAAGGAGCTGCCCGCCCTCCCTGCAGCGAGGACACCCCATACATTAACGCCAGCAGGGCTGCCGTATAGAGCAGAGCGCCGACCCAGTCGAACCGTTCGCCCGCCGCCCCGGCCCACTCTCCGCGCAGCGTGGCCAGGGCGAGGACCAGGATGGTCGCTCCCAGTGCCGCGTTCGCCCAAAAGAGGGAGCGCCAGCCCAGCTGGTCGGTCATCCAACCCCCCAGCACCGGCCCCAGCGAAAGGCCGGTGTAGACGGCTGCGGTATTCACGCCCAGCACACGTCCGCGTTCCTCCCGCGGATAGACCGAGGTCAGGATGGCGACCGCGGTGCCAAACAGCAGCGCGCCTCCTACCCCTTGGAGAGAGCGCAAGGCGATCAGCCACCGTGTCGAGCGCGCCAGCGCACACAGGACGGAGGCCAGCGCATAGAGGGAGCAACCCGCCAGGAATACGCGCTTCCGTCCCAAGAGATCGGCCAGTCGGCCAAAAGGGACCAGGAATGCCGCCGCCGCGATCAGATACACGGAAACGACCCAGGTGCCCTCCACGGGTGATGCCCCAAGCTCTCGCCCAAGCGCGGGGACCGCAAGATTGATAGAGCTGGCCATAAAAGGGGTCAGGAACGAGGAGAGGGTCGTGATCAAGAGGGCGAAGGTTCGCCGGGCTCGTTCGCTTTGCATCACAAGCCTCCTTTTCGGCTGGCCCGGAGGAAGATCGCGCGGGCATCTTACCACAACCGCCCGGGACAGGCAATTGCCCTCAGGGATGCCCGTGCTGAGTAGCGAAAAGTCCGGGCGGTCCCCCTTTGGGGACCGCCCGGACGCGCCTGGAAGGGGTTATTCCACCTTCACCGAGATCTTCTTCGGCTTGACCTCTTCCGCCTTCGGGACGCGCAGGGTGAGCACGCCGTCCTTCAGGTTGGCGACGATCTTGTCGGGGACGATGGTGCCCGGCAGGCTGATGGAGCGGGAGAACTTGCCGAAACGACGCTCCTGCACCAGGCACTCGCCCTGGATCTCCTTCTCCTCGGCCACTTCGCCGCGGATGGTCAGGACGCCGGCCTCGTAGGTGACCTCGATGTCTTCCGGCTTGACACCCGGCAGGGTGGCCTTGATCGTGTACTCGTCGCCCGTCTCGTAGATGTCCACCGGCACCATGCCGAAGAACTCACCCCGCCGCCAGCCCCACGGCCGGAAGAAAGCCTCGTCGAAGAAGCGATCCATCATCTCTTCCATCCGCCGCAGTTCGCGGAACGGCCGCCAGCGTACCAGCTCGCTCATCGCCATCACCTCCTTCTTTCCGGTTGCTCTTCGCAACTGCAGCCCCATGGATAGACCAGGGCCGTTAGAGGAAGGATGGAGCACTGTTAGCGTTCCGTTAGCATTCCGGCCCTTCCGGTGGTATAATGCCTTGGGTGGCGCCCATGGTGGAGGAATCGGATGGAGTCAGACCCTGTGTCGCGGCGATCGGCCTTGCAAGGTGATCCTCCTGGAGGAGGAGAGCGCCCGGTTGGCCTGCGTTTCCTCCTGTTCGACCTGGACGAGACGCTTTATCCTGCCGATACCGGCATGTTCGAAGAAATCGGCGCGCTGATCCACCAGTACCTGGAGGAGCGGCTGGGAATCCCGCACGAGGAGGTGCCTCGCTTGCGCCGCGCCTATTACGAACGATACGGCACAACCCTCCGCGGCCTCCAGCTCCACCACCAGGTGGACCCCGAGGACTATCTGGCCTTTGTCCACAGCATCGACGTAACCCGTTACCTGCGGCCGAACCCCGCACTCGACGAAATGCTCTCTACGCTGCCTCAGGAAAAAGTGCTCTTTACCAACGCGTCGACGGAATACGCCTGCCGTGTCCTGGAAGCGCTGGGAATCCGCCGCCACTTCCGGCGCATCTTCGATATCCAGGCCCTGGACTACCATTGTAAGCCGGATCCGCGCGCCTACCGGATCATCCTGGAAGCACTCCCCGCCGCCGGGCCGGAATGTCTTCTGATCGAGGACACGGTGCGCAACCTGAAGGCCGGCCACCAGGCAGGCATGCGTACCCTCCTGGTGGGCGGGCCCCCGGATGCCCAGGACGGGGTGGATTTCTGGGTGCCCGATATCCTCCAGGTCCCGCGCGTGGTCAGGGCGCTTTCCGAAGACGAGCGCTCACGAGCCGAACACGCCGATCACCAGGCCGGCCACGCACGCTAAGGCCGCGATCAGATCCCCGATTGTGCTCAGGAAGAGGTTCCCCAGCGGGCGCAAGGGGGCTGCCCAGCGGAGGACGAGCCGCTGGCGTAAGGCGCGCTTGGCGGCGTAGGCCGCTCCCGCAACCAGCGCACCCAGCATAGGCGCGATGAGGAACCAGGCGGCGGGCAGGACGCGGTCGCAAGCGCCCAGGATCAAAGCGCCGCCCAAAGGCCCCAGGAGCATCTGCACCAGGTCGTGCAGCGCCCCCACCCACTTTTTCCGGTCCCGCTCACGGGCTGGCACGCCTAGCGATTCCCCAGGAAGGTAGATTTTGTCGAGGAAGAGTTCGGACAACAGAAGGATGCCGGCCAGGGCCACGAACCAGGCCTCGCCCAAGAACGCATAGCGGGGCACGGGATGGAAACGCCCCGTAAAGCGGGCCAGGACCGAGGCAAAAAGGAGCGGTAAGAAAGGGTTGAGGCCGCCGGCCGCGGCCCAAAACAAGCCGGTCAAAAGGGTGACCATCGCGTCCTCCGAGCCTTTATGGGCCGCACGCCGGCCCCTCTGTGATCCTCATGCTACCACAAGAGAATCCTTTTGCGAAATTCCGCGCGATGTGGTAGAATCCTTCGCGGCCCATCTCGCATTGCTTTGGGTACATAGGAGGCATGATGTGCCTTGCCATCCCGGGGCGCATTGTCCAAATCGATGACAGCGGTTTCTTGCCCATGGCCAAGGTGGACTTTGGGGGAATCCTCCGCGAGGTCTGCCTGGCCTACGTGCCGGAGGCCCAGGTCGGCGATTACGTGATCGTCCATACCGGTTTTGCCATCAGCCGGCTGGACGAGGCGGAAGCACAGGAGACCCTTCGCCTGATCAGCGAAATCGGGCTGGTAGAGACCCCGGACACCAGCCCTTAATCCCTTACCCATCCCCAAGCTCTTCCAGTAGAACCTCGACGGCGCGCGGAATGGCCGCTGCGACTTCTGGCGTGCAATCCTCGCCGAACGTGAGCACATCCACCGCCTCGATGGCGATGATGGAAATGCGCTCGTCTGGCGGAAGCGCCATCCCCATCCGACGCCCCAGTGCCAAGGCAGCAGGGAGCGAGACGTCGTGCGAGGAGCCTGCGTGCCGCGAGCAACGGAGGTCCGTTGGACCGAGGCGCCGGATCTCGCCCGGCCGGCCATCGGGAGTCACGATGGCATCGACCAGGATCGCCCGCTCGTAACCCGCAAGCAGGTCGAGCAGACGCAGCCCGCCGATGCTTGCCTCGGCAAAGACGATATCGTCACGTTGCACCTGACGCGCCGCAGCACGCACCACGTGTACCCCCACGCCGTCATCCCGGAGGATCGGGTTGCCCAGCCCCACGACGATCGTCCTCATCACCCGCGCTCCCGCTCCAGTTGCTCGGCTGTTTCCTGGATGAACTGCCAGGCGGCGCGCACGTGGTGCGCTTCGGTGTGCGTCTGGCCCACGCAGAACCGCAGGACATAACGACCATCGAGCTTTGTGTGGCTCAGGTAGAGCCGCCCGCTGCGGTTCAGGCGCTCCAGAAGCTCCTCGTTAAAGGCGTCCCCGGCACGGTGACGGAAACAGACCAGGTTCAGGGGTACCGGCGCCACGAGCTCGAAGCGAGGGTCCTCCTGCACCCAACGGGCAAACTCCTGAGCCCAAGCGATGTGTTGCCGGATATGGTAACGCAGGCCCTCGACGCCGTAAAAACGGATCACGAACCAGAGTTTCAGGGCACGGAAACGCCGCCCGAGCGGGATCTGCCAATCCCGGTAATCGATCACCGCTCCGGATTCGGTGGCCTTGTTCCGGAGGTACTCCGGAAGAACGCTCAGCGTACGGATGAGCGTCGCGCGATCCGCCACGTAGAAGCAATCGCAGTCGAAATTGGTGAACATCCACTTGTGGGGGTTAAAGCAGTAGCTATCGGCGTACTCCAGTCCATCGTGGAGGTAGCGGAACTCCGGGCAGATCGCGGCCGTGCCGGCCATCGCGGCGTCCACATGGAGCCACAGGCCCTCCTCCCGGCAGATCCGGCCGATCGCCGGCAAAGGATCGATGGCATTGGAGGAAGTAGTCCCAATCGTGGCACAGACAAAGCAGGGGACCAGCCCGGCCTGACGGTCGCGTGCGATCTGTGCCGCAAGCATTTCCGGGCGCATGGCATAGCGCTCGTCCACCTCGATCAGGCGCAGGTTGCGCCGGCCGAGGCCGGCGATGCGCACCGCTTTCTCGACCGAAGAGTGCGCCTGGTTGGAGGCGTAGGCCACCAGCCGTCCGTTGCAGCCCGTCTCGTTGCTGGCAAAGCCGGTGGCGCGCTCGCGGGCCGCGAGCAGCGCGCAAAGGGTCGCGCTGGAAGCGGTGTCTTGGATGACGCCCCCGCCGGTACCGGATGACTTGAAATGGGGCGGAAGCCCTAGCATGTCCGCTAGCCAGTCCAAGACGTGCGTCTCCAACTCGGTACAGGCCGGGGACGTCGCCCAAAGCATCCCCTGCACTCCCAGGCCTGCGGAAAGGAGCTCGCCCAGGATGGCCGGGCCCGAGGCGTTGGCCGGAAAGAAGGCAAAAAAGTTCGGCGATTGCCAATGGGTGAGGCCAGGAAGGATGACCCGTTCCACGTCCGCCAGGATCGCCTCAAAGGGCTCGCCGTGCAAGGGCGGCTCGGTGGGGAGCGCCGCGCGTACCTCTCCAGGCTGCACGCGAGAAAGCACGGGGAGCGATTGCACGCGCTGGTAATAATCGGCAATCCAGTCGACCACAACCCGCCCATAGAGGCGGAACTGCTCCGGTGTCATGTGATAGCCCTGTGCCTCTGCCATCTTGCCCTCCTGGAAACTGGCCTGGAGCGCCTTTCGCCCCAGCGAAGCTCTGCCCTGCCGGGACGCGCCGTCGGCCATTGTACCACAAGGCGGCACCATCGTGCTTAGGAGGCGCATTAGCTCACTTAAAATATCACCGAAGTGCTATTATTGGCTCAAATGATAATATCACCGGAGGAGCCAATGCGCACTGAGGAAATCATGAACACTCACGAGCGACGGAAGTATCTGCGCATCGTGCGGGCTCGCTATCTGGCCGCCGATCGAAGGACCAAAGGGGACCTCCTGGATGAGATGGAAGCCGTCACCCATCTGGACCGGAAGACCC
>DAOTVY010000033.1:0-6941 GCA_034436115.1 Chloroflexia bacterium | reverse complement strand
AACCCCTTCTGGGGCGTTAATCACCAGCAGGTCAATCCCTTCGAACATCTGAAAGATGCGGCGCATCGTCGGACGCTGGGTGGGCTTTCCTGCCTGGTTGGGCACGCTCTCCCCGCGCTCTTGCAGGGTGGCGCGCAACTTGTGCTCCGCCAAGGCATAGACCAGGAGCGCCAACCCCATCACCATCACCAGCGCCATGATGCGCTTCGGACTCTTCAAGAACAAACTGTCGGCGAAGAACCAGGGGTCTTTGAGGAAACGAAACCCCCGTTCCGGCCCTACCCCTTGCCCTTTGTAGGCCAAAAGCATCTCCTCCGCCGGCAAACGCTCTTCGTTCCGTTCATGGGTCGCCAGGAGGGACTTGCCCAACCCTCGTTCGGCTTGGGCGATCACCTCGCACCGCCTTCGCCTTCCATGCTTCATGGGCCGTGCAGGACTCGAACCTGCGACCCTCTGATTAAAAGTCAGATGCTCTGCCACCTGAGCTAACGGCCCGCGGCTCTTATTCTAGGGGCAATGACGGGAAAAGTCAAACTGCTGCCGTCGCCGCAGCGCGAAGCAGACACGTGGTCAAATAACGTGCGATCACAGCCAGGTCTTCCGTTGGCAGATAGTTCGCCGCGCTGCTGTCGAAAAGGATGCGGATCTCTGGCGGAAACTCCTCGTCGCCTTCCCAGAGCAGGACAGCCATTGGCAGGCGAGGCAGAACCTGGAAAGCAAAGGCGTGGTCGGCGAGAGGAAGCGGCATACCCCCGAGCGCCTGGGCTGCGGCTTCAAATGCCCGGATATCGCTTCCAAAGCGTTCCAGGAGTCGCCGCTCGCTTCCTTCGCGGAACGCCGGATAGTAGATGCGCCCGTTCGGGAGTTCGCGGAACGAGACCCACTGGCCGCGCGGCGTGATTCCATCCGCAGTCAGCAGGTAGTGCAGGAGCAAGATCTGGAGCACTGGGGCTGCTTCTTGTCCGTGTACATCCCGGGTGCGCAGGTCCGGCCAGGAAACCACATACGGCTGGCCGAGCACCGGGATCTCGAACTCTCCGCATCCACCACCCATGTCGACATAACGCGCGCCCGCGGTTTCGGCATCGATGCGTGGATCTCGCCCGGAGAAACGCTCCCGCGCGTGCTCCAGCGCCGTGCGGTAACGAACCGGCACAGCAGTCTGTTCGTCTTCGTGAGCGGAGTCGCTACACATCCAATCCTCCATGACCGGAGTTGCCCTGTTCCCCCGGGCCGGCCGCGAACATTATAGCACACCCGGGCAGGTGCGCCATTGCGGCTGCTTGACAAACCGAGCGCTACCTCTTATAATTGATTTGCATATTTCGATTGACCGATAAAGGACCGACCTCGCAGGAGGGTAGGCCATGAGCGAAGCGGAAAAGGAAAAGGCAGCGATCATCGTCTTCAGCGGGGACATGGATCGGGTGATGGCCGCCTTCATCATCGCAACCACCGCGGCCGCAAGCGGTATCGATACGACGATGTTCTTCACGTTCTGGGGGCTCAAGGCGATCCAGAAAGGCAACCTGACAGGAAAAGGTTTCCTTGGAAAGATGCTGGGTTTGTTGAACCGAGGCGGCATCGACCGTTTGTCACCTTCCCGACTCAACTTCGGCGGACTCGGACGGCTTCTTTTCCGCAAGATGATGCGCGACAAGCGGGTGGCCTCGCTTGCGGAGCTGCGGCAGCTGGCCATCCAGCTCGGGGTGAAGCTGCTCGCCTGTCAAACCAGCATGGAGGTTATGGAGATCCGACGCGAAGACCTGATCGATGAGGTCGCAGGGGTGGCAGGAGCGGCGACCTTTGTCGCCACCGCTAGCCGTTCCCACATTACGCTCTTTATCTGAGGAGGGGTGCGTGAGGAAAATCTCGGAACAGCTGGAGCAGGAAGTCGAGCTCCTGCACGCGCATATCTGTGAGGGACTTGGGGATGCCAAGCGGGTGCTGATCCTTTACCTCCTGGCGGAGGGGCCACGCAATGTCGCGGAGCTCACGGCCTCGTTAGGCATCGCGCAGCCCACGGTTTCCCACCACCTGAAAGTCCTGCGCGATCGCGGACTGATCGCGGCCCGCCGGGAAGGAACGGCGGTCTATTACTCGCTATCGGATTACCGCATCATTGAAGCGCTCGACCTGTTGCGGGAGATGCTGGCTGACCTGCTCGCCCAGCGGGCCGGCCTGCTGGAGAGTGCCCGGGCGGCGCGATCCCGCCCGGCGATGGAGGAGGACAAACGATGACCGCGCGGCTCAACAAAGCGCAGCTCGCGGAACTGCGCGAGATCTTTCACAACCGCTTCACGACCGATGCTATGGAATGCCGTATCTATGGGCACGATGTGGGCGTCCTGCCACCGATGGTCCGTCCGTTGATCGGTCGGGCCCAGGCAGCAGCGGTCGTGCAGCCAAAGGATGAAGAGGAGGTCGTCCGTCTGGTCCGTTGGGCGGTCCGGCATCGGGTACCCATCGTTCCGCGGGGCAAAGCCACATCCGGCTATGGAGGAGTGGTCCCCGTGCGCGGGGGTGTCCTGGTGGATTTCTGGCGGATGCGCCGGATCGTGAGCGTCGATCCCCAGGGCGAGACCGTGACCGTAGAACCCGGGATCGTTTGGGAGGATCTGGAAAAGGAGCTCGCCAAGCAGGGCTTGGCCTTGCGGTTGTACCCGTCCAGTGCACCTTCTTCCACCGTCGGTGGGTGGCTGGCCCAAGGTGGCTATGGGTACGGCAGCTACGAGTTCGGGCCTTTTCGGGAGAACGTGGTCTCGGCGCGGGTGGTCGAGCCGGATGGCGAGGTGCGGGAGGTCCGGGGAGATGAGCTGGAGCTGATCTCGGGAGCGTGTGGGATCACGGGCATCATTACCCAGGTGACCCTCCGGATCCAGCGGAGTGAGGAGCAGATCGTTGTGGGGGCGCGCTTCCCGGAGGCGCGCTGGCTGGCTGAGGCGCTCAAGCAGGTGGTTGCGGAAGCCCTCCCACTTTGGTCGGTCAGTTTCACCAACCCGACGATGGCGGCCTGGAAGAATCGCCTCCCTCCCAAGCTGGAGCATGGGCATCCAGTGGAGGAGGAAAGGTTATTGCTCCCGGAGACGTACTGCGTCACCTTTGTCTACCCCGCGTCGCGCGCCCAAGAAGTGGGCCCAGCCCTGGAGCGCATCATCGCCCAGCACGGGGGGGAACGATGCCCAGAAGATGTGGCCAAGCGAGAATGGGAAGAGCGCTTCCGCATCATGGCGATCAAACGCCTGGGCCCATCGTTGATCCCAACCGAGGCCGTTGTTCCTCTGGACCAGCTGGCGGCGCTGCTCGAAGAATGGGAGAGCAAGCTCCAGCAGCCGGTTGCCATCGAGGGGATGGTATCGCGTCCAGATGGAAGCGTCACTTTGCTCGGTTTTCTCTTGCACGACGAACGGACCCTTGCCTTTAACTTCGCCTATGGCTTGGCGCTGTCGGCGATCCAGCTGGCGCGAAGGTTGGGAGGCCGGGCATATGCGGCCGGCCTGTACTTTGCCCACGAGGCCGAACACATCTTGGGTTCGGCAACACTGCGCGCATTGCGCGCCTACAAGGCCCGGAAGGATCCGGCGGGGATCATGAACCCTGGAAAGGTGCTTGGCAACGGCCTCCTAGGCGCGTTCATGCGGGCGGCTTCGGCCGTTGAGCCGCTTGTGCGGGCAGTGGCCAACCGGGCGAAAGCGCCGGTGGGTGAGCGCATCTCGGGAGCGGGTCGGCGGGGCATCCCGGACGATGTCGCTTGGTACGCCTACACCTGTGCCCAGTGCGGCTACTGTGTGGGCGAGTGCGACCAGTTCTACGGGCGTGGCTGGGAGTCCCACTCCCCACGCGCCAAGTGGTTCTTCCTGCGCGAGTACCTGGCCGGCCGCGCAAAGCTCACCCCGGAGTGGGTGACGCGCTTTCTTGCCTGCACAACCTGCGAGGTGTGCAACGTCGAGTGTCCTCTGGAGCTTCCCAACGAACCGTCCTGGCTCAAGATGCGGGGTTACCTGATCGCGGAGAGGGATCAGCTCACCCTCCCGGCGTTCGAAATCATGCGCGCCGCCCTGCGCAAGGAGCGCAACATCTGGGCTTCTTACAGCAAGGACCGCGCGAATTGGGTGCCTGAGGACATCCGCCCCAAGATCCTGCCGAAGGCCGAGGTTGGCTATTTCCCGGGTTGCACCGCATCCTTTGTCGAACAGGACGTCGCCCAAGGAACGGCGCGGCTGCTCGACGCAGCCGGCGTGCGGTTCACCTATCTGGGGGACGGCGAGGCCTGTTGCGGGCTGCCGATGCTTGTGGCCGGCCTTTGGGATGCTTTCGAGGAGATTGTCCGTCACAACATTAACGGGATGAAGGAGCACGGTGTGCGCACCGTGGTGACCTCCTGCCCGGCGTGTTGGCTTTCCTGGAAGGTCTACTATCCCGAGTGGGCCCAGAAGATGGGGATTTCGTTCCCCTTTGAGGTGAAGCACTACTCGGAGATCTTGGCCGAGCGCATCCAGGCGGGCGAGCTCCAGTTCACGCACCAGATCCCGCTGCGCGTCACCTGGCACGACTCTTGCCATATGGGTCGCGCCGGAGGGATCTACGAGCCGCCGCGCGAAATGCTGCGGGCGATCCCGGGCCTCGAACTGGTCGAGATGGAGCACAACCGCGAGCACGCGCACTGCTGCGGGGGCGTGCTGACGCTCCTCGAGAACCCCGATACAGGGAAAGTGATCGGGGAGGTACGGCTGAAGGAAGCGGAAGCGGTGGGCGCACAGGCGATCGTGGCCTCCTGTCCTTGCTGTGAGGTGCAACTGCGCATCACGGTCGACAAAACCGGGCGGAAGCTTCCGGTCATCGACCTGGGGCATATTGCTTCCGAGGCGCTGGGGCTTCCGGCCTACGACCCGACATCCTATGCGCTCGAACAGTGGCGTACCTTCGAGGCGATGATCTGGCTTCTCAAGCCGGATGCTATGGCCGGGCTGATGGCCGAGCTCCTGCCACAGATGATCGAGGCGATGCCCGGCCTTTTCCGCGGCATGATGAAGATGGTCCGAGCGGCCCCAGGCCCCGTGCGGGAGGCGATGATCGCCCTGATGAAGCCGTTGATGCCCCCGCTATTCCCGGTGCTGATGCCCGGAATGATGCCGAAGGTGCTGCCGGCGATGCTCGAGGCGGTGGAGAAACGGGTGCCCATGCCGCGGCACATGAAGGAGCAGATGCCTGACCTGATGCCAATGGCGATGGACCGGCTCCTTCCCAAGATGCTGCCCATGGTCATCCCGTACTTTATGCCGCGTATGGTCGCCTACCTGCGAGGTGAGGCGCCCCAGGGATAGCCAACGGGCGTCCAGTGTTCTGTGGGGCTGGGGCGGACAGTCCCTTTGGTGCGTGGGTTCGGGATCGGGCGGCTGCTTTGCGTTTCCCCAGGCGGGAGAGCAGCCGCCCATCAGTTCCCGGTTTCATCTGGCTCGGTATGGACGGTGATCCGCTCGATGTCTGGAACCCCTTCCCTCACCCGCTCTTCCAGGCGCGTCCCAACCTCGTGCGCCTCGCCGAGCGAGAGCTCGCCCGGCAGGTAGCAGTGCAGCGAAACGACCCAGCCGTTCTTGCCCCGGCGCGCCTGGACCTCGTGACACTTTTCGGCCAGCTGGGCAGAGCGAAGGACCGCCTGGACCCGGGCCACGACATCCGCCTCCTCGGGTGTCGCTATCCCGTTGTGCACCAGGCTGCCCTGGGGCTCGATATGCGTGGTGAGTTGGGTCAACCCGGGGATCTCGCGCTGGGCCTGTCCCTCGAGCGCGGAGGCCAGTCGATGGGCTTCCTCGAGAGAGATCGTGCGCTCTGCCTCCAGGTGTACCTCCACAAAGGTGTCCTTGCCGACCTGGTAAGCGTTGACCCCGTGGATGCTTACTCCGAGTCCGTCCGCCAGCCGGCGAAGGCGTGTCGCGATCCGCTCCAGCGGACCGGCTTCGTTGCCCGCGTCGGCTGGCTCGACGTGTACGGTAACGTCGTGGATATCCGGCCGGCGCGCACGCAGCCGTCGCTGAACTTCGTGGGCAACCGCATGGGCCTGGGAAGTGCTCATGTCCGGGGCCACACGGATGTGCAGATCGGCGTAGATCGCCTGATTGTGCCCCCGGCTGCGGATGCGGTGGCATGACTGCACTCCCGGGACGGAAAGGGCGATCTCTTCGATCTCGTTCCGGGCCACGACGATCCGGTCCAGCAATGCAGGGAGGCTTTCCCGGACGATGTCTACCCCGATCCGTGCGATGAACCCGGCCACCACCAGAGCAAGGATAGGATCCGCAAGCGTATACCCCAATCGCACGGCGACCAGCCCGCCCATCACCGAAAGGGAGACCAGGAGGTCGGCGCGCGTATGGCGCGCGTCGGCGATCAACACTTCGCTGCGCAGGCGCCGCCCCTCGCGCATTTCGTACCAGACTACCCCAAGGTGCACGAGCAAGCTCACAACCAGGGCACCGAAGCTCCAAACGTTTACCTCGGCGACGATGCGGTCGGGGTGCAACAGGCGTTCCACGGCGCTCTTGGCCAGTTCCCAGGTCGTGAGGAAGAGGAGGCCGGCGATGACCACGGCGGCAAGCGTCTCCGCCTTTCGGTGTCCGTAAGGGTGGTTCTCGTCGGCCGGCCGCGCGGCAAAATGGATGCCGACGAGCCCGATCACATTGGAGGCGGCGTCAAACACGGAATCGAAGCCGTCGGCAATCAGGCTGAGCGAGCCGGTCCAGTACCCCACGAGGAGCTTCGCCGCAGAAGGGATCAGGTTCAGTCCCAGGGTCACCCAAAGCACGCGGCGGATCCCGCGAAAGGCCTTCGCGCTATCTTCCATCAGAATGTCTCCAGCAAGAAAGGAGCGCTTGTACGACGCGATTTTACCATAGACCAGACCACGGCGCAACGATTTCGCAGAACCCTTGACAGGACGAGCA
>DAOTVY010000032.1:0-2186 GCA_034436115.1 Chloroflexia bacterium | reverse complement strand
GGTTGGGCAGGAGCGGCCGGAAGCGGAGTTCGGCGGGGTGGAGTTCGGTCTCCACCACCAGTTGCAGCCACAGGCGGAGTTCGGCCACCCGCACCGCCCACTCCATCACGTCCACGCCGTAGAGTTGATCCTGCAGGATGCGCTTGCGCCGTTCGTAGGGCGTTTCGCTCCGTCCCAAGGCGCGGTTGCACCGGGCCTGCAGGTCGTCCAGCACCAGCATCATGCCCACCAGGAACGAGCCGGAGCCGCAGGCGGGGTCGCAGACCCGCACGCGGCGGACAAACTTATCCAGGTCCTCCCAAAGCCCCTCCTGGGTGACCGCCTGGTCGGCCTCCTGCTTCTCTTCTTCCGAAAGGGCGAACACCCAGCGGTACAGCAGGTCCTTGGATTTCAGGCGGTTGCCCAGCCAGTCCACCAGGGCCAGCCGGCACATCAGGTCGATCTCCGTGCGGGGCGTGTAGAAGATGCCAGCGGTGCCCCGGAGGTCTTCCTCGCTCTCAAAGGTCACGTTGACCAGTCGCTCGTACACCGCCCCGAGCATCTCGGGGTCCACGGCCACCTCTTCGTCGAGGTGGCCGCTTTCCACCACTGTGAAGTTATAACGCTCGAACAGGCCGGGGCAGGTGCCGTCGGTCCACTGCTCAAAGAGAAGAGCAAAGGCTTCATCGGGGAAGGGCCGTTCCAGGCGGTCGTCCAGGCCGGGGCGCCGGGTATAGAGGCCGCCGTTGAGGAAGGGGGCCTGGGCCAGGGCGTCGAGGACCCATTTCGGGAAGCGCCGGCGGTAATCCTCCCGGTTCTGGAAGCGGCCGTTGAACGCTTCGAAGAAGAGGACATCCAGCCAGTCCCGATGGAAAGCATCTTGCGTCCCTGCCTGCCGATATGCCTCCCAGAAGTGCCGCATAAAGTCGCGGTCCGGCTTTCCCTCGGGGCCCAGGAGCCAGCCTTTGCGGGCGATGAAGTAGAGGAACATGATGCGGTTGAGGAGCTGGTGGGTGGTATCGCGGGCCCATTTCCGGTCGTTTTGCGGGTGGGACTTCTCCAGGTGCTCCTGGAGGCGGGTAAAGACCCGCCGGTAGTCCTGGAAGAACTGCTCCGTGACGCGCTGGACGCTGAACGCCTCTTCGTGGCGCTGCCAGATTTCTTCGGGATTTCGGGTCCCGTCGGCCCGGATTCGGTCTAGGACTTCCAAGTCGGTGCGGTAGGGCCTTTCCCTTTGCACCTGAAGGATGCGCAGCCACAAGCGCACCGGGCTGGACCCTCGGAGGGCCGGCAGGCGTCGAGGGGAGACAAAGGCCAGTTCCTCGTAGGGGCAGGCATCTTGCCCACCCGTACAGCCGGGAGAGAAGACAAAGAGGTTCTCGCCCTGGGGATAATGCCGGTAGAAGGCTTCCAGGAAGCGGCGCACGTCCGAGCGGCGGATCGCCCCGCAATTCAGCTCGACGTGGAAGATCCGGAAGGGAGAACCATCCCCCAAGTGGACGATCTGATGCACGGAGCGGACCGTTTTCCGCGCGCCCTGGGGCAGGTCAGCCGGCTCCCAGGGGAGCGGGTCCATCGTGGGATACCCCAGCGTCTCGAAGAAGGCTCTTGCCCCCGCTTGGGAGCGATACTGTTCCAGGGCCTCTTTCGTGATCTGCAAGCCATCAGGCATGTTCTTCCACTCCTTCCAGCAGCCGGCCGGCCCGGAAGCGATGACCGCCACAGGAGGGACATCCCGCGCCCTTCAGCGCCTCGATCGCCGTGATTTCGCCCCCTGGCCCCACCACAAAACGACGGCCGCACCCCAGGCAGCGATACCGCCGCAGCGCCGGGCGGACCTCGCGTGTATAGAGCGGGCCTTCGTAAGGTCCCAGGGGCTCGGGACGTGCCTCCGTCGTCCGCAGGTGCAGGAACTGGCTGCTTCCCGCAAGGGTCGCTGCCCCCGCATACCGGTTAAAGTCCGGAGTGATGGAAAAAACGGCCAGCCCCAGCTCCAGGCACACCCGAAGCAGCGTATGCTGCCCCGCCGGGTCCCGAGGGGCAAACGAAAGGAAGAGGTCCCATCCGGCCCCCGCCTTCAGCCCTTCCAGCGCGCGCGCCAGGAACAGACGCAGGCCGGCCTCGGTATACGGAGGGTCGGTCTCCACTGCCTCGAAACGGCTGCGGAGCGCCTCCGGGAGCGGCTGGCGCAGGTCGTGGGCCAACGT
>DAOTVY010000031.1:0-13975 GCA_034436115.1 Chloroflexia bacterium | reverse complement strand
GATTTCGGTGATGGAGGGGTCGTCGAGGAGGGGCTGGAGGGGGCCGAAGCCCCAGAGTTCGGCCTCGAGGTCGCGGGCGAGGCGCTGGCGGTCGGTGCGGCCGAGGAGGAGGGGTTCGGAGCGGAGGATATCGTCGAGGATCTGCTCCATGATGCGGCGGGCGGTGGTGCGGTCGATGGAGGGGTAGCGGGGGCCGAGGGCGGCGATAACGCGCTCCTGGAGGCGGAAGCGGAGGGAGGTGAGGGGGTCTGGGGGAGCGCGGCGCACCTTGCGGCCGAAGGTGATCCCCGGTTCCTCTTCCGATGCCTGAAGACGCGCGGCCAATCCCTCCGAGCCCGAAGCAGCGGGCACATCGGATGGTGGACTAGGTTTTTCCCCGCGCTGGCCAGTTTCGCCTGAAGCGGAGGTGTCTGGCGCGGGAGGAGGTGCCCCCAGGCGGCGGCTCAACGCCCCGCTTTCCTCGGATGCTCCCGGAGGTTGTCCTCCCAGTCGTTTTAGCAAGGCCATGGAGAACCCATACTGGTGGGGCAGGGAGTTTCCGGACCCTGTCCTTTTGGTTATGATTATACCAGAAGGCGACCCTGCTTGCCAAGCGCTTTGCAAGAAGGCCTCCCCAGTGCTATACTGAAGCCCGCGGATCGTGCCCTTTCAGTCCGAAGGAGGAGGAAGCCATGGCGGCAGGCGAAAGCATCCGTGTTTCCCCCGAGCGGCTCCGCGAGTTCGTCACCCGCGTTTTCGTGGCCCTGGACGTGCCCCCGGAGGATAGCGCGATAACGGCCGATGTGCTCGTAGAAGCTGACCTCCGGGGCATCGATTCCCACGGGGTGGCCCGGCTGCGGCGCTATGTGCAGGGCATCCGGGACGGCGTAATGGTCCCGCGTCCCGAGATTCGCCTCGTGCACGAGACCCCGGCCACAGCGCTGATCGACGGCGGTGCCGGCTTGGGCCAACCGGTGGGCGTCCGTGCCATGCGGCTGGCGATCGAAAAGGCCAAGGCGGTGGGCGCCGGCTTTGTGGCAGTGCGCAACTCGAACCACTATGGCATCGCGGGGTATTACGCGATGATGGCCCTGCAGGAGGGAAACCTCATCGGCCTTTCCTTGACCAACGCCGACGTTCTGGTGGTCCCTACGTTCGGCCGGGACGCGATGCTCGGGACCAACCCGATTGCCGTGGCTGCGCCGGCCGGCAAAGAGCGCCCCTTCGTGCTCGATATGGCGACCAGCACCGTGCCGCGCGGCAAGCTCGAGGTCTACGAGCGGCTCGGAAAAGAAATGCCCATCGGTTGGGCCACCGATGAGCGAGGTCTGGATACCACGGACGCCGCCCGTGTCCTGCGCAACCTGAAGAACCGCGCCGGTGGTGGCCTGCTGCCGCTCGGTGGGGCAGGGGAACTCTTGAGCGGGCACAAGGGATACGGTCTGGCGCTGCTGGTGGATATCCTTTCCGGGGTGCTTCCTGGAGCCGGGTATGCGGATACGATCTACCCCCGGACGCCGGAAGGGAAGCCCCTGCCGGCCAACGTGGGGCACTTTTTCGGCGCGCTGCGTATCGATGGCTTCCGACCAGTGGAGGAATTCCGCGCAACGATGGACGACATCATCCGCCGCCTAAAGGATTCGCCCAAGGCAGAAGGGCAGACGCGCATCTTCATCCACGGCGAGAAAGAGTTCGAGGCGGCCGAACGCAACCGTGTGGAGGGTGTCCCGCTCCTGGGC
Source organism: Chloroflexia bacterium (assembly GCA_034436115.1). Classification (GTDB taxonomy): domain Bacteria; phylum Chloroflexota; class Chloroflexia; order DTKN01; family DTKN01; genus DAOTVY01. Next base: position 12,257 of record DAOTVY010000031.1, on the reverse strand, counting down.
AAGGTGTACGATGACCTGCGCGCCATTGCTCAGGAGGTTGGGGTCCCGTTCGACCTGTAGGCCATTGCACCTTCCAAAGGAGGTGAGGCATGTACCGCGTTCCCTACGGGAAAGGGGAGCTGGCATTCGACCTCCCTCCCGGGATGCATGGCACGGTGCTCGAATCCCGTCGCCTGCCCCCCTTGCCTGACGTGCCGGCCGCCGTGCGGGACGCGCTGGCTCATCCCGTGGGCACTCCCCGGCTCCGCGAAATGGCTCGCTCCACAGATCGGGTGTGCATCGTCTTTACCGACGTCACCCGTGCCTGTCCGGACGCTTTGCTGGTGGGACCCATCCTGGAAGAGCTGCTGGCTGCAGGCGTTGCGGAAGAGAACATCACCTTTCTCTGTGGCGTCGGGATGCACCGTCCCAGCACCGAGGCGGAAAAGATCGCCAAGCTGGGCCTGGAAGTAGTCCGCCGCTATCGCGTGGTGGACCACGATGCTCGCGATCCGGAAGCGCTGGTGGACCTGGGTCGCACAGAGAGCGGCATTCCGCTTTCGGTCAACCGCATCGCCTACGAGTCGGACCTTCTGATCGCCACGGGCCTGGTAGAACCACACCAATACGCCGGCTACTCCGGCGGGGCCAAAACGCTGGCCGTAGGGGCCGCAGGGGAGGCAATGATCGCCTATACCCACGGGCCCCAGATGCTGGAACACCCGGCGACCCGGCTTGGGCGGGTGGAAGGGAACCCGTTCCGCGAGGCGCTCGAGGAAGCTGCCCGCCGCGCCGGACTCCGCTTCATCGTCAACCTGGTGCTCGACGACGAGAAGCAGGTCGTAGCGGTGCGCGCGGGGGATCCCGTGGAAGCGTTCCGGGAACTGGTCGAGGTGGCGCGCTCGCTCTATGAGGTGCCGATCCCGCATCCGTACGATGTCGCTGTGGCCGGGGTGGGGTTCCCGAAAGATGCGAACCTCTACCAGGCCTCGCGCGCGGCGACCTACCTTCACTTCGCGCCCACCCCGGTGGTACGGCCGGGCGGCACCTACATCATTCCCGCGCCTTGTCCGGAAGGGGCGGGCGAAGGGGCGGGGGAGCAGCGCTTCTATCAGGCGCTGAAGAACGCCTCCAGCATGCCGGCCCTGGTCGAACAGCTGCGGCGCGAAGGATATCCTCCGGGCGAGCAACGTGCCTTCGTCGTGGCCAAGGTGCTCTGCGAGGCGAACATCATCGTCGTCGGCGCGCATTGTCCGGAGGTGGTGCGCGAGGCCAAGATGATCCCGGCAGCGACCATGGAGGAGGCGTTCGAGTGGGTGCAGCAGCATCAGGGGGCGGAGGCGGAGGTGCTCATCGTGCCCCACGCGTTGCTGACCTTACCCGTGGTGACGCCGCCCCCGGGGGTTGCACGTTCATGAGGCGAGTCCTTCTGCCACTCCTGTTGTTGTCCCTGGTCATTCCGTTCCCGACGGCAGCGCAGGAACCGTCCATTCGGATCGTTTCGGAGGAAATGGAAAACCGGTTCCCGGTGGAGCTGCTCTTTCACATCGAGGTCGAAGGCCAGGCGACAGAGATCGCGCGGATCAAACTCTTCTACCGGCTGCGCGGTTCCGAGTCAGAGACCCAGGTACCACTAGATCTGACACCGGGGCCGCGGGTGCGGGCTTCGTATCGCTGGTACACGGAGCACCTGACCGTTCCTCCTGGAGCGCCGATCCTGTACCGCTGGGAAATCCGCGACCGGGCCGGCCATGTGCTCAAGACCGAAGAGCGCACCTTCTACTACGACGACGTCCGTTTCGACTGGCAGACGCGCTCGGACGAATCGCTGACGGTGTTTTGGTATGCGGGGGGGGAGCCATTTGGTGCAGAGCTGTACGAGAAGGCTAGGTCATCCCTCACAACGCTTGAGGCCGGGCTGGGCGCGCATCTGGACTTCCCGATCCGCATCGTGGTATACGGAAGTGAGGAGGACTTTCGTTCCGCCTTCCCGCGCATGAAGGATTGGGTTGGCGGGCGTGCTTTCCCGGCCATGGGGCTAACGGTGCAGACGATCGCCCCTGGGGATGAGGAATACCTGGCGCGCGTGATCCCGCACGAGATCGCGCACCTTCTCTTCTTCCAGCTGACGGACAACCCCTACGTGACTCCTCCGTCCTGGCTCGACGAAGGGTTGGCAGTCTATAGCGAGGGCCGGACAAACGCCTACTACGATCTCCTGGTATCCCTGGCGGCCGCGGAGGGCACGCTGCTCCCCATCGAGTTTATCGTGGGCGGTTTCCCGGCCGACTATGAGCGGGCGGTGCTGGCGTATGCCCAGAGTTACAGCATGGTCCGGTTCCTGATCGAGCAGTATGGGTGGGCAAAGCTGGGCGAATACCTCCATGCCTTCAAGACCGCTGGTGTCCGGTTCGACAGGGAGCGAGCGTTCCAGGAGATTTACGGGCTTTCGTTCGAGGAGTTCCTGCAGGCCTGGCACGACCACGTAGGGCTTCGGGGAACGCCCGAGGTCCCCACGGCGGTCCCCACACGGACCGCAACAGCGGTTCCCACTCCCGGGACGACACCAGCGGGGGACGAAAAGCGCCCTGGCCTGCCCTGTTTTGGCTTGGCGTTGGTGCCCTTCTCTATTGCTGTGGTATGGTGGCGCCGAAAGGGGGAAGGACGTGGAGCTCGGCTTTGACTTTCAGGCTTGGCGGGAGGCGTTGGCGGAGGAAGTTGCCCTTGCCGAGCAGCTCGGTGTAGAGGAGGCCGTTCGGCGTACGGCCGGCCGATTTCGCGAATCGTTGGAGCGTGGGGCGATCGCCCGGCTGGCCCAGGAGCTGAAGGAGCGCTATCGAATCGCTGGCGCGGATGCCCGGGCAGCCTTCCTGACCCTGGAAGCGTACTACTGGGAGCGCGCGATCGACCGGCAGCCTGTGGTTGGACGGATCAAACGGTTGCTGGCACGCCTCCTTGGGTACCACTATCCCCGCCCTGTCCTCTTTCTTCCGGAAAAGGTCGTTTTCGCTGCACCGCTGGGGGACGATTGCGCCCTGCTGGCCGCGGTCGGGGGGGATGTGGAGCGGGTGCGTCCCTTTTGCCGCGCCCATCAGGCACACGGCATCCTCCATATCCCTGCGGAGACAATGCTCGTGGAGGCGGCGGGTGCTGGGGTGCGGTGGGAAATCGAGGAGTTCCGTGCGGTGCCGGAAGGGCGCTGCTATTATGCCGTGACTACCGAATGAGAGCCGCGGGGCAACCGGCTCTCCGGCGCCCCGCGCTCGATTGGTGGAGATGAGGGGAATCGAACCCCTGTCCAGAGAGTTCCCTACCGGGCTTCTACGAGCGTAGCCGGTATTTTGCTGTCGCCCGAGGAACCCCTACCGGCAGGGTTCCCCCGGGCCAGCCGACTGGCGTCTTTTCCTGCCCTTAGCCGGCGTTCGGGGCAAGAGCACCCTGGCATTTCGACGCCCTAGCCGCACCCACCAGGGCGAGGTCCGGTAGGACGTGCCGCGTTACTTACGCAGCAAGCGCCACAGGGGCGCGAGTGAAGGTGTTGCCACTTATTGGCATTGCCCGTTTTAGCGAGGTCAGGCGCCTCGGCTCGCGGCCCGGATCGTTTCCTCCCTGTCGAACCCATTGCATCCCCGAGTGCTTCTATTTTACCATGGGCTTCCAGGCCTGTCAACCTTGCAGCCTGCGCGGAGGCATGGTATACTACAATAGACTGTCTCTGGGTGAGGAAGATGACCAACTTGCCTCCACGCTCACCGTTCCGTTTCCCCGGGCTCCTGCGGACGCCCGGGGTTGCTTGCCGGCGGGCATTTTCTCGCCCGTACTCCCTTCTTTCCTTGCTCGTCTTGTTCATCGTCTTCCTTTCCTGCTGTCAGCAACCGGAGCCTGGTACACCGACGCTGCCCGCTCGACAGACGATCGTGGTGAAGGGGTCCGATACGATGGTGAACCTGGCGCTCGCCTGGGCGGAGGCGTATGCGGCCGAGCATCCGGAAGTGAGGATCTCGGTCACCGGGGGCGGCTCGGGCACCGGGATCGCGGCCCTGATCAACGGGACCATCGACATCGCGAACGCCTCGCGCGAAATGAAGGAGGAAGAGAGGGCGGCCGCGGAAGCCAACGGGATCACTCCGGTGGAGTTTGTCGTGGCCTACGATGCCATCGCGGTGGTGGTGCACCCGTCCAATCCGGTGGCGGGCCTGACGCTGCAGCAGCTCTCCGACATTTACACCGGTCGCATCACGAACTGGCGCGAGGTGGGAGGCGAGGACCGCCCCATCGTCCTCCTTTCCCGGGAATCGAACTCAGGCACCTATCTCTACTTCTTGGAGCACGTGGTGCGGCTGGGCCAGAAGAGCGACCTTTTGTTCTCCCCGGATGCGCTCCTGATGCCTTCTTCGGAGGGCATCAGCGCCGAAATCCGACAGAACCCGAACGCCATTGGCTACGATGGCCTGGGCTATGTGACCGAGGGGCAGAAGGTGGTCGCGGTAGCCCGGGAGGCCGGTGGACCGTACGTACTGCCCTCGGTGGAAACGGTGAAGGACGGCTCTTACCCGATCGCCCGGCCGCTCTACATGTACACGGCCGGCGAGCCCCAGGGAGCGGTTCGCGCTTACCTGGAGTGGGTGCGAACGGAAGGTCAGAAACAGGTGGCCCGGCTGGGTTTCGTTCCGCTGGATTAACGGCAGTGTCGCGAGGAGTCGGGAATGGAACGAGCCGCAGGACTGCCGAGAGCGCGGCGACGCTGGGCGGAATTCGCCATCGAGGCGGCCATTCGGGTGGCCGGCGTTTCGACCATCGCCTTTGTGGTGCTGATCTTTCTCTTCCTCCTGCGCGAGGGGCTCCCGGCTTTCTTCCAGGTCTCGCTGGAAAACCTCTTCGGCCAGCGCTGGTACCCAACCTTCGGACTGTATGGCACGCTGCCCCTCATCCTGGGTTCACTTCTGGTCACGCTGACGGCGATCGCGATGGCGGTGCCGCTGGGGGTAGCCACGGCGGTCTTTATCCGTGAGGTCGCCCCGCCCTGGGCGCGGGACGTGCTCAAGCCCATGATCGAGGTGCTGGCGGGGATCCCTTCGGTGGTGCTTGGGTTCTTCGGCATGACCGTGCTTGCGCCACTGGTCCGCCGGGTGCTGGGCATGCCGACGGGGCTCACGGCCTTTACCGGGGCGGTCGTCTTGGCCTACATGTCGCTTCCGACGATCATCAGCGTGGCGGAGGACGCGCTGGATGCTGTCCCCAAGAGCTACCGCGATGCTGCGCTGGCCCTGGGGGCGACCCAGTGGCAGACGATCTGGCACGTGGTCGTCCCGGCAGCGCGCTCAGGCGTGCTGACCGCGATCATGCTGGGCATGGGGCGCGCGATCGGGGAGACCATGGCGGTGATGATGGTGACCGGGAACGCCGCCCGCATGCCTGTGACCTGGGATTCCCTCTTTCGGCCGGTGCGTACGATGACCGCCACCATTGCCGCGGAGATGGGAGAAGTGGCCCAGGGCAGCACGCACTACCATGTGCTCTTTGGCGTTGGGATTATCCTGTTCCTGGTCACTTTCGTCATCAACCTGACAGCAGCGGCCGCGATCTTCCAAAAACGTCGACGGGGAGGGTTGCGCTGATGGGTCGCCATCGGGCGCAGCGCCTCGGCTTTGCCTTATTGGCTCTTCTTTCGGTGGTTGTGGTGGTCCCTATCCTATTCGTGGTGGGGAGCATCGTGGTGCGCGGCGCTGGGGCGATCTCCTGGGAGTTTCTCACCGCCATGCCGCGCGAAGGGATGCGCGAGGGCGGAATCCTCCCGGCGATCGTGGGGACGATCGCTCTGACGTTCGGAACGGCGGTGGCGGCGATCCCGGTCAGCATCGGAGGGGCCATCTACCTGGCGGAATATGCGCGGGATACTCCGCTCACGCGCTTGATCCGCCTGGCGATCATCAACCTGGCGGGCATCCCGTCCGTGGTTTACGGCCTGTTCGGGTTGGGCCTCTTCGTCCTGTTCTTGGGTTTCGGTTCCTCCATCCTGGCAGGGGCGCTGACGCTGGCGATCATGACGCTGCCTGTGATGATCAGCGCCGCTGAGGAGGCGCTCCGCGCCGTCCCTGCCGAGTTCCGAACGGTCAACGCCAGCCTGGGAGGCACCCGCTGGCAAGGCATCCGCCACATTGTCCTGCCCCAGGCGTTGCCTGGGATCATCACCGGTGTGCTCCTGGGACTGCTCCGGGCGGCTGGAGAAACGGCACCGATCCTGTTTACCGTGGCAGCCTTCTACCTGCCCCGGCTGCCGCGCTCACTCTACGACGAAACGATGGCCCTGCCCTATCACCTCTATGTGATCAGCACTCAGGTGCCGGGGATGCCGCTGCAGGTACAGTACGGAACGGCGCTGGTGCTCCTCATCCTGGTGCTCTCGCTCAACCTGTCGGCGACCGTGATCCGGAGCTACTTCCGGAGGAAGCGACCGTGGTGAACGAACCCAAGATTCGCATTGAGCATGTTAGCTACGCCTACGGGTCGCAGCCCGCGCTGAAAGACGTCACCCTGGACATCCCGGCCCGGGCGATCACCGTCCTCTTTGGCCCGGCTGGCGGGGGAAAAACCACCCTCTTGCGGCTGATCAACCGCCTGAACGACCTGGTGGAAGGGACACAGATGACCGGGCGGATCTTCCTGGATGGGCAGGACATCTACGCTCCAGGGGTCGACGTCATCGCGCTGCGCCGGCGGGTGGGGATGGTGTTCGCCCTGCCGCTCCCGCTCCCGGGGACCGTCCGGGAGAACGTCTGTTACGGTCCGCGCCTGGCGGGTATCCGCGATCGCGCCCGGCTGGATGAGATCCTGGAGCGAAGCCTGACCCAGGCGGCTCTTTGGGACGAGGTAAAGGACCGACTGGACGAGCCCGCAAGCGCCCTTTCCGGCGGCCAGCAGCAACGGCTGTGTATCGCGCGCAGCCTGGCCCTGGAGCCGGAAGTGCTACTGCTCGATGAGCCCACCTCGGGATTGGACCCGATCTCGACCGCAAAGGTCGAGATGACGCTCTTTGCGTTGAGGTCGTCCTACACGATCGTCATCGTGCCCCACAGTATCCAGCAATCTGCCCGTATCGCCGACTACGCGGCCTTTCTCCTGATGGGCGAGCTGGTCGAGGCTGGACCGGGTAGGGAACTGTTCACGAATCCTCGGGATCGCCGGACGGAGGATTACGTAACCGGAAGGTTCGGGTGAAGCGGATGGTTCAGAACCCCAAGATCCAGGTACAGCATCTCGAGTTTTACTACGGCCGCTTTCGGGCGCTTTCCAACATCACCCTAGAAATCGAGGACCGCCAGATTACCGCGCTGATCGGACCGTCGGGGTGTGGGAAATCGACCTTTCTGCGCTGCCTCAACCGAATGAACGATACGATTCCGGGGACGCGGGTCGAAGGGCGGGTGCTGCTGGATGGCCGGGACATCTATGCGCCAACGACGAACGTGGTAGAATTGCGCCGGCGGGTGGGGATGGTTTTCCAGCGCCCGAATCCCTTTCCACAGTCCGTCTTTGATAACGTGGCCTTCGGCCCGCGGATGTTGGGGCTGGCACGTGGGCCCGCGCTCGCCGAAATCGTGGAAGAAAGCTTACGGGCGGCGGCCCTTTGGGATGAGGTTAAGGACAACCTGCGTCAGGACGCACTCGGCCTTTCTTTGGGGCAGCAGCAGCGGCTCTGCATCGCCCGGGCGATCGCGGTGCGCCCCGAAGTTATCCTGATGGACGAGCCCTGCTCGGCGCTCGACCCGATCGCCACGCTGGAGATCGAAGAGCTGATGCAGCAGCTGAAGGAGCGCTATTGCATCGTGGTCGTCACGCACAACATGCAACAGGCAGCCCGCGTTTCCGACTGGACGGGCTTCTTTTGGTTGGGGGAGCTTGTAGAGTATGCCCCCACACGCACGATCTTTACCAACCCGAGCCAGAAGCTGACCGAGGATTACATCACCGGGCGCGCTGGCTGAGGGTGGGCAAAGGGTTAGGCAGGTGGGAGCATGGTGAAGGACGGGGTGTCGTGGGGGGAACGATGCGCGTAGCCATCGATGGACGGTTGCTGTTCTACCGGAGGGCAGGGATCGGCCAATACACCTTGCGGCTGGTCGAAGCGCTCACCCGGATCGCTCCTCGGGAGCGCTTCCTGCTCCTCCAGGACCGCCGCCAAAGGGGCCCGCTGTTGCAGGCGCCCAACTTGCGCCACGTGCCGGTTTGGACGCCCAGCCACCACCGCTGGGAACACTTCACGCTGCCGCTGGAGCTGCTTCCGCTCCGGCTTGACCTGTTCCACAGTCCGGACTTTGTCCTTCCCGAGCGTCGGGCCTTTGCGGGCGTGGTCACAGTGCACGACCTGGCTTTCCTGCGTTTTCCGCATCTGGTGACCCCTCAGGCCGCCCGCTACTACGGCCGGGTGCATCGGGCGGTGAGGAGCGCCGAGCGGGTGATCGTCGATTCCGAATGTACGCGGCGCGATGTCCTGGAGTTGCTGGGCATCCCTGAGGAGAAGGTCACGGTCGTCTACATGGCGGCCGGGCCGGCCTTCCATCCGTACGAAGTGCCCCCTGAGGATCGGCGCACCTTTTCCGGCTATGTCCTGGCACCGCAGCAGTTCGCCCTCTTCGTGGGGACCATCGAGCCCCGCAAGAATCTTCCCGGTCTCCTGCGCGCTTTTCATCGCATGCGCGAGCGGTATCCCGATTTGGAACCCCATCCCCGCCTGGTGATCGTCGGAGAGGAGGGCTGGCTCTCCCAGGAGGTGTTCCGGGTCGTAAACGAGCTGCGCCTGGCCCAGGAGGTGGCGTTTATCGGCAGCCTTCCCCTGGGCGACCTGGTTTGGCTCTACCGTGCGGCACGCCTGTTCGTATTCCCTTCCCTGTACGAGGGCTTTGGGCTGCCCCCTCTGGAGGCCATGGCCTGCGGTGCGCCGGTCATCGCCTCCAGCGCTGGAGCGCTTCCGGAAGTCCTGGGGGATGCCGCGTGGCTGATCGCCCCCGAGGACACCGAGGGCTGGGCAGAGGCCATGGCACGCTTGTGGGGCGACGACGCGCTGCGCGCGCAGCTGCGAACGCGTGGCCTGGAGCGGGCCGGCCGCTTCTCGTGGGACGAAGCCGCCGGGAGAACCCTCGGCGTGTACCGGGAAGCGGTAGAGGCCCGGAGGGGTTAGCATGGCCACTGAGCGCGATATCCGCCTGCGGCGCACGCTGCGCTTCTACCTGCGGAAGGTGAACCGCGCCGTTTCGATGTACCATATGATTGCGGAGGGGGATCGCATCGCGGTGGCCGTTTCTGGGGGAAAGGACAGCCTCTCGTTGCTGCGCCTGCTTCGAGAACGGCCGAACTATTTCCCGCCTTCCTACGATATCGTCGCCCTCCACGTATCCTACATCGGCTGGGATGTCGGGGCCCCGCCGCCTGAGGTGCTGGAAGAGCACTTTCGACGGGAAGGGGTTCCCTATCGCATCGAAACGGTCGATTTTCGAAACGAGACCCCGGGGTGCTTCCGTTGTAGCTGGGTCAGGCGCAAGGCGCTCTTTATCGCAGCCCACGAGCTGGGATGCAACAAACTGGCCTTGGCGCATCACCTAGAGGATATCGTCGAGACCACGCTCATGAACCTGCTGCTTCACGGCCGGCTGGAACGCCCGGAACCGTGTTATCCCCTTTTCGGGGGCGCCCTGACCCTGATCCGCCCGCTCACGTTCCTGCAGAGTCACGAACTGCGGCGCTTCGCGCGCCTGTTCGACCTTCCAGTCTACGAAAGCAATTGCCCGTTCAGCCGCATTGGCGTGCGCGGGCAGCTGCGAGCATTCCTGTCGGAGTTGCGCCGTACCTGCCCGGAACTGTACATCAACGTTTTCCGGAGCGTGGAGCGGTATCGCCCGCTGCAGGAACAACGGGAGCGGGCAAAGCGGGAGCAGGAAGACGTTCACATTGCGGAGGAGTCGATATGGAGCACAGGGAGCAGCGACCGGGCTTGTTCGAGCACCTTGAAGTGCTCCGGACCCACCTAAGCGGGAAGGGAAATGGGGAGCAGATCACAGGATCGCTGCTCGCGGAACTGGAGGCAAGGATCCGCGAGTTGGAAGGCGAATCGGAGCTCTATCGGGCCTTCCTGGAAGAGCTGCCGGAGGCGCTCCTCTTGAGCGACGCTCAGGGGACAATTCGGTGGGCCAACCGGGCAGCAGCGAGGCTGCTCGGCGAGGGAAAGCAGGGGCTAGCCGGACGATGCCTGCGGGAATGGCTGGGCAGAGGCCCGGATTCCCTGGCCCCCGGCGAAGTATGGAGCGGGTGGATGGAGTACCGTCGGGGTGGTGAGACTCCGAGGGAGCTCCTGGCCACCGTGATCGCGCTTGCCGATGACGAGGGAGAAGTGAGCCGCCTGGGGTGGGTCCTTCGTCCCGGCGAGAGGCTCGAATCGCCACAGCAGGCCGGACGCCCGGAGGATCACTGGTACTACACGCTGGCCGAGGCGGCAAGAGATGCGATTTTTGTGATCGGAAAAGAAGGGCAGGTGCTGTATGTGAACAGTGCAGCTGCCCGGATGATCGGTTGTCCGGCAGAAAGCATCTTGGGCCGGCGACCGGAGGAGCTCTTTGGCGCTTTCGAGCGGCAGCGCCGAAACCTGGACCAGGTGTTCGCGTCCGGCACACCCCTTTTTGTGGAGGACGCGATGGAGTTCCAGGGGCAACAGCGTTGGCTTGAGACCTCGCTGGCGCCCCTTTGGGGGCGGGATGGTCGGGTAGAAGCGGTCATCGGGGTTTCGCGCGACGTGTCCGACCGTAAGCGTGCCGAGGAGGCCCTCCGCCGGTCTGAGGCACAGTACCGGGTGACCATCGACGCGCTGGCGGATCCGATCCATATGGTGGACGCGGAGATGCGGGTGGTCCTGTGTAACCAGGCGTTGCGACGCCGGGCAGAGGAACTAGGCGTTGGGCCAGAGATCATCGGTCGCCCGCTGTTCGAGCTCTTTCCTTTCCTGTCGGATCAGGTGCGTCAGGAATACGAGCAGGTTTTCCTGACCGGCCAGCCACTCTCGACGCTGGAACATACCTGGATCGATGGCCGGCTGTTCGTCACGGAGACGCACAAGCTCCCCATCGTGGACAGCGGCCGGGTCATCCAGGTGGTTACCCTGGTCCACGACGTAACAGAACACTGGCATGCCGAACAAGCGTTGCGCGCAAGCGAGGAGCGGTATCGTACCCTTGTGGAGACTTCTCCCGATGCGATCGTGCTCACCGACCTGGAAGGCCGGATCCGGATGGTGAACCAGAGAGCTGCCGCGCTGTATGGCGCAGCGCGAAGGGAGGATCTCGAGGGCCGGGATGCGTTCGAGCTCTTCGCACCGGCCGAGCGGGAACTGCTGGACGAAGTCGCCGCGCGGGTACTGGAGCAAGGGCTGGTCCAGGGTCTGGAGTATACGGCTATGTCGCAGGACGGCCGGCCGATCCCGGTCCAACTGAGCCTCTCGCTGGTGCTCGATGGCCAGGGACGCCCGACGGGGTTCCTGGCCATCGCACACGACCTGACGGAGCGAAAGCGGCTGGAAGCGCAGTTTCTCCAGGCTCAAAAGATGGAGACTTTGGGACGGCTCGCCGGAGGCATCGCCCACGACTTCAACAACCTTCTGACCGCCCTCCAGGGTTACGCGACCCTTGCCCGTTGTGCTCTGCCAGCGGATAGCCCGGCGCATAGCGATCTGGAGCAGGTGCTGCGGATCGTGGAGCAAGGGGGCCGTCTCACCCGGCAACTGCTGGGCTTTGCCCGACGACAGACCTATACGCCTCAGCTGTTCGACCTCAACGAGGTCGTGAGGGATCTGGAGCGCATGTTGCGCCGTTTGATCGGCGAAGCGATCGAGTTGTCGGTCGTCCTGGATCCCAGACCATGCCTGGTCAGCGCAGATCGTGCGCAGGTCGAACAGGTCGTCGTGAACCTGGTGGTGAATGCGCGAGATGCGATGCCCCAGGGGGGACGGGTAACCGTGGAGACACTGCAGGTCGATTTCGGATCATCCCTTGGGTCAGGAGGTCCGGGCGGACCGTTTGTGCGGCTCCGGGTATCCGATACCGGTGCCGGGATGTCCCAGGAAGTGCTGACTCGCCTCTTCGAACCCTTTTTTACCACGAAAGCCTCTGGCCAGGGAACGGGGCTGGGATTGGCCACCGTCTGGGACATCGTACGGAAATGCCAAGGGCAGATCGAGGTTTCGTCCGAACCCGGGCGGGGCACGACCTTTGACGTGTATCTCCCGCGCGTGGAAG
>DAOTVY010000030.1:0-19768 GCA_034436115.1 Chloroflexia bacterium | reverse complement strand
TCTCACCTCCGGCGGGGATATGATCTTCCAGTACAACGACGGTGGGGCGGAGAACTGCAGCAACTCGGTGGAGGGGATCCAGGGGGCGAACGTCCCGGGCGACTACGGCCTGCAGTACGCCTGCCGCCAGGCCAACTCCTGCCCGGACGGCACCGCCTTCAAGATCGGGCTCCCCACCGGGGTCATCGTCACCCCTGATACCCATAGCGCCGCCGCCTGCCCTGGGGACGCGGTGCCGCATCCCTTTACCGTCCTGAACTTCACGGGCTCCGATGAGACGTTCAGCGTGACCTATAGCGGTAATGTCTGGCCCGTGGTCGGCCCCAGCATGGTCGGGCCGATCCCCCAGGGTGGGTCGGCTCCGCTCGTCCTCACGGTGACCATCCCCCTTGGGTACTCCCCGGGCGACTGCGACACGGTCGACATCCTGGTCGAAGGGGCGACAACCGGCTACACGGACACCGCGAGTGCTGAAACCTGTGTCCGCGTGGGTGGCCTCTGGGAACCCCGGGCACCGGCTCCTTTCGTCAGCATGGACGATGTGGTGGTCCACTGGCAGGGCAAGACCTACCTGGTTGGTGGGTACGGCGCCAATGGCATGGTCGGCATCTACGACCCCGAGACGGACAGCTGGACCACGGGGGCCAGTGAACCGAGCCCGGTCATCCAATACCCGGTGGATGGCTGCCTGGGGTTGAACGCTTCCGGCGAGCCGGTGGTGGTCCTCTTCCCGGACACCGCAAGCGGGGTGACAACGCTGCACCGCTACAACATCGCCACCAACTCCTGGGACACGCCTCCGGTCCCCTCGGGCTTTCCCGCCAACGGCCTGTGGGCACACGATGTCCTGTCGATGCTCGAAGTCGATGGCACGACGAACGTCTGTTACATCTCCGGCGGGGCGACCACTCCTGGCGGCGGGAACGTGTCCACACTTTACCGCTACGACCCGGCGACGAACACCGTGCAGAACCTGGGCAACTTTACCCACCACCCGGCTGGCTTTGACTTCCACGCCTCCTGGTACGTGCCCTGGATCGGGACCCAGGGGGCTGTATGCGTGGGAAGCGGTGTGGACGCGTCGAGCGTGGTCTTCCCGGACACCCAGTGCTACGACATCGGCGCCGGCGTCTTCAACCCGCCCAACGCGGACCTTGGGCCGATGCTCGAGGGCGTGTGGGGGACGGCCGACTCCTTTGTGGTGGACGCCGGCGATTACCAGCTCTGGGTGGCGAATGGTGCAAACGCTGCCTTCCAGCTGTGGCAGCACTCGATGTACTTCAGCCAGAGCGACATGTCCTGGCACTACGGGGCGGACCCGCTCTACGCGGTCTACCGCGTCGAAGGCGATAGCCAGCTCGGGATGTTCCATGTGGTGGGCGGCTCCTCGGGTGGCTTTACGCCGACGGTGTTCCACGAGCGTTTGACCGGAAGCTGTCCGGTCGGTCCCACCTTCGGGGCAAGCAAGACGGCCCCCGTGGAGGCGATTAACGGCGAGCGCATCTCGTATACGATCGTCATCACCGCGGCGGACCTGAACCCAGAGCTCCTGATGACCGATCCGGTGCCTGCGGGGGCAGAGTTCGCCGGGAACCTCCAGGCGACCCAGGGGGTGGCCTGGTATGATCCGGCAGAGAACACCGTCTACTGGGCACCCGGCGATCGCTCGGTCCATCTCGTGGGGATCGGACAGCCCACGACGATCACCGTGACTTTCGACGTGACCGTAACGGCTTCTTGCCCGGAGACCATCCTGAATGAAGGAACGCTTTGCCTCGGGGCGACCTGTGTGCCGTTCTCGGCCGAAACGGCCGTGACCGGTCCGTTGCCCCAGGCAGCGTTCTACTATTCCGCTGAGCGCTGCACGGTTTCTTTCTTCAACGACAGCCTGTATGCGACGGAGTACCTGTGGGCTTTTGGCGATGGCGAGATGAGCACGGAGGAAAACCCCGTGCACGTCTATGCAGCGTCCGGGGTGTATACGGTAACCCTCACCGCCACGAATAGCTGTGGATCGTCGGTCGCCCAACGGGCGATCGAGCTGAACTGCGGGTACTTCATCTACCTGCCGATCGTGTTCAAGGGTTACCAGCCCTAAGGCAGGGACTTGCCCCTCCCCTCAGGGGGAAACCTCTCCAGGCAACCGGCCTGCCGCTGCGAGACGGCAGGCCGGTTCTCCTTCGCTTGCATCCTTCCGGGAAATGGCTATAATACTTCCAAGCGGCTTACACGAACCCCGGGAGACATCCATATGCTAAAAGATCACTCGTGTGGGGAGCTCCGGCTTGACCATGTCGGCCAGACGGTGACACTGGCCGGCTGGGTGCATCGCCAGCGGGACCACGGTACCCTGATTTTCCTCGATCTGCGCGACCGAAGCGGAAGGGTCCAGGTAGTCTTCGATGCCACCCAGGCGCCGGAGGCGTTTCGGGTGGCCCGCGAGGCACGTGCGGAATATGTGCTCCAGGTGCGGGGCACGGTGCACGCGCGGCCGGCCGAAATGGTCAACCCAGAACTGCCCACCGGTGAGATCGAGGTGGCCGCGTGTCAGGCCAGCATCCTGAACCCCTCGCGAACTCCGCCCATCTACGTACACAAGGACCCCGAAGAGGACATCCATATCCGGCTTCGTTACCGCTATCTGGACCTGCGCCGCGAGCGGCTCCAGCGTAACCTGATGCTGCGCCATCGCGTGGTCAAGTTCATCCGCGATTTCCTGGACGCTCGGGGCTTTATCGAGATCGAAACGCCTATCCTCACCCGGAGCACCCCTGAGGGCGCTCGGGACTACCTGGTGCCCAGCAGGGTGCACCCCGGATCGTTCTATGCCCTTCCACAATCGCCGCAGCAGCTGAAACAGCTGCTGATGGTCGCGGGCTTTGAGCGCTACTTCCAGATCGCGCGCTGCTTCCGCGACGAAGACCTGCGCGCGGACCGGCAGCCGGAGCACACGCAGCTGGACCTGGAGATGAGCTTTGTCGAACAGGACGACATCCTCAACCTGATCGAGGAGCTCCTCACCGAGATGGTCCCCGCCGTCGTTCCCCACAAGCGGGTGCTCTCTCCTTTCCCGCGCCTCACCTATGCCGAAAGCATGGCCCGGTATGGCACCGACAAGCCTGACCTGCGCTATGGGCTGCCGTTGGTCGACCTTTCGGACATCCTGCGGGGAAGCCATCTGGAGATCTTTCGGCAAACGCTCGCCGTTGGAGGCCAGGTTAAGGGGCTGCGGGCTCCGGGGTGTGCGGGCTTTAGCCGGAAGGAGCTTGCCCGGCTTGAAGAGGTGGCCCGTGCGGCCGGCGCCCAGGGGTTGCTCTGGCTTGCCGTGCGCGGTGAGGAGGTGCGTTCTCCGATCGCCCGATACCTCTTGCCGGACGAAATCTCGGCGCTCGCTCGGCGCCTGGAAGCGCAAAACGGGGACCTCCTGTTGCTTGTGGCCGATGTGCCGAAAGTTGTGGCCGCAGCGCTGGATGCCTTGAGGCGTCATCTCGCTCAGCAACTCCACCTGGCCGATCCCGACCTGCTGGCCTTTGCCTGGGTGGTCGACTTTCCTCTCCTCAAATGGAACGAGGAAGAGAAGCGTTGGGAGGCAGAGCACCATCCGTTCACCAGCCCGAAGGAGGAGGACCTCCCACTGCTAGATAGTGATCCCGGCCGGGTGCGGGCCAATTGCTACGATCTGGTGTGCAACGGTTGGGAACTGGCATCGGGCTCGATCCGCATCCACCGCCGCGACGTCCAGGAGCGGATCTTCCGCCTGCTGGGCTATAGCCCCGAGGAATCCCAGGCGCGCTTCGGTCACTTGCTCGAGGCCTTTGAGTACGGGGCACCGCCCCACGGCGGTATTGCCCCGGGCATCGACCGGCTGGTGGCACTGCTTGCCGATGAGGAGAGCATCCGCGAGGTCATCGCCTTTCCCAAAACCAACCAGGCCGTGGATCCGATGATGGGCGCGCCAGCGCCCGTGACGGAGCAACAGCTGCGCGAACTGCATCTCGCCGTCCGGGATGAGGAACCGCCTGCTTAGGGGCGTGAAAAGGGGTCCGCCAGAAGCGGCCGGGTGTTGGGCGAAAAGGACGCCGCCATGCGGGTAATCGTGTTAGGCGGAGCCGGAGCTGTTTGTTCCGAGACCACCCGCGACCTTGTGTCCACCAGCACCTTTGAAGAGATCGTGATCGGCGAGCTGGCCGTGGACAGGGCCCAGGAACTCGCCCGGGAACTGGCCGATCCCCGCGTGCGGGTTGTGCCGATCGATGCCGGGGATGAGACGGCACTGACCGGTTTGCTCCGTGGCTTCGACGTGGTGGTCAACGGGCTCCCCTTCCGCTACGACCTGGTGGTAACCCGAGCCGCCATCGCAGCCGGGGTTTCCGGACTAGACCTCTCCTCTGAGGACCCACAGTTCGCTCTCCACGAGGAGGCGGTGCGGCGCGGCGTCACCTTTATCCCGGGAATGGGGGCAACTCCAGGGATCACGAACGTGATGGCGCGGCGCGGAGCAGAACAACTCGACCGCGTGCTAGAGATCGACATCGCCTTTGCCGCCTTCCGCTGCTTGGCGCCGGCTCCGGGCCTTCTGGAAACCACGCTCTGGGAGTTCACGCCGGACGAAGAGGAGCGCCAGGAGAGCTACTACGAAGAAGGGCGCTGGCACCCGGCGCCTCCGCTTTCAGGGGAGCAGCGCGTGCGCTTCCACGAGTGGATCGGGGAGCAAAGCGTCTACTTGGTGCCACACGACGAAGTCTACAGCCTGCCTCGTTCGTTCCCCGGGGTGCGGCGTGTGACCGTGCGAGGGTGCTTCCCACCGCACGTGATGGAGCTGATGGGCGCGCTGATGCGTGGGGGGCTTCTCTCTCAACAGCCGGTTCGCATCGGTGGGGAAACCTGGCCAGCGCGGGAGGTCACGCGGGCGTTGCTCTGGGCCGTCCCCGAATCGCGCGCGAACGCGGTCTGGGCTTACGGACTGGTGGTCGAGGTGCGGGGGGAGAAGGACGGCCGGCCTTGCATGCTCCGCTACCGGAACCGTCACCCGTCGCCGGAGGCCTGGGGTGGGCCGGCGGCCTACTTCAAGAACATCGGCATCCCGCTCTCGATCGGCGCGCAGATGCTGGCCGATGGCCGCATCCAGGCCAAAGGGGTCGTCCCTCCGGAGATTGCTGTCCCGACCGAGCTGTTCTTCGCGGAGCTGGCCCGGCGGGGCATTTGGATAGAGGAAGAGCGTTTGGAGCTATAGGAGAAAGGAGAGGAAGCCATGCTGCAAGGCAAACCCAGGTCGGCGGAGCTCATGGCCCGTGCCCGACGGGTGATGCCCGGAGGCGTCACCTCGAACTTTCGCGATTGGGGAGAGGATACCCTCCCCATCGCACGCGGCAAGGGCGCGCACATCTGGGATCCGGATGGCAAGGAGTACATCGACTACCAGCTGGGCTTCGGCCCGGTGATCCTGGGGCACGGGTACGAGCCGGTGGTCGAACGGGTGAGCCGGGCAATCGCGGACGGCACCATCTTTCCCCACCCCACGCCCATAGAAGTCCAGGTCGCCGAGCGCATCGTACGGATGTGTGGCGTGGACCTGGTGCGCTTTGCTAACTCGGGGACCGAAGCCACGATGCACGCGCTGCGGATCGCCCGTGCCTACACGGGCCGGGAAATGGTGCTCAAGTTCGAGGGCCAGTACCATGGGATGCACGATTACCTGCTCTTCTCGACCGCCTCTGCCCGGCCCCAGGTGCTGGGCCACCGACGGAGTCCAATCCCTCAGGCGCAGTCTTCGGGCATCCCTCGGGCCATCCACTCCCTCATCTTGACCCTCCCGTTTAACGACCTGGATCTTCTGGAAGCGACCGTGCGCCGTGCCTGGCACAACCTGGCGGCGATCATCGTGGAGCCGATCCTGGGCAATGCTGCCTCCATCATGCCTCGCCCGGGCTTCCTGGAAGGACTCCGCCGGCTGTGCGACGAGTACGGCATCGTGCTGATCTTCGACGAGGTCAAGACCGGCTTCCGGATCGCCCCCGGCGGCGCTCAGGCCCATTTCGGCGTCCGCGCCGACCTGGTGACCTACGCCAAGGCGATGGGCAACGGCTTTCCGGTCGCCGCCATCGCCGGCCGACGAGAGGTCATGGAGACGGTAGTCCGCGGCCAGACCGCCCACGCGGGCACCTACTGTGGGAACGTTGTCGGGATGGCCGCAGCCGATGCGACGCTCGAGGCGCTCGAAGACGGGACGGTGTTGCGGACGATCGCTGCGCGTGGGGAGCGGCTGCAGAAAGGGCTGGACCGCATTCTGACCGACGCGGGCATTCCCCACATCATCAGCGGCCCGCCGGCCATGTTCGGCGTCATCCTTACCGAGCGCGAACAGGTGCACGAGTTCCGCGACCTGGCCGATGCCCAGGAAGAGCTTTCCGAGCGGATCCTGATGAACCTGATCGCCAACGGGGCGATGCCGGACCCCGATTTTCGCGAACCCTGGTTCCTCTGCTACTCCCATAGCGACGAAGACATCGATCGCACGCTCGAGTATTACGAGGACGCGGTGCGGCGGGCCTTGCGGGCCTCTTGAGCGGGAGTGGCGTCAGCGTCAGGGGTCGGAGGGACGATGGAAAAACCGTTGGCTGTGGAACTGCGGAACGTGACCAAGCGCTTCGGCGACGTCGTGGCGGTGGACCGGGTTTCCCTTCAGATCCAGGACGGTGACTTCTTTGCGCTCCTGGGCCCTTCGGGGTGCGGCAAAACGACGACCTTGCGCATGATCGCGGGCTTTGAGATCCCGACCGAAGGCGAGATTTACATCCAGGGGGAGTACATGGGGGACACGCCCCCATTCCGCCGCAACACGAACATGGTCTTTCAGAATTACGCCCTGTTCCCCCATATGTCCGTGGCGAAAAACATCGCTTTCGGTCTGGAGATGAAGCGGGTCCCGAAGCGGGAGATCCACCGTCGGGTGGAGGAAGCCCTGGCCCTGGTGCGCCTTTCCGGGCTGGGACATCGCCGGCCGACGCAGCTCTCCGGGGGCCAGCAACAGCGCGTTGCCCTGGCCCGGGCGCTCGTCAACCGCCCGGCGGTCCTCTTGCTCGACGAGCCGCTTGGTGCGCTCGACCTGAAGCTGCGCAAGGAGATGCAGCTGGAACTGAAGAAGCTGCAGCAGCAGGTCGGCATCACCTTCGTCTATGTGACCCACGACCAGGGCGAAGCGCTCACGATGTCCAACCGCATCGCGGTGATGCATCAGGGGCGTGTGCTCCAGGTAGGCAGCCCGACCGAGATCTACGAGCGGCCTTCGTGCCGCTTTGTGGCTGACTTTATCGGGGAGAGCAACTTCCTTGGGGGGCGGGTGGTGGAGCGGGATGCGGAGGCGGTCGCCGTGGAAGTGGGCGAGCGGCTGCTCGTTCGGGCTGCAGCCGGTCCCGACAGCGTGCTGGCGGAACGTGGCCAGCTGGGCGAGCTCTTCCCCGGCCGGACGGTTACCCTGGCCGTCCGGCCGGAGAAGATTCGCCTGCTTGCCGAACCGCCGCGGGGACTGGTGAACTGTTTCCCAGGGCGTGTGGAGGAAGTGGTTTACGTGGGAACGGAAACCCTCTTCCGGGTGCGGCTGGAAGACGGCTCGCTCCTGTCCGTGCGCCAGCAGAACATCGTCTCCACGCGCGATCCGGGGGCATACTTCGGAGGACAGGACACGGTCTACCTAGCCTGGCAATCGGAGAGCACACTCGTGCTCCTCGAGTGAGATCAGGAGGCCACCGTGGCAGGTTCGCGCCTGCGGCGGGAAAGCGCGGCTCTGGAGCGCCTCTTAGGGGTGTTCCTCTTTCTGAACGCTCTGCTGCTCGGCACATTTCCTTACCTGTGCCCTATCGGTTTGCAGCTGGGCGCCCTTGCGGGTCCAGGGGCCTACGCGGCCTGTGCGTTGGCCATTTCCTGGCCGCTCTTCCCGCTGAACTACCTACTGGTGGCGATCGACGCCGGCCTCGCCGTGGCGCTGTGGCGGGGAGGGCGAAACGCGCGCCGGGCGGTCCTCTTCCGCGCGGCTTTGGGAGCGGTCGCTTGGGGCGTGTTGGCGTTGCTTACCCGCGGCAACGGCTACCCGGCGCTCCAGTTCGCCTTTTCCGCTGCGCTGCTCTTCCTGGCCGGCGGGTTGGTCTTAAGGCTCCTTTTCCCGGGAGCATTCTGGCTGATCGTGTTCTTCACTGTGCCCCTGGTGATCGTCTTTGTGTACAGCTTTCTGAAGCGGGGGGCCCATGGCGAGATCGTCTGGGCCTGGTTTCCACAGAATTACCTCCGCTTCTTCGATCCCCTCTACCTGGCGATCTTTGGCCGTTCCGTGCGCATCGCGCTCCTTACGACACTCTTGTGTTTCCTCTTTGGCTACCCACTCGCTTACTACATCGCCCGTCGGCCCGCGCGGTGGCGAAACGCCCTCCTGCTGCTCCTGATGATCCCTTTCTGGACAAACTTTGTCGTGCGCACCTACGCCTGGAAGCTGATCCTGGCCGACGAAGGATTCTTGAACCACTTCTGGACCGTCAACCTGCACGGCTTCCTGACCTGGGTTCACCACCAGTTGGGCTTGGCCACGTCCCCGCTCCTGCGCGCGACGTCACAGCCGCTCCACCTGCTCTATACCGAGACCGCGGTGGTGATCGGGTTGGTCTACGGGTGGATCACCGACATGGTGCTGCCCTGTTACGCAGCCATCGAGCGGGTCGATTTCTCCCTCGTAGAGGCAGCCAAAGATCTCTATGCGAACGACGTGCGGGCCTTCCTGCGTGTGGTCTTTCCCCTCAGCATGCCGGGAGTTGTCGCGGGGGTCATCCTGGTGTTCATCCCCTCGCTGGGGGCCTACGTGACGCCTGACATGCTGGGCGGCGCCAAAACGATGATGATCGGGAACCTGATCCAGCAACAGTTCTTTAGTGCCCGCGACTGGCCTTTTGGCTCCGCGATTTCGTTTGTGCTGATCGCGATCATGCTGGTGGCTACGCTGCTCTACTTCCGCGTTGGGGGGAAGACGCTGTGAGCGCGGCGCAACCGATGGTCACCGGACGTCTGCCACGGCAAAGGCGTTGGGCCTGGGCGCGTCTGGCCCGCTTTCTGCTCCCGGCTAACGCCCTGGCCATGTACCTCTTTCTCTACGCACCGATCGTGCTCTTGGTCGTCTTTTCGTTCAACGCCTCCCGGTTCGTCTCCGTCTGGCGTGGCTTCACGCTGGAATGGTATGCCCGGCTGCTCGCCGATCGTGCGATCGTGCGTGCGCTGAGCAACTCGTTGATCGTCGCTGTGGCCTCGACCGCGATTTCCACGGTCTTTGGCACGCTGTTGGCGCTGGCCATGGAGCGTCACCATTTCCTGGGCAAGGCCGCCTTCGATGCCTTGCTCTACCTCCCGATCATCATCCCCGAGATCTCGATGGCGGTGATGCTGCTGCTGTTCTTCGTCCAGGCGAGCATTCCGCTTGGATTGAGCACGATCACCATCGCGCACGTTGCCTTCAACATCTCTTACGTGACCGTGGTCGTGCGCGCGCGGCTGGCTGGCTGCAGTGTGACCCTTGAGGAAGCCGCCCAGGACCTGGGGGCGAATGGGTGGCAGACCTTCCGGCGCATTACCCTTCCATTGATGATGCCGGGCATCCTGGCTGGGGCGCTGCTCGCGTTCACCCTCTCGCTGGACGACTATGTGATTACCTTTTTCACCGCCGGCGGCGGCTCGACCACGCTTCCGCTCCACGTCTATGGGATGGTCAAGACCGGGATTACGCCCAAGGTGAACGCCCTCTCTACCTTGATGCTGATGGTCTCCATGACACTCGTCGTGTTGTCGCTGGTCATGCAGAGAGGGGGTCAGAAAGAGTAGGGGAAGTCCGGCTCGTGCAGAAGCGAAAGGAGGGCGCCATGCGCGCGAAACACCTGATCGTGCTGATGCTTTGCCTGGGCCTGGCTGCCTGTGGGCCCACACTTCCGCCTTCACCTACGGCAACCCCACCGCCGACCGCTGGACCAACGGTGGCACCGACATCGCCGCCGCTGGCCAAGGAGCTCCACGTCTACAACTGGTCCGAGTATATCGACCCGCAAGTCTACCTGGACTTCGAAGCGGAGTTCGGAGTTCACGTCGTCGAGGACACCTTCGCCAGTAACGAGGAACTGCTGGCCAAACTGCAGGCCGGCGCGACCGGCTACGATGTGATCGTCCCTTCCGATTACATGGTCAGCATCATGATCGAACTGGACCTCCTGGCGCCGCTCGACCTGAACCATATCCCGAACCGCCAGAACCTCTACCCGATGTTCCAGGACCCGCCCTACGATCCCGGAAACGCCCACTGTATTCCGTACCAGTGGGGAACCACCGGCATCGGCTACAACACGGAGGTCTTTTCCGAGCCCCCTGATAGCTGGGCGTATCTGTTCGACCCCGAACTGGCCAGCCAGTACGCGGGCAAGATCAGCATGCTGAACGACAGCCGCGAGGCGATCGGTGCAGCGCTCAAGTACCTGGGCTACTCGCTCAACTCGACCGATCCAGCGCAGTTGGAGGCAGCCAAGCAACTGCTCCTGCGGCAGAAGGCCTGGGTGGCCACCTACGATAGCGAACAGTTCGAAGACCTCCTGATGACCGGAGACACGGTAATCGCGCACGCCTGGAGCGGGGACATCTTCATGGCTGCGGCCGAGGACGAGCGGCTCTGGTACGCCATCCCTAAGGAGGGCGCGACGGTTTGGGCGGACAACCTGTGCATCCCCAAGTCGTCGCAAAACAAGTACACGGCCGAGCTGTTCATCAACTACCTGCTACGGCCGGAGGTTGCGGCCAAGATCAGCAACTTTACCTGGTACGCGAGCCCGGTGGCGACGGCCGAACCCTACCTGAAGCCCGAGATCCGGGATGAACCCGCGATCTATCCCCCGCCCGAAGTGATGGCGCGGCTGGAATGGATCGAGGATGTGGGAGAAGCGACGACGCTCTATGACCGGATCTGGACGGAGGTACGGGCCCAGTAAACGCGGGAAGGTGTGAATCGGGGAGGACAGGGATGACGGAGATCCGTTGGCTGGACGGGGCCGGCCACGGGTCGGTGCAGGAACTCCTGACCCAAGTGTGCCGGCAACTGGCCGAAAGCCTGAGGGGTTCGTGCTGTATCCTCTCTCGCTGGAACCGGGAGGAAGGCACGGTGATCTCCTGGGCGTGGCACGGGGAGGAGGCCGACTTGGCAGGGTTCGCCGAGACCCCCTCGACGTATCGCTTGTCCGACTACCCGGCGACAGCGTTCGTGCTCACAGAGCGACGGCCCGTGGCGGTCTCGGTGGACGACCCTCGGGCGGACCCGGCGGAGCGGGCGCTGTTGGAAGCCTTGGGCCAGCGTGCGGTGCTGATGCTCCCGCTGGGTGTAGGAACGAGCGTCTTCGGGCTGCTCCAGGTCTACCGCCGCGAGGGCCCCTCCCAGTTCACCGCTGAGGAGATCGCGCTCGCCAGCGCCCTGGCAGCGCAGGCGGCCATTGCCATCGAGAACGCCCGCCTCTATGAGGAGAGCCATCGGCGCCTCGAGCAGATGACCGCGCTTTTCGAAGTGGGGAAGGCGTTGGTCTCTTCCCTTGATCTTCAGGAGGTGTTGGGGCGCATTTGCCGGGAGACTACGCGGCTCTTCCGGGTGACGAGCGCCTACGTATCGCGCTGGGACGAAGCGGAGGGGACGAACACAGTCATCGCCGAGTACATCGGCCCCGAGGCTTCGCCGCTCGAGCAGATCTCGGACCTCGGGGTGGTCTACCGCACCCGGGAGCACCTGGCGGAACGGCTTCGGCAGGGCCTTCCCTACGTGATGCACCTGAGCGACCCCAACCTACCTCCGGAGGAGCGGCGGTACCTGGAGCAGTATGACGGCAAGAGCGTGCTGGTGCTCCCGCTGGTGGCTCGGGAGAAGTGCCTGGGCTTCATCGAGGTCTGGGAAAGCCGCAAGGAGCGCGCCTTTACCGAGGAGGAGATCCTGCTCGGTCAGAACCTAGCCAGCCACGCGGCGATCGCCATCGAGAATGCACAGCTCTACGCGCTGGTGCAAGACCAGCTCCGGCAGTTGCAAGAAGCGGCAACCAGCCAGGCACGGCTCTTGGAAACCGTGCGGGAGATGTCCTCTCCGGTTATCCCGATCCATGACCGGGTGCTGGTCCTTCCGCTGATCGGCCTGGTGGACAGCGAGCGGGCGCAGCACCTGACGGAAGCGATGCTCGAGGCAGTCCAGCGTCAGCGTGCCCGGGTGGTGCTGCTGGACATCACCGGGGTGCCGGTCGTGGATACCGCGGTGGCGCAGGCGCTGGTGCGTGCGGCGGAGGCCGGCCGGCTACTCGGGGCCGAGGTTGTACTCGTCGGGGTGCGCCCGGAGGTGGCCCAGACGCTCGTCATGCTGGGGGTGAGCCTGGAAGGCCTGGTCACGCGGGCTGATCTGCAGTCGGGCGTGGAGTATGCCTTTGGACGCCTTGGCTTGCGCATCGTACGGGAACCCTCCGGAGGGCCTCGGCCCAGCGTGCCTGGAAGTGTGCGCTAGGATGGCTGGGGTGAACCCGCCCCTTTTTCCAGAATCGTTATCCACAAGAAGGAGGAAGCGATGCGTATCGTCGTGCTCGGCGGAGCGGGGATCATCGGGCGCGTCATCGCGCGCGACCTGTGCGAGGGCGAAGCGGTCAGCGAGGTGCTGGTGGCCGACCGCGACCTGGCCGGAGCACAGCGCGTGGTGGCGGAACTGGCAAGTCCGAAGGTCCAGGCAGCGTACTGCGATGTGACCGACCGGGAGGCGCTCGTGCGCCTTTTGCGCGGGGCGGCGGTTGCGGTCAACTCGGTCCAGTACTACTTTAACCTGGATGTCATGCGGGCCTGTCTGGAAGCTCGCGTTCCCTACCTGGACCTGGGCGGCCTGTTTCACACCACCCGCAAGCAGCTGCAACTAGATGCCGCTTTCCGGGAGGCCAGGTTGCTCGCGGTTCTCGGCCTGGGGAGCTGCCCGGGGATCGCGAACGTGCACGCCGGATACATCGGGCAAATGCTGGACACGGTGGAGTACATCCGCATTTACAACGGTTCCACCCCCGATGAAGGCGATTCGCTCGCCTGGGCTTACTCCCTCCAGACTATCCTGGACGAAATTACCCTGAACCCGGTCATCTTTCGTGAGGGCCAGTTCGTCGAAGTCGAGCCCCTTTCGGAGATGGAAGTATTCCCGTTCCGCGAACCGATCGGGCTGGCCAAGGTACACCACTCCATCCACTCTGAGATGGCCACGATCCCCCTCTCCCTGGCCGACAAGGGGATCCGCGAGTGCTTCTTCAAGATCACCTTCTGGGGGTACAGCGAACGGGCGGTGGAAAAGATGCGGCTGCTCGTCGAGCTGGGGTTGGCCGATACCGAGCCGGTGCAAGTGGGCGAGGTGCGCGTGCGGCCGCGAGACGTCCTGATGGCAGTGCTGTCCCGTTCCAAAGCGGTGGAGCGAAAGGGAAGCCTTGGCTTCAAGGATATTGCTACCGTCGCACGCGGGACGAAGGACGGTTTGGAAGTGGCCGTGCGCCTGGATACCACGGCCTGGCCGCACCCGCGCTGGAAGATTAGCGGCGGCACGGTGCTCGTCGCGGCACCGCCCTCCATCATCGCTCAGTGGATCGGCGAGGGCCGGATCGCTTCGGTCGGGGTGCTGCCTCCTGAGCAGGTGGTTGACCCGCTTCCCTTCTTCCGCGAACTGGAAAAGCGCGGCGCGCGCACCGAAGTGACGATCACCCGGCCGGTAGAGTGAAACGAGTCTGCTGGCTTCGCCTGAGATCGCAGGAGGAGCGCCATGATGTACGGCCGCTTGCGGAACTGGATCGATGGCAGGTGGGCTGACTCGGCTTCGAGCCACTTCCTGGACGTCCATAACCCGGCAACGGGAGAAATCATCGCCCAGGTGCCGATGTCCACGTCTGAGGAGGTGAGGGAGGCGGTGGCCGCCGCGAAGCGGGCTTTTCCAGCGTGGCGTGAGACACCGCCGACCGCGCGTGCCCGTTACCTCTTCCGGCTGAAGGCACTGATGGAAGAGCACTTTGAAGAACTGGCCCGCACGGTTACCATCGAGCATGGCAAGATTCTGGACGAGGCCCGGGGAGAAGTCCGGCGGGCGATCGAGAATGTGGAGGTGGCAGCGGGCATCCCGGCGCTGATGGTGGGTTATAACACCGAAGACATCGCGTCTGGCATCGACGAGGAGTGCGTGGTTCAGCCGGTGGGCGTCTTCTGCTGCATCGCCCCCTTCAATTTCCCTGCGATGGTGCCGTTCTGGTTCATGCCCTACGCGCTCGCTTGTGGAAACACCTATATCGTCAAGCCTTCCGAAGTGTGCCCGGTGACGCAAAACCGCATCTTTCAACTGCTCGAGGCGGCCGAGTTCCCACCCGGTGTGGTCCAACTGGTCAACGGTGCCAAGGAAGTCGTGGACGTTCTGCTGAGCCACCCCGACGTAGCCGGCGTCTCTTTCGTGGGCTCGACCCCCGTTGCGCGCTATGTATATGCGACGGCAGCCGCCCACGGCAAGCGGGTACAGTGTCAGGGAGGGGCCAAGAACGCGCTCGTGGTGATGCCGGATGCGTCGCTCCCGCAAACCGTGGCGGCGATCCTTTCTTCGGCTTTTGGCACCGCCGGTCAGCGCTGCCTGGCCGGGGCCCTGGTGCTGGCGGTCGGAGAGGTCTATGAACCGCTCAAGGACCGGCTGGTCGAGGCCGCATCCCGCATCCGCGTGGGGAATGGGCTAAACGAGACGGTGCAGATGGGCCCTGTTGTAAGCGAGCGGGCGCTTGCCCGCATCCGGGGGTACATCGAGAAAGGCCTGGAAGAGGGGGCTAGACTTCTCCTGGACGGACGCGCGGTGCGTGTGGATGATTGCCCCAACGGGTACTTCATCGGACCGACGATCTTTGACCAGGTACGCCCCGAGATGGCGATCGCACGGGAAGAGATCTTCGGCCCGGTGCTGGGGATCATGGCCGTCGAGGACCTCAACCAGGCGCTGGAGATCATCGAAGGGCTTCCCTTCGGCAATGCGGCGTCCATCTTTACTTCTAGTGGCCGCTATGCTCGCGAATTCAAATACCGGGTGCGCTGTGGGAACGTCGGGGTGAACATCGGCATTGCCGCGCCCGCGGCGACTTTCCCCTTCTCCGGCATGCGGGAATCGTTTTTCGGCGACTTGCATGGACAGGGGAGAGATGTAATCCGCTTCTTTACGGAGCACAAGGTGGTCATCACGCGCTGGTTCTAACAGGCGCGGGCGCTTGACAGGGGCCGGTGGGCCGGACGCGTGTGCTGCGGCGGTGATCAGGCACCGGTTCTACCAGGTGTGGGTGCTTGGCGGAGAGGAACCCATGGAGCTGGGTACTTTTGGTGCGATCCTCCGGTTTGCCCTGGATTGGGAGGCGCAGGTGGCGACGTTCTACGAGCAGGCGGCCCGGGGCTCTTGGTCGGAGGAATTTCGGGAGCTGGCTCGAGGGGCGCGGAAACGCCTGGAGCGCCTGGAGCGGGCACGACGGGAGGGGATTGCGGAGATGATCCTGGAGCCCATTGTGGGGCTACAAAGCGATCCTTACTGGATCGACACGGTCCCGCACGAGGAAGAGCTTGGCTTACTGCGCCAAGCTCTGAGCGTCGAGGAAAAGGGGCAACGCTTCTACCGGGAAGCGGGAAGCAAACTGCCCATCCGAGAGGTAGCCCGCCTCTTTGAACAGCTGGCGGAAGACAACGGCACGCGAGCGGAGCGCGTGCGCCATCTCATTGGGGGAGTTGATCCTTGCGGGAAGTCTTGATAGAATAGCATCGGGTGCCCAAAAGATGTCTCGGAAAGGGGGAACAAGATGGACTGGATCCGTCTCGACGAAGCAGCGCAGAAGTACCCGGTGGAAGCCGCTGTCCTGGAAAAGCTCGCCAAGGATGGTGTTCTGGGGAGCAAACGCGCCCCGGATGGCCAATTGCTCCTCCTGGAGAGCGAGGTGAAAGCGGTGGCCAAGCGGTTGGACCGCCGCCAATGGGAGCATCTGCGCGGTCGGCCCATCTCCGCCTCGGACGCCGAGCGTCATTACGGGCTCTCCAAGAACTACTACGCACGCTGGGCACGAGAGGGGCACATCTGCAAGCTCGGCGAAGACGGCTGGCGCATCTGGCTGGATGAAGCTGATGTCGCCTATGCCACCGCGCTCGCCGAGGTCAGCGGTGGCTTGCGTCAGGGCCGTGCCCTGTTTCCTACCAGCCCCCAGTACGCGACCATCCGCAAGCGGTCGGCTCCGTAGCTAGGCCGACCGCTTGCGGACATAGACGCGGTATTCTCTACCCTGTTGGCTCCACCCCAGGAACTCGTGGCCCGTGGTCTCGCACCAGGCCGGCATGTCGTTCAGGATGCCCGGATCGTCCGAGAGCACCTCCAGCACCTGTCCCGGGGCCAGTCGCGCGATCTGGGCCGCTGTTTGCAGGATGGGCATCGGGCAGTAGAGGCCCAGGCAATCCAGCGTGGCGTCGGGCGTGGTTTCCATCGTCTCTCCTAGGCTTCACCAGCGCAGTGTGGACAGTGGTCTGCATCCTTGGGAAGTGGCTGGCCGCACACCTCGCAATAGCAGATTTCTGCGCCACATGCCTGGCAGAAAGGGTAGGGCATTTCCATCGCATAATCGCAGAACGGGCAGCGGCAGCAAAACACCTCCGCCGTCTGACCGGTCTCTTGCTCCGATTGCGCCATCGTGATCCTCCATCCCGCGGAGCGGGTTTCCGCCTATCCTTGTTGAAGCGCGGCCTGTTTGGCTTCGTAATCGGCGATCGCTGCGGCCAGGGCCTCGGTTCCCAAGTTAGAGCAGTGCATCTTCTGAGGAGGCAATCCCCCCAGCTGTTCCGCCACCTGCTGCTTGGTGATCCCCTTGGCTTCCTCGAGCGTCTTGCCTTTCACCATCTCCGTCACGATGCTCGAGACAGCGATCGCCGCGCCGCAACCGAAGGTTTTAAACTTGACGTCCTCGATGCGGCCGTCCTTGACCTTGATGTAGAAGGTCATCATATCCCCACAGACGGGGTTCCCCACCGACCCCACACCGTCCGCGTCGGGGATCTCGCCCACATTGCGTGGGTGTAGAAAATGGTCCATCACAATATCCGAATACATGCAGCGCCTCCTTACGACCTCTGATTCGGGCTCGACCCTGTCGAGCCAACTCACGAGCCGGGCTTGTAGAGCGGCGACATCTGGCGCAGGCGCTCCACGATTCCCGGCAGCACCGCCATCACGTAATCGACGTCCTCCTGGGTGTTGCCTTCGCCCAAGGTGAAGACGAGCGAGCCTTGCGCAAGAGCGGGGTCAACGCCGATGGCCGTCAGCACGTGGGAGGCTTTGAGCGCGCGCGAGGTACAAGTGGAGCCGCTGGAGGCGGCCACCCCTTGCATGCTGAGCAAGAGGAGCATCGACTCGCCCTCGATATACTCTACCGTCACGCTCACATGGTGTGGAAGCCTCTGGGTCGGGTGACCCGTCAGATACACGTGCGGGATCTCGCTCGTCAGCCGGGCAATCAGACGGTCCCGCAAGGGGAGAAGGTGAGCGGTGCGACGCTCCATCTCTGCGGCAGCGATTTCGGCTGCTACGCCCATCCCCACGATGGCGGGAACGTCCTCCAGGCCGGCCCGTCGTCCCCCTTCCTGAATCCCTCCGTCGATCAGGGGCAGCAGCCGAGTGCCGCGCCGGATGTAGAGCGCGCCGGCTCCCCGGGGTCCGTAGAACTGGCTGGCCGCCACGCTGAGCAGATCGACCCCTAGTTTGTCCACGTCGATCGGGATGCGGCCGGCAGCGGCCACGGCATCCGTATGAAACGGGATGCCTTTTGCCTTCACCACCCGCGCAATCTCGGGGATCGGTTCGATTGTGCCGATCTCGCCGTTGGCCAACATGATGGATACCAGCACCGTGTCGTCGCGCAGGGCATCGCCCACCGCCTGGGGGTCCACAAGGCCGTAACGGTCTACCGGTACCCGGGTGACCTCGAACCCCAACTTGGCCATCGTCTCGGCCGCGTACAGGACGGACTGGTGCTCGATGGCCGAGATCACGATATGGTTCCCTTTGCCCAGCGTTCGGGCCATGAGGGCTACACCCTTGACGGCCATGTTGTTCGCCTCGCTGCCGCTGGCGGTGAAGTAGATCTCGTTCGCCCGAGCACCGAGCAGGGCAGCGACCTTTTCCCGCGCCGCTTCGATGGCTTGACGGGGCTTTTCCCCGTAGCGATGCAGGCTGAGCGGGTTGCCGAACTCTTCCCTCAGGTAGGGAAGCATCGCCTCGATGACCTCGGGCCTGGGGGGCGTCGTGGCCCCGTGATCCAGATAGACTTCGCGCATCGCGCTACTCCTTTCTTGCCGCTAGAGGCCGAGATCGGCCCAGGTCCGCAGGTAGCGGATCAGGTTGTCCCGCGCGACCATCCCCAGGAAACGGCCCTCGTCGATCACCGGCATCTGGTTGACATTCCACTCGTCCATACGGCGCAAGACCTCGAAAGCGTCCTCCTGGGGTCGCGCGACGATCAGGCGGGCCAGCGGTGTCATAATCGCTGTGACCGGAGTTACGGGCCAACGATCCCGCGGGAGATCGCGCACGTTGTGCACTGTGACCATCCCTTCCAGGAGATCTCCATCCACCACCATGAAGCAGCGTCGACCCTGGGGGAAGATATAGTCGTCCACCAGCTGGGCGACGCTCAGCTCCCCGGGGATGCGCGTGCACTCCGGGCTCATCAAGTCCTGAACCGTCACGCCCCGCAACGCTTCCTGGAAAAGCATGCTGCGGTAGCTCTGGGTCGCGGCGTTCTCCATAAACCAGCCGATGAAGGCCAGCCACAGCCCGCTCAGGCCTCCCCCGAACAGAAAAGTCCACAGGATACCGCCTCCGATGAAGAGGTACGCGATGGCGCGGCCGGTAGCCACCGCGATCCCGGTGGACTTGCGGTAGTTGCCCGTGATCTGCCACAGGATGGCGCGCAGGATGCGTCCGCCGTCCAACGGGAGGCCGGGCAGCAAGTTGAACACGGCAAGCGCTCCGTTGATCGTGGCCAGGTAGCTGAGCATTCCCGCCGCCAATGCCCCCCCCAAGAGGCGCGCCAGGACACTGCCCACAGCAAAGACCGCTGCCAGGAAGAGGCTGGTCCCCGGGCCAACCCCAGCCATCCAAAGTTCGCCCTCGGGATGCTCCATCTCCGATTCGATGCTGGCTACACCTCCGAACAGGAAAAGGGTAATGTCACGCACGCGGACGCCGCGCGAGCGTGCCACCAGGCTGTGGGCCAGCTCGTGGGCGAGCACCGAACCGAAGAACAGGAGGCTGCCCAGAAGCCCGGCGACCCAGTAGGCCCATCCCGGAGCTCCGGGATAGCGCCTCGGGAACTCGCTCAAGGCGAGCGAGAGCGTCACCAGGATAAAGATCAGGAACCAGGTGTAGTTGATGCGAATCGGAATGCCAAAGAGCTTGCCCAGTCGGAACGAGAGCCGCATCGTTGCCTCCTCAGGAAAACTTGAGCGCCAGGGCTAAGGCTGCTTTCAAGGCATCGAGTGGTTCCCCTTGAACGGCCCGGCCGCTGGCCAGGCAGCCTTCCAAGTAACCTTCCAATAGTTTCACCGTCACCTGGTTCAACGCCGACTTGACCGCAGCGACTTGTAAGAGGAGCTCCTGGCAATCCCGCTTCTCATTGAGCATACGGCCAATGGCGTGAATATGACCCTCCAGCCGACTCAGGCG
>DAOTVY010000029.1:0-3978 GCA_034436115.1 Chloroflexia bacterium | reverse complement strand
TCACTGAAGGCGTTACAGACCTCCATCCCGGCGATGAATCCTTCGAAGCGCTCCACCAGGTCCGGCCGGTCGGGCCGGCGCTTGGAAAGCGGGGAGAGCTCCAGCGGGTAGTCGATCAGGAAGGTTGGCTGAATCAGCGATGGCTCCACGTAGGTGGAGAGGAGATAGTCCACCAGTTTGCCCCAGGGGGCGTTCGGGTCCGGCTCTCCGCCCCGGGCACGGATCGCCATGTAGAGGGTCTGCCGGTCTGGATGGGCTTCGACGTCGATGCCGGTCCGTTCCTTGATTGCCTGGAAAAGCGGAATGCGTCGCCAGGGCGGGGTCAGGTCGATCTCCTGCCCCTGGTAGAGAATGCGGCACGTCCCCAACAGCTCGCGGGCGACGGTCACGATCATATCCTCGAAGAGCTCCATCATGCCGTGGTAGTCCGTATAGGCCTGATAGAGCTCGAGCTGCGTGAATTCCGGGTTGTGCACCCGGTCCACGCCTTCGTTGCGAAAATCGTGCCCGATCTCATAGACCCGCTCGTACATGCCCACGAGCAGTCGCTTCAGATAGAGCTCGAAGGAGATGCGTAGGTAGAGGTCCTGGTCCAGCTGGTTGTGGTAGGTGACGAATGGGCGGGCAGCGGCCCCCCCATAGATCGGCTGCAGGATGGGGGTTTCGACCTCGAGAAAGCCCCGCGCATCCAGATAATCGCGGATCGCGCGCACCAGGCGAGCGCGCTTCCGGAAGCGGTCGCGCACTTCTGGGTTGGCCAGAAGGTCTGCATAGCGCTCGCGCAGGCGTGTCTCCACATCGGTGAGGCCGTGGAACTTTTCCGGGGGCGGGTTCAGGGCTTTGGACAGCATGCGGATGTCGTGTACCTGAAGGCTGAGCTGGCCCATGCGCGTGAAGAACGGCCGCCCGTGCACCTCGACGATGTCGCCGGCGTCGAAGAAACGCTGGAAAGCGGCATAGGCCTCTTCGCCAAGGGTATCCTGAGCGAGAAAGAGCTGGATGTGCGGATGGAGGTACCGATACCCATCCTCGATGACGCTTCCGTCCTCCAGGTCCACGAAGGTGGCCCGTCCCATCACCCGGATGCCCCCGGTTAGACGGCCGGCCAAAGTAACCATGCCCTGTTCCCCTACACGCTCGCGCGCCTCGGCCACAGTGAGGCACGGGCGATCCCTTCCCGGCTCCACCTGAAGCACCCGCAGCGCCAGCTGCCCTTCTTCCGAAAGGCCCAAATACCCCAGGCACGCGACCTCGTCCGTGGGAAGCGCCTGATCCTGCGGGAGACCCAAGAGGAAGAGCCGATCGCGGCCAGCGGTCAGCACCCATCCCTGCTCGCTGGCCCGGATCGTGCCCCGGACGCACACAGGCTCAGAAGGGAAGGAAAGGGAACGCCAGATCTCCGCAACCGAATGGGTGCGATGGCAGCGAGCTGGATAGGGGTCGATGCCAGCACGCCGCAAAGCCTCGGCCTTCTCCAACCGGCGCCGTTGGTACTCGTTCAGCTCCAACTGCTTTCTCCATTCGCGCCACGCGGACGCCTCTCACTCGACCTCGAGGATGGTCAGGCACATCGTGCCGGCGGGCGTCTCCACTTCTACGGTCTCACCTGCCTTACGGCCTAGCAGTGCGCGCCCCACCGGCGATTCGTTGGAGATGCGCCCCTGGCGTGGATCCGCCTCGGCCGATCCGACGATCGTCCAGATTTCCTCAAAGCCATCCGCGTCGCGCAGGCGAACGCGGCTCCCCAGGTCGATCGTTTCCTTGCGCGCTGCGGCTTCGATGATCTGTACGTCCGCAAGCAGGCGCTCCAGCTCCCGGATTCGCCCTTCGATGAACGCCTGATATTCCTTGGCATCCTCGTACTCACCGCTTTCCCGGACATCCCCCAGTGCCTTGGCCTCGCGGATCCGCCGGGCGGCTTTCCGCCGGCCCTCCGTGCGGAGCATCTCCAGTTCGGCCTGCAGTCTCGCTAGCCCATCCGGCGTGAGCAACGTTGGTGCCGACACGCGGTTCCCTCCTGCTTTTGTACTCTTACGGACGATTCGTCCCTGCCGGGACAACAAGGGACGCCAACTTCCGTCGGGAGAGTTGACGTCCGGGAAATCCCGGCGACCGTGCGGCAGGTAGTCGATCCCCGGTTCCCTATCTGCTGGAAGACACCGCTCACCCTGCGGTCCATGGCCGGGAAGCGGTGACTTCTGGCGCTCCATTATAGCAGAGAACGCCGTCCGGAGCAATCTCGGTCACCGGACGCCTCTTGCACGACCTCGTGCACTGCGGCCGCGACGGGCGCCGGCAAGGGCTCCGGACGATGCTGGGAGAGGATCTCCTCCACCCGCTGACCGGCCCGTTCTCCGAGCCTCTTTCCCCCCTGCGCCAACCATTGGCTGTACGTCAGCCGGTCGAAAAGCGCCGGATACCAGTGTTCCCGAAAATGCCTGCGGGTGTGGGGCTCCTGGAGGTAGTTGCCCTCGGGACCTTTCTCCACGACGCGCTCTAAGACGAGCGTCTCCTCGCTGACCTCGACCTCCCGCA
Source organism: Chloroflexia bacterium (assembly GCA_034436115.1). Lineage (GTDB taxonomy): Bacteria > Chloroflexota > Chloroflexia > DTKN01 > DTKN01 > DAOTVY01. The sequence continues at coordinate 1,443 of DAOTVY010000029.1, read as the reverse complement.
GTGCATGTCGAATCCAACCGACGATCTCCGCACAGATCAGAAGCTGAGCCAGCGAGCCGCTCAGCCCGGATTCCAGGTACCCCAGGTCGTGAACGAGCTGTCCACCCACCATTGCCTCGAACAACAGCGTCAGTGCGGCCTCGATACCGGCCTGTTCGTCCACCGTCTTTGCCTCGCTTGCCCCGGCCAGGCTGAACATCGGCAACCCGTAGTACTGGGCCAGCGCTTCAGCGATACCGCGATGGTCCGGCCCGCAGTACGGCCGGACGAGGCTCCGCATATCGAACGGCACTCCGCCCCACCCCGGGACGATGACCGGCGTCCCTTCCCGCTTCAGCTGGGCCAGCGTAAGCGCCAGAAGTGCGCCGGCGTTCTTCACCGCCGTGCTCCCGGCGACCGTCACCGGCTCGGTAATGCCGGCGCATGTCCCCGGGATGTAGATGACCGGCAACCCCTTTTCGGCCATATAGAGCAACTTCTGCAGCGCCTCCACGTTGTGGAGCAACCCAGTGGTCGAATTGACATAACAAACAACGAACGGCCTTTCGCGCAACGGGGCTTCACCGCCCGCTACAGCTTCGGCCATGGCGACGGCGTCCCTACACCCGGCCAGGTCGTAAGCCACGAACACGATTGGCTTGGTGGTGTAGTTGAGCATTGCCTCCATCTGGTAGCGATCGGCAACTGCCGGGGGAACGTCCGCAGGCAAAAAGAGGGACATCACAAAGTCGATTGGCTCCAGGGCATCGCACAGGGTGATCCCCTCGACCACGTCCTGGAGCAAGGGCTTTCGACGTTCGCCGGTGCGGTGGTCCAGGATGAACACGCAATCCGAACCCGGGCCGTAATAGGTACGGGTACCCCCTAGCCACAGTGCCGGCTGCCCGTTCCGGTTGTACAGCAGGATCTGCTTGGGAGCGGAGCGGAGCGCCCATTCCACCAGCCGTCGTGGGACACGCACACGGTTCCCCTCGGCGACCTCCGCGCCAGCCCGCTGGAGCAGCTCTACCGCCTCGGGCTCGTAGAGACGGGCGCCAGCCCGCTCCAGGATTTCCAGGCTTGCCTGATGGATCCGCTCGCACTGTTGCGGAGTGAGGCGAGAGAATGGGAAACCCGGCACCGGTGCACCGTTCTTGCTACCCTGTCCCATTGCCGCCTCCTGGAAAAGAAAGGGAGGGCGTTCGCCCTCCACCGTGGTGAGCCGCCGAGGACTCGAACCTCGAACCCGTTGATTAAGAGTCAACTGCTCTACCAATTGAGCTAGCGGCCCGACACACTTTTCATTATAGCGCGCAACGCTCGCGCTGTCAAACACCCCGCATTAGCTCACTTAAAATATCACCGAAGTGCTATTATTGGCTCAAATGATAATATCACCGGAGGAGCCAATGCGCACTGAGGAAATCATGAACACTCACGAGCGACGGAAGTATCTGCGCATCG
>DAOTVY010000028.1:0-30835 GCA_034436115.1 Chloroflexia bacterium | reverse complement strand
CGGCCGGGTGGGCGAAGCGGGGAGGGTGGGCGAGCCGGAGGGAGAAGGCGAGGCTGGAGGAACGGTCACCTGGGGGGAAGGGATCCGTGTCGCCGTTGGTCGAGGCGGCGAGGGAGAACGGGTGCTCCAGAAGACGATCACATTCAAGGCGACGATGAGGATCAGCAGGGCAGAGAGCACGCCGTAGACCAAACGGCGCTGCTGCAACGTGGGCCCTTCCTCGGACATCTGCAGCCTCCTCCTGGATGGCGCTGCCGAACTTCCGGTGTTCCCCATTGTAGCAAAAAGGTTCCCGCTGTCAATTGCGGCCGCCCGGATCGGGTATGGTATAATCGCCATATCGCAAGCAAGGTGGGTTGTCCATGCGCATCGCCTATTTCAGTCCGCTGAACCCCGTGCCCTCGGGGATCTCCGACTATTCCGAGGATCTGCTGCCCTATCTGGGAGCCGAAGCGGAGATCGACCTCTTCATCGACTCGGGATACCGTCCGGCGAACCCCGACCTGGCGGCGCACTTTGCGATCTACCCTTACGGACGTTTCCCGCTCCTCGCGCGCCGGCGTACGTACGATGTTGTCTTGTACCACGTGGGCAATAGCCCGGCACACGACTATATCGTCGCCACGCTGGAGCGATACCCCGGCGTGATCGTGCTCCACGATCTTGTGCTTCACCACTTGATGCTCTGGCGCGCCGTTCGCCATAGGAGCGTCGCGGCCTACCGCCAGGCCATGGCCGCCTACGGGCCCGCGGGCGAACGGGTGGCTGCGGCGATGCTCGCTGGCCGCCTATTGGAGGAAGCTTTCGATTACCCGCTTTGCGAAGGGGTCCTGCGAGCTGCCCGCGGGGTGATCGTCCACAGCCGGTACGTCGCGGAGCGCGTGCACGCAATTCGCCCGGATGTACCGCTGGCGGTGGTGCCCATGGGGGTACCCCTGCCGGTGCTCCCGGATCGCGAGGAGGCACGCCGTTGCCTGGGGCTCCCTCCCAATGGGCCGGTCATCGCTTCCTTCGGCCATGTCAACCCGTACAAGCGACTGGAACCCGCGCTGCGCGCTTTCCGGCGTCTGCGGAAAGACCACCCGGAGGCGCTCTTCCTCATTGTGGGCAGTCTCTCCCCACACCTGGACCTGCCGGGCCTGATCGCTCGACTGGGGCTGGAGCAGGCTGTCCGGGTCACCGGCTTTGTCGAGATGGGCGTTTTCCTGGGGTATCTGGCCGCCTGCGACATCTGTGTGAACCTGCGTTACCCGACAGCCGGCGAGACTTCGGCCAGCCTGCTGCGCATCCTGGGGGCCGGAGTGCCTACCCTGGTGTCCCGGACGGGGGCGTTCGCCGAGCTACCCCCGGAAGTGGCCATCCAGGTCGACGTGGGGGAAGACGAGGAGGAGGAGATCGAAGCCTTTCTTCGTTATCTGATCGACCATCCGGAAGCACGAGGCTTTTTCGCCGCCCACGCCCGGGAGTATGTCGCTACCCACCACACCCTGGAAGGGGCGGCAGCAGGGTATTTGCGTTTCCTGGGCGACCTGTGTGGGAAAGCGGCTCCGGAACGGCTTACACGGCCCCCGCTTTTTGTTCCGCCGACCGCGCGGGCCGTTCCTCTTCCCGAGCACCCATCGGTCGCGGAGGGCGGTGGGTCTCTGGCGGTGGAAATGGTCGCCGAGGCGCTCGCCGAGATCGGCCTGCGAGAGGACGACCGTACCTCGCTCCAGGCGATTGCGGAGGTTTTGGGGCAGCTACCGGAATTATTGGCAGAATAGACACCCCCTGGCGGCACGAGTGCTCCCCCTGCGAGAGCAGCCCGACCGCCAGGGGCATTAGGGGAAGGGAGTGTCTGTAGTATAGACAAGTGCGGCCGAAATGTCCGTAGTCGCGCTTACAATTTCCAACCAATCGACCTGCACGCCCAGCGCGCGTGTGTCCGGTTGGGAAGGGTCGACTTCTTGGGGGATAAAGGTTGTGCTCCGGATGCGTAGCTCGATGGTCCCTCCGGCCGACAGCTGCAGCGGGGATGTCTCGTAGAGGCCCCAGGTCGGAGCAACTTCCCACCGCGCCAGCAGGCTCTTTCCCACCCATGCCTCGACCGGCACGGCCGTCTCCCGGCCCAGGCGAGGAGCTGCCAGGCGAGCGCGGATGCGCACTGTCGCAGGCGCCGCGGTGGGCAGCCGAAAGCGCCCCTCCCCTTGGGTCCAGCGAAAGGTGATGCCGCCCGCGGTCTCGGAGTCGTGGACGCCGTTCACATAGCCGTAGTCCAGGCCGTTGCCCACGTCCAGGCGCTGCAGGGGCTCCAGGGAGAGAAGGTGGTCCCATGCCCAGGCAACCACCTCCCCTTCCGCCACATAGCGGCCTCGGAAGGCTTCCCGGGCTTCTTCCAGCCGCCCCAGCTGACGCAAGACATGTCCGAGCGCGGTGCTGCACGGCAGGTAGTTCGCCTGGCGCGCCCAGCCCCAACGGTACGCTTTTGCGGCTTCTTCCAGGCGCCCCATCTGCTCCAGGGCCCACCCCAGATCGTAGCAAGCCTCGGGGTCGCGCCTGTCGGCACGCAGGGCCCGCGTGTAGGCCTCCAGGGCGGCCTCCCGCCGCCCGAGGACCCAGTCGAGCTGTCCCACCGTCTGGTGGAACCCGCGCCGCAGGTTCAGGGCGACCCAATCCCACGGAGAATAGCGCACCAGGCAGTAGCCCCAGCCGAAGAGCACCAGGGCGAGGAAGGTGCCTTGCGCGACCCGTCGGGCGGGCGGCCCGGCGAGCAAACGCCTCCCTTCGGCCAGGGCAAGCCCGGCGTAGGGAATCAGCGCGGGAAAGAGGAGCTGCCGGTAGCGTGCCTCGGCGTGCAGCACGAGCATCACGGCGATGTTGTAGAGCAGCCAGAGAAGGAGCAAGCTCTTTCGCCGGTCGGCCCGGGTGAAGACGAGCGCCCAGAGGGATGCAATGGCGATCAGGATGTAGAGCCCGTCATCGAAGAGGAGCGCGAGGACGAAGTAGGCGAGCGACGGTTTCCGATAGGGAAGCGTGAGGAAACGGTCCTCGATCGGCTTGATGCGGAAGAGGAGCCGGAAGGTCCACGGGATCCGCCGCAGCACGATGCCCGGGTCTTCGCGCACCCGTTCCCACCACTTCCGGATGGCGAACTGCTGGCGGTCGGCGGGGTTGGGGATGGCTTCCAGCTGGCGGTTGATCTCCTCGATCGTCTCGCGGGGTTCGTAGAAGGCCCAAAGGCTGTAGGAGGCGCCGGTATCCAGCGGGATGAAGCGCCCGTAGACGCGGGCGTTACGGATTGTCCAGGGGGCGATGGTGAGCAGCGTCGCCAGGGCGAAGAGCGCTGCGGGGGGAAGGGCGTGCCGGCCGGCACGCGCGTGGGGTGGCTCCCCGCGCAGGCTTCCGTACAGCCACCCCGCGGCGAACGGCAGGAAAGCAAAGGCCACGGCCCGGGTCAGCGCGCATAGCCCGAGGGCCACGCCGGTGGCAACTGCCCAAAGCCACCGCCGTTTCGGCGCGGCGTCCGGTACCTGGAAGAGCAAGAGGAAAAAGGCCACCAGCAGGAAAGTGAAGAGCGTCTCCGACATAAAGAGGGAGGGAAAGGTCGCAAAGGGCAACAGCAGTGCAGCAAGGAGGGCGGAAAGGAGGGCGGGGGCCTCCCGGCCGAAGAGGCGCCGTGCGAGCAGGTACAGACCCGGAAGAGTCGCTGTGCTGAGCAGCACCTGGGCCATGGTGGCCCACCGGGCATTGCCTCCGCCCAGGCGCAGGAAAAAGGCCAAGAACAGCGGATAGAGCGGCGCGCGCAGCCACCGGTAGTGATCGTAGAAACGGAAACCCAGGCCTTGGGCGAGGTCGCGGGCTACGGGAAGGTACTCCGTCTCATCGTTGGCCAGGGGGTGATCGGGCCGGCTCCATAACCAGAGGCGCAAGGCCAAGCCCAGAAGGCCGATCAGGAGGAGAAACCACCCCGACCACCGGGCGCGCTTGCCCACTTTCCGTTCCATCGCCCCCTATTCCTCGTACCCGTCCGGGTGGCGCCGGTGCCACTCCCAAGCGCTCGCCACGATGGCGTGGAGGTCCGGGAAACGGGGTCGCCAGCCCAACTCCCGGCGGATACGCTCGGAGGAGGCGACCAGTACCGCGGGGTCGCCGGGCCGCCGGGGTCCGACCACGGCTGGGATGGGATGCCCAGTGACCTCGCGCGCCGCCTGGAGGACTTCTTTTACGGTGAACCCTTGGCCGTTGCCCAGGTTGTAGACCTGGCTCCCCCGCTCCAGGGCGCACAGGGCGAGGATATGGGCTGTCGCCAGGTCGGAGACGTGGATATAATCGCGCACGCAGGTGCCGTCGCGCGTGGGATAATCGTCGCCGAAGATGGTGATCTGATCGCTGCGGCCCAACGCCACCCGAAGGACCAGGGGGATGAGGTGGGTCTCGGGCCGGTGGTCCTCCCCGTAGCGTTCCGTCGCCCCGGCCGCATTGAAGTAACGCAGCGTGGCGTAGCGCAGCCCGTAGATGCGCTCCAGCCATCGGAGGATGCGCTCCAGGAGGTACTTCGATTCGCCGTAGGGGCTCCCCGGGACGACTTCCTCGTCCTCGGCAATCGGGATGCGGTGCGGCCGGTCGAAGAGGTTGGCCGAGGAGGAAAGGATGAAGCGCCGCACGCCGTGCTCGACCATCGCCTGAAGGAGCGTGAGGCCGTTGACCACGTTATCGCCCAGGTAGAGGAAAGGACGCTCCATCGATTCCCCGACGAGCGTATGGCTGGCAAAGTGCATGACGGCATCGACGGGGTGGCTTCGGAAGAGCTCGTCAAGCAGCGCCCGGTCGCCGACGTCCCCCTGAACGAACGCGGCCTGAGGATGGACGGCCTGGCGATGGCCCTGTTGCAGGTTATCCAGGACAATGACCGTGTGGCCGGCCTCGATCAGGTGCTCCGTGACCACACTGCCAATGTAGCCAGCTCCGCCGGTGACCAGGATGCGCATCGCCGCTCCTTTCTTGGGTGCAGGCACTTCCCGCGCCATTATAACATACTCTCCGCTCCTTCGCGGGGAGATACTGCCACCTGCGGGTGAGGCACGTCGGACGAAGCGTTCTTGCGTAAAATAAAGAATCGCGATATTATAAAGCAGGCCCACACTTCACAGAGCTTTCGGGAGTCTGGGGTGGTTGGGTATAGGCCTCCTGGAACCTTCTTCGGGCGGCCCGGCGGAGAGGACGGCAGATGTACCTGGAGCTGAGGGTTCCGAGCATCGGGGAGGGCGAACGGCTTCCGCTGCGAGAACGGTGTCCTGTTTGTGGAAATGTTGCGTGGCGCAGCCATGGGTGGGTGGCGAAATCGGTCCGGGACCCGGGGGCGGGGAGGATCCGCGTGCAACGGGTGCGGTGCACCCGATGCGGCAGGACCTTGCGCCTCTACCCGCCAGGCCTGGGCCGTGGGGGACAGAGCGAGCCCTTGCGCGCACTGAGCGTCTTCCTGTGGTCGCTGGGGGCCTCTTACCGGGATATCGAGGGCGCGCTCTCCGGTCTGGGCTACCGACTGGGGCATAGCTCCATCTGCCAGAACGTCCATCGGCTCCTGGCGGAGTCGCCCCCCTGGCTGCACGAGCGGTTGGCTCGGCGGCGGCTGCACGCCCTCGATCTGGATGAGGGGCCTTCCTGGGTCGAAGACAGGGGCGGGCTGCTGCTTCATATCGACAATGGCGCAAAAGAGGTCCTCCTGGGGGTCGAGTTGGCAGAGGGGGAGGACCCAGAGGTTTTGGGGAGAATGCTCGCGGAGCGATTGGAAGCGTTGAGGAAGCACGCCTGGCCGGAGGAGGCGAGCTCGTAGGGGAAAAATCCACCGAAATTTGAACAGAACCTCTTGACAGGGAAGCCTGGGGATGCTATATTATTTTTTGTGAGAATGTTTCCAGCCCCTTCTCCCTCGTTGGTATCATGCTTCCGGGAGGACCGCCGATGGGTTGCAAGTGTGTTGGGAATATGGACATCGCGATCTATGGGGATCAGGCGTCACCGGAAGTGAAGGAAGCGCAGGCCTTCTTTGAGCGCAAAGGGGTGGCTTACGACCTTTACCTGATGTCCCAGCCCGGTATCCTGCAGAAGATGGCCGATCTGTCTGGACAGACAGATCGGCCTGTGATTGTGGTTAACGATCGTGTGTTTGTGGGCTTTGACCGCGCGGAGATGGAGAGCGCGGTCTCGTCCCTGGTATTCGAGTAGCGGGCACGGGCCAGGCCACGGGGGCCTGGATGACGGGTGGCCCCAAGGAGGTGGGAAGCCAGCAAAACGCGTTGCTTCGGCAGAGCACACGGAAGCAGTGTGGTGGTGATGGCCAAAGGAGGCTGAAATGGCGGACAAGGCTCTGTTCGAGAAGATGGTCAATGAGGCAGTTGGTGCGACCCTGGCCGTCTTCAAGGTCATCAAAGAAAAGCGGGGTGGCACGTTCAAGCTCACTGACGCCAAGCCGTACGTCGACGCCGTGAACCAGATGAAGCCGTACGGCGGGCAGTCGAAGGAAGTCATCGACCTGCACGTGCAGTCAGTGAACGCCCACTATGAGATCCTCACTGGCCTCACGGACTATATTCGCCCCGAGGACGATCCCTTCGTCGAGCACTATCAGACCCCGCCCATCCTGGAGATCCTCTACGAAGAAGACCCGGCGTTCAAGGACTCGATGTGGAAGTTCATCGAGGCCCTGGGCAAGAACCGGGCGTTGATCGGCCTGGAGGCGGTACGGCGCTACGGCGGCATGTACGGCATGACCTGCGTCGTAGACTTTGCCATGTCCGTGGGGTCTGTGCCGAACCTCGTGAACCGCATCCTGCAGCAGCTGGATATCCCCAAGGACCACAAGCAGGCGATCCTAGCCGCCAAGTCCTGGGGCATGAACACCTCCTACGGCCTGGGGGCGGCCTTCCGCGCCGCTCTGGAGTCGGGCAAGACGGCTGCCGAGGCGGAGCAGGCCGAGGTGGAGCAGCTGCAGTTTGTATACCGCGAGCCGGTCGAGGCCCAGGCACGGCTGATGGAGACCCATAACCTGGGTGGACACGGGCCGCATTCCTCCTTCGATGTGCGCAAGTACATGGCGCAGTACAAGGAGCGGATTCGCCCCTTCGTGCTGGCCGCGAAGAAGGCGGGTGTCCACCTGGCGAACATCCTGGCGGTCCCGGCCTACTGCGTGGGCGACGTCGGCCACCACATTGCCCAGTCCGCGTACAACATGTTCAAGGACGATATGGTCTTTGCCATCTACGAAGCCGTTATGGGCGTCTTTGAGAACACGCTGCGGCGCGGGCTGGCCCAGGATGCCTACAAGAGCGAGTGGGACGTCCTGGCGGTGGCTACCGGCGCGCCGGCGGCTGCTGCGGCCTACATCCTCTGGCTGGATGCCTTCACGGTGCCCATGGTGGTGGACCTCTTCTCCAAGCGGTTCCACAACTATGCCGCCATGCACCCCGATCGCGGCGAGGCGGACGAGCTGCACAACACCGACTTTATCGACATCCTCCTGCGCGGCGAGCAGATCCTCGATATCAGCCCGATCGGCGGTGGCGGCAAGGTCAAGGGCATCGAGATCGACTTCAGCCCGATCACCAATAACGAAGTGCTGATGAACCCGCAGCGCTACACCTACCCGGCCTGCGCGATCACCCAGCGCTTCGGCGCCCTGATGGCCTTTGCCGACTTCCCGTGCTACCTGACCCCGGAGTGCACCACGGCTACGCTGATGACCAACTGCGTCGCCCTCAGCCCGACCAAGCCCGGCGCTCCGGTCCGCGGCTGCAAGCATTGCGCGGTGACCAGCCTGATCAAGCGCAATGTGCCGTTCGTGACGGGCTTCGGCAAGGGTGCCAAGGGCTACTGCCAGTGGCATCTGGCCGTCTAGCGTTCGTCGGTAGGGGGATCGGGAAGGGGAACGCTTCCCGATCCCCTTTCTTACCTTGAGGAGGAGAGGCCATGAAGCGCAATCCCACGCTGCTGCAGAGGTGTGTGGCGGAACTGATCGGCACCTTTATCCTGGTCTGGCTCGGCCCCGGTGCTGCCGTGGTCGCCGGTGTCGTCGGCGGGGTCAAGGGGCTGGGCGACGTGTGGGCCATTGCCATCGCCTTTGGTATCGCCGTCGCCGCGGCCATCCATACCGTGGGCAAGGTCTCCGGTTGCCACATCAACCCGGCAGTGACCATCGCCCTGGCTGCCCGCGGGCGCTTCCCGTGGGCGGAGGTGGTGCCCTACATCATCTCCCAGCTGATCGGCGCGGTGATCGCCTCGCTGCTCTTCGTCGCCTGCCTGGGCACGCAAGCTGCCTCCACCTATAACCTGGGTGGTACCTTCCTGAACGATGCCGCGGGCGTGACCATGGGCATGGGCTTCCTCGGTGAGCTCATCGGGACCTTCTTCCTGATGATCACCATCATGGGCGTGGCCGTCGATCAGCGGGCTCCGGCCGGCTGGGCGGGCCTGATCATCGGCCTGATCGTTGCCGGCGTCATCGTGACCCTGGGCCCGATGACCGGATCCTCGCTGAACCCGGCCCGCACCTTCGGGCCCTACATCGGCAACCTGATCTTCGGCGGGAAGAACCCCTGGGATCAGTTCGTGGTGGTCTACCTGCTCGGCCCGATCGTAGGGGCGGTGCTGGCAGCGTTTGTCTACGACTTCCTGGCCAAGCCCAAGGCGGCCGAAGGATAACCGTCGGCCCTGGGCGATCTGGTCCTTTGGGACAACAATATCGAGCCGGTCCTTTGTGACTGGTTCGATATTGTTGTCCCTTCGGCCGGCCAGCGGTGCGCCGGCCTTCGAAGGGGGTCTCGGTGGATCGCCGGTATTCCCCACGTGGAGGATCCTATGAAAAAGATCTTGCTGCAGCTCGATAGCGACCGCTTCGCCAGCGTCTTCGACGCCATCACCGCCTACGATGCCGGAGTGGACCAGGTGCTCAGTTACGGCGGGGTCACGCTGGAGGAGGTGCGCAACCTGGTCTACGGCGCCATGTTCACCCGCGGGGGCGAGGCGCTCAAGAACACGGCCATCTTTATCGGTGGCTCTTCTGTTCCGGTCGGCGAGGCCATGCTCAAAGCGGTGCTGGATACCTTCTTCGGCACCACCCGCGTATCGGTGATGGCCGATCCGAACGGTTCCAATACCACCGCCGCCGCCGCAGTGCTCAAGATCGTCGGCGCGATCCCCGCGCAGGGAAAACGGGCGGTGATCTTCGCCGGCACGGGGCCGGTGGGGGTGCGCTCCGCGACCCTCCTTGCGCGGGAGGGAGCCCAGGTCGCGATCACTTCGCGCTCGCTCGAACGGGCCCAGGAAGCCTGCCAGCGCATCCGCGAGCGCTTTGGCCTCGAAGTGACGCCGCTCGAGGTACGGGAGGGCGATTCTGCCCGCCGGGCGCTCGAAGGGGCCCACATCGTCCTCACGACCGGCGCCGCAGGGATCGAACTCGTGCCCAAGGAACTGTGGATGGAAGTCCCCACCATCCAGGTGCTGGCGGACGTCAACGCCGTCCCGCCAACGGGCATCGGGGGCATCAAACCCACGGACGACGGCAAGGAGCGCGAGGGGCGGATCGCCTTCGGCGCTCTGGGCATCGGCGGGCTGAAGATGAAGATCCACCGCGCCGCTGTGGCCCGGCTGTTCGAGGCCAACGACCTGGTGCTGGACGTCGAGGAGATCTATGCCATCGGCAAGGCGCTGTAGCCGTCCCTCCCGCTTTTGGGCACCGGCCGGTGCCGGACACACGGGCAGGTAACATCGTGGCCAGAGCCGTAGGGATCGACCCCGGGACCGTCAGTTTCGACCTCTGCGGGCTGGAGGATGGTCAGGTTTTCCTGGATACCTCCATTCCCACGACGACGTTTGCGCAAAATCCCGCCACGCTGATCGACCTGCTGATGTCCGTCCGGCCGGTCGACCTGATCGCCGCGCCTTCCGGTTACGGGCTGCCTTTGGTGCGCATCGAGGAGTTTGGGGAGCGCGAGCGCTTTCTGTTCACGCTGGTCGACGAGCGCGAGCGGGGGCGCATTGCCGTTCTCGGGGGCATGGGGAAGATGATCCCCCTGATGAAAGCGAGCGGCCTTCCCCTGATCTTTCTCCCCGGCGTGATCCACCTCCCCACCGTGCCCGAACACCGCAAGGCGAACAAGGTGGACATGGGGACGGCGGACAAGCTCTGTTGCCTGGCCCTCGGGATCTACGACCAGGCGCGGCGGTACGGGATCGCCTATCGCGAGACCTCGTTCATCTACGTCGAGGTGGGCGGCGCGTACACGGCCGTGATGGCGGTCGACGGCGGCAAGGTCGTCGACGGCCTGGGCGGGACCTCGAACAGCGTGGGGTACTATTCCCTGGGCAGCATGGACGGGGAGCTTGCCTACTTGCTGGGGGGCTTTCCCAAGCAGGCCCTTTTTACTGGGGGTGTGGCTTACATCGCCGGCCGGCCGGACCTTCCTCCGGAGGAACTCGCCGCCCTGGCCGAGTCGGAAGAACGCGTCCGTATGGCCTGGGAGGCCCTCCTCGAGGGGGTGTGTAAGGCGGTCGCCGCCGAACGGGTGGTGGTCCCGCACGCGCGGGAAATCCTCCTCTCCGGGCGCCTGTGCCGCACGGAAAGGGTGCTTCAGGAACTCCTGGCGCGCCTGGCTCCCTTTGGCCCCGTGCGGCGCGTGCAGGGCTTTGCCGGCACGGCGAAAGAGGCCGCCCAGGGGGCAGCGCTCATCGCGGAAGGGCTCGCCGGTGGCGCGTATCGGGAACTCGTCGAGGTCATGGAAATCCGAGGGGCGCGGGGTACCGTCCTGGACCACCTGTACGTGCGGGACGCAGAGGCGCTGCGTCGGAAGGTCCTGGGATGAAGATCCTCGTCGTGGGACTGAGCACCCGAGCCTGCGTCGAATCCGCCGTCCGTAGCGGTTACGACGTGGTCTCCCTGGACGCTTTCGGCGACCTGGATCTGGAGGGGCTTTGCCCCGCCTATTCCCTTCGCCGCGACTTTGGGATGCCGTTCAGCGCTGCCGGGCTTTTTTCCGGCAGCCGCGGGCTTCCCCACGAGGCGTTGGTCTACTGTTCCAGCCTGGAAAACCATCCGGCGGTCGTGCGGCGCTTCGCCCGCCACTGCTGCATCCTGGGCAACCCGGCTGAAGTCCTGGCCCGCGTGCGACACTGGCCCACGCTTTTTGGCGCGCTCTCCGAGGCGGGCTTCCGCGCCCCGGAAACGCTCTACGATCGGGAGGGCCGTGGCGCAGACCCACGGAAAACATGGCTCCGCAAACCGGTGCGCAGCGGCGGGGGCTACCGGAACGCCTTCTGGCAGCCGGGAAAGCCGGTGGGCCGGGGATTTCTCCTGCAGGAGTACCTCCCTGGGCTGCCTTGCTCGGCTTCCTTTGTCGCCAACGGCGAGGGGTGCGTGCTGATCGGCCTGACGGAGCAGCTGATCGGCCGGCCGGAGCTCGATGCATCGGGTTTTGCCTACTGCGGGAACATCCTGCCCCTGGCGGAAGCGCGCGACCCGGCAGTGGGCCCAGGGATCCTGCGCCAGGTTCAGGAGCTCGCGCAGTGGCTCACCCGCACCTTCGGTCTGGTAGGCGTCAACGGTTTCGACTTTATCCTGGCCGATCGGCAGGTGTGGCTCCTCGAGGTCAACCCGCGCTATTCGGCCTCCATGGAGCTGATCGAACGGGCATACGGATTGCCGGTGTTCGACCTCCACGTGCGTGCGGTGCTGGAGGGCCATCTGCCGACATTTGACCTCGCGTTGCGGCTGGGCCGGGGCCCCTTTGTCGCCAAAGGGATCCTCTATGCCCAGCAGACCTTTCGCGCACCGGATACCCGCGACTGGCTCGGGCGGGGGATCCGGGATGTGCCCCACCCGGGCGAGGAGATGCCCCGCGGCGGTCCGGTTTGCACCCTCTTTGCGACCGCACCCACGCGGGACGCCTGTCTCGCTGGTCTGGTGGAAACGGCAAGAACGCTCAAGGGGGAAATCTATGGCGAGCTGCAGGTTGATCTTGATTACCGGGCGCTCGACGAAGCAGGGCACCGGCATCTCCGCCGGTAAGGACCAACCGGAGTATCAGGAGGCGATCCGCCTCCTGGAGATGAACCGGTCCGACCTGCTGCGGTTGGGTGTCCAACCCGGCGAAATGGTCCGCATACGGTCGCGCTTTGGCGAAACGACGGTGCGCTGCCGAGAGGCAGATTTGCCGGAGGGGTTGGCTTTCCTCGCCTACGGGCCTGCGGCATCCGAACTGATCGGTGGGGAAACCTGGGCATCCGGCATGCCGGATACCAAGGGGTTCGAGATCGAGGTGGAAAAAGCGGCCTGAGGGAGCGATTGGACCGGCGCTCGGGCGCCGGATGAAGGAGCAAACGGCATGCAGATCGACCATGTGGTATGTGCCTTCTGCGGTTGCGTATGCGATGACCTCAGCGTGACCGTGGAGGAGAACCGCGTGCTGGAGGTCAAGAACGCCTGCGTCCTGGGGCGCGCCTGGATGATGGGCCACGCCGAACACCGGGAGGAACCGGTAGCGCGGATCGATGGCCGGCCAGCGACGTTGGAGGAAGGGGTGGAAGCGGCGGCCCAGATCCTTGCTTCCGCCCGCTACCCGCTCATCTACGGGCTGAGCAGCACCACCTGCGAGGCCCAAAAGCAGGCCGTGGCCCTGGCAGAAGAGCTGGGGGCGTGCATCGATTGCTGCACCTCGGTCTGTCACGGCCCCACCGGGCTAGCGGTCCAGGGCGTCGGCGAACCCACCTGCACCCTCGGGGAGGTCAAGAACCGCGCCGACCTGGTGGTCTACTGGGGGTCGAACCCGGCCGAATCGCACCCGCGCCATTTCATCCGCTATGCGGTGACCCCGAAGGGGCTCTTCCGCCCCGGCGGGCGGAAGGAGCGCACGGTGGTGGTCGTGGATGTGCGGCCGACCCCGAGCGTCCGCGCGGCGGACCTTTTTCTACAGGTGCGGCCCGGGAAGGACTTTGAGTGTCTGTGGACGCTTCGGGCCCTGGTGGCTGGGCAGCCGGTGGACGAAGCGGCGGTGGCCGAAACCGGGCTCACCCTGGCCCAGCTTCAGGACCTCGCGGAGCGGATGAAGTCGTGCCAATTCGGGGTGCTCTTCGCTGGCCTCGGGCTCACCCAGAGCCGGGGCAAGCAAATGAACCTGGCCGCGGTCTTTCTCCTGGTGCGTGACCTGAACGCCTACACCAAGTTTGCCGCTATGCCCATGCGCGGGCACGGGAACGTGACCGGGATCGATAACGTAATGGCCTGGCAGACTGGCTACCCCTTCGGCGTGAACTTTTCCCGGGGTTACCCGCGCTACAACCCGGGCGAGTACACCGCGGTGGACGTCTTGAGCCGCGGGGAAGCCGACGCCGCCCTGGTGGTGGCGGCCGACCCCGCCGCCAACCTCCCCCGGCCGGCCATCGAGCACCTCCGCCGCATCCCGACCATCGCCCTCGATGTCCAGCCGAGCGAGACGACCCGGCTGGCCCGCGTGGCGATCACCACCGCGCCGGCCGGCATCGCCGTCGAGGGAACCGTCTACCGCATGGACAACGTCCCCCTGCGCCTGCGCAAGGTGCTGGACTCTCCCTTCCCCAGCGATGAACAAGTCCTGCGGGAGATCCTTCGACGCGTGAAGGAGATCAGGAAATGCTGACCATTCGGAACGGCGAAGTCTACGATCCGCGCAACGGCGTGAACGGCGAAAAGCGCGACCTGTACATCCGCGACGGCAAGATCGTGGCGGAACCGGTTCAGGGCCGGACCATCGACGCCTCAGGGATGATCGTGATGCCGGGAGGGATCGAGTTCCACGCCCACGTGGCCGGCTCCAAAGTGAACTTGGGGCGCAAGATGCGCCCGGAAGACCACCGCGAGCTCGTCTTCCCCCGCACGGAGGTGACCCGCTCAGGGGTGGGCCATACCGTTCCCTCGACCTTCGCCACTGGCTATGCGCTGGCGCGCCTGGGGTATACCACCCTGATGGAGGCAGCTGGGCCACCGCTCGGCGCTCGCCACGTGCACGAAGAACTGAACGATATCCCTATCGTCGACAAGGCTTTCTTCCTCCTGATGGGGAACAACTACTTCGTCCTCAAGTTCATCGCCGAGCACGATTTCGAGCGGTTGAAGCATTTCGTGGCCTGGCTGCTTCAGGCCAGCGGCGCCTATGCGATCAAGATCGTCAACCCGGCCGGCGTGGATACCTGGAAGTGGGGCCGGAACGTAGAAAGCCTGGATCAGCCCGCGGCAACCTTCCCGGTGACTCCGCGCGAGATCGTGCTCCACCTGGCCCGTGTCCAGCAAGAACTGGGTTTGCCGCACCCCATTCACGTCCACTGCAACAATCTGGGCGCCCCGGGCAATGCCCAGATCACCCTGGAAACGATGCGCGCGGTGGGCGATCTCCCCATCCACATCACGCACGTCCAGTTCAACGGCTACGGGGGCACCGATTGGACCGATTTTTGTTCCGGCGCCGAGGAGATCGCCGCCTATGTGAACGACCACCCGAATATCACCATCGACATCGGCCAGGTGGTCTTTGGCCCGGTCACCACGATGACCGCGGACGGCCCCTGGCAGTACCGCCTGCACAAGCTCTGCGGACACAAGTGGGCCAACGGCGACGTGGAGAACGAGACGAGCGGCGGCATCGTCCCCTACAAGTTCGTCCGTAAGAACAGCGTGAACGCCATCCAGTGGGCCATCGGCCTGGAGCTGGCGCTGATGGTGAACGATCCCTGGCGCGTCTTTCTCACCACCGACCACCCGAACGGAGGTCCTTTCCACGCCTACCCGGACATCATCAAGCTTCTGATGGACCGCGACTACCGCGCGCAGGTCATGGAAACGGTGCACAAGCGCGTGCGGACCCACTCCCAGCTTCCAAATCTCGACCGGGAGTACACCCTGTACGAGATCGCCATCATCACCCGGGCCGGTCCGGCGCGTTCCCTGGGGCTGGAGCACAAAGGGCACCTAGGCCCGGGGGCCGATGCCGACATCACGATCTACCCCAAACTCGACGATCCTGGCGAGATGTTCCGCCGGCCGCGCTACGTGATCAAGGACGGCGAAGTGGTCGTCGAAGACGGGCGTATCGTCCAGGACCGGCCGGGCCGCACCTTCTACGTGGCTCCGGACTATGACCCCCAGATCGTCCCGGTCATCCGGGAGGAATTCGCCCGGATCTATACGGTGTCGTTCGAGAACTATCCGGTACAGCTGGAGCACTATTTGCCACGGCGCGAGACCATACCGTGTGGGAGCCGCTGAAGGGTAAGGAGGTGGTCGCGATGAGGTTGAAGGATCGCGTGGCGGTCATCACGGGAGTGAGCGGCGAGGGACAGGTCGGGCAGGCGGTGGCCCAGGCCTTTGCCCGAGAGGGCGCAAAGCTGGTGCTTGTGGCCCGGCGGGCGGAGGCGGTCAACGCCCGCGCCGAGGAAGTCCGGGCGCTGGGCGCCGAGGTGTTGGCCATCGCGGCCGACCTCACGGTGGAAAGCGAGGTACAACGGGTCGTCCAGCAGGCGCTGGAGCGCTTTGGCCGGATCGATATCCTCGTGAACCTGGCCGGCGGGTTGACCCGTTACAAGGGCGTTACCGAGCATACCCTGGAGGATTGGAGCAGCGAGCTCAACAACAACCTGCTGACGGCCTTCCTCTGCTCCCGGGCCGTTTTCGAGCCTATGAAGGCCGCGGGCGGGGGGCGGATCATCAACTTTGCCCGCGCGGGAGATCCCCAGGCGAAGATGGTCGCCTACAACTGCGCCAAGGCCGGCGTGGCCGCGTTGACGCGGACCTTCGCCCTGGAGGGACGCAAGCACAACATCCGCGTGAACGCCGTGGCACCGGGGATCGTGGACACCAAATCCAACGTGGAAGCCATGCAGCCCAAGCCCGAGGATCTGGCCCGCTGGACCAAACGGGAGGAGATCGCGGCCACGGTGGTCTTCCTGGCCTCGGACGAGTCCAGCGGCATCACGGGCCAGGTGATCCCGGTGACTGGGCGGCTGTTGTAGGGGCGGGCGATTTACTTGCCCAAAAGGAAGTGCGCTATGGCGTTGTACATCGACGGTGTGGAGATCGAGGACACGTTCGCCGAAGCCTTCAAGATGTGGGGGACGCGGGTGGTCATCACCGCCCATAACCGTTACTGGGCGCAGCAGGCGGCGCTGAAGATGACCGGCTTTGCGACCTCGGTGATCGGCTGTAAATGCGAGGCGGGGATCGAGGGCGAGCCTGCCGAGACTCCCGACGGCCGGCCGGGCGTGAGCGTGCTCCTCTTCACCCCCTCCAAGGACGATTTGGGAAAGCGGCTGCTGGAGCGCATCGGCCAGACGGTGCTGACCTGCCCCACGACCGCTTGCTTCAACGGCCTGGAGGCGCCGGACCAGATTTCCGTTGGCCGACAACTCCGCTACTTCGGGGACGGCTACCAGGTGAGCAAGATGTGGCGTGGCCGGCGGTTCTGGCGGATCCCGGTGATGGAGGGGGAGTTCCTGGTCGAGGACAAGTTTGGGATGCAGCGCTCGGTGGGGGGCGGGAACTTCCTGATCCTGGGGGAGAGCCTGGAGGCCACCCTGCACGCGGCGGAGCGGGCGGTGGAGGCCATGCAGCGGGTGCCTGGGGTGGTGTTGCCCTTCCCGGGCGGGGTCGTGCGCAGCGGGAGCAAACCCCGTTCGCGCTACCGCTTCCTGCCGGCTTCGACCAACGATGCCTACTGCCCGACGCTGCGTGGGGTCGTGGCCTCGGCCCTGCCGGAAGGGGTCAACTGCGTGCTCGAGATCGTGATCGATGGGCTGACCCTGGCGGCGGTCGAGGAGGCGATGCGGGTCGGGATCCGCGCCGCGTGCCAGCCGGGTATCCGGCGGATCTCCGCCGGAAACTATGGGGGTTCGCTGGGCCAGTTCAACATCCACCTGCACCAGGTGCTCGCAGAGTCGAACAAGGACGAGCAGAGATGACGACGTTGATTCTGAAAACAGAACCAGCCGTGCCCCTGGAGGCGGAGAAGATCGCTCCAGACCATTTCCTGGGCAAGACGGCATCCGAGATCGCTGCCCTTCCGTTGCTTTATGGCAACGAAGCGGTGCCGCTGGGCGAGTTCTTTTCCGTCTCCGGCAACGGATCGGCCGAGATCACGATCGAAGGCGACCTCAAGCGGGTCAAGTGGATCGGTGCCCGGATGACGCAGGGCCGCATCATCATCCGGGGGGATGTGGGGATGCACCTGGGCTCCGGCATGCGGGGTGGCGAAATCGTCGTCCACGGGAACGTGGGGGACTGGGCGGGGGCCGAGATGGCTGGGGGCCTCATCCAGATCCACGGCAACGCCGGCCACGGCCTGGGTGGAGCCTATCGCGGAAGCCCCCGGGGGATGAACCGCGGCCTGATCGTGGTCACCGGGAACGCCGGGAACGAAGTGGGCGCGGCGATGCGCCGTGGGGTGATCGCCGTAGGGGGAGAGATCGGCGAGTTCGCCGGTGCATTTATGATCGCCGGCAACATCTTCGTCTTCGGGCGGCTCGGGGCCCGGGCCGGGGCGGGGATGAAGTGGGGCTCGATCATCGCTCTGGGCGAGGTGGCGGAGCTGCTTCCCACTTTCCGCTATTCCTGCCGCTACCAGCCAGTGTTCCTGCGTCCCTACCTGCGTATGCTGGCCAATTTTGGGCTTCCGATCGTGGATGCGCATCTGTCGGGCCACTACCGCCGCTATTGCGGCGACCTGGCATCGCTGGGCAAAGGGGAGGTTCTCGTCTATGATCAGCGTCAATGAACGCGCGGCTGCGATCGCCCAGCGCATGATCGACGACGCAGAGGCGCTTGGCATCCAGGTACTGACGTTGGAATCGGGGACTCCGCTGATCGACGCCGGGGTCAAGGTGCCCGGAAGCCTGGAGGCCGGCCGGCTCTTTGCCGAAGCCTGCCTGGGCGGATTGGGACAGGTCCAGTTTGTCCGGCTCCGTTTCGAGCAAGTGGGGGGCGGCGCCGATTTCTGGCTCCCTGGCGTGAGCGTCCACGTAAGCCACCCCCACATCGCCTGCATGGCCTCTCAGTACGCCGGCTGGGCGATCAAGCGAGACAAGTTCTTCGCTATGGGCTCGGGGCCGGCCCGGGCACGCTACGCCGGAGAAGAGCTCTTTGCCAAACTGGACTACCGCGATGAGGCGGACGTGGCCGTGCTGCTCCTGGAGGGACGGAAACTCCCCGGCGTCGAGGTCGCGATCTACATCGCGGAAAAGTGCCGCGTCCGGCCGGAGCGGCTGTACCTGCTGATCGCCCCGACGGCGAGCATCGTGGGGTCGGTGCAGATTGCTGCCCGGGTGGTCGAGACCGGCCTGCACAAGATGGTGGAGCTGGGCTTCGATGTGCGACAGGTGATCGCCGGGTATGGGACCTGCCCGCTGGCTCCGGTGGCCGGCGACGACCTCAAAGCGATCGGGCGCACCAACGACGGCGTGCTCTATGGCGGGCAGGTCTACTACCTCGTGCGGGCGAACGATGAGGAGCTCGAGGAGCTCGTGCCCCGAATCCCTTCTGCGGCTTCGCGGGACTATGGCACCCCCTTCTACGAGCTCTTCCAGCGCTACGGGGACTTTTACCAGATCGATCCGCTGCTCTTCAGCCCGGCCGAGGTGTGGGTAAACAACCTGAACAGCGGCCGATCCTTCCATGCTGGCGGGGTGAACGTGGGGGTACTGCGCACCTCGCTTGCGGAGCGCTAGGGGATGCCGCTCAAGATCGGGATCATGGCCTCCCAAGCCGGGTGGCACGTACGCGCCTTGCAGGAGGCCCTCCAGCGTCGGGGCGTGGAGACGCCCTTTTTCCCCATGACGCGCTTCTGCGCCTGGGTACACGGGCCGGTGCACCTGGATGCCGGGGGACAGGCCATCGAAAGTTGCCGGGCGCTGCTCGTGCGCACCATTCCCATCGGCTCCCTGGAGCAGATTATCTTCCGCATGGATGCGCTCCACCGCCTGGAGCGGCTGGGCACGAAAGTGGTCAATCCGCCCAGGGCGATCGAGCGCACCGTGGACAAGTATTACACCTCCTTCCTGCTTCAGGATGCCGGGATCCCCACCCCGCGCACCGCGGTCACCGAAAGCTTTGAGCAGGCCCTCCTGGCCTTCCAAGAGCTGAAAGACGTGGTGCTGAAACCGCTGTTTGGCTCCGAAGGGAAGGGAATGCTCCGCCTTTCGGACGAGGATTCCGCCTACCGTGCGTTTCGGGCACTGGAGCTGGGCCGCTACGTTTACTACCTGCAGGAGTTCATCCCCCACGGCCGAGACGATTTTCGCGCCTTCGTGATTGGGGAGCGGGTGGTGGCGGCTATGCGCCGCAAGGGAAGCGGCTGGAAGAGCAACGTGGCCCAGGGGGCCGAGGTGGAGGCGGTGACCCTGCCGCCAGAGCTGGAGGAACTCAGCGTACGCGCATCCCAGCTGGTCGGCTGCGACTATGCCGGGGTCGACCTCTTGCAGGCGGAAGACGGACAGACCTACGTCTTGGAGGTGAACAGCATCCCGGGCTGGCGGGGCCTGCAGCGTACGACCCCGCAGAACATCGCCGACCTCATCGTAGACCACATCTTGCGGGGCCTGAAGTAGGCTGTTTCGGAGGTGGGGATGGGCGGTCTGGAGGCGCGGTGGACGGCTCGAGCGGTGGCTCAGGCGGCCCAGGCCGCCTGTCTTTTGGAGGTGAGCGCACCGAAACCAGGAAACGTTTGCCGCTACGCCGATTTCACGGAAGCGCGGTACGAGGATTTCCTCCTGAGCGCGGTCGCCATTGGGCCGGCCTTTGCTGCGGCCGGCCGCTCCTCTGTGGGCCGGACGATCTGGCGGGCGATCCGCGACACCCGCCGCTGGGTACGCACGAATACCAACCTGGGAATCGTCCTCCTGCTCGCTCCGCTGGCGAGAGCGGCGCTGCAGCCGGGCCCACTGCGAGAGAACGTGGGCCGGGTGCTCGCTGGACTCACGGTTGAGGATGCCCGCCTGGCTTATGCGGCCATTCGGCTGGCCCGCCCCGGAGGACTGGGGCGGGCGGAAAGGGGCGATGTCGCCGAGGAGCCTCGCATCACGCTCTTGGAGGCTATGGAGCTGGCCAGGGAACGCGATGCGATTGCCCGGGAGTACGTGACCGGCTATGCCATCACCTTCGAGCTCGGCTACCCTGCCCTGCGCGAAGCCTGGAGTGCGACCCGCAACCTCTCGTGGGCCATCGTGGAGGCCTACCTGCGCATCCTCGCGCAGGTTCCAGACACCCTGATTGCGCGCAAACGCGGCGTGGAAAGCGCCCAGGAGGTCTCTCGCTGGGCAGACCAGGCGTTGCAAGCGGGCGGTATTCGGACGCCGGATGGGCGGGAAGCGGTCTCGGAATTGGACCGGAGGCTCCGAGACCCAGGGCATACCCTCAACCCCGGCACCACGGCGGACCTGGTCACGGCGGCCCTCTTTCTCTTCCTGCTTCAGGACGGGCCTGGAGGACGGGAAGCCGCACCTTCTTTTTGACATCTCGCTGGAATTGCGCTACACTTCCGATCACTTCCCCTTCACGGCTTGTCCTCGCTTGGAGCCACTGGCGAAGGGGAAAGAGGAGCGAAAATGTCTACCCCAGTATATCTTGGCCTGGGTGCGAACCTGGGCGATCGGCACACCAATTTGATCCAGGCCCTGCAGTACCTCCGTAGCCGGGCCCAGATCGAGAAAGTTTCTTCTCTGTATGAAACCAAGCCGGTGGGCTACCTGGATCAGCCCGATTTCCTCAACCTGGTCTGCCAGATCCGAACCGACCTCTCCCCGGTCGAACTCCTCCACTTCTTGAAGCAGATCGAACAGCGCATGGGGCGGCAACCCACGTTCCGCGACGGGCCTCGTCCCATCGACATCGACATCTTGCTGTACGACGACCTGGTGCTCGAGACCCCGGAGCTCACCATCCCTCACCCCCGCATGGTGCAGCGCGCCTTTGTGCTGGTGCCCCTGGCCGAGATCGCGCCAAACCTGATCCACCCGGTGCTCAAGCGCACTGTGGCCGAGCTGGCTCAGGAGGTTTCGCAGGAAGGGCTCATCCGCCGCTCCCGCCTGCGGATCCAGCCGGAGCGGGATGTCCAGCAAGGGGAGCCTGCGGTGCGCGTGAGCCTCAACCGGGTGGGGGTGACGGGACTCCGGCGGGTGATCCGCATCGTCCGGGGCGGTGTGGAAAACCTCTTCTACGCGACGATGGACCTCTTTGCCGAC
This sequence comes from Chloroflexia bacterium, assembly GCA_034436115.1. Taxonomy (GTDB): domain Bacteria; phylum Chloroflexota; class Chloroflexia; order DTKN01; family DTKN01; genus DAOTVY01. The sequence goes on along the minus strand of DAOTVY010000028.1, from coordinate 9,610 downwards.
TTGAGCCCGGAGCAGATGGGCGTGCACATGTCGCGCTTTTGCGACATCCTGGAGGAGACGGCCGAGGAGGTTGCCCTTCAGGAGTACCCCGACATCGAGACGTTGAGCGAGCACATCGCGCGCCAGGTGCTCGAACGGCAGCACGCGCTCCGCTCCGAAGCCCACATCCGGGCCATCTATCCTATGGACAAGACCACACCCCTATCCGCAAAGAAAAGCCAGCAGCTCTATACGCTGCTTGGCGTTGCCGTCAGCTTTCCGGAGCGGGTCAAGCGGGCGGTCGGCGTCGAAGCAGACGGCATGACCGTGTGCCCCTGTGCCCAGGACATGGTGCGCCAGCACGCCCGGGAAATGCTCCTGGCCGAGGGGTTCTCGGAGCGGGACGCAGAGCGTGCGCTGAACGCGATCCCTATTGCCTCGCACAACCAGCGCGGCCGGGGGACGTTGCTGATCGGCTCGGATGCCCCTGTGCGCGCAGAGGACCTGGTCGAGATCGTCGAAGCGTCGATGAGCTCCGAGATCTACAGCCTTTTGAAACGGCCGGACGAGTTCTTCGTGGTGAACAAAGCGCACCGGAATCCGCGCTTCGCCGAGGACGTGGTTCGCGAGATGCTCTACAACGTGATCCAGACCTATGGCGATCTGCCGGATACGGCTTTTGTGCTGGCCAAGCATGTGAGCTTCGAGGGGATCCATAGCCATGACGCCTTCGCCGAGGGGTACGGGACCCTGGGCGAGATCCGGCACGAAATCCGTACCGGCGAGTACTTGCCCCGTCACACCACCTTCCAGGAGTGGCTAGAACAGCCCTTCTGAAGGGGCTTTCCCGGAGGAGGCGACGCGGATAACCGCCTTTTGGTGGCGGCTGGAACGGCTCCGGGAAGGGCGAGCAGGGACGTTGCCTGGTACAGCGATGGGTGGAGCAGGATGGTCCTCGAGGGACACTATCTGGAGACCGTGGAGGGCCTCTTCTTCGCGGTAAAAGGATCGGTGCACCCGCCGAACCGCACCATCGCTTGCCTGCGCTATGTCCCCTGGAGGGGCGCAAGCGAGCGCCAAAAGGGGAACACCGGCTACCGCCGGCTCTACGACTGGGTGGACCAGGAGCGTTTCCTGGAGGAATCGTACCCTCAGTACCTGGCTCCGGACCCGGTGTTCCACCGCATCCTGCAGAGCGTGCCCCGGGAGAGCGTGCATCGCATCTACAGCCCGCACGAGCGCCTGGAGGAACTCCGGGCCTCCGCAAGAAACGATGCGCTGCAAGAGGATGCAGTGGCCTTTGCTTCCATCCTTCAGGAAGAAGCGGGGATCGAGTGGCGCTCTCTGGGGATCTCCGGTTCCCTCCTGATCGGTCTCCACACCCCACGGTCGGACCTGGACCTCGTGGTCTATGGCTCGGAGAACTCGCGGGCGGTGCATCGGACGCTCCTGGCGCTACGTGCGGCCGGCGGCCCGGTGGAGGCACTGGGCGAGCGCGAGCTCGCCGCGCTCTATCAGGAGCGGGGGGCGAGCGCCTTTGCTACGCCGGAAGCGTACGCGCTGCGGGAAAGGGCTAAGGCGATGCAGGGATGCTTCCGCGGCCGGCCCTATTTCATCCGTTTCCTGAAAGCCCCGGAAGAGCTTGACGAGCGCTACGGGGACCGCATCTACACCCCGCTCGGGCAGGCCACGATCGAGGCGACCGTGGTGGACGCCCGGGAAAGCCTGTTCACGCCCTGCTGTTACCGGGTCAACCGGGTGCGTGTCCTCGAGGGTCCTGCGGTGGAGGCGCTCACGGAAATCGTCTCTTACCGGGGGCGCTTCTGCGAACAGGCCCGGGAGGGAGAGCGCGTGCGCGCCGCAGGGACGCTGGAGCGGGTCGAGAGCACAAGGGGCAAGGTCTGGCACCGGCTCCTTTTGGGCAACCACGGTGGCGATTTCCTGCTCCCTGAGGATGGACGGTGATGGACGAAAAGCGCATTGCCTGGGCAATCACCGGTGCCGGCCACTTCCTGGCCGAGTGCGCCGAACGGCTCTACCGCTATGAGAACCTGGATGTCTTTCTCTCACGGGCAGCAGAAGAAGTCGTCCGGATGTACCGGCTGAAAGAGACCATCTACAGCGGCCGGGCCCGGGTCTACCGCGAGACCGTGGCCAGTGCTCCCCATGCCGGCCGTTTCTCCAAGGGAACGTACCGGGTGCTGGTGGTCGCTCCGGCGACCTCGAACTCGGTGGCCAAGTTCGTGCATGGCATTTCGGACACGCTGGTGACCAACCTCTTTGCCCAGGCCGGCAAGTCCCGCGTTCCGATCATCGTCCTGCCGACCGACCTTGCCCCAGAGATGGACTCGCTGGACCCTCGGGGTGAGCCGATCAAGGTTTACCCACGCCCGATCGACCTGGAGAATGTGCAGCGCCTGGCGCAGTTTCCGGGCGTTTCGATCGTCCGGAGCCCTGAGGAGCTGGAAACATGCCTCGTTACCTTTTTGTGACCGGCCGGCTGGCCGCCAAAGCGTTGGGTGAGGTGTTGGAACGGATGGCTCCGGAGTGGGAGTACGAGATCGCGGTACTCCCGATCTCTGTGGCCGCGTTGATGGACACCCGCTTTATCGCCAGGCATTTGAAAAGCGCCCAGGGGTGCGACCTGGTGCTGATTCCGGGCCTCTGCCAGGGGGACCTCTCCCCACTCGTCGATGCGTTGGGCGTCCCGGTGGTCCGCGGGCCGAAGGATCTCAAGGATATCCCGGCCTTTTTCGGCCGGGAGCGTTCCCGGGAAGGGTACGGGGAGTACCGGGTCAAGATCCTGGCCGAGATCGTGGATGCTTACGCCCTGAGCCTGGATGAGGTACTGGCACGCGCCGAGTATTACCGAAAGTGCGGTGCGGATATCATCGACCTGGGCTGTCCGGTCGAGGGCCGCTTCGAGGGCGTGGAGCAGGTCGTCCGGGCGCTCAAAGAGCGGGGATTCCAGGTGAGCCTGGACACGTTCAACCCCGAGGATATCCTGCTTGCGGACCGGGCGGGCATCGATTACCTCTTGAGCGTCAACTCGCGGAATATCGAGTTGGCCCCCCGCCTTTCGTGCAAGGTGGTTGTGATCCCCGATTTCGACCAGGGGCTCGAGTCGCTGGAGCGGAACATCGCCCGCCTGGAGGCGTGGAACGTCCCCTACATCATCGATCCGATCCTGAACCCGATCGGCTTCGGTTTCACGGAATCGATCTGCCGCTTCTACGAGACCCGTCGCCGTCATCCGGACGCCGAGATGCTGATCGGCGTGGGCAACCTGACCGAGCTTACCGATGCCGATTCCACGGGCATCAACGCGGTGATGGCGGGGATCATCGCCGAAATGGGGATCGACTATGTCCTGACGACCGAGGTGATCAGCTGGGCTCGGGGGGCGGTACGCGAGCTGGACCGCGCCCGGCGGCTGATGCACTATGCGGTGCAGAACCACATCTTGCCCAAGATGTTGGACGACAGCCTGATCACCGTCAAGGACCCGCCCCACGAGCACTATTCCGAGCAAGAATTGCGCGAGATGCAGCGCTTGATTCGGGATGCCAATTTCCGCATCTTTGCCGACGACCAGAATATCTACGTCTTTAACCGCGATCTGTTCGTCAAGGGCACGGACCTCTCGGAGATCTTTGCCCAGCTTGGGGTCGAGGAGGCCAGCCACGCCTTCTACCTGGGCCGGGAGCTCCAGAAAGCGGCGCTGGCGGTGCGCCTGGGGAAAAAGTACCTCCAGGAGCAGGACCTGCGTTGGGGTTACCTGAGCGAGGACGAGACGTGGTGAACCGCAAGCCGAAGGATCGCGACTTTATAGAGACGGAAGAAGGTCTGCTTTTCTGTGTGGTCGGGTACCTTCATCCGCCGGACGCCTATACGGCCTACCTGAAGTATTCCCCGGCGACAGAGGGGCGGTGGCGGCGCTTGGGCCAGGCCTACCACCGCAACCTGGCCTATTATCACGCGCATCAGGTGGCTCAGACGCTCGATTTCCTGCAGGTGCATTACCCGGCCTATGTGCGCTGCGACCCGGTGCGCAACATGCTCTTTTCCCTGGTACCGCGAACGCGGGTGCGAAGATACTACTGCCCCGAGGAGCGCCTGGCGGAGATCGTGCGCGCGCCGGCCGACCCGCTGGAGGAAGAGGTCGCCCGTCTGGCGCAATCGATCCACGAAGCAGCCGGGATTCCGCTGGATCGCCTGGGGGTAACCGGCTCTATCCTCCTGGGGATCCACGATCCTGCATTTTCGGACATCGACCTCACCGTCTACGGGCGGGAAAGTGTCCAGCGCTTGTGCACGGCTGTGCTTGCGGGGACGATCCCGGATCTCCATCCGCTCGATGGCGCTTTCGTGGAACGCTGGTGTCGGGAGACAGCGCCCCGACACCACCTCACGGAGCAGGACGCACGCTGGTTGGCCGGCCGCCGCTGGAACTATGCCCACTACGGTCCGGCGCGCCGTTACCTTTCGCTGCATCCCACGCGCAGCGATGCCGAGATCCACGAAACCTACGGGGAACACACGTACCGGGACGCGGGGGTGGCGAGGCTTCGGGGGGTGATCGCGGACGCGGAGGAGGCGGTCTATCTCCCGGCGCTCTACCGCCTGGAGAAGGTCCGCATCCTGGAAGGCCCGCAGGTGGCGGTGGAGGAGATCTGCTCCTACGAGGGCCTCTTCTGTCAGGCAGCCGACCTTGGGGACACCGTGGAGGCACAGGGGAAATTGGAGGAAGTGGACGGCGGTCCGCTGCACCGCCTGGTGATCGGCAGCAGCCATCGGGAGGGCGCAGAATACCTGCGGGTGGTGGGTCGTGATCGTTGAGCTGATCCTCTCCACGCTGGATGCGGCCGGCCGCCCCAATTTCGCTCCGATGGGGGTGCTCTGGGGCGAGGAGGAGATCGTCGTGCGGCCGTTCCGCAGCACCCATACGTACGCGAACCTCGTCACCACCGGGTACGGCGTGGCCAATGTGACCGACGACATCCGGGCCTTCGTGGATGCGGCGCTAGGCGACCCCTTGCTCCCTCACTTCCCCGCGCAGCGGGTGCCCGGGGTGGTGCTTCAGGGGAGCTGTTACTGGCGGGAGCTTCAGGTTGTGACGGTGGATGGCGGCGAGGAGCGGGCAGAGATCGCTTGCCGGGTGGTGCATCGGGGTTGGCAGCGCGATTTTCTGGGGTTTAACCGGGCGCGCAACGCGCTCTTGGAGCTTGCCATCCTGGCCACACGTCTTCACCTTTCCGGACCGGAGCCGGTGTGGGAGGCACTCAAGCGTTCCGAAGCGATCGTGCGCAAGACGGGCGGTGAGGCCGAGTTAGAGGCGTTCGCCCGGATTCAGGAGCATGTAGAGGGGTGGAAGCATGGCCGTCCTGGTTAAGACCCCGGCCCGCCTGCACCTGGGCTTCCTGGACCTGAACGGCGAGCTGGGCCGCCTGTACGGGAGCATCGGGGTGGCCATCGAACGGCCGAACGTCGTGCTGGAGGCGCGCCTGGCGCACGGTTTGACCGTTGAGGGGCCCGAGGCAGAGCGAGTCGCCGCGTTTGCGGAGGCGTTCCTGCGGCACTTCCCGGCGGTACCCGGTGCCCACCTGCGCCTGCGCTCTGGCATCCCGGCGCATGTGGGGTTGGGCTCGGGGACGCAGCTTGCGCTGGCTGTGGGCACGGCGCTGGCCCGCCTGGGCGGGCTCGGTGTTACCGTGGACGAGATTGCCGCGCGGATGGGCCGGGGGGTGCATTCGGGAATCGGCGTGGCCGCCTTCCGGTATGGCGGGTTTGTAGTCGATGGAGGCCACCCAGCAGGGGGAGGGCGGTCCCTTCCGCCGCCATTGCTGTTTCGGGCGCGACTTCCGCCGGAGTGGCGCTTTGTCGTGGCCATCCCCGAGGTCGATCGGGGCCTGAGCGGGGAGCGGGAGCAGGCCGCGTTCCGGGGATTGCCTCCCTCCTCGGCAGGCCTGGCCGAGAAGCTGTGTCGGTACCTCCTGATGCAAATGCTTCCGGCCGTTGTGGAGGGGGATGCGGCGCGTTTCGGCCAGGCACTCACCGAGATCCAACGCCTGGTGGGCGACTCATTCGCCGCCGTGCAGGGAGGGCGGTACGCCAATCCCGTGTCGGGGCGCCTGATCGACCTCTGGCTGGAGGCGGGGGCGCTGGGCGCGGGCCAGAGCTCGTGGGGGCCTACGGTGTACGCGCTGGCCGTGGGCGAAGAACAGGCCACGGCGCTCGAAAGAAGCGCTCGGGAGTTCCTGGAGCATCAGGGGGGCGGAGAGGCCTTTACCGTAAGGCCGGCTCGGCGCGGCGCAACGGTCCGTGTGCTCCCGGAGGACACCGCGTCCGCGTGAACAGGCACCTTGCAGTGGATTCCCCCTGGTCGGTAGCCGTTTCCGCATCCATCGGCCGCTGGGCATCGTCCGCAACGCTTCCTGCCGCAAGCGGTCGTCCCGGATGAACCGGGCGCCCCGTCGGAACTGCGCCTCCTCCCGCCACAGGGGCGCTGCGTGGGTACGTCCTGTCGGTCCGGAAGACTCCCCCACGTGCTGCGCTGCCTCCGTGCGGGCCTCGACCCCTCCAGGCGCACCCAATGGGAGGTTCGGGCAAAGGGCACGAAAAAGGGCCGAGGACGCACCGACCGGCCAGGCGTGTTCCGGAAGGACGGCCTGCTCCTCAGGCACGCCTACGGGCGAGGAGAGGCGCACCCGTGCGGAGGGAGCCGATCGCACAAAGACGCAACTCATCCGCGACCGGAGCGCAGGCTTAGTCGGGTACCCCAATCTGAATCCGTCCGCCCTCTTCCCGCACCGGGTAGACGCGCAGCGCGTGCTCCCGGCGCAGCGTCCCCAGGAACCGCCCCACCCCCGGCGGCCAGGGCGTCCATTCGGCCACATCCCCGGTGCGCAGGGAGAAGGCGCTCCGGTGTCGGGGGCAGATGAGTAGGCCCTCCTCGGTGATCCGCCCGTCCTTCAAAGGAGCCCCCATGTGTGGGCAGTGGGCCGCAGTAGCAAAGATCTCCCCCCGGTGTCGGATCAGGAGCACCGGGACACCGTCCACTTCGACGACTTCCCTTGCCCCCTCGGGGAGGCGGTTTTCGTCCAGCACTTCGATCCATTTCATCTCGTCACCTCGCCTGGTCTTACGGTTCCTCCGAGGACGGAACTGCGCGTCCGCGGCAGGGCGAGCACAGGCATGCCCGGTTACATTCTGCCGCAAAAGCGCGCCCTGCCTCGCTCGCGTGCCGACAGCAACGGTCCATCCCCCCTTTGCCCCGTCGCGGTCGGGCCATCCCATCGTCCCATGATAGGCCCGGCGGGCGCCCCGGACGTAGCGCGGATCACCTTCCCGCAGGCCGTCCCCCTGGGGAACGTCGATCGGCTGGCCGGCCTGGCCGACCTGGACGTTCCGAGCCAGACAGCCCTCACACAGCCGTTCTTGGACGGTGGTTTTTCACGCGTTCGCCCACCTGCTTTCCCCAGCCAAGGGGGAAACCCACTACGGTCACGAGCAACCACCCGGGCATACCGGTTGCCCGCAGCTCTTTCCCGCGCAGAAACGCTTGAACGTCTTCCCCCTCCATGGGTAACTCCAGGGAACGTTGTGCTGTACCGGGCTCCAGCCCCATGGCAAGCGCGTGGCTGGGGAAAAAACGCTCTCCGCGGACCCGACCCAGGAGCCATCCTGCCCGTAGGAGACGCAGACCGGCTGGGTCTGGCAGTCCCTCGGGGAGCGCAAGGAGCGCCTCGCCGAACAGGACCAGCCGCGAGATCTCCACGGGTCGGCACAAGGCCTCCTGGGAAAAGGCCTGGAAAGCCTGTAGCGCCCGGGCTGGCACGTGCGGGCGCCATAAGGGCGGGGCTTTCGGGCGGGGCCCTTCCGTTCGCCGCAGGCGTGCCAAAAAGTGCCCCTCCCCGGCGGCCCGATGGGGCCAGAAACGACGGGCACGCCGAAGCTGTTCAGCGAGCAGCGGGGGAACCTCGCCGGCCCATTCCGGCCGGCCCGGAGATACCCCTTCCCACGGTGGCCCCTCTTCCAGTACCCATTCCTGGTGCACCGCCAGGAAGCGTGCCACTACGGCCTCGTTTTCCTCGGGGGCGAAGGTACAGGTGGCGTAGACGAGCACGCCCCCGGGACGCACCAGGCGTGCGGCGGCCTCCAGGATACGCTGCTGCCGTCGGGCACATCCGGCGATTCCCTCCGGGCTCCACTGGCGCACCGCCTGGGGGTCGCGCCGGAAAAGGCCCTCGCCGGAGCAGGGTGCGTCGACCAGCACGCGGTCGAAAAAGCTTTCCAGGTGCTCGGCCAGCCGCTCCGGGGATTCGACGCTCACCACGGCATTGCGCACCCCCCACCGTTCCAGGTTCTCTAGGAGCACGCGCGCCCGCCCCGGGTGTCGTTCGTTTGCCCAAAGGAGGCCCCGCCCCCGAAGGCGGGCGGCGATGTGGGTGCTCTTGCCACCGGGCGCGGCGCACAGGTCCAGGATGCGCTCTCCTGGCTGCGGGTCGAGGAGGGGCACGGCCGCAGTGGCGCTCGGCTCTTGAAGGTAAAACAAGCCGGCCGCGTGGAGCGGGTGCTGGCCCAGGTGGATGCCGCCGGGCAGCAAGAACGCCTCCGGGCACCAAGGCAGGGGGGATGCGCTCAGCGCCAATAGGGAGAGGAGCCGCTCCGGCTCCACCTTCAAGAGATTCGCACGCAGGGCGTGCTCAGGAGGCCGGCCAAGCGCCTCGAGGAAAATCGGATACTCTGGACCCAGGAATCGGGCCATCCGCTCCCGGAAGCCTTCCGGGAGCCCCAGGGCCTCCATGATTCCGTTAGGCTTCCCAAGGCTGGACACGTTAGCTTCCTGGCCGCGAAGCGGGGGTGTTACACCCACTCCCCGCGGCCCGTAAGGAGGGAAATCCTCGGCGTTCCGAGCAAGGGCAGAAAAGCCGTCATAGCGGCGTCGCCGTTCAAAACGAAAGAAGGTGCGACGCTCAGCACGCCATACGCATTGTACAACGGGGGGTGCGGGCCTGCAACACGACCACCGCTGGCTCCCGAAGGAGAATAAGCGCATAAGAACCCCCACTCTTTCTCCCAAAGGCATCCTAGAGCCTAGTGGGGATGCCCTCCTGGCCGCGGTCGGCCCCGTGCGTTTGTCGGTGGGTGCGCCAACCCAACCCATTCGACAAGGGCTCATCGCCTCGCGGGTTTCCCTTCCCCGGAGATACCCGCTGTACCGCTGCCCGCCGCATCCGGTACATCCGCCGGTCTCTGTGCGGGGCAAAGTTGGAGCCGTCTGCCGGCCGCACGCGTTGGACGACGCGCGCCTGGGCATCCGGGCCGCCGGAGGTCGCCTGGCTGTTTCTTCGGTGGAGGACACCACCCTCCCCAACCAACAGCCATAGCGCGTTGCGCCAGGATCCAGATCGGTTACGCCCGAAGCCCGGGGAAACGCGCTGGGGGGCAAACGAAAGAGCGCGGCCTTCCCTCCTCGCCAGCGGAGGAGCAAAAGGACGAGCAGTAGGGCAACCGCAAACTCGGCCGCCGGCCTCGTCGGAGGATGAATCCTCCGGCTACGTAGTGGGAAGCCCCCTGAAAGGGGGCTGAAGACCAGACCTGTGGGCTGGTCGTTTCGGCCAACGGAGAC
>DAOTVY010000027.1:0-20096 GCA_034436115.1 Chloroflexia bacterium | reverse complement strand
CCGACGAAAGTGCGGATCCGGCATGGGTTGCCGCCGACCTGCTTGCGCAGGCGGAGCACGACCCTCTGGCGACCGCGATCCTGCTGACCCCTTCTCGTTCCCTCGCTCGTTCGGTGCTCGAGGAGGTGGAAACGCAGCTTGTCTCGCTGGAGCGACAGGAGGTCATTCGGTCCTCGCTTTCCGCACAGGGGGGAATCGTGCTTACGCCGGACCTGGAAACGGCGGTTCGGCTGGCAGACGAGTTTGCGCCAGAACACCTCTGCCTGTCTGTGCGGGAACCGGAAGCCTGGGCTGGCCGGCTACGCAACGCGGGCGGGCTCTTCTTGGGGGAGCACTCCTGTGAGGTCCTAGGCGATTATGTGGCCGGCCCGAGCCACCTGATGCCCACCGGGGGGACGGCTCGCTTTGCCTCCCCGATCAACGTGTTCGATTTCGTGCGCGTGATGTCGGTGGTCGCTCTCGACCCCAAAGTGGCCGGGCAGCTTGCGCATTCCGCTGGCCGGCTAGCGGAAGCCGAGTCGCTCACGGCACACGCCGCGGCAGCGCGCCTCCGCATGGCACCGGAAACGACCGGTGAGCTCCCCACGGATGAGCCGATCGACGCCTTTGTCCGATCCGATATCGCCTTGCTCAACCCTTACGAACCTGTTCCTTCGCCCCCACCGGGGCCACTCCAGGGCAGCATTGTCAAGTTGGACGCCAACGAAAACCCCTACGGCCCGGCACCAGGCGTCACGGAGGCGCTTGCTGCCCTGGAAGGCGTCCACCGGTATCCGGATCCAGAAAGTCGCACGCTTCGGGAGGCACTCGCGGCCTGGACGGGGGTGCCGATGGAGCACCTGGTCGTTGGCGCGGGATCGGATGAGCTGTTGGACCTGACCGCGCGGTTGTTCTTAGGCCCCGGCGATGTGGCCGTCCATTGCCCCCCTTCCTTCGCGATGTACCCGGTCGTGGCCAAGGTCGCGGGGGCCCGGATCGTGTCTGTCCCGCGAGAGCCGGACTTTCGGCTGCCCCTCGACCGGGTACGGGAAGCAGTGCTTCGGCATCGGGCACGCCTGATTTTCCTGGCCTCCCCCAACAATCCCGACGGGGGATGGCTTCCGGACGCAGAGCTGGAGGAGCTGCTGGCACTTCCGTGCGTCGTGGTGCTGGACGAGGCCTACGTGGAGTTTGCGGGGCACGAACGCAGCCGCATCCGCAGGGTCCTGGATCACGAGCGGCTCATCGTGCTACGCACCTTCAGCAAGTGGGCCGGTCTTGCCGGGTTGCGAGTCGGTTATGGGGCGTTCCCGCGCGGGGCGCTTGAGCATCTGTGGAAGATCAAGCACCCGTATAACGTCTCTGTGGCCGCATCGACGGCTGCGATTGCAGCGCTGCAGGCTTGGCCGCAGATGCAGCAGCGGATCGGGCAAATGGTGTCTGAGCGGGAGCGCATGGTGCGGCAGCTCGCCACGGTACCGTTCCTGCGGCCCTACCCGTCCGAGGCCAACTTTGTGCTCTGCCGTGTGTTCGGACGGGATGCGCGACAGCTGAAAGAGGCCTTGGAGCGGGAAGGCATCCTGGTCCGCCACCTGGAGCAACCTGGGGTACAGGACTGCATCCGCATCAGCGTTGGCAGGCCGGAGGAGACCGATCGCCTACTGGCCGCCCTCCGGAGGGTGTAGATGCGCTCGGCTACAGTGACTTATCGAACGGCGGAGACGGAGATCGAACTCTTGTTGGAACTGGACGGGCACGGGCAGTACGTCATCGACACTGGGCTGGGCTTCTTGGACCATCTGCTTGCGCAACTCGCACTGCACGGGCTGTTCGACTTGCAGCTTCGGGCCCGAGGGGACGTGGCGGTGGATCCACACCACACGGTTGAGGATACAGCGCTGGCCCTGGGCCAGGCGCTGGACCAGGCCTTGGGCAGCCGTGCCGGCATCGTGCGGATCGGGGCTGCCCATGTGCCGATGGACGAGGCACTGGCGTTTGTGGCCATAGACCTCTCTGGCCGGCCCTTTGCTCGCACCGAGGTGTCCTGGAGTGGGCCGGCCGTCGGAGGGCTCCCCGTGACGCTGGTGGCACACTTCTTGCGCTCCTTTGCCGCCGCCGCACGAGCCACGGTTCACGCGGAGCTGCTCGCGGGCGAGGACGATCACCATAAGGCGGAGGCGCTCTTCAAGGCGCTCGGCAGGGCACTCGATATGGCCAGCCGGCTAGACCCGCGCCGTGGGGAGGCCATCCCATCGACGAAGCAAGTACTATGATCGCGCTCGTGGACTATGGTGCCGGAAACGTGCGTTCGGTGCGCAAAGCGTTGGAAGCGGTCGGGGCCGAGGTACGCCTAGCGGTCGCACCTCGGGATCTGGAAGGAGCCTCCCGCATCGTGCTCCCGGGTGTCGGAGCGTTTGGCGACTGCATGGCGGCCCTCGAGCGCGCTGGCCTGGCAGATGCCCTCTCCCGAGTGAGCGATGAAGGGCGACCGCTCTTAGGCATCTGCGTTGGGATGCAGGTGCTGTTCGAAGCAGGCGAGGAGATGGGGGAACACGCCGGGCTCGGGATACTGCCAGGCCGGGTCGTGCGCCTTCCACCAGACCTGCCCTCCCGGGGGCTCAAGGTGCCTCACACGGGCTGGAACCAGGTGGAGCGCGTGCGGGATGTCCCCCTTCTGGAGGGCCTTCCGGAGCCGTTTTGGGCCTACTTTAACCACGCCTACGTGGCACACGCGCATCCAGAGGACATCCTCGCCGTCACCGATTACGGGGGGGCCTTCCCAAGCGTGGTCGGCCGCCCTCCGGTGTGGGGCGTGCAGTTCCACCCGGAAAAAAGCCAGCGCACGGGTTTGGCGATCCTACGCAATTTCGTGCAGATGCGGGTATGAGCGGGCAGACCTGGACGGTCTTTCCAGCCATCGATCTACATGGGGGCCGTGTGGTGCGGTTGCTTCGCGGCGACCCACAGAGCGAGACGGTCTATGCCGATGATCCCGTAGCAGTCGCCCTGCGCTGGAAGGAGGCCGGAGCCACGTGGGTGCACGTCGTGAACCTGGACGGCGCGTTCGGCCTGCAAAGCAGCTCGAACTTACAGGCACTCGAGGGCATCCTAAAGACCGGACTGCGTGTCCAGTTTGGCGGAGGGGTGCGCGAACGGAAGTCGATCCTGCGGCTGAGCGAAGCAGGGGTCAGCCGCATCGCCCTTGGCACGGTCGCGCTCGAGCGGCCCGAGATCCTTTCTTGGGCCCTGGAGACGCTGGGGCCGGAGCAGATCGCGGTGGCGATCGACACGGAAAATGGCTGGGTACGCGTCCGGGGATGGCAGCAAGCCACAAGATGTACGGCCCACGAGCTTGCCCGGCGGTGTGCGGCAAAGGGCGTCCAATGGATACTCTACACGGACATCGCGCGGGACGGGACTGGGCAGGGATTGGACCCCGCGCCCGCCGTTGCGCTGGCACGGGACTATCGCTTCCGGGTGATCATCGCCGGAGGGGTCGCGCGCCTGGAGGATATCGTGCGGGCCCGTGAAGCCGGGCTGGCCGGCGTCATTGTCGGTCGCGCACTATACGATGGGCACATCGACCTGCGGGAAGCGCTGGCCGTCTGAGGAGGCACAAGCGGTGCTGGCAAGACGGATTATCCCCTGTTTGGACGTCAAAGACGGCAGGGTCGTCAAGGGGGTGCACTTCCAGAACCTGCGGGACATGGGCGACCCGGTGGAGAACGCCCGCCTCTATGACGCGGAGGGGGCGGATGAGCTGGTGTTCCTGGACATTTCGGCAACCCCCGAGGGCAGGGCAGCCACCGTGGACGTGGTGCGCCAGGTCGCCGAAGAGGTCTTTATGCCGCTCACCGTAGGCGGAGGTGTCCGTACGGTCGAGGATATCCGCGCGCTCCTCTTGGCGGGTGCGGACAAGGTGAGCATCAACACCGCGGCAGTGCGCTCACCAGACCTGCTTTCACGGGCAGCAGCCCGCTTTGGAAGCCAGTGTGTCGTGATCGCCATCGACGCACGACGGGTTTCCCTTGACCCGCCGCGGTGGGAGGTTTATGTAAATAGTGGGCGCGAAGCCACGGGACTCGATGCGCTCGCGTGGGCGGTAGAAGCCGTCGAACGCGGAGCCGGGGAAATCCTGCTGACCAGCATGGATGCGGATGGCACTCGTTGCGGGTATGACATCGCTCTCACCCGTGCGGTGGCGGACGCCGTTCCGGTCCCTGTGATTGCCTCCGGGGGAGCGGGAGCTCCCGAACACGTTGCCCAGGTGTTGACCGAGGGCCACGCAGATGCCGCCCTGCTGGCCTCGCTGTTCCACGAGCGGGTGATCCGCATTGCCGAGCTGAAGGAGTACCTGGCGGCCCGGGGCATCCCGGTCCGTCGATGAGGGAAGCCGATGGCCGAAACCGTTGTGGTACGCTTCGACGAACGGGGGCTCGTTCCTGCGGTCGTGCAGGATGCAGGCAGCAATGAAGTGCTCCTGGTCGCCTGGATGAACGAGGAGGCGCTCCGGCTTTCCCGGGAGACGGGCGAGGCGCACTTCTGGAGCCGGAGCCGCAGGAAGCTATGGAAAAAGGGCGAGACATCGGGAAATACCCTCAGGATCCGCGAGATCTGGGTCGACTGCGATGGCGACACGCTCCTCCTGAAAGTGGATCCTACCGGACCTGCCTGCCACACCGGGGCACGCAGCTGCTTCTTCCGGAGGTTGACCCCATGAGCGCGGTGCTCGAGGAGCTGTTCGCCACCATTCTAGAACGATCCCACCACCGGCCACAGGGATCCTACACGGTGCAGCTGCTCGAGACGGGGGAAGGGGCCATCCTGCGCAAAGTAGGCGAAGAAGCGCTCGAGGTCATCCTGGCCACGCAGAGGGAGGACAACGAGCGGCTCGTGGCCGAGGTGGCCGATCTCCTGTACCACCTGCTGGTGTTACTGGCTGCACGGGGTTTGTCGCTGGCCGATGTCGAAGCGGAGTTGCTACGCCGTCGGCGGTGAGGTGTGGACCAGCCTCTCTGCGCACCGCCCTTTCTCGCATGGGCCCGCCAGGACTCGAACCTGGAACCTGGTGATTATGAGTCACTTGCGCTGCCGTTGCGCCACGGGCCCCAAAAAGGCCCACGCCCTGTGCTCCCGGAACGGGAGCAGCCTCGGGTCGTGGGATCGCCTGTTAAACATAGTATAGCATATCTCCCCCGCCTTTTCAAGTTGCGTGCTCTTCCCTTTTGCAGTACAATACCTGCCGCTTCGGGGTGGTCCAAAGACGGCTCGATCCCCGCCTCGAGAGGAGGCTCCATGGGAGATCAACTTTCTGGTGAGCCTGGCGAGGCTGCTACGGCAGCGGAACTCACGGAGGAGAAACCCAGTCCGGAACAGGCGGTAGGGGTCAAGGCACGACGCGCCCCGGGCCGCCGCTACATCTACAAACGCTGGTGCAAGGGATGCGGCATCTGCATCGCCTTCTGCCCACAGCACGTCTTTGCCCTGGGAGAGGACGGACGCGCAGAAGTGGTGCATCCGGAGGCGTGCACAAATTGCGAATTGTGCGACCGGCTCTGCCCGGATTTCGCGATTACGCTGACCCCGTGGGAGGACCGCTACGGCGAGATGTTTACCCCAACCTCGCTGGGTCAGGACAAGGCGGAAGGCAACCGCGGGGCCATCCATTGAAGGAGGAACGGACATGCCCGGGCAGAATCGCGTGCGCTTCATGATGGGCAACGAGGCCTGTGCCGAAGGCGCGCTGGCAGCTGGCTGTCGTTTCTTCGCGGGCTACCCCATCACGCCCTCCACTGAAATCGCCGAAATCCTCGCCTTTCGTCTTCCGCGCCTGGGTGGCAAGTTCATTCAGATGGAGGACGAAATCGCGAGCATCTCCGCCGTCATCGGGGCTTCGCTAGGCGGGCTCAAGGCGATGACGGCGACCAGCGGCCCGGGGTTCTCCCTGATGCAGGAAAGCATCGGTTTTGCCGCGATGGCGGAGATCCCCTGTGTGATCGTCGATGTGCAGCGGGTCGGTCCATCGACCGGACTGCCCACGCAGCCGGCCCAGGGCGACGTTATGCAGGCGCGTTGGGGGACACACGGGGATCATCCGATCATTGCCCTAGCCCCCTCCACGGTGCGCGAGTGCTTCGACCTAACCGTGCGCGCATTCAACCTCTCGGAGCGCTACCGCAGCCCGGTCATCCTGCTGATGGATGCCGATGTGGCCCACCTGCGGGAAAAGGTCGAGCTGCCCGATGCCGGTAGCTACGAGGTCGTCGATCGGCTGCGACCCGGGGTGCCTCCGGAGTGGTATTCGCCCTACAGCGAGTCCGAAGGTCCGGTTCCGCCACTGGCCTCGTTTGGGGAAGGGTATCGCTTCCACGTCACCGGGCTGTTCCACGACATCAATGGGTTCCCCACACTCCGGCTGGACGAGATCAATCCGGCGATCGAGCGCATGTTCGCCAAGATCGACCTCCACCTGAGCGAGATCCTCCAATGGGAAGAGTACGGCCTGGAGGATGCAGAGGCAGCCGTGATTGCTTACGGCAGCGTGGCCCGCGCTGCCCTCCACGCAGTCAAGGAGGCACGCGCCCGAGGGATGCGCGTCGGGCTGCTCAAGTTGCTCACGCTATGGCCGTTTCCTAGCGCCCCGGTCCTGCAGCTTGCGGAGCGGTGCCGAACCCTGGTGGTGCCGGAGATGAACCTTGGGCAGATGGTCCTTGAAGTGGAACGGGTCGTGTGCGGTCAGGCACGCATCCGCCGCGTGAACCGAGCGGACGGGGAGGTGATCACACCCGCGCAGATCCTTGCGGCATTGCGGGAGGAGTGAATGATGGAGCATCCTGTCCTTTCCGACGTCGAACGCCACTACCTGAGGACGAGCAAAAAGTTCCCCACCGTCTGGTGCGCCGGCTGTGGGTTGGGGATCATCATGGGGGGGATCATCCGGGCAATCGACTCCCTGAAGTTGGACAACGATCAAGTGGCGATGGTGTCCGGGATCGGATGCACCGGCCGTATGCCGGTCTACCTCGATTTTAACACGCTCCACACCACCCACGGGCGGGCGCTCGCCTTTGCCACGGGCCTGAAGATGGCGCGCCCCGATCTCTACGTGATCGTGATCATGGGCGACGGCGATGCCCTGGCAATCGGGGGGAACCATTTTATCCACGCGTGCCGTCGAAACATCGATCTCACGGCGATCGTGGTGAACAACCTGACCTACGGCATGACGGGCGGCCAGTATTCGCCGACAACGCCCCAGTGGGACCTGGCGACCACAGCCCCGTACGGCAATCTGGATCAGCCGTTCGACATTGCCGAGCTGGCTCGCAGCGCAGGGGCGAGTTTTGTAGCCCGCACATCGGCTTTCCACACGACCGAATTGCCCCGCTTAGTTGCTCAGGGGATCCAGAAGAAAGGGTTCGCGGTCATCGAGGTGATCAGCCACTGCCATACGAACTACGGCAAGCTGAACCGCAAAGGGGGCGCGGTGGAAATGCTGCAATGGCAGCGCGACAATGTCATCCCGCTGTCCCGATACGAGAAGATGGCGCCAGAGGAACGTCAGGGCAAGATCCCGCGGGGGGTGCTCTTCGAGAAGGACGCCCCCGAATATGTGAGCGAGTACGAGAAGATCATCGCGCGGGCGATGCAAGAGGCGGCACAGGAGAGTGCGTGATGGATCCGTCAGGTGGTGGCTCTCCCTGGCGTTACGAAATCCGCCTTTCCGGGCTAGGGGGGCAGGGTTTGCTCCTAGCCGGGCGGCTTCTCGCCGAGGCCGCAGCCTTGTACGATGGCCTGTACGCCACCCAGACTCAGTCCTACGGGCCAGAATCCCGGGGAGGCGATAGTCGTTCCGATGTCGTGATCAGCGATGCCCCAATCGACTACCCGCACGTGATCCAGGCCGACCTGTTGCTTGCGATGAGCCAGATGGCCTGCGACCGCAACTACTATTCGTTGAAACGGGACGGCATCCTGATTGTGGATGCCGAACAGGTGCGCCACGTCCCTACGAATCGGGCCTTTCTGGTGCCCATCAGCCGCCTGGCGCGGGAAGAGGTCGGGAAAGCAGTGGTCGCCAATGTGGTCGCGCTCGGGATCCTGGTCGCCCTGTCGGGGGTAGTTTCCCGTCGAGCGATCACGGAGGCCGTCCTGGCCGGAGCCCCCAGGGGTACGGAAGCCCTGAACCGCAAGGCGCTCGAGGTAGGCTTTCGCGCGGGTGAAGAGCTCCGTGCATCCCGCTCTAGCGAGCGGAAAGCCGGTTAAGGAGAAAGGAACCATGTGGCCAGAAGCCATCGATCACATCGGCATTGCCGTGAAGGACTTGGAACAGGCGATCCAGACCTATAGCCGGCTTCTTGGCCAGCCGGCACAACGGGAAAGCCTCCCGGATCGACATCTAGAGATCGCGTTCTTTCCCCTGGGGGAAAGCCGTGTGGAACTCGTGTCCCCGACCTCACCGGACTCGGCGATCAGCAACTTCCTGGAAAAGCGCGGTGACGGCCTCCACCACATTGCCTATCGTGTCCAGGACATCGAGGCTGCCCTGGCACACGCCCGCGCCCAGGGTTGGCGTCTGATCGACGAACGACCCCGCCCGGGTCCACACGGGGCGTTGGTCGCCTTCGTGCATCCTTCCTGCCTGAACGGCGTGCTAAGCGAGTTCGTTGCCTACCCGCAGCGATGAGTGAACTGGACCTTGACGAACTGGACTATGCATCTTTCTGGAACCGTGTTTTTGCGGCAGCGGACGGCAACTGGAAGCGCGTTCCCACCACGGAGCGGGCCAACCGGATCGTAGAGCTGCTTGTCGCCCATCAGGCAAAGGTTGTGTTGGACCTGGGATGTGCCGTGGGCCGGCTGAGCATGCGTATCGCTGCTGCCGGCATCGATGTTTACGGCGTCGACATCTCGCAGAGGGCGATCGAGTTCGCGCAGGCCTGGGCGCGTGAGGAAGGCATGCCCAACGTGCACTTTCAGGTAGGCTCGGCGAGCAACCTTCTTTTCCCGGATGCCACGTTCGACGCCGTGATTGCCAATGCTGTGCTGGACCATATGCCCCTTGTGGAGGCCCGACGCGCTGCCCGCGAGATATGGGCGGTGCTGAGACCCCAGGGGCTGGTGATCGCCTCGTTCGACGATCCGCAAAGCAAGGAAGGGCATGCATACCACCGGTTCGCGGACGGGACCCGGCTGTACATCCGCGGCCCCTACCGGGGCCTGGTCTGGCGGCCCTATACAGAAGCAGAAATCCTGAGGCTTTTTTCCTCCTTTCAGGTGGAAGAGCTGAAACGAGATCCCGACGGAAGCTTTCTCGTGGTCGCTTACAAGCAGATTCGTTCCCCTGATGCTGGCGTGGAGGAAAGCGTTGGAAACTAGGCTTGCGGAACTCCGGAAGCGGATGCAGGAGATCGCTGACCTGCAGGGCGCCGCAGCGGTGCTGCATTGGGATCAGGCGACCTACATGCCGGCGGGTGGCGCACCGGGCCGCGCGCGGCAGTTGGCCACCGTCGAACGCCTGGCCCACGAGAAGCTGACCGACCCCCAACTGGGCAACCTGCTGGAAGAGCTGCGGGCGTTGGAGGAAAGCCTGCCTTACGACTCGGATGAGGCCTCCTTGATCCGCGTGACCCGTCGGCTCTATGAGCGTGCTTCTCGGGTCCCGGCCGATTTCGTCTCCGAACTGGCCTGGCACCGAGCCACGACTTACGATGCCTGGGCACGAGCACGGCCGGCCAACGACTTTGCTCTCGTGCGTCCCTTCCTCGAGCGGACGCTCACGCTCAGCCGGGAATTGGCGGACTTTTTCCCGGGGTATGATCACGTGGCCGATCCGTTGATCGATTATGTTTCCGAGCCGGGGTTGAAAGTGGCGACGGTGCGCGCGCTCTTTTCGGAGCTGCGCAAGGAACTCGTCCCGCTCGTCCAAGAAATCGCCAGGCGGCCACCCCCCGACGATAGCTTCCTGCACCGGGGCTTTCCCACGGATCGACAGCTGGCGTTTTCTTTGGAGGTCGCCCGCCAGATCGGCTATGACCTGCAGCGGGGCCGGATGGACCTGACCCTTCACCCGTTTACCACGACCTTTTCCCTGGGCGACGTGCGGATTACCACCCGCGTCCGCCAGGACGACCTGAGCGAAGCGCTTTTCGGCACCATCCACGAGACGGGTCACGCGCTTTACGAGCAGGGAATTGACCCGGCTTTCGAGGGAACGCCGCTCGCAATGGTCTTGTCCTCCGGCCTGCACGAGAGCCAGTCCCGGCTGTGGGAAAACCTGGTAGGCCGCAGCCTGCCGTTCTGGAACCACTTCTATCCCCGCCTGCAGGAAGTCTTCCCGGAGGTGTTGGGAGATGTCCCCCTGGAGGCGTTCTACCGGGCCATCAACCGGGTACGGCCCTCGCTCATCCGGACGGAGGCGGACGAAGTCACCTATAACCTCCATGTCATCCTGCGCTTTGACCTCGAGCTGGAACTACTCGAAGGAAAACTAACCGTGCGGGAGCTACCGGATGCCTGGCGCGAACGATACCGCAGCGATCTAGGCGTAGTGCCTCCGGACGATCGGGACGGCGTGCTTCAGGATGCCCACTGGTTTGAAGGGATCATCGGCGGGGCTTTCCAGGGATACACGATCGGAAACATCCTGGCGGCGCAGTTCTTTGAGGCAGCACAGCGGGAGCATCCGGACTTGCTCCACCAGTTCGCCCGGGGCGAGTTTCGGACGCTTCTCGAGTGGCTGAGAGACCGGATCTACCGCCACGGAGGAAAATTCACCCTCGCTGAAATGGTCGAGCGGGTCACCGGGGGACCCCTTCGGATCGAACCCTATCTCATTTACCTGCGCCAAAAGTATGGAGAGCTGTACGGGCCGCTCTAGCGTGCCGGCCGAAAATCGCGCAGCTGCAGTTCCAGCCGCTCCTCACCGGCCCAGCTACTGGCTCCCAGTGTGCACGCGAGGTCCAGGTAGGTGCCCGGTACGCACTCCTCGAGCCTGTGGCCCAACCGGAAGCCGATGGCGTCACAAGCGAGCCGGCCATCGCTCAGCGTCAGGCGCAGGTGCTCCCCAGCCGCACCGACCTGCCTTGCCCGTACGACTTTCACCCGAGGGCAAAGAAAAACCGGGTGGGGGTTCTGCACCCCAAAGGGAGCCATGCGCTCCACGATGCGGAGGAGCTCCCAGTTGAGCTCGCCCAGGGAAGCTTCTGCGTCGAGCTCCAAGACGGGCCTGAGGGCAGCGGAATCGAGTTGCTGGCTCGCCAGCGCCTGCAAACGGAGGCGAAGCGTTTCCAGCTGTTCGCTCGGCAGCGTGAAGCCAGCCGCCACCCGGTGCCCACCGAACCGCTCCAGTAGGTCGGCACACTGCCGCAATGCCTCGGTGATATGGAAAGCCGGGATACTGCGCGCAGAGCCCCGGCTGCTCTGTTCGCCCACCTCCGCAATGCACGTAGGCCGGTAAAACTCCTCCACGATCTTGGCCGCGACCAACCCCACGATCGCCGCGTGGAACTCCTGGTCCGCCAGAAAGATGAGCGGGAGGTCGTCGGGGAGAGCCAGTACCTGCTCCCGAGCGCGTGCGAGCACCCGGACCATCATCTCCTGGCGCTCGCGGTTCAAAGCATCCAACTCGGCTGCCAGGCTGGAGGCTTCTTCGGGGCTCTCGGTGAGAAGGAGGCGATACGCCAGGATAGCGTGCTGGAGGCGTCCTGCTGCATTCAGGCGGGGTCCCAGGACAAAGGAGATCGTCCCGCTGCTGACCCGTTCCGGCCGAACCCCGGAAACCGCCATCAGCGCGCGCAGCCCCGGTCGCTGCGTCTGGCGCATCGCTTCCAACCCCAGCGCCACCAGGGTGCGGTTCTCGCCCACAAGCGGCGAGATGTCCGCGACCGTACCCAGGGCGACCAAATCGAGAAGCTCGCGTGCTCGCAGTCCGTTGCGCGCTACCCCGGCCCGGACCAGGCCGCGCACGAGCGTGAAAGCAATCCCAACACCGGCCAGCCCCTTGAAAGGGTAGTCGCATCCGCGTTGCCAGGGGTTCAAGACGGCCACCGCGGGCGGGAGCTTGGCCGGGGGATCGTGGTGGTCTGTGACCAGCACGTCCATGCCCAAGGCGTGCGCGTGGGCGACTTCCCGGGCGTTGGAGATGCCGCAATCGACCGTGATCAAGAGCTTGGTCCCCGTAGCTGCCAGGCGCTCGACCGCCTCAAAGTTCAGGCCATACCCTTCCTCGATCCGATGGGGGATATAGGCCTCCACCTTGCCGCCCATGCGCCGAAGCGCCTGCACCAGGAGCGTGACCCCCGTAACGCCATCGGCGTCAAAGTCACCAAACACGACCACCGGCTCACGCAAGGCAAGCGCGCGCGCGATCCGCTGGGTAGCCTCGTGCATACCCCGCATTAAGAACGGGTCTCCCAGCCGGCGCTCGTCTGGGGAAAGGAAGGCATCGGCCTCCTCTGGTTCCCGCACCCCCCGGTTCCAGAGCACCTGCGCCGCAAGCGGCGGAACGGGGAAGCGCTGTAACACCTCGGCGGGTGCAGGCGCAAGGAGACGCCACTCAGGAACCGCAGGCCGCATTTGTCCCTCCTTCCGCTCCATGGCCCAAACAGCGGGCGCTAGTATAGCGCCAAAGCATTTCTTGCGCAACTGGCTTACGGCCACTGTTTTTAGGTCCCAGGAGCATCGCCGAGTCCCCTTGTTCCCCTGAGCAGCGCTGCCATGGCGCACTAGAGAGCAAGCTTTCGCGCTTCTGCGCGCGGCTACGCCTTGGAAGCAGGCCAGAGGGGCGATCACCCAGAGGGCCGCGCGTTTGCCTCCGCTGCGTGCCCGTGGTACAATATTTTTGTTATCCTCTTGCGCCGGAGGCCATGATGACGCGACGAGTGGTGGTGACCGGTATGGGAGCCATCAGCCCGCTCGGGCTGGACGTCCCAACCTTGTGGGAAAACCTGTGCCAGGGGCGTTCGGGCGTCGGCCCGATCACCCTCTTCGATGCGACGGGCTACGAGACCCGTATCGCCGCCGAAGTGAAGGGTTTCGACCCCCTGAACTACATGGACCGCAAGGAAGCACGTCGGAACGACCGTTTCGTCCAGTTTGCCCTGGCAGCTACCCAGGAGGCCGTGCGCCAGGCCGGCCTCACGATCGACCATCAGTGCGCCGAGCGGGTGGGAGTTATCGTCGGTTCCGGGATCGGGGGCTTTACCACGCTCTTCCAGCAGTTCGAGGTGCTGCAGCAAAAAGGGCCACGCGCGGTCAGCCCGTTCCTGGTACCGATGATGATCAGCGACATGGCGGCCGGCCAGATCGCGATCCTTTATGGCGCGAAAGGGATCAACTATTGCACGACCTCGGCGTGCGCGAGCGCGGCGCACGCGATTGGCGAAGCCTTCGAGGCCATCCGGCGCGGGGCGGCTGACGTGATCATCACCGGCGGAAGTGAAGCCGCCGTCGTGCCGATGTCTGTCGCTGCCTTTAACGCTGCCCGCGCGCTGTCGACCCGTAATGACGAACCGGAGCGGGCCAGCCGCCCTTTCGACGCCCAGCGCGACGGCTTTGTGTTGGGCGAAGGGGGCGCGATCCTGATCCTTGAGGCGCTGGATCACGCACTCCGGCGAGATGCCCCGATCTTGGCCGAGGTGCTCGGTTACGGGGCAACCGCGGACGCGAATCACATCACCGCCCCAGCTCCGGGAGGAGAGGGAGCCGCCCGCTCGATGCGCCTTGCGCTGGCTCAGGCCGGTTTGGCTCCCGAAGAGGTCGATTACCTGAACGCACACGGCACATCCACGCCCCTGAACGACGTCGCCGAGACCCAGGCAATCAAGGCAGTATTCGGCGAGCACGCCTACCGCCTGCCGATCAGTTCGACCAAGTCCATGGTGGGCCATCTCCTCGGCGCGGCAGGAGCGATCGAAGCCATTGCCTGCATCCAGACCCTCCTCACGGGGATCATTCACCCGACCATCAACTACGAGTTTCCGGACCCCGAATGCGATCTCGATTATGTTCCGAACGTGGCACGCCGGGCGGACGTGCGGGTCGCGCTGACGAACTCGCTTGGGTTTGGTGGCCATAACGTCAGCCTGGTGTTCGCCCGCTATGAGGGATAGGGGGGCGATGGGACACGAGCTTGGCGCCCTTGAACGTGCCCTAGGGATCACCTTCCGCGACCGCTCGCTGTTGTCTCAGGCGCTGGTCCACCGTTCTTACCTCAACGAGAACCCGGACAGCCACCTCCAGTCCAACGAGCGCCTGGAGTTTCTGGGCGATGCGGTCGTGGATGCGCTTACCGCCGACTATATCTTCCGAAACTATCCGGAAAAGGGCGAGGGGGAGATGACGCTGCTGCGCTCCGCGCTCGTTCGTACCGAAACGCTTGCCCGGTTTGCTCAAGAACTCAAGCTGGGACAGTTCCTGCTCCTGGGCCGCGGCGAAGAGAGCGATAACGGCAGAGAACGCCCGAGCATCCTGGCCGATGCTTTCGAGGCGCTTGTCGGCGCGATCTACCTGGAAGCAGGGCTGGAGTGTGCCCGTGCCTTTGTCACCCGCTTCCTGGAGGCAGAAGCCAAGCGGTGGCAGGGACGGCTTCCGCTCGATTTCAAGAGCGCCCTGCAGATCGAGATTCAGGGTCGGTACAATCGTACGCCCGAATACCGCACGCTGGCTTCCTGGGGACCGGACCACGCCCGTACGTTCCGGGTAGAGGTGCGGGTAGGCAGCGAGGTGTTGGGGGTGGGCGAGGGCCCAAGCAAGCAGGCGGCGCAGCAGGAGGCCGCCCGCCAGGCCTTGGAGGCGCTGCGGAGCAGGGGGCCATGAAGTTCGCGCTTTCCACCATGTGGTGGGAACAGGACGGCGCCTCATTCGCGACGCTGGCTCAGCGGACGCGGGCACTCGGGTTTGCCCATGTGGAGCTGGGGTACCGACTGACAGAAGAGGCGCTGCCTGCAGTGGATGCGGCGCTGGCGAAAAGCGGGCTGGCGGTCAGCAGCATTCACGCGCCTTTCCCGGGTCCCCCCGGCCCCAGTCCGCTACGGCAAGCGGACCTCTCCTCTCCGGATCCCGAAGTGCGTCGACGTGCGGAAGCGCTGGTGAACCGTTCCCTGCGCGAAGCGGCTACCCGTGGGGCGCGCGTCGTGGTCGTTCACGCCGGCAACATCGAGGCCCTCTATGCGACAGAAAAGGAGCTGGACCGGCTGTTCGAGGCCGGCTGCCACAACAGCCCGGAATACACCCGGCTGCGGGAGGAACTCTGGCGCCAGCGGGAGGCGCTCGCGCCGCAGTACCTGGAACGGCTTTACGATGCCCTTTCGAGGCTCTGTGCCGAAGCGCAGGCGCTGGGCGTGTCGATCGCGCTGGAAAACCGCGCCCACTTTCGCGATCTGCCTTCCCTCCCGGAAATGGGAAAGCTGCTGGAAACCTTTGCGCCCGCCGTAGGCTATTGGCACGATGCAGGCCACGCCTATCGTCTGGAAGCCATGGGCTTCTGGCCTCAGGAAGGATGGCTGCGGGCCTATGGTGGGTACCTGCTGGGGACCCACCTGCACGATTGCGTGGGCCTGAACGATCATCGGCCCCCCGGGGACGGGAACATCCCGTTCCGGCAGCTGGCGCCGCTCTTTCCGGTGGATGCCTGGAGGGTCGTCGAGGTCGACGCGGCTTACGGTGAAGGAGCCCTGGCAAGCGGTGTGGCCTACCTGCGCTCCGTGGGGGTGCTCTGATGAAGGTGATTGTGCAAATCCCGGTCTTTAACGAGGAGGAAACGATCGGTGCCGTCCTCGATGCGATTCCCCGCGAGATCCCCGGTGTGGACCGCGTGGAGACCCTCATCGTCGACGATGGCTCGACCGACCGCAGCGTTGAGGTCGCCCTTGCCCACGGGGTCGATCATGTGGTGCGCCATATCGGCAACAAGGGTTTGGCGGTCGCGTTCCAGACCGGGCTGGATGCATGCCTCCGCCTGGGCGCCGACATTATCGTGAATACCGATGGCGATGACCAGTATCCGGGCGAAGCGATCCCAGAGTTGGTTCGGCCGATCCTGGAAGGCAAGGCCGACATCGTCATCGGGGATCGCCGGCCGCAGCAGGTGCGCCATTTCTCCTGGACCAAGCGCCTCCTGCAGGCGTTGGGCACCTGGGTGGTGCGCCTAACCTCGGGAACGGTGGTGCGGGATGCGCCAAGCGGCTTCCGGGCCTACTCGAAGGAGGCCGCACTGCGACTGAACGTGATCAGCCATTACTCTTACACCGTGGAAACGCTGATCCAGGCGGGTAAGAAAGCGTTGGTGATCGCACACGTGCCGGTGCAGATCCGGGAGGTAAGGCGCAAGTCGCGGCTGATGAAAGGCATGTGGCACTTTGTTAAGCGCCAGGGGGCGACCATCCTGCGGACGTACGCCCTCTACGAGCCGCTGCGCACGTTCTTCTATCTTGCGTTGCCCTTTGCGCTGACGGGGATGGTCCTGCTGGGTCGATTCCTGTACTTCTATGTGCAGAATCCCGGTAGCACACAGGGGCGCTACCTGCAGTCCGTCATCATCGGTGGCTCTTTCCTGCTCATTGGCTTCCTGGTTTTCCTGTTCGGGGTGCTTTCCGATATGATGGCGGGGACGCGACGACTGATCGAGGAGGCGCTCTACCGTGTCCGCCGTCTGGAGCTGGCCCTGGAAGGGGGTTCGCAAAGTCGCCGGCACGACCTTGCCCAGGGTGTGGGACATCAACCCGTCCTCTTGGAACAGGAGGCGACGAAAGAGGCCCCTAGTCGACAGTCCCAGGCGCCGCGCGAGCCGCCACGGGACGATAGCGAACTCGCCGGCCTTGCCCAGATCAGCATTGGGCTGGCCCGACTGGCAGCTGCACGCGGCGAGTACCGACGCGCCGCGGAACGCCTCCAGGTCGCGATCGATTACGCCCGCCGGCGCGGCGACCCCGCTGCCGCTGCCCTGGCCGCCGAACAGGCGGAATGGTACCGCAAGGCGGGCGAGCAGACCTCCTGACCCCGTAAGACTCTAAAGGCCCCGCTGGTGCGCCGAAGGCGATCCCTGGCCATCGGCCGTAAGGGTGGTTTGCCTCACGAACGCCCCGCGGAAATGTGGTAAAATGGAAAAGAACGTAGCGTCGCCCGGACGTGCGCTACAGGAGGACAAACGATGGGCATCCAGGACTACGGTTTGATCCAGATCGATCCGTTTCGCTGGGATATCCCCGCGACCGGGGCCATGCGTGTTCCGGCGCGCATCTATGCGGACCGGCAGTTGATGGAGCAGATCGCTCAGGACCGTAGCCCGGAGCAGGCCCGGAATGTGGCCTGTATGCCCGGGATCGTTGGGCGCTCCCTGGCTATGCCGGATATGCACTGGGGCTATGGCTTCCCTATCGGCGGGGTAGCAGCCTTCGACCCGGAGGCGGGCGGAGTGGTTTCCCCAGGAGGGGTGGGCTACGACATCAACTGCGGCATCCGGGTGATCCGCACCAACTTGACGTTGGCGGACATCCAGAACCGCATTCGGGACCTGGTCGCCGCGTTGCACCGGGACGTGCCTGCCGGTGTGGGATCGCGCGGCGACATCCTGTCCGACCTTTCGCGAGCGGAGGGGGCCCTGGTTCGCGGCGCCCAGTGGGCCGTCGAGCATGGGTACGGCTGGCCCCAGGATGTCGAGCACTGTGAGGAGCGGGGAGCGCTTGCCGGCGCGGACGTCGAGATTGCCCGACGCTACAGCCCCCGCGCGTTCGAACGGGGCCGCAACCAGCTGGGCACGCTGGGGTCGGGAAACCACTTCCTCGAGATCAGCGTGGTCGATGAGGTGTTCGACCCGGCGGTAGCGCGGGCGTTCGGCCTGTTCAAAGATCAGATCGTGCTCCAGATCCACTCTGGGTCGCGCGGTTTCGGCCACCAGATCTGCGACGACTTCTTGAAAGTGATGGGCGAGGCGACCCGCAAATACGGTATCTCTTTGCCGGATCGCCAGCTGGCCTGTGCGCCGGTCCGTTCGCCTGAGGGGCAAGCCTACATGGCTGCGATGGCCTGCGCGGCGAACTATGCCTGGGCGAACCGACAGTGCCTGACCCACCTGGCGCGCCAGGCTTTCGCCCATGCGCTGAAGACCACCCCCGAGGCGTTGGATATGCAGCTGGTCTACGACGTGGCGCACAACATCGCCAAGATGGAAAAGCACCGGGTCGATGGGCGGGAGCGGCTGCTGTGCGTGCACCGCAAGGGAGCGACGCGGGCGTTTCCGGCCGGCCGGCCCGAGCTCCCCCAGGACTATCGCGATGTGGGCCAGCCGGTGCTGGTCCCCGGCGACATGGGGCGCGCATCGTATATCCTGGTAGGCCTACCCCTGGCCCTGGAGGAAACCTGGGGGAGCAGCTGTCACGGTGCAGGTCGCGTGCTCAGCCGTTCGGCGGCGATCAAGCGCGGACAGGGCAGGAACATCCGCCGGGAACTGGAAAGCAAGGGGATCATCGTGATGTCCACCGAGCGCGATATCCTGGCGGAGGAAATGCCGGAGGCATACAAGGACGTCAGCAACGTCGTCGACGTCATGCACGGGGCGGGCCTCTGCCGAAAGGTCGTCCGGCTCCGGCCGCTGGGCGTGGTCAAGGGGTAGGCGGAGAAGGCCGGCTTTGAGACAGCACCAGCGACCTACGCCGCGGAGGAAGTATGGCGGAACGCGAGGGAGAGCGGCTGGAACGAGAAGGGCGACGGAGGGTCGTCTCTACGCTCGAGGAGCGGGCTTTCCTGGTCGGAATCGAGCTCCAGGACGGGAAGGGCAGCGTATGGCGTGCGGAAGACTCGCTAGAAGAGCTGGCGCAGCTGGCCCGGACGGCGGGCGTGGAAGTCGTCGGCCAGACCTTCCAGCGGTTGGTGCGGCCGCACCCGGCCACGTTCCTGGGGAAAGGGAAGGTCCAGGAGATTGGCCGGCTAAAGGAGGCGCTTGGCTTCAACCTGGTGATCCTGGACCACGAGGTAACGGCAGGGCAGGCCTCCAACCTGGAGGAGGCCTGGGATGTGCGGGTCTTGGACCGTACCGGACTGATCCTGGACATCTTTGCACGCCACGCTCAGACTGCTGAGGGCCGGCTCCAGGTAGAGCTTGCCCAATACGAATACTTGCTTCCCCGGCTGCGCGGCCGCTGGACCCACCTGTCGCGACAGGGCGTCGGCGGGGTAGGGCTTCGAGGTCCGGGTGAAACGCAGCTGGAGACGGATCGCCGACACATCCGCGAACGTATCCGTGCCCTGAAACGCCGTCTTCAGGAAGTACATACGCATCGCCAGCTCTACCGCACACGCCGCAAGCGTGCGGGCATCCCGGTGGTTTCCCTGGTCGGCTACACGAACGCCGGCAAGTCCACCCTGTTGAACGCCTTATGTGGCGCGGACGTGCGGGTCGAAGACCAACTCTTTGCCACGCTGGATCCTACCACCCGGCGTTTCACCCTCCCGAGCGGTCGGGAAGCCCTGCTGACCGATACCGTCGGCTTTATCCAGCGTCTGCCCACCACGCTCGTAGCAGCGTTCCGCGCTACGCTGGAAGAGATCGCGGAAGCGGACCTCCTGATCCACGTGCTGGACATCAGCCATCCGAATGCCCAGGAACAGGCGGAAACCGTGCTTCGGGTACTCCGCGACCTGGGTGCGGATCGCATTCCCTGCCTGACCGCCCTCAACAAAGTGGATCGGATCGCTCCCACGATGGACGCCGGGCAGGTAGGGCGCATGGCCTCCGAGCTGGGGCTTCCATTGGATTATGTCGCTATTTCTGCGCGTTACGGGTGGGGCCTGGAGCAATTGAGGGAACGGATCGAGGAGCGGCTGGCCACGGACAGCGTGTCCCTGGAGGTCACCGTGCCTTACAGCCAGCAGGAGCTCGTGGCCCTTTTCCGGGAGCGGGGTCAGGTGGCTGAGGAAGAGTACCGGCCCGAGGGGGTATACCTAAAGGGGCGCCTGCCGCGCCGCTTCCTCTACGCGTATACCGGTCTGGAGCGTAGGGCAACCGCAAACTCGGCCGCCGGCCTCGCCGGAGGATGAATCCTCCGGCTACGTAGTGGGAAGCCCCCTGAAAGGGGGCTGAAGACCAGACCTGTGGGCTGGTCGTTTCGGCCAACGGAGAC
>DAOTVY010000026.1:0-11252 GCA_034436115.1 Chloroflexia bacterium | reverse complement strand
CTGTTTGTGTTATTGAAGCAAAAATGGTCGGTTCCCACCCGTGAGTGGCAGGCCATCGTCGCGGTGGCTTTGGCCTCCTTCCTGGCCATCGTTCATCCCCTTGTCCCAACTCATGTCTGAACCTCAGGAAACACAACTTGCCGGCTGGGCTGGCCGGTGCTATAATACCCTTCGTCCTTTCTACCTCAGCGGCAAAACCTTCTG
The DNA here is from genome assembly GCA_034436115.1 of Chloroflexia bacterium. Lineage (GTDB taxonomy): Bacteria > Chloroflexota > Chloroflexia > DTKN01 > DTKN01 > DAOTVY01. The sequence goes on along the minus strand of DAOTVY010000026.1, from coordinate 11,048 downwards.
GAGCCTACCGATGGACCTGCGGGAACTCGAACGCTTCATCCTGGTCGCCCGTGAACATACCTGCTTGGGCCAGGGGCATCGCCTTCCTCCCGAGCGACCTGGCGCGGTGGAGATCGTTTACCGCGAGGGTGGGCTGACGTATCGCGATAGCTACTTCGGACGGATCCGGGTCATCGGTCAGGAGATCGTGCGCCACGCGGGGAACGCGATCTGGGGCATGAATTACCTGATCGTCACGCACGAACTTCCGATCCCCAGCGAAGAACTTGCCGCCTTCCTGCAGCGCGCTCAGCTGGCCCGCTATCGCGAGCGGCGCCTGCTGGGGCCCCACATCGTTCAAGAGCGCCACCTGCGTTACGAGGACCACAACGAAGGGAATCTGGAGCGTTTCACTGGACTGATCCGCGTGCTCTACGGGGAAGAGGAGATCTACCGCATGGATTACGCCGGTGGGCTGATTCGCTGACCGAGCTTTCGGGCGTTTTCCGGGTCACGGGACCGGGGCCGGCGGATAGGAGCGCACCACCAGCCCCTCCGGCAGCCCGGACCGCAATTCGCCGTAAACAGAAGGATCCAACCCCTCGGGGAAGGCGATCGTCCGGGGATCGCCGTCGGACACAAAGCGCCTCTCCGGATGCTGCTGGAAATAGCCGAACCAAAGATCCAGCTCCGACGGGATCCCCTGGATACGCGGGATGTAGTAGGGATCAAAAAGCGAAGAGAAAGGGCTCGGGGCCGGCTCTGCGCCCACTTTTACTATGGCTGCATAATCGTACTGCTGGCCTTCCCACTCCCCAGAACGGAGCAGGTCCAGATCCGCGGGATAGCTGCCAAAGGGGACCGAAAGCGATTGCACCTCGTAGCCCGGGACGAGCGCCTCCAGGGTATTCTCCGAGACCGCCAGCTGCCAGCGCACCTGATCGGGCTGCCCTGCGCCCAGGTCGAAATGGGAGATCGTATGGGAGCCGATCTCCATCCCCCAAGCCACGAGGCGGCGCAGTTTCTCCTCGGCCCATTCCGGCTGGCCGAAGAGTACGCGGTCGGGCACGTCCACATCGAGCAGCACGAAGAAGGTCGCCCGGAGGCGCCAGCGATCCGGGAACCTTTCGGCCAGATCCAAGAGGATCCCCACCGCACAGGCAGGGTCCACTTGGCCATCGGGGAGGAGCCGGAACTGCCCCGAGGAGGAGTCGTCGAACGTCAGCACGACCGGGGTTTTCCCGGCCGGCACATCGATCTGCCCGCTCGCCAGGTCGATCAGGTTGATCGGGTAGTAGCCTTCGGCGATCAGACGCTCGATGTCCGCGCGGAACTGGGCCGGTGTCCGGCTCCAGCGGTCTTCCGGCTCCTCGATCAGATGGTACTGAAGCACCATGACTTGGCCCAGCTCGTTGGCCGCGATTTCCTGGAGGAAAGCAACCGGGTCTGGGGTGGGTGTCGGGCAGGGAGTGGGAAGCAAAGTGGGGAAAAGCAGAGGCGTCGCGGGGCGAGTCGGGGGAAGCGTACGGGTTGGCGTGGGGGCGTCTGGCGTGAGGGAGGCCTCCCCGCAGCCGAGGAGCGAGCACGACAGCCCGAAGACCAACAATAGATGCGCAAGCACCCGGTAGCGCCCTCGCCTGTCCTTTCGTGCCCGAGCCGGCCGGCCTTGGGATCGTGCGTGGCACCACGGCATCATTCGAGCATCCTTTCCTCGGTCGGGTTCGGCTCTTCCTCGGCCTGGACCTCCGGTGGTTGCTCGTGTTCCTCCCAGTAGAGCTCCACCGGGCCGATGCGTACAAGGTCGCCATCCCGCACCCCAGCATCCCGTAACGCCTGTTCGATCCCACGCGAGGCGAGCCGACGCTGGAAACGGGCTGCGGCTTCCGGGTTATCAAAATCAGTCATGGCGGCCAGGCGCTCGATCTCCGCCCCGCGCACGACAAACCCTTCCTCGTCCCGTTCCACGGTAAAGGCCCTTTCGTCGGGCGGCGGAGGGACCAAGACGAGCGTCTCCTCACGCGGCGTCAGGTCGTAGGGCGAAGGGAGCTCCTGGAGCAGCGCGGCGGCGCGCTGCATCAAAGCGGGCACTCCCTCGCCGGTAGCCGCCGAGATCGGGAAGAGGTTCTCGGGGGGCACCGGAAGCTCTTGGCGGAGGCGCTCCCAGCGCTCGCGGCCGGCCGGGAGGTCCATCTTGTTCACCGCCACGAGCTGCGGCCGGCCCGCCAGCACCGGGGAGTAGGCCGCCAGTTCCCGGTTGGTCGCATGGTAGTCGTTCAACGGATCCCGCCCGTCCACCCCGGCGCCATCCAGCACGTGGATGAGGAGGCGTGTACGCTCGATGTGGCGAAGGAACTCCAGCCCGAGGCCGGCGCCTTGGCTTGCCCCTTCGATCAGGCCCGGGATATCGGCGACGACAAAGGAGAAATCGCCCACTGTGGCCACCCCCAGGTTGGGGGAGAGGGTGGTAAAGGGATAGGGGGCGATCTTGGGCCGTGCGGCGCTCACCGCGGCCAACAAGGTCGATTTGCCCGCATTTGGAAACCCCACCAGCCCCACATCGGCGATCAGCTTCAGCTCCAGTTCCAGCCAGCGCGCTTCCCCCGGTTCTCCCAGTTCGGCCAGCCGCGGCGCCTGCCGGGATGGGGTCGCGAAAGCCGCATTCCCGCGCCCCCCACGCCCTCCGCGGGCGACCAGCAGCCGCTGCCCCGGGGCAACCAGGTCGGCAGTGTATGGTGCCTCGGCGTCCACCCCACGGACTACGGTCCCTGGAGGCACGGGAATCTCCAGATCGGCCCCGTTGGCGCCGTGGCGGCGGGCCGGTTCCCCCGGCCGGCCGTCGGGCGCGCGGAAATGCTGGCGGTGCTGGAAATGGATGAAGGTGTTCAGATGGGGGTCCACCACGAGGTAGACGTGGCCGCCCCGGCCGCCGTCGCCTCCGTCGGGTCCGCCAAAGGGGACGTATTTCTCCCGGCGGAAGGAAACACAGCCCCGTCCTCCCCTGCCGGCCTGGACGTAGATCCGCGCGCGATCGTAGAACATGCGCCTTCCTCGCAAAGGAACCGCTCAAGACGGCGGCCATTGTAGCATCGGGAAGAGAAAAGTGTCAAGAAGCAACTGGACAACAGGATCCCGACGTCCCACACGACCTCTGGAGGGGCGGGGCATCGACCGCCCTTCGAGTGTGGTATAATTCCCAGCAGCCCGACGATCGGGCGCGCACAGGCAAGGGGGGCTGAACGTGCGGCCGGCCATACATCCACATCCGGAGAGGCGACCCCTTTGGGTGCTGGGCACGTTTTTCCTCGCCATGGGCCTCTTTGCCCTCCTTTATGCGGGGGGGCAGGAAGCCTACCGCCGCGCCCGGGAACTTGGCGGTCCTTCGACGCCACTCGCAACCCGGGCACGCGAGCTGCCGAGGGCTGACGCGCCGAGCTCGTTTCTTCCGACAAGCGCCCCAGCGCCGGTCCAGCACACCCCCAGCCGGCCGTCCCTTGTTTTCACCCCGCATCCCACCCGCTCGGTTGCCTGGAGGTCCACGATTGAGCGCATCGTCATCCCCACAGTGGGCGTGGACAGCCCGGTGGTGCCCGTCGGGTGGCACCTCGAGGAAATCGGCGGGCAACCGGTGGCCGTCTGGGACGTTGCGCCTTTTGCCGTGGGACACCATGAGGGTTCGGGAAACCCCGGGGAAGGGACGAACATCGTCCTGGCAGGCCACGTGGCCGGCAAGGCGGGCGACGTGTTCCGGCGCCTGATCGAACTCGAGCCCGGCGACGCCGTGCTGCTGTACGCCAAGGGAAAGCCATACCCCTATTGGGTCGAGCAGGTTCTCCTGGTTCCCGAGACGACGGTTTCGCTTGGCCAACGGCTGCAGAACGCCCGTTACATGGCTCCTACAAAGGAGGAAGTGCTGACCCTGATCACCTGCTGGCCCATCGGGGTCTACGATCAGCGGGTCATCGTGCTCGCGCGGCCGGCCTGGGCAACTCCTGTGCACCGCCCGGAGCGGTGGCAGGAATAGCGCGGTGTGGGGGAAAATAGCCCGATCCGTAAGGGAAAGGATGCCGGTATGAACGTCTGCCTCCGCCTGTCCCTGCTGCTCGTCCTCCTTGGGGGATTCTTGGGCGCGCCCCCGCAGGAGGCCACTCCGACGGGCACCCGGAGCGGCCGCACCCGGCGGGCAGAGCCCCCGAATCCCGCTCCGCTGAAGGTGACGCCCTATGGGCAGGAGCACCTGCTCACGTGCGAGGCTGCGGCGCTGCGAATGGTGCTGGACTACTACGGGGTGCAGCGGACGGAATCCGAGATCCAAGCGGCTTTCCCAATCACGGAGGACCCCACACGGGGCTATCGGGGGACAGATGTGGACGGCAACGTCGGCTTTGTCCACTACGGCGCGCACGCGCCCGCGGTGGCAGCTGTCCTACAGAGGCTTCTGGATGAAGCGGGGAAACCCTATCGCGCGGTGTGGGCGACCTTTCGCTCCCGAGAGGCCGCCTTGGAGGCTGTCCAAAAGGCATTGGAGCGGGGTTCCCCGGTGATCGTGTGGATGACTTGGCGGGCCCGGGGAGGAAACATCCCCAAAACGCTCGAAATCGAAGCTTCCCACACGGTGCGTTACTGGCAGCCTTACCCTTGGCGGCCGGGCCGGCCACCCAGGCGCTGGGTGAGCGCAACCGTCACGCGGCGGGTTACACTCGTGGAGGGAGAGCACGTTGAGGTGGTCTACGGCATGGAAGGAGACCGCCTCTACGCGATCGACCCGTACTCCTACCGGCAGGAGAACGGACGGCTGGTTCGTTCCCGGCCGAACGGTTTCCGCTATACCTGGAAGGGAGGCCCGGCCGGCTGGGAGTACTTCGACTACGCCGTGGTTTATGTCTTGCCCCGCTCCTGAGCCAACAAGCGGTCGAGCCGCTGTTGGATGACGCGGATTTCCTCAAGCGCGGCGCCTCCCAGATCGTAGAGCGCGATCCCCTTCCGATCGGCTTCCGCGATCTCGGGGTGGTAGCCCACGACGCCCAGGAGCGCGAAATCCGCCATTTCCTGATCCACAAAGGCGCGCTCTTCGGCCGTCCGGACCTTGTTCGCTACGGCGTAAATGCGCTGGATCCCGATATCGGCCGCCAGGCGACGGATCGTGCGCGCGGTCTGGATGCTGCGCAGCCCGGGCTCGACGACCACTACAAAGGCATCCACGGCATCGGCCGTGGCCCGGCCCAGATGCTCGATCCCGGCCACCATGTCCAGGATGACCACTTCTTCGCGCTCCAAGAGGAGGTGACGGACCAGGGAACGCAAAAGCACGTTTTCCGGGCAGACGCAGCCGCTGCCACCGCGCTTGACGGTCCCCATCACCATGAGGCGGACCCCGGCGTGCTGCACGGCAAGGGTTTCTGGCAGGTCATCGACCCGCGGGTTCAGCTTGAAAAACGGCGCCTGGCTGCCGGGGCGCGCCCCGGTGCGCTCTTCGATCAGGTCATCCATCGCGGCAATCGGCGTCAAAGCTGCCATCCGCTCCGGGGGAACACCCACCGCGGTAGCCAGGTTGGCATCCGGGTCCGCATCGATGGCGAGCACCGGCCGCCCGGACGCGGCGTAGAGCCGGGCAAGCGTTCCGGCGAGCGTGGTCTTGCCCACCCCGCCCTTTCCGGTGATAGCGATCTTCATCGCAGCCTCCACAAGTTGACGACGGGCACCTTTTCTGGTAGACTGGCAGCTAAGGAATCCGTACCCCACAGCAGCACGGACGATGGATGGAGGTCCCTGCCACGATGGTTAAATTGCTGCTCACCTGGGACATCCGCGAAGGGAAAGAGTCCTCCTACATGGATTTCGTCGTCCACGAACTTGGCCCCGGATTAAACCGACTGGGGCTGACCATCACCGACGCCTGGTACACGGTGGCAGGCGAAGGACCCCAGGTGATCATCGGGGGCGTGGCCGAAAACCTCGAGGCGCTCCAGCGGGTGCTGCAGCACCCTGATTGGGAAAAGTTGCGCCAGAAACTGCTGACGTATGTGGTCAACTTCCGCCAAAAGATCACCACGCCCCAGGGACTCTTCCAGATCTAGGCCGACAGCCGGCCGCCGGCGGCATTCTAGCACGGCGAAAGGAGCCGTGTCAAGCGCCGAAAGGAGCAAGAAGCGATGGCTCGCGTGATCGATGTCGCGGCAGTCTTGGTTGCGCTCGGCTTTGCCGCCCTGGGCGTGCGACGTGGATTGCTGCGCGAGTTGATGGTGCTCTTGGGCGGCATCGTGCTGGGAGCGATGATGGGTGGCCTCTGGGGGGAGTTCTGGGCCAAGGGGCTGGCACGTTATATCAGTGCGAGCCCGCAGACACTCTTGGGCGTGGTCCTCCTAGGGCTGCTTTTCGTGACCGTCCTCTTCGTGGGTTATGGAAGCGGCTTCTTCCTTCCCCAGACCGTCTTGCGGCCCTGGCAACGGGTGGCGGGGGGCGCACTCGGGCTGCTCAACGGGCTGCTGCTGGAGGCGTTCCTCTTCCGATACCTTCGCACCTACTTCCTGAAGGCGCCCTCGGTGCTCGAGCAATCGATCGCTTCGACCCTACTCACCCAGTGGCTCTCCTGGGTCTTCCTGGGGCTGGTAGCTGCCGTCGCCCTGGTGGTGGCGGTGATCGCGATCGTCCGCTTTGTCCGCTGGATCGTGCGACTCGCCCAGCCCCCGGTTCCGGTAGCCGCGCCTGCAGCGCCTTCCACAGCTCCTGCCACCGAGACGCCGACCATTCCCTGCCCCAGCTGCGGCAACCCGGTCATGGCCGGAGCAACCTACTGTCCCCACTGCGGCAAGCTGCTCTCGCCTTGAGTGCCCCTGTTGGCCCCGCGCGGCGAATCCCTACCCGCGTGCTCGCGGCCCAGCAAGCGGTAACCGGGTAGTGGCGGTGCGGGAAGTCGTTGTCTGAGGAAAGAAGACCGTCCTTTCACACCAAGGAGAGCAACGATGCGATTGGCGAGCAAACTTGCGAACCTTCCTCCCTATCTGATGGCCGAGGCGAATCGGCGCATTGCGGCCAAGCAGGCCCAGGGAATCGATGTGATCAACCTCGGTATGGGCAACCCGGACCTCCCGACGCCGGAATGGGTGGTCGAGGCGCTATGCCGGGCGGTCCAGGATCCCCGCAATCACGGATACCCGAACTACTATGGCATTCCAGAGCTGCGGGCAGCGTTTGCGCGCTACTATGCCCGGCGCTTTGGCGTGGAGCTTGACCCGGCGCGGGAAGTGGTTCCCCTGATCGGCAGTAAAGAGGGCCTGGTGCACCTGACGAACGTCCTGTGCAACCCCGGAGACATCGTGTTGGTGCCCGATCCGGCTTACCCGGTCTACCGTATCGCCGCCATCCTGGCCGGGGCGGATGTCTACCCGGTGCCCCTGTTGGAGGAGAACGGGTATCTCCCGGATCTGGAAGCGATTCCGGATTGGATCGCGAAACGGGCGCGGTTGCTCTGGCTGAACTACCCGAACAATCCAACCGCGGCAGTTGCCGATGCGGCTTTCTTCTCCCGAACGGTCGAGTTTGCCCGGCGCTACGACCTCGCGGTCGCCCACGACAACGCCTATGCGGATGTCTCCTTCGACGGGTACCGTCCCCCGAGTTTCCTCGAGGTACCGGGAGCCAAGGACGTAGGGGTCGAGTTCTATTCCCTGTCCAAGACGTTCAACATGGCCGGGTGGCGGGTGGGCGCTGTTGTGGGGAACGCAGAGGTCGTTCAGGCGGTGGCACGCGTCAAGACGAACGTGGACAGCGGCATCTTCACCCCGGTGCAGCTGGCAGCCGTGGCGGCGCTGGAGACCGCCCCCGAATGGATCGTCCAGCGAAACCGGATCTACGAGCGCCGGCGCGACCTGGTGCTGGACGCGCTCAAAGCGGCCGGTATCCAGGCGCCGAGGCCGCAGGCCGGGCTCTACATCTGGGGACGGGTATCCGGCAACCTGAGCTCGATGGAGTTTTGCCTACGGCTGCTCGATGAGACGGGCGTTTGGGTCACCCCGGGAAGCGGCTTCGGGGAACGAGGAGAAGGGTACTTTCGCCTGGCACTCACAGAGCCGGATGAGCGGCTGGAAGAAGCGGTCCGTCGGCTGGCCTCTTTTCGGGCCTAGCGCCGAGCGCGTGGCCTGCCCGGGACCTCAGGAACTCGGAGTGAGCGCTCGGGCCGAAGGCTCTCGGCTCGGGGTAGCTCCGGGCGGGTACCGGACTGCGCGGAGGCTTCAGCCCGCACGCCATCGCGGACTGGTGGCGTGTCGTGTGGCTATCGTATGCCCCCGGCTCGGTAGGCAGCCCCGCAGGCCGCGGCGCTTCGCCGGGCTCTTGCCACCCTGCGTGTCCCACTGACGGACAGACACCCCCCGTGCTTGACAGGTGTGGTATAATGTCACTGATACCACTTCATCCCGGCACCGAGTTCCCCTTTGAGCAAGTCCCAAGGGAGGCGACACGGCCAGTTTCTCTTGAAAAGTCGGGCTCCCAGCTGCCGCCCCTCATTGCCTATGTCGGGCCGGCCCCCCGCAAGCAGGCTTTCTTTTTGCCCGGGCGTGTGGGTGGGAAATTGAGCGCGGAAAGGGATATCCCCATGCGAAAAGTTGCAGCATCGATCGTTTTTCTCCTCCTGTTGGCAGGATTCATCGGCCCGGCCGCGATGGCCCAGGGCCCCACGCCGTCGCCCAAGACTTTCCTGGGGACGGCACCCCAAGCCCAGGGGCCCATTCTCCCCGAGAGCCTCTCCGGCTCCTTCGTCACCTTCGACCCCTCCGTCGGCGGCGACACCTGCTACATCCCCGGCACAGCCCAGACCTTCTGCTTGCGCGCCGAATCGTTCACCAACGACTGGGAGTACGTCTATAACCTCTGGGAGCGCTTCCCCTCCGACTGGACGGTCAATAACGTCTACGTCCAGGGGACGCCCTACTGCGACAGCGGCTCCTTTGGGTCCTTCTCATGGTCGTTCCAGACCCCGCCCTACGAGGTCAACATCGCTCACCCTCGCTACCAGGCCTACACCGACCACTGCACGGCTTACTACTGCTTCGAGGTGACCTCGGGCACGGGCACACCTGACGCGCTGGTATCGTGGTTCTGGGACGGCGACGGGTATGGCTCTCCGCCGCATTGGCCCTGCTCCAACGATGGCTATGCCCCTCCGGGGTTCACCTGCGACCAGGCCACCCAGCCCCAGGCAGCCATCCCGCCCTGCGTCCTGCCGCCCATCATGCTGACCCCGCCCGAAATCGACGTCGTGGGCTGCCCCTACCAGCCGCAGGAGCACTCCTTCACGGTGTGGAACAACGCCGGCTATGACACCAACGTCAACCTGACCTACAGCATCATCGCCGGCGCTGGGACCTGCAGCGGTCCGGCCCAGGTCTCTGTCCCCAACGGCAGCAGCGTGCCTATCCTTGTGAACCTGACGCCGCAAGGCGCGCCCGGCGACACGGTGGTCTGCCAGGTCTATGCCGAGGACGCCAGCAACCCGGACAACAACGACACCTCCCTCATCGTGAAGGACTTGGTGGACGCGATCAGCTACTGGGAGCAGATTGCCACCGAGCCGGACAGCGGCCGTATGGACAACGTCCTGGCCGCCTACGACGGCCTGATTTGGTCGGTCACCGGCTATGGCGCCAACGCCAACGTCCGCACCTACGACCCCGGCAGTAACACCTGGAGCACCGTGGCCGGGTCGGCGCCGCCTTTCGGGGTCAACTATGCCCGCTCCGGTTGTCATCCCTATGACAGTGCTGTGGCGAACAAGGTCTTTGTCTACGGAGACACGGCCACGGCTGGCTTCACCGGGCTGTGGTCGTACAATATGGACACCAACGTCTGGACCAACGAGTCCCCTACTGGCACGCCTCCCCCGCAGACCGGCATCTGGGCCCCGGCCTGGGCCTATGACCCCGAGGCCGACCTTTGCTACATGACCGGCGGCGCCACGGCCCCCGGCGGCGGCAACCTGACCACCGTCTATGTCTACGACCCGGTGGCCAACGCCTGGCTGGCCCCGCTGCCCAACTTTACCACCGCCCGCGACTTTCACGCCGCCTTTGTGGTGAACGGCATGCTCTGCGTCATGGGGGGTGTGGATGCCAGCAGCGTGGTCCACAGCAGCACCCAGTGCTACAACGGCACGGCGTGGAACCCGGAGAACGCCGACATCCCGGCCATCCCGATGGGCTGGTGGGGCATGGGCTATGCCGACAAGTGGCACGCCGGCACCGATCAGCAGTTGTGGCTGGTGAACGGAGCCGACGCCGCCTTTGCCCTGATCCCCAACACCTACTACTACGACGTCAACGCCGGGCAATGGGTGGAATTTGGCCCGCTGGCCAGTGGCACCTTCTACCGCACTGCGGCGGTCAACCTGGACGGGGACATCTACCACATCGGCGGCTCGACCGGCGGCTTTGCCTATAGCGGCCTGTCCGACCACCACGTGCAGATCATCTGCCCGCCGCCGCCCTCTTTCCAGGCCTGGAAAGAGGCCCTGGCCCAGGCCGCGCCCGGCCAGGTCTTCTCCTACACCATCGTCATCAGCGCGCCAGCGCTGGTGGACGGCATGGCTATGACCGACCCGCTTCCCCCGGGCGTCGCCTACGCCGGCAACCTGACCTTTACCGAGGGCTATGCCTGGTACAGCCCCACCGTCCACACCGTCTTTTGGGAGTACCATACCAAAGCCGCCGGCACGCCGGCCAGCGTACCCCAACCCGCCGAGGACCTGACCCTGGGCCGGCCCGCGCCGCTCATGCCCGCGCCTGCCCCGCTGACCACACCTCCTGAAGTGCCGGCCGGCGGCAACCCGGAGGCGATCCTGGACGATTTCAACCGCGCCGACGGGCCGATCGGCCCCGACTGGACGGTGCACAACGGCTTCTGCAACGTCTTGAGCAACGCCGCGGTGTGCGGTAACATGGGCCGGGCCACATTCAACAACTATGTGGGCGACGGCAACGTCGCCGAGGCGGACGTCGAGAACGTCGGCACGGCTCTGCAGTACACCGGCCTGCTGCTCAACTACGGCGCCGGCAGCAGCAACCTGTTCCTCAAGGTTC
>DAOTVY010000025.1:0-123870 GCA_034436115.1 Chloroflexia bacterium | reverse complement strand
AGGCCAGTTCGTAACAAGGGATCTCCTGAACCAGCTGGGCCAGGAAGCCGAGCGTGAACGCCATGCCGTCGGGGTCCCAGAAGGTTGGGAAGCAGTTGACCAGCAGACGCGTCAGCCCCTCGCGCGGTGCCAGGGGACGCAGCGCGTGGCGGGCTGCCTTTTGCAGGAAGAATAGCTTCCCCAGGGGCGCCTTGCCAGGCGAAGCCACCCCTGCATCTCCGTGCCAGGGTGTGCCATAGGCCCAGTAGCTCGTGCCGTGCCTGCGCACGATCGTCCGGTCGTCGCTCAGGAAGTGCACGCCGCTTCCTGCCCACAGCCGGGTCATCGTGCTCTTGCCCGCACCCGACTCACCAACGAAAAGGCAGGCCTCTCCCCGATCCACCAGCGCGCTCGCGTGGAGCAAGACCCCCCGCCCCCGGGCAAGGAGGAACACCATGAGGAGCTCGGAAAGCGGGTATTCCCAGGGATCGACGGGGTTTGCCGCTCCCGCGAGCTCGACCTGCAGCTCCCCGTGCGAGAGGCGCGCATCCAGGGACAGCACGCGATAGGGCGCGTGGGCCCCTGGGAGGGTGAAGGCCAGCCACAACAGGCTCCCGTCGGCATACAGGCGCCACACCCCTGAGGAAGCGAAACGCAGCGCGGCATTGGCCGGGAGGTGCGGCACGCCCCATCTCACTAGGAGGTTCAGGTCGGCCGGACCGGCTTGTGCCGCGAACGGCTGCAACTCGGTGGCCAGGAACAGCCGAACGTCCGGCGAGGCCGCACGGGCTCGGCAGTGTAAACCGCCGATCTCCAGACCGATCGAGTCCTCCATCCTTCAAGTGCTCCGACAGCGCTTCCCCGATCCTGCGGTCGCGCGCAAACAGGAGGTCGTACATCCCGTTTGCCTGGCTCCAATCCTCCACCGCTATCTTCCGGGCCAAAGCCGCCAGCAGGAAATCCTACAGGCCCTCATCCTACGAAAGCTGCTGTGAGTAACAGCCGCTGATCATACAAGTGGTTCCCTGAGGTCCGGTGGACGCCGTTGTCTTGCACGCGCCCAGCGTAGCCACCTTAGCCGTCAACCGGATGCTTTCCAGCCTTGGCTTTTCATACCGTTTCTTCACCTGCGCTTCGACCTGGTCGTCCATGGAGAGCCTCCTCGAGCCGATGCGGTCTTTCGATGGCCGCCTCGCGTTGCTCCCTATGCGCTCCCAGGCGGGCAGCCCGCTCCCGTCCCACGCGGCACAGGAACGGAACCGGCTCCTCTTCATCTCCGCACGCCAGAAACGACCACCCCGGACACACCCCACACAGCGTGAAGACGTGGCAGCTGTCACAAGCGGTCGGGCGGGTCCTCCGTTCCAAACGAATGCGCCCCAAGAAATCCTCCCAGCCGGTGCGGAACTCGCCCCGAGTGAGGTCGTATTGCCGGTGGCGCACAAGCAGGCACGGGGAAAGCCGGCCGTAAGGGTCGATGTGGCAGGTGGTCTGCCCGGCTCCGCAATTGTAGCGGTAGGGCGGCAAAGTCGCCTTCGCGGCCATCTCGGCCAGCCTTCGCCACTCCGCCCAACGGCGTTCATCGCCTTCATCGAGGGCAACCACCTCTTCGACCGAAAGCTGGCTTGAGGTATTGCGCCGCCCCCCATCCAGCCGCGGGTTCAGCAGGCCATCGAAGCGCAGCTCCTGGCCGAACTCCCGGGCCAGCCGCCGGATTTCCTCGAATTTCTGCACATTTTCGCGCATGACCACCGTCTTGAGCACGAGCGGGATACGGTACCGATGCAGCAGCTCGACTCCCCGCAGGCACCGGGCGAAACTGCCGGGCACGCGCGTGATCCGCTCGTAGGTGGCCTGGGTTGCCCCGTAGAGCGTGATCTCGATGCGGCGCGGGGGGTACTCCCGGAAGAGCTGCACCCAGCCCTCGTCGAGCAGCGTGCCGTTCGTAAAGAGGGTCACCAGAAATCCCCGCCGCTTGGCTGCGAGGAACAGGTCTGGCAGGTCTGGCCGGAGGAACGGCTCCCCGCCAGTGAAGAGGAGCCAGAGCGTGCCGGCTTCGGCCAGTTGCGCGAAGATGCGCTCCCACGCTGTGCGGTCCAGTTCCCGGGAAGCGGCCTCGCGGTCCCCGGCCGGCCGGTTGATGTAGCAATGCACGCAACGGAGGTTGCAACGCTCCGTCAGCTCCGTCGAGACAGACCAAGGCAATCGCGCGTTGCCCAAACGTCGCTGCAGGGCAAGGGCCCATTCTCCCACCGTCATCGTCACGGCGTCGATGCTCCTTCGCCAGAGGCTTCTTCCACAATGATGCCCGCCCCACGCAGCTGCTCGAGGAACTCGATCAGGTCGCTCCTGGCCTGTTCCGGAGACACGTCGAACTCCCGAACCAAGGTTTCCAGAACAACGTAGCCGTCCCGTTCGCCATCCAGCAGTTCCCAAATCCGCGCCCCAACCGGATTCAGGGTATAGATGGCCTCCAGATCGGCCACGTTTGCGCGGATCGGTACCAGCACGCATTCGTCGCCGATCTTGCGCGCAACAATGTCGGGATGCTTACTGAAGCACCGGGAAAGGAAGTCCACCGCTGCACCAGATTGTCTTCTTGTACTGGTAATGTAACAGACCCGGTGGAATCTGTCAAGTGCCGATGCCGTTTCGAGGCCGGCAAGGAGGGCAAAGCCAGACGGGTGCCGCAGGCTGCTGCCCTACCCGCGTGGCAGCCGGTCGCCTTACTGATCCGCGGATGCGATGGTCCTCTGGGGGCGAACGCCGGGCACACCAGCGGGAGCAACGTAACGCCGCTCAACGCAGCCCGAGCGCGAGATAGAGGAGGATCACCTTCACGCTGTTGTTCAACGCGTGGATCACGATAGGTGTCCAGAGGCTGTGGCTGTGTTCGTAGGCCAGCGCCAGGATGAACCCCAGGGCCCACCCAGCGGCGATTGTCGGGGGATCGCCGTGCACGAGGCCGAAAACCAGGGTGCTTCCCAGCAGGGCCACCCGTACCCCCCAGCGGTCGCGCATCCAGCGGAACAGCACGCCCCGGAAAAAGACCTCCTCCGCAAAGGGCACCGCCAACCCGACCAGCAAGAACATCCCGGCCGCTGCGACCCAGGAGAACCCGATCGGTGCCAGGGCTTGCGCCTGAGGATCAGTGGTGCGGCCCATCAGGCGCTGTACCAGACCGGCCAGGGCACTCGTGAGGAACATCCCGGCGAATCCGAGGGCAAGGGCGCTCAGGAACCATTCCCGGGTAGGCGGGACAAGCCCCAGCGCTTCCCAGGAAACCCGGCGTCTTCGCAGGCCGAGCAGGTACACGCTCCCCAGGAGGCCGGCCGCTTCCAGGAAGACGATCCCCATCGTCGCGGCCAAGAGCACTGTGCGACTCGCCCAGCCTGCCGCCTGTGCAGCCCGCAGTCCCCAGCCAATCGCCAGGCTTCCGCCCAGCAGGATCCCCAGGCTGCTGCTCGCGATCCGGAGCACGTCGGGCCAGCTCCATAACGGTTGCTTGGGGGGTTGCGCGAGAGGACCAAGTTCCATATCGCCCTCCCCTTCCTCACCCGAGCTGGCCCGCCCCTCCCCGAAGGAACGCGCGGGAGGGGCGGGCCACAGACACGATCACCCTCCAGGGCGCCGCAGCACCAGCGGCAGGAAGATTCGATGCCCGGGCACGACCTCGACCGAGGTCGAGGCAGATCCGCTGCCGCACGCGTTCGTCACGGTCACGACGACCCGGTACAGGCCGGGGTGGGTGTAGGTGAAGATGGGCGAGGGCGTGTCCAACCCCGTCCCATAGCCGTCCCCGCCCATATCCCAGGTGTAGGTGAACGGCGGCGTGCCGTAAACGGTCGCTACCAGGTGCACCGGTTCGCCCCAAGCGACCGGGCTGTCGCTGGTCAGGAACACCGTAGGCGTGCAACCGAAGGTCACCGTGAAAGCGTTGGCGAGGGTAGATTCCCCGCAGGTGTCGCCGTTGTACAGGGTGAGGGTGTAGACGCCCGGTTCCATTCCTGCCGGGACGACCGCCTCCAGGGTGGTTGAGGAGACGAGCGTGAGCGATAGGAGCCAGGTTTCCCCCAGCCGGGCATTCGGGTGCTCGACAAAGCCCGACCCTTCAATGGTCACCGGTGTAGGCTGGAAGGGGGTGCCCGTGTTCGGTACGATCCGTGCCAGGGTCGCTGGCGGGTTCGGTGGCAGGGGCGCCGTGATCTGCACGTCATCGATGTACCACCCGACATCGCTGATCGAAGAGTCGCAGCCGATGCGCCAGCGGATCTGCGCCTGCTGACCAGCAAAGGCGCTCAGGTCCACCACCACCTCGGTCCAGGTGGTCAGGTCGCCCACCCACCCCTGCCGGCCGCCCAACGGGTTGCCGAAGCCGGTCGAGATGGTGCCGTTGTAGCCGTTCGCCGTGATGTAGGGTCCGAGGTCCTGCCAGGTCACTCCGCCGTTCGTCGAGATCTCGAGCACCGCGCCGTCGTAGGAAGTGCCCTCGAACTGGTAGCGGTGCCAGAAGGTCAGGGTGCTGCCCGCCCCCAACGCGACCGGCGTTGTGTTCCAGAGCCGGCTATCGGTGACGACCGGGTCATCGGGGACGTACCACGCGTGGGTCGGGCTGTGCGACTGTGCCGTCGTAATCTGCCAGTGGTCGCTTCCCTGGGCAGCGGCGTGGCTCCACTGGCCCGGGCCGGATTCGATGTCGTCGAAGAAAGCGGTCGCCAGGGCAACCGTGGCGAAACGGAACGGCGAGGCCCAGAGCCCTTCGCCACATCCGTTGTCCCCCGCCGCCCGCCACCAGAAGCAGCGTCCGCCTTCCAGTGGGCTCACCGGCGTGAAGGTCGGGTCTACAAGGCCGGCCTCATCGATCACGGGTGCAGAGAAGAGCACGTCCGGATCCACCTGCAACCGGTAAGCCGTGGCCGTGGCGAGCGCCCCCCACGCGAAGGTCGGCTGGAAAGGCTGGTCCAGCGCGCCATCCGCGGGGGCGAGGAGCGCCGGCGCCTCCGGGACATCCACGCTCACCCGGAGCTCAAGCTCGGCGCTCAGTGTCCAGGAGACCTGGTCGGTCGCTGTCACCACGATCGGGTACACCCCGCTGGCAGTCCCCGGGGCCACCGTCAAGCTGAAGGTGGATGTGAACGGCGCCTGGGCAAAAGGAGGCTCGAAGGAAGCAGTCACGCCGGCGGGCAGTGGCCCGGTTTCCAGGTAGACGGTCTCGGAATAGCCCAGAAGGCTGCCGATGATGACGCTCGCGGTAGCCGTTCCGCTGCCGCAGACCTCAAGCGCAGTCGGATCCACCTGCAAGGTGAAGGTCGGAAGGTCTGGCTCCAGGAAGATCTTGACCGCCGGGTCGCCCAGGACGTTGTAGGTTTCCCAGTAGTAGCGCGCGCTGCTCGGGTAAGCCGCCTCCACGGCAGCCAGGCCTTCGTCGGTCATCTCGGCCACGTCCGCGTGTGGTGTTCCCGGGGCAAAGAGGGAGTCAAACATGGCCCGTTCCAGGACGTCGTCTTCATTCCAGTAGGAGTAGGTGGAGGAACCCCAATAGACCAGCCCGCCCTTGTTCGGCTGCAGGACCCAGGTTTCCCCAAACACTTCTGGCTGTCCAAAGTTGCCGCTCAGGCAGGCGTGGCTGGCGACGAACGGGAACATGCCATAGTTCGTCAGGTTCTGCACGTCCGCCGGGGTGAAATTCATCTCCCAGCCGGTGTAAGAACCATGGCCCGAGTAGATGATCGCCCAGCGGCCGTCGTTGAACGCCTGCACCAGGTCGTCGTGCGTGGCGCCGTAGGTGATGCAGTAGAGCTTGTCCCCACCGGGCTGGGGATCGTTCGGGAACCGTCCCCAGAAGCCGTTGGGCGCGGTGTGCGTGTTAATGACATAGTTATGCGTTCCTTCGGCGATGGGGTAGTTGCCGCCGTCACAGGTAGCCGGAAAGGAGGCCTTTTTCAACCACGGTTCCTGCCCGGTGAGCTGGGCGTAGGCCAGGTACTTCTGCACCATAGCAGTCGCCTGTGCCACCGTTCGTACCGGGAAGCGGCCACGCCCGATGTCCGGATGCCAGTCGCCGGAACCATCCATCGTACCGTAGTACAGGTCGGTCGAAGTGCCGATCACCGGGCCGGTCCAGGTGGCGATGGAGTCTGTGTCGCCCACCAGGAGCACGTAGCTTGGGGGCAGGGGCCAGTTGTGGTAGGCATTACTGATGTACGCCTGGACGTTGCTTGCGGACAGACACCCGCCGATCTCGGAACAACGGACCATGGTGACGTCGAAGCCACGGCTTTCGCGCAGCTGTACGAAGGGGACCATCGCATCGTAGAAAGCATCGGCGGTGATGATCAGGTAGCCCACCGGGACCTCAGGGACGAAGCGACGTGGCGGCCGGCCCTGGTTGTAGTTCAGGATGCGCCGCGCCAGCCGGGCCTCGAACGCGGGGGATGCATACCGCTCCGCGAGCGTTTCGGTGCGCCCCGTGTCGCTTCCATCCAGCCGCAGGCGGAAGACGATTTCCCGGTAGAGCCGCAGCATTCCTGCAGAGGGGTCGTAGCCCACCGGCCACACCTCCACCGGCTGCACCCGATGCCCCCGGACCACATACGGTTCGCCCAGTGCCAGCGGAGAGGCGGGATAGCGCGATCCTCGGGCATAGAAGGCGCGGTCGAGCTGCAGAGGGGTTTCCTCTTCGGCGCCGGGCACCTTGGGGACAGGAGATTGCAAGGGATAGATCGGGTGAAGGCCGAGCTCGTCCAGCGAAACATCGCGATACTCTGCAGCGATCATCTCCAGGGTTACCTGGGCGCCGAACGGGATCTCGACCTCCCGCCGCAACACAGGCAGGTCTGGAAGGCCAACCTCTGTCCCGTGGCCATAGCCTTCCCCGTAGAGACGGCTGAACAGCTGGCCGGCCTTCTCCACGGTTTCGACTCGGCAGCCGGGCAGCTCCGCCTTGAGGTCGATGGCCGAGGCGTCCGCAGCCAGCACGTAAAGGCTGGGCAGCCCGGCCTGTGCCTTTCCGCCGAACCAGAGGGTGTCACCCGCCGGTGCTGGCCCTTGCCCCTCCGGAGCAGCCAGCGTCAGTAGCGGTCCCCAGACCAGCGCGACCACAAGCACAGTCGCCAGCGCTGCAAGCATTCTGCGCATCCTCTCTCGTTTCACCACATTCCTCCTCTCTCCTGAAAGCCGACGACCACAATAAGCTGGTGCCACCTCCTTTCGGACTTCAGAAGTATGCCTCGAAACCGGGGATTCCAAGCTCCTCGCGGACGATCCGGAGCTCGAGCCGCAGGTTCTCGTTCATCGGGATGCCTTCGCGGCGGACCCGCTGCTCGGCCTCGTATTCCTTTTCCCCGGCCACGTAGATGCGTTCGGCGCCCGGCATTCGCCGCGATCGCTGGAGGTCGCGCAGGATGCGGCCGGCGATCCTTCGCGCCTCCTCCAGCGGCAAGAAGTGCTCGATATCGATCGCGAGAAAGAAGTGGCCCAACATGTAAGGCCGAGGGGAACCATCTTCCGTGCGACCCAGGAGCCCTCTCAAGAAGTGCCCGCCGCAGAGCGCCGCACAGAGGATTTCCACCATCGTGGCCAGGCCGTAACCCTTGTAGCCGGCCATCTCCTCCCCCGCGCCCCCTAGGGGAAGCAGGGCGACCTCGCCCGTGTCCAGTTCCCGCAGAATGCGCTGTGGGTCGGTCACGGGCCGGCCCACAAGGTCGATGGCCCACCCTTCCGGAACCGGGGTTTCCGCGCGTGCGGCAACCTCGATCTTCCCCCGCTGGGTGATGGAAGTCGCAGCGTCGAAGCAGAACGGGTAGTGGAGATCCGAGGGGGCTGCAAAGGCAATCGGGTTCGTTCCGAGCATCGGCTCGCAGCCAAAGGTGGGCGCGACCGCAGGGCGGGCATTCGTCATCACCAAACCCATCATCCCCTCGCGTGCGGCCATCAGGGCGTAATAGCCGGCGATGCCGAAATGGGTGCTATTGCGCACGGCAACAGCTCCCAGGCCAAAGCGACGCGCCTTGTTCATCGCCAGCTGCATGGCTCGATAGGCGATCACGTGACCCATGCCATGGTGCCCGTCGATCACTGCCGTAGCCTGGCTCTCGCGAACGATTTCGATCTCGGTCCGTGGCTGCTGTCGGCCCGCACGGATACGGTCGTAGTAGTACTTCAGCCGGGCAATCCCGTGGGATTCGATGCCGCGCAGGTCCGAGGCCAGCAGGACCTCGGTGCAGATGCGGGCGTCCGGCTCGGGAACCCCAAGCCCCTGAAACACGGCCATCATGAAGCGCTCGGCCACGGGAACAGGCAGGCGGATCTTCTCTTCGGGTCCTTCTCGCACCGCCTCTCCTCCTAAGGGGAAGCCTCAACCCATCCGAACGTCCGCTCGACCGCCTTCTTCCAGCCCCGATAGAGGCGCTCCCGCTCCGCGGCGTCCATCTGGGGTTCCCAACGGTGCTCCGCGGCCCAATTTCGACGGAGTTCTTCTTCGTTGCTCCAAAAGGCCACCGCCAGGCCGGCCGCATAGGCTGCGCCCAGCGCCGTCGTTTCGGCCACCGGGGGCCGCACCACGGGCACGCCCAGGATATCCGCCTGGAACTGCATCAGGAGATTGTTTCGCACCATTCCCCCGTCGACCTTGAGGGCAGAGAGGCGCACCTCGGCATCGCGCTCCATGGCCTCGAGCACGTCGCGCGTCTGGTAAGCGGTCGCCTCCAGGGCAGCCCGGCACAGGTGTTCGCGGCGGATATACCGGGTCAGGCCTACGATGATCCCCCGGGCATCGCTCCGCCAGTACGGCGCGAACAGGCCCGAAAAGGCCGGGACGATATACACCCCGCCGCTATCGGGGACCTGCCGCGCAAGCGCTTCGATCTCCGCCGAATCCTGGAAGAAGCCCAGGTTGTCCCGGAGCCACTGTACCAGAGCCCCCGCGATGGCCACCGAGCCTTCGAGCGCGTAAACGGGCGGGGTGTCCCCCCAGCGATAGGCTACGGTCGTCAGGAGGCCGCTCTGGCTCGGGACGGCGCGCTCCCCCGTGTTCAAGAGCAGGAAGCACCCAGTCCCGTAGGTGTTCTTGGCCTCGCCGGCCCCGAAGCAGGCTTGCCCAACGAGCGCGGCCTGCTGATCTCCAAGGTCGCCGGTCACCGGGATGGCTTCCCCGAAGGGCCCATCCGGGTGCGTCCGGCCATACCCTTCGGGATAGCTGCTCGGGCGCACCTCAGGGAGCATCCGCCTCGGGATCTCCAGGAGGGAAAGGATTTCCTCGTCCCAGGTCAGGGTGTCCAGCCGGAGGAGCATCGTGCGGCTCGCGTTGGTCACGTCGGTGACGTGGGCGCCGCCGTCCGGACCTCCGGTGAGCCACCAGATGAGCCAGGAGTCCACCGTGCCAAAGAGTGCCTCTCCGGCTTCCGCTGCGCGCTGCAGCCCGGGCACATTGTCGAGCAACCAGCGCACCTTCGGGCCAGAGAAATAGGTGGAAAGGGGTAACCCCACCCGGCTGCGGAAGCGGTCCTGTCCGCCCTCGGCCGCCAGCTGTTCACAGATCTCCTGCGTACGTGTGTCCTGCCAAACGATCGCGTTGGCGTAAGGCTGCCCCGTCTTCCGCTCCCAGACGACCGTGGTTTCCCTCTGGTTGGTGATCCCGATCGCGGCGATCTCCCGCGGAAGCACGCCGGCCGCCCGAAGGGCATCGCGGATGACCCGCTGGGTCTGGTGCCAGATTTCGATCGGGTCGTGCTCGACCCAGCCCGCGCGGGGATAGATCTGACGATGCTCAGCGTAGGCCGAGGCCACCACGCGCCCCGCGCGGTCGAACAGGATGCAGCGGGTACCGGTCGTTCCCTGATCGATCGCGGCGATATAACGCGATGTCATCTCCACCCGCCTTCGCTACGCCGTGACCGGCGCTGTCGCGTGGCGTTCCAGCCAGGCGATCAGCACCCCCAGCACCTCGTCCTTCTGGGGCTCGTTGTGCACCTCATGGTACAGGCCGTCCCAGATCTTGAGGAGGCAATCTCCCGTAACTCGCGCGGCAAACTCGCGGCTCCCATCGGGGGAGCAGATGCGGTCGGCACCGCCGTGCATGAGAAGGAGGGGTACCGGGAACTCGTTCGCATGCGCGAGAGCCCAGCGCCCGGCCTCGAAGAAACCCAGGAAAAGCCGGGCGGAGATGCGGTCGTGCACCAGGGGATCCGCCCGATAGGCCCGCACCACCTCCGGGTCGTGAGAGAGGGCGTCGACCTCCAGCCCACTGGCCTGCGTGAACGCCGGGAAGAGCCGGTTCATCAGGCGGGCCAACGCGACCTTTGCCGGTGGCGGTTCGAAGCTCAAGCGCAGGGCAGGCCCCGTGGCCACAACCCCGGCCAACGTGGGCCTGCGTCGCAGCGCGTAGTTCAGCACCAGGTTGCCGCCCAGGCTATGCCCGTAGAGAAAGTGCGGCCGGGTGTGAAAGCGCTTCGCCACCTCGGTGAGGAAAGCATCGATATCCCCTAGGAGCGCTTCGTAGGACGGCGTGTGGCCCCGGGGTCCGGCGGATTGCCCATGCCCCCTCAGATCGAACCCGAACAGCGCGAACCCGCTCCGGGCGAGCGCTGTCCCGACGTGCGTGTAGCGCCCACTGTGTTCTCCCAGCCCGTGGACCAGGGCGACCAGGGCCCGCGGGGGCCCCTCCGGGAGCCAGCCCTGTGCGAACATCGTCAGCCCGTCGCCAGTGTGCCAGCTCCAGCGGATGCTATCCATGGGCCTTCCTCCTGCGATGTGGGCGCCAAAAACGCGCGTCTGTTCCCCATTATACACCCAATGCGCTTGTCCTACACCGGGGCCGAGTGGGAGCGAAAAGCGCGCCGCAACGCACTGGCAAGCCAGTGCCCGCCCTCTTGCAAGAGCTCTCCCACGGGCCGGGCGCGTGCTTCCTGTACCCAGCTCAGCGGAAGCTCGGTTGTCCAGCGGGCGAGGGCCCCTAACCCGAAAAGCACCTGTTCCGGTTCCAGGGTGCGGCCCAGGAGCCGGAGCGGGGGCGGCAGCAGCGCGCCGGAGAGGAACAGGGTCGCCATAATCGCGAGCCCCGTCAACGCGCCGTACAGGCCGGAATAGAGCTGCTCTTTCCCTTTAGGGGCGATCGCCAGGACAAAGTTCGTCCCTACGATTCCGGCTCCAGACCACATCACCCCGGAAGAGAGGGCCTCGAGGTAGACCCATGCGTGGTTTTCACGGGTAAGGAAGACCCACAAGAGCGGGTTCAGGCCTCCCAGCACGATGGCCAGGCGCATGGCGGTGCGGTTGCCATATCGATCGATCAGGATGCCCCAGGGACGGAGCGCGACGATCGAAGCCAGCGTGCTCATCGTGCCGTATAGCTGCACCTCGACCATCGACATGCCAAGCTTCTTCAGCATGAACGGCGTCCAAAAAGGGCCACCAATGCCGACGGCGAGCATCCACCAGACGCCGTACACCAGGAGACGGCGAAAGTTCGTATCGCGGAGAGGTCTTGCCAGCGCCGGCCAGAAGCGTTCACCGGCGGGCTCTTTGGGTCGTTCGGGCTGTTTCCGCAGGATCAGGACTCCCACCAGCCCGCTCACGGTGGCCAGGAGGAACAGTCGCAGGAAAGCGAAGGGTAAGCCGGATGCGTCCGGCCGGCCGAACCACCGTCCAAGCACTTTTGCAATCTCCCCGGGGCGGGGATCGTACAGGTCCAGCCAGGCACCAGCAAGGTAGCCGACCAGTAATCCCGCAAGCAGGAGGTACCGCGAGCGCAGCGCGAAGAATCGCCCTCGCCGGTAAAGCGGCACGGCGTCCGAAATCCAGGCGATCCACCCGTTCGCCGATGCCGCTGCCGCCGAGGTGGCCAGAAAGTAGAGGAAGAGGAAGGCCCACACAGCCTGTTCGCGTGGCAGGAGCAGCGGGAGCAGTCCAAACGCACCCGAGATGGCCCGTCCGATCGCCGCCAGCCCAACCACGGTGCCCTTTCGGGAAGGCTTCCTCCAGGTGACCGCCACACCGAGCAGCTGGAACAGCTGGGAGAACTGGCCGATGGCGGAGAAGATGCCGAACTGGAGCGGTGTCGCCTCCAGCATGACGGCAAAGCGCGTGAGGAAAGCGCTCCCCAGGCCGGCCAGGGAGGCGTGAACCTGCGCGAAGACGCCCTCGATGACCGAAATTCGCACCACCCGCTTCAGTTCGGGCCCTTCTTCTTCAGCCAGGTCTACTCGGGTGAAGGTGCCTCTTGCCCGATCGTCCGCCCCAGCCCCACCCCGGCGATTATGGATTCCCACGCGGGTCCTCCAGCTCGCGGCAATGGCGACCGAGCCACGACCTCCGCCCCTGCTGCGCTTGCCGGGTTGCCGGGCGCAGTTCGGGGGCGTACTGTACAGCCAGCTCGACCGGGATCCCGCGGCTGCGTACCACGGCGGCGTACACCTGGGCGCTCGGCCGCGGTTGTCGAATCTGGGTTTCCGGGTCGAGCGCGAATAGCCCGAAGCGCAGCGTCCAGCCAGCTGCCCACTCAAAGTTGTCTACAAGCGTCCAGTGGTAGTAGCCGCCAACGGGCCAGCCCTGCTGGATGGCTCGCCATACCTGGTAGAGGTGGGTGAGCAGGTAGCGGGGCCGCTGGTCGTCGTCCGCGTCCGGAAGGCCGTTCTCAGTGACATAAATAGGAAGCCCGAGCCGCGCCAACCGGCGCAGGCAGCGGAACATCCCCAGGGGGTAGAACTCGCCGTAGCCACCGTCGAGCAGCTCGGCCCCCGGTCCGTACTTCCGACGGGCGAGGAGGAATTCCGCTCGACGCAAGGCGAGTGCGATCGGGTCCCGGGTGTAGTAGTTCAGCCCGATCCAGTCCAGCGTGCCTCGGAGGTGGGAAGCATCGCCCCGACCGGCGGGGAAGATCAGGCGACCGTGTACCAGCGGCTCCAAGCAGGAACGGTTGAACGCGCGGTCGAAGAACCACGCAAGAAAGCGGTCCAAGGGAGAAAGAGCGCAAGCGGGGTCAAAGACCCGCATATGATGGGCCAAGCCCACCCGAGCGAGCGGCTGCACCGCGTGGATCGCGCGATACGCCCTTGCGTGCGCTTCCATGAGGTGGCGCAAGACGACCCCTGCGGCGCGCAGGTCCTGCTTCCCCGGCGGGAAGAGGCCCTGGACATAGCCGAAGAAGGCGTATACGTTGGGTTCGTTGACCGTACACCACAGGTTGCACTCGCTCCCGAGCGCTTCCACGACCTTGTGGACATACTGCGCAAAGCGCTCGGGCGTTTCGGGGTTTTCCCATCCCCCCCGTTCCGCGAGCCAGAGTGGGTCCGTGAAGTGGTGCAGTGTGACCATCGGCTCCATTCCCCTGGCCCGGATGGCTCGCAGGAGGGAAAGGTATCGGGAGAGTGCCGCCTCATCCCACACGTCGGGCCGGGGCTCGATCCGCGACCACTCCAGCGAAAGGCGCAACGCGTTCAACCCCAGCTGGGCGGCGCGATCCAGGTCGGGTTCCGGGTTTGCCCACCACTGACAGGCTGAACCCGAACGATGGCCTTCGGCGATATGCCCCGGGTCCTTCTCCCAGGCCCACCACTGGTTGTTGTAGTTGTCGCCTTCCACCTGGTGGGAGGCCACCGCAACGCCCCAACGAAAGTCGCCAGGGAAACGGCAGAGCAGCTCGGGCATCCTTTCGATCCCCCTCGTCTGACCGTCCGGGGCGGTCCCGGACAGTAAGGTTACCGCCTTGTCGGCGCTCGGGCGGCAACCGATGCCGCCTTATGCCGCACCGCGGGCCAGCTCCACTTCCGCGCGCCGGCGCATTTCCTGCCGCAATGCCGCGATATCCCGCGGCACCAGGTACCCCACAAAGGCGAAGAAAATGGCACACAGCACCCAGGCCGACACGCAGATGCTCAGGATGGCCGTGTGAAGCGACCAGTGGTCCGCAATGATTCCCGCCATCAAGGGCGATAGCGCAGCCCCTGCCGATTCGATAAAGTACTGCACGGCCAAGGCACTGCTGCGCACCTCGGGCTCGGTGATGTCATACACCGTGGCGATCACGTTCGGTGCGGCAAAGGGGATGACGAGCGCTGTCAGGCACAGGAGCGCAAGGAAGAGCCACTGGTTTTCGGCCGGCACGCTTAGCGTCACGACGAGCAGCACAGCGCCCGTGATCACCCCGCTTCCTGCGACCCAGATGCGCCCGCGTGGTGTGCGGCGGAAGAGCCGGTCGCCCAACGCTCCCGCCAGCGGGTAACCGGCAGCCAGCACGATCACCGCCAGGCCCATCGTGAGAAGCAGCATGGGACTATCCCCGTAGCCCCGCTCCTTCTTGAGGTAGTACATGAACCAATAGGTGATCACGTTCCACGGAAAGACCCCAAAAAACCCCTGCACAAAAAGCAGGATCAGGCTCGGCTTACGCAGCAGGCCACGGGCCGTTTGCCAGTTGAAACGGTAGATGCCGATCCGCTCCAGTTCCGCCAGCTCCGGTTCGCTGCGCCCGCGGGGCGCCTCCCGGACCCCGAAAAAGATGGCCACGGAAAGGAGGATTCCCAGCGAACCGGTGAGCAAGAATACCCCGCGCCACCCGATCCTGGCGCCCAGGGTGATCGCCAGCACCATTCCCGCGAGGAACCCCAACGGAGCGGTCAGCTGGAGCAGCCCATACACCCGCCCCCGCAGGCGCGGCTCGAAGTAGTCGGCCACCAGGCTGTAGAGCCCTGGGTAGCTGGAATCGTCGATCCCCGTGCTGGCGCGCGTGAAGAGGAAGGATCGGTACGTCGGGGCCAGCGCGTTGAGCCAGGTGGTGGACCCCCAGACGAAGGAGGCAAGCGCCAGTAGCTTTGAACGGGCGTAACGGTCGTAGAGATAACCCCAGACCGGGTAGAGGATCGAGCCCACGATCAGGGCGCCCGTGGATACGGCGCCCATCTGGGTTTTGGTGATCCGGAACGTCTCCTGGATGCGGTCCGTGAGCGATCCGATCAGGAGCTTGTCGGATTGGTGAAGGAACATGAAGGCGAAAAAGAGCCCGACCACGAACCAGCGGTAGCCGCCGGCGGCCGGCCAGGCCGGACAGGCCCGCGTGGAGCCGGCAGTCCGGTCGTGCGCGTCTCCACACGTAGGGTTCACAGATGCCTCCTTTCGCTGGTCTCTCTGCCCTGGTTTGGGAGTCTTGCGAATTCTCGCCCACAGGCACTCCAGGGTCGCTACACTTCCGCAGGCGCGAGAAGTGCCTCTACCAGGGGATGAAAGCGGCTATAGCGGAAGGCCTCGCCGTAGGCAAAGCCTGCGGATGTGCCGATTTCCGCTGCCTGCCTCTGGACGGCCCAGCCCAGAAGCGCCATGGGGTCGTCCGACCCCGGGCCCATGACGGACGCCAGGTCCAAACCCGCGGCCTCAGCCTGACGCCGGATCTCCTCGACCAGGAACTCGACCTGTGTCCGATGCTCGGCAAGGGCCGCGAGCTTGACCTCCAGCGTCTCAGCGATGTCCACCACCCGGTTGGCAGCACTTGGGACCGGAGCAAAGAAGTACTTCTCCACGACGAAATGGGGCTGCAACCCCTCGGCCAATTGTTCTGGGCAGAAGGATGGAAGAGGGGCAAAGGCGATCGCATCGGAGGCCGCCCATGCGACCGCGCGGTGATCCGGGTGCACCTCGTAGGGACACCATGGATCCTCGGCAAAGACCACTTCCGGCCGATGCTCACGGATCGCCCGAACGAACTGCTCACGCAGCAGGCCGGGCGGAAGGCGGTCCAACCCCAGATCTGGATGCCCGAGGAGGATAGGGGGTTGGGCTCCCAGCACTGCCGCCGCCCGCCGTGCTTCTTCGGCCCGGATGCGCGCCAGAGTTTCTGGAGTATGTCGAAAGGAACCCTTGTCACCGTTGGTGGCTACAACAATCACCACGCGCGCCCCGGCCAGGGCCATCTTCGCAAGCGTTCCACCGGCAAAGAACTCGGCGTCGTCCGGATGGGCAACCAGGGCAAGGACAGTCTTGGGCATCGCGCTCTCCTTCACGATCCACCGGGCTTTCGCCTATTTTAGGCAGACGCGCTACGCCTGTCAAATGTGTGACCGTGCCGGACAGCCTCTCCGAGGGCCCGACGAAATGATCCTGCGCGGCGCGCTCCCGGGAAATCGCGGGCCCCGTGGGCACAGGACGCGCGCATACGCGGCGAGTGCGGCACCTTACGCAGGTGGAACCGTTGCCCGGCAGCGAACGGGCGCTTCGTTCGGCCTGAACGCGCCGTCCTCCCAGATGCCATTGGGGTCGAGCATACACTTCCGGAGCCAGGCACCCTTTACAGGCATCCCGATGGGAAAGCTAGGGGCTCGGCTGGGTCCATGCCTGAAGCGAGCGGAAGACCCCTGTTTCGAACCGGGTTCCGCTCCCTGGAATCTCCCGGCCATCCACGATCAAGCGCCTGCAGGCGATCCCATGGGCCTCCAGGACCACGGAGGCATAGGGGAAGGGGAACGTGCCCTCTTCTTCCCAGACGACGTCCAAGTGCTCATCCTGCCAACGGAGGGCAAAGCGGTCTACCCGAAAGTCCCCGTAACCGTCTCCCGCATCGTTGTACAAGAGGCTGTCTCCGCCGGTGCTTGGCACGGCAAACAGGTGGAGGAAGAGCCTTCCTTGCTCCTCCGTGGGGATGATGGCGCCGGCGCGGACGAACAAGGGAATGCGTTCCAATGGCGCCTCCACCTCGATCTCGCCCCCGCCCTCATAGAGGGTGCTGGTCCAATAGTCCAGCCAATGGCCGCGGGGGAGCCTAAGCCTGCGACGGGTCTCGCCCGGCGATACCACCGGCGCGACCAGGAGCGCATCCCCCAGCAGGAAAGCGTCATCCACATCCCAGAGGGTTTGGTCCTCGGGGTCCAGCCAGAAGAGCGGCCGGACGACCGGCCAGCCGGTCTGCGCCGATTGCCAGACGGCCGTGTAGAGGTACGGGAGAAGGCGATACCGCAGCCGAAGGAATTCGCGGACGATCTCGAGGGCCGATTCGCCGAAGGCCCACGGTTCCCGCGGTGGGGCGTCCAACCGGGAGTGGGTGCGAAAAAGGGGCAGGAAGGCCGCCATCTGCAGCCACCGGACGTAGAGCTCGGCGTCGGGTGCCCCCGCAAACCCGCCGATGTCCGGGCCGCTGCCCGGGATGCCCGAAAGCCCCAGTCCCAGGATGGTTGCGATCGTGGCGCGCAGTGCTGTCCAGCTGCTCTCCGTGTCGCCGGTCCAACTCCAGGCGTAGCGCTGCAGCCCGGCCCAGCCGGAGCGGGAGAAGAGGAACGGACGGTGGCTTGGCCGTAAGCGCCTCAAACCCTCGTACGCCGCGCGCACGTGGAGCAGGCCATAGAGGTTGTGGGCCTCGCGGTGGTCGCCACCCCGCCCTTCCATCGCGTGCACGGTCGAGAGGGGTAGTGTGCGTTCTCCCCAGGCCATGAAAGCTGCTGGCTCGTTCATGTCGTGCCAGAATCCGGCAATCCCCACGTCGAGCAGGCGCCGGTATTGCTCTCCCCACCAGGCGCGCACCTCGGGAGCGGTAAAGTCGGGGAAGGCACACCAGCCCGGCCACACCGGGGCTACCACCGTTCGCCCTTTTGGGGTCCGGCAGAAGTAGCCTTTCTTCTCCCCCTCCTGAAAGAGTGGGAAGTGGGGGTCTTGCTTCACCCCCGGATCGACGATCGCGACCAGCCGAACCCCCCGCTCTCCCAGCGCCTTGGCCAGCTCCGGGAGCTCAGCGAAGCGCTCCGGGTCGACGGTAAAGACGCGATACCCGTCCATGTGGTCGATGTCCAGATGGATGGCGCTCAGCGGCAGGTCATGCCTCCGGAAGCCCTCGGCCACCTCGCGGATCTGCGCTGCCGTGCGGAACCCCCAACGCGAGTGGTGGTAGCCCAAAACCCACCGCGGAGGGAAGGCGGGGCAACCCGTCAACGCGCTGTAGCGCTCGAGCAGCCGCGGAAGCGGCCCACCGATCAGGTAGTAACGTAACGCCCCGCCGGCAAAGCGCGCCTCGGCGTGCTCCGCGAAGCCAAAGTGCGCGTCGAACGAGTTCTCGTAGAAAATCAGGTAGCACCCCGCCCGGTGTAGCCCGATGTAGACGGGAAGACACAGGTAGAGGGGATCATGTCCCGGAGAGTAGCCGCCCTGTGGGTCCTCGTTCCACATCCGATACCGTCCCGGACGAAGGTTGAGGCCTGTGGCCCGCTCCCCGAGGCCGTAGATGTGCTCCTCGGGCCGCAGGGTGGCACGGTGGAGCCAGCCCATGCCCAGTTGCTCCGGAGGAGGCTCGTGCCGGAGGAGCGTGCCAGCTCCCGTCCGCAGGTCCACGCTCCCTTCCCGCCCGACGTGCAGGCGCAAATCAGGGGTGTAGAGGAGCCATCCCTCGGGCGCCTCCCGGGCCTGCACGGCAGCCAGTGGCCACTCTGTGGATGCCAAGGCATAGGGGACTGGGAGCAGGCCCGGCTGCCAGGTTAGCCGTACCACGTCCGGGGCCAGAAAGTGCACCTCCAGTTCGGCGTGGGTGAAGCGAAAGCGCGCTCCGGCCGCATCAACCTCTGTCCGTTCCAGCACCCCCGGGAGCGTACCGTGTTCCCCAGGCGAGGGGCGCTCGATCCCCCTGTCGAGCCGGTCCCGCAACCGCGCCGCGCGGATCGCGGCCAGGGTGTTCCGCAGGCCCGCCAGCCGAATCCCGGTCCAGAGCAACTTCCACCACTCCATCGATGCTCCTTTCGCCGTTGGGCAAACGGTAACTACGGTCCACCGATCCACCCGGGTTTCTGGGCGCCATTCTTCCCCGCAGTACCCATCGACCGCACTCGATCATCGTCCAGATGGCCCTGCATATCCGTCGCGCGGGGTTCTGGAGCGGCCTCTGGCCAAGACCTCCCGCTGCCTGCTTCGCCGGGACCAGTTTGCCTTTCCCACCTGCACGGACCGAAAACTGCCTCCGGTCTATGTCTGTTTGGATTGGTGCAACTCGTCCCACAGTTCGAAGGCGCGCCTCAGGTGCGGGATGGTAATCGAACCGCCGACTACAAGACCGATCGCCAGCGCCTCCTGCATCTCGGCATCGGTAACGCCCTCCTGATAACATCGTGCGATGTGGTAGGTCACGCAGTCGTCGCAGCGCAACACCAGCGAGGCGACCAACCCCAGGAGTTCCTTCACCTTGGCCGAGAGCGCTCCTGGGCGATACACCTGGGAATCCAGGCTGTAGAAGCGCTTGATCTCCAGCCCGGCGTAACGCAGCACGATTTCGTTCAGCCGCTTGCGTTCTTCCTGGAAGCGCGCAATCTTGCTCATCCGGTCCTCCTTTCGGCGTCAGGGTCCGTACACCGGTCCTCCTAAGGGACGACGAGAAGCGATTGCACCTGGAACGGCAAGAAAAAGAGCGAGAGTGGGTTGCCGGCCTTACCCTCACGAAAGATCGGCTCTTCCAGCAGGTTGGCAGACCACACGGTCCAGCCCTCGGGCGTCGGCAGGCACAGGTTTGCAAAGCCTTGGGTGCCGTGTGCTTCGTAGAGGCGAAGGAGAATGCCTCGACCGTCCTCTGTCGGCTTGAGCGCCGCCAGCCGCACGCCGGGCCGATCCACCCCAAGGAAGCGCCGAACTGCGGGTTTTTGCCCTCCTGGGCCCGGAAGCAGGATCGGCACCAGGGGCGCGTTCAAATCGTGGGCCTCAGCGACCGTGCCGTTGCGCCAATCGCCCGCGTGCGGGTAGAGCGCGTAGGTGAACCGGTGTTCCCCGCAATCCGCGAGAGGATCGGGGTACGTGGGACCGCGGAGCAGGGAGATCCCCAGGGTATGTCCGTGAGCGCTGTAGCCGTACTTGCTGTCGCTCAGGAGGCTCACGCCAAAGTCGGGTTCGCTAAGGTCGACGAAACGAAGGCCGGGAACCTCGAAACGCGCCCTGTCCCAGGGGGTGTTGCGATGGGTCGGACGCGCTACGGCACCGAAGGCGGTTTCGAACCAGGCCTCGTGGCTGCGTATGGGCAAGTGGAAGAGGGCGCGCAAGAGGGTATTGCGCTCCTCCCACACCACGTGCGAGACGATCTCTAGCCGGCTCCCGCCGTTCCAGAGGCGGTAGGTCTGCTCGATGGTGGAATTGCCCACGCGGCGCACGACGCGAATCCCGCAACGCGCTGGCCCGGCTTCCACCACTTCCGGAGGGACGTCCGCGGCCACTTTCAATCCTTCGCGTTCGTAGGAGGCGTCGATGTCCCAGGCATCCCAATCCCTCGGGATGTCCACATAGGCCCAGATCTCATTGCCTTGCCCGGAGACCACCGCGCGCTCCAGGGCGCGGTCTACAAGTTCCTGGAGCGTCCCATCTTTGCCGATCCGCGCGTGCAACCTGCTGTTCTGGAGCGAATGCTTGCGCGCGCGAAGGGGACTGCGAAAGTCCGGGGTGCCTGGCACCACGCTCAAGGTCACGTAGCCCAGACCCGGCACAGGGTCGCTGGAGGCAGCGATGATACGTCCCCGTTCTTCCTGGTAGGGGATCTCCTTTCCTTCTGGAGTGAGCAAACGGAAGGGGGAATCGGCCGGCTGAGGAAATTCGATCCGCAAGGGCCGGTCATCCAGGCTGAGATTCCAGACGACCACGCGCGCCACGCTCTCCGGGTGCCCTTTCACCCCCTGGCTCAGGTAGGTCAGGTTCAAGAGCCGCAGGGTCTCCGCCTGTTCGGCAACCGCGGTCAGTTCGGCTTCGGCCTCTTGGGCGACGGTGTGGATGCCCGATCCGGGCAAGATGTCGTGGAACTGGTTGCGCAGGAGCCCCTTCCAGAGCGCTTCGATCTCGTCCGCGGGGTAGCTTTCCCCTTGGAGCCAGGCCAGTGTAGCCGCCATTTCGGCCTCCGGCAGGAGATGCTCCAGCCGCCGGTGGAGCGCCTTGACTCGCGCCTGGGTCGTGTAGGTTCCCCGATGCAGCTCCAGGTACTGCTCACCCACCCACACGGGAAGATCCCAGGAACGGACTCTGCGGAAATAGTCCTCCACGCGCCCCATTTTCAGGGAGGGAAGCCCGGGAAACCGGGACAGGAAGCGGTACTGGGTCACCATCTCGCGCGTTGGTCCGCCGCCTCCGTCCCCTTCGCCGAAGAGAAAGAGGGAAGCGGGGTGGTAGCGCTTTCCTCGGAAGTTTTGCCAGGTGCCCCAGAGGTCGGCCGGCTCCACGTGGCCGTTGTAGCCTCGGGGAACGTTCCGGATGGAGTGCGCCAGGATGCGGGTGCCGTCCAGCCCTTCCCACCAATACAGGTCGTAGGGGAAGACGTTCGTTTCGTTCCAGGTGAGCTTGGTCGTGAAAAAGGCGTTCAGCCGTGCTTCGGAAAGGAGTTGAGGAAGGTTGGCGGCGAAGCCGAAGGAATCGGGCAACCAGGCTACCCGCGCATAGGAGCCGAACCGGCTCAGGAAATAGCGCTGCCCGTAGAGCAGCTGCCGCGCCCACGATTCGCCGGAGAGGAGGTTGCCGTCGCACTCGACCCACATCCCTCCCAGCAGCTCCCATTGCCCTTTGCGGACGAAGAGGCGCACGCGTTCGAACAGCTCCGGATCGTCCTCTTCCAGCCAGGCGTAGAGCTGGGCCTGGGACTGCCCGAAGACAAAACCCGGATGGGCCTGCATCAGCGAGCAGGCAGTTGCAAAGGTACGGCGCGCCTTGCGACGCGTCTCTTCGACCGGCCAAAGCCAGCCCAGATCCAGGTGGGCATGGCCGATCATCTCGAGTTCCCCGCGCGGCGGGTAGTGCCGCCGGATCTCCCCGAGGCGGCGATCCAGGAGTCGCTCCGCTTCGAGCAGGGCAGCACGCGTCTCCTCGGGCAGCCGCAGCGGGTCCACCGGGAAGGACCACTCCTCCCACAGCTCGCTGGCCTTCTGTTGTCCGAGCGGGGTGCGCAGCATGCGGGCGAGATAGGCCTCCGCGGGGCTGCGTGGTAGTGGGATAGCGGCCAGTGCGGCCTGGACGGCGTCCAGAAGAAAAAGGCCGATCTCTGGTTCAAGCGTTTCCGCCGCGGCGATGGTCATGTCGAGCTTCAGGAGCAGCCGCCGGACATCCAGGTCGGGCACCAGGAGAGAGGCTTCCTCCAGCCTTGGCTCCGGGATCGGGGCGCCGAAAGGCCCACGCGGGACTGCTTCGACCTCGAGCAGGAACTCTTCGCCCCCACGTGCGGAGGCCAGCAACTCGTACTCCTTGTGGTAAGGGTCGAGCCCTCCCCATGCCCGGCCCTGAACCAGGAGCAGGCCTTCGCCCCCCGCGGCCACGCGCACCCAGACCGGCTGTCCGGCCCATTCCGACGGCACGGCAGCCAGGAAGCCCATGCGCACCGGAAAGGAGCGGGAGGGCCACGGCTGGCCCGGGGACAGGGGGACGGCTTTCTCCATGTCCGCCGCCTGGAAATGGCCCGGGAGCGGGAGCGTGGCGCGGTCCACGAACGCTGCCAGCTCGCTCCGTCTGCGTCTGAGCCGCCTGATCTCCTGTTCCATGGGAACCTCCGCGGGAGAAACCGGGGGACAGCACCGTCCTTTGGCCGACGGCTGCGATTATAGCAGCAGACTCCCCGAGCGGCAAGGAAACCCCGCGCCAGCAGCCTGGCGCGGGGGCAGGTCCACCAGCAAACGCGCGCGTACCGGCTCTACTCGTAGCGCAGGGCGCTCACGATATCCAGCCGCGCCGCGCGGCGAGCGGGCAGCACTGCGGCGGTGACGCCCAGGAGGAGCCCTACCGCAATCGCCACCAGCAACCCTGCGTAGGGGAAGTAGTAGGGCGTCCGGAAGCCGCTCACGTTCATCCCGGTCACCAGGAAATAGCTCAACCAGAGGCCGGCCAGGATGCCAAAGCCGGTCCCCAGAGCGCTTAAGAGCAAGCTTTCCAAGCGGATGATCCGCCGTACCTGCCGCCTGGTGCTTCCCACCGCGCGCAGCACGCCGATCTCCCGCGTGCGCTCCATGACGTTGATGGTCAGCGTGTTCACCATGGCCAGGAGCGAGGGCAAAGCGAACATGAGCATGATGACCCAGAGGAGGGAAACGCTCCTCCGGAAAGCCTGCTCCTGGGACGCGCGGAAGACGCCCCAGTCCAGGAGCGTGAAGGCGGGATAGCGCCGGACGATCTCCTCGATTTGTTCCCGCACGGCGGACCCATCCGCCCTGTCTTCTACATCGATCAGGACCAGCAGATCGGAGGTCTGGTGAAAGTCTTGCTGCAGGTTGGCCTGGGACAGGTATACCGTGGCCAGTTTGGCGTTCAGGTAGTCTGAGCCTACGCCCACCACGCGATAGGCGCGCTCTCCCTCTGGCGTCAGGAGGGTGAGGATCGAGCCTACCCGCACCCGGTGCTGCGCGGAAAAGATGCCGTTCACGATGAGGGCTCGCTCGCGCGCCAGTGCCGCGAACGCTTCCTCGGGCTCACCCGAGCTGAAGACGAGCCCGGAGAGGCGGGGATAGGTCTCCGGGTCGATCCCCACGACCTGCAACCTATTGTTCCCCAAGGCCGCCGTGCCCAGGCGAAGCGTCGTTACACCCGCCACACCTGGGACCTCCCGGATGGCCTGGGCGAATTCCGCACCCGCGCCAACGTTCCCGCCCCCCAGGACCAGCGAGGAGGGCATGATCAGCAAGTCCGTGTGCAGGGAGCGGTCGATGTACCCCATGAAGCCGTCGTAGATCGACGAGATCATGCCCGCGAGGGCCACGATCATCGCCAGGCCGATCATGATCGCTGAGGCGGTGACGGCGGCGCGGTTGGGCTGCCGTGCCAGGTTCCTCTCCGCCAGCCGGCCTTCGCGCCCCAGGAGCGCGGAGAAGATTCGCCCGAACAGGCGGGCCAGCGGAGCGACAAGCACCGGGGCTACCAACACCAGCCCAACCACAAAGAGGAGCGTCCCCAGAGCGGCGAGGGGGAATTGCCCTGCGGGCAGCGAGAGGAAAGCCAGCGCCAGGAGGACCGCACCGATGACCCCACGGCGCCGTGCGGCGCGCTCGTAGGCGCCGGCGATCAGCGGGCGCAGGGCCTCCAGCGGTGCCACCCGAGCCGCGGAGATGGCTGGGAGCAGGCCGCCGGCCAGTGTGGCCCCCATTCCCAGCACGACCGCGGTGATCAGGTTCGGCAGAGTTACCACCGGTGAGCCACTCTCGATGTGCATGAACTGTCGCATCGTCGGGGCGACAAGGGCGAGCATCAGCCAGGCCAGGCCGTAGCCGCCAAGCAGGCCAAGCCCGGTTCCCAGAGCCCCCTGAAGGAGGCTTTCGGTCAGGATCAGGCCGGCCACGGCGCGCCGGGAGGCTCCGATCGCCCGCAACATGCCCAGGTCATGCCGTCGTTCCACGACCACGGTGCGGAATGTGTTCAGGATGATGAACGCACCGATGGCTAGCGCCATCACGCCAAACAGGGCAAAGGCAATCTCGCCCAGACGGAGAGAGGCCAAAAGCTCACCGCCCATCTCGGGAGGCTGGGCCTGAAACCCCTTGCCCAGGACGCTCAAGGCTGCTTCTTCTACCCGGGCACGGTCGGCTCCCGGCTTCAAGACCCCTTCGATCAGGGTGATTTGGCCTGGGAGATCCAGCACCTTCTGTGCTGCCGCCAGAGGGACATAAACCTCCTCTGTCCCGGGAAGCGGCGACAGCTCCAGGATCCCCACGATGCGGAAATCGGCCGTTCCAGCCGCTGACGGCAACGTCAACGTGCTGCCGATCGTGAGCCCGAGCTTCTCGGAGAGGCTCCGGGGCACCACAGCGGCATATCGGTCCTGCGGGGATAGGAAACGCCCCTCGCGTACGGGCAGCTGGCGGATCCGCTGGACCACTTCCGGCTCCACGCCCACGAGGGTGAGCGCATTCACCGCCGACGCTTCCGGGAAGGAGGCCGGAAGCACCACGTTATGCCACAGCGATCCGGCGACTTCCGCCACCCCATCGATCCGCTTTACTGCCTCCAGGCGTTCGGCGGGAAACGGACCCTCGGTCACGCTGGAAAAGACCAGCTCCGCCTTGCCCGTCGCGGCGAGCATGCTCTGTCGGAAGGCGCGGAGGAGTGTGGGGAGCAGGCTGTTCATCCCGAAGAGGACCGCCACCCCGAAGACGATCGCCAAAGTTGTTAGGACGGTGCGGAGTTTGCGGCCCCGCAGATATCGTAACGCCAGCGCAAAGAAGACACGCATCGTTGTCCCTCCGCCCTAAAGGGCCTGCATCCGCTCGTGCAGCGCCTCCGCTTCGCCCTGGCGGGCGGCGCCGGAAAGGCGTGCCTGGTCCACGATTCGCCCGTCCTTGAGGAACAGGATGCGGTCCGCGTGAGCGGCGATGCGAGGGTCGTGGCTGACCAGAAGCACGGTGCGCCCCCAGTCCGACGCGATGCGCCGCAGCAGGGCGGCGATCTCGTCGCCGGCGCGCGAATCCAGGTTTCCGGTTGGCTCGTCGGCGAGCACCAGGTCTGGCTCGGCCACGAGGGCCCGGGCGATCGCGACCCGCTGCTGCTGCCCTCCGGACAGCTGGTCGGGGCGATAGTGAAGGCGGTCGGCCAGCCCGAGGCGGGTCAGCCACTCCACCGCCTGGCGGCGGGCGTCCTGAGGCCGCACGCCGTCCAGGAGGAGAGGCAGCGCGACGTTCTCCAGCGCCGTGAGCACCGGGATTAGGTTGAAGAACTGGAAGACCAGGCCGATTCTCCGTCGGCGCAGGGCAGTGAGGGCGTCGTCGCTCAGTCGGTTCAGATCCTCGCCGTCCAGCAGCACC
Organism: Chloroflexia bacterium; assembly: GCA_034436115.1. GTDB lineage: Bacteria > Chloroflexota > Chloroflexia > DTKN01 > DTKN01 > DAOTVY01. The sequence goes on along the minus strand of DAOTVY010000025.1, from coordinate 98,197 downwards.
CGTCCTTCTGTTGGGCGGTCGAGTCCGGCAATCAGGTGTAGCAGCGTGGATTTGCCGCAGCCACTCGGTCCCATGACGGCTACGAACTCCCCCTTCTCGACCGACATAGTCACCCGTTCGAGGGCGACGACCGCGGTGTCTCCCTTTCCGTACACTTTGGTCAAGTCCTCGGTTTGCACAAGCGCCATCGTTCGATCTCCTCCATTGTGTCCGTCCGGTTATCCACGGGCCTTACGGGGCCGGCCCCGCGGCCGCGCGACCGGCTCGGGAGGGGGTTGTTTTCGCACTTCTTCCAGGCGAGCCTCCACCATATCGAGCCATCGCAGGTCCGCCTCCAGGTGCATCATGACCTTGTCCAGCAGGAGGATCTGGGATAGCTCGCTTTCCGGATCGGCTTCCATCCTCTGCTGGGTGACCCGGTGAAGGGCCTGGAAAAGGGCGTTGCGTTGCACCTGGATCATCCGGGGAATGTCGCTCCGGCCGGTCAGCAGCGCCACCATGAGCTTGATGAAGCACTCGTCCCGCTGGTGCTCGATGTTGGCTTGGGTATAGAGCCAGTTCTGAAGCGCCTCCTGGCCCTTGGGAGCGAGCGCGTAGATCCGCTTTTCCGGGCCGCTTTCCCTTTCCACTGCCACCTGGGTCACATATCCGGCGTTAGCTAGCCGCTCCAGGGTGGCATACACCTGGCCCGGTCGCACCTCCCAGTTCTCCTTGCCGCCCACCATCGCCTCGAAGGCCGCCCGAAGCTCGTAGCCATGGCGGGGGCGCTGGGCGAGCAACCCCAAGAGCGCGTAGCGTACCGACATGGCGATGTACCCTCCGCTGATCCACGCGAAAAATATACTACCAGTGAATAGATTTGTCAACCGGGCGGTTGCGCGAAGGCCAGCCCTGGTATACAATACCGCCAGGAGCGACGCGGGAGGCGGCGATGGAAATCGGTGGCTCTCGGGGGCTGTTCCGCGCTTATCCACACCGGCGCTTCAATCCCCTCAGCGGGGAGTGGGTGCTCGTTTCTGCACAACGCATCGCGCGGCCCTGGCTGGGACAGGTGGAGGAGCTACCGGCCTTACGCCGGCCGGCCTACGATCCGGAGTGTTACCTCTGTCCTGGTAACCTTCGTGCTGGGGGCGCGCGCAACCCAGATTACGAACACACCTTCGTTTTCACGAACGATTTCCCGGCGCTAGTGCCCGATGTGCCACGAGGTCGGCTCGAGTCGCCCCTCTTTCAGGCCCGGACGGCCCGGGGTACGTGCCGCGTTGTGTGCTTCTCCCCACGCCACGACCTGACCTTGGCCGAGATGTCCCCGGAAGAGATCCGGCACGTGATCGACGTATGGGCGCAGGAGACCGAGGAGCTGGGCCGAGAGTACCGCTGGGTGCAAGTGTTCGAGAACAAGGGAGAGATGATGGGGTGCTCGAATCCGCACCCCCACGGGCAAATCTGGGCCACCGAGCAAATCCCAGTGGAACCGGCTCGGGAGGACGTCCGCCAGCGGGTATACCACGCGAAGCACCGGCGGCCAATGCTTCTGGACTATGCCCACGAGGAAGCCGCGGCCGGGGAACGCGTGGTGCTCGAAGATCCGCATTGGCTGGTCGTCGTCCCCTTTTGGGCCTTCTGGCCGTTTGAGACGCTCCTCTTGCCACGCCGGCCCGTGCTCCGCCTGTGCGACCTCGACGAAGCCGAGCGGGATGCGCTGGCACGGACGCTCAAGCGCTTGCTGGTGCGCTACGACAACCTGTTTCAGACCTCCTTCCCGTATTCTATGGGCTGGCACGGCGCGCCGTTCCGTGGAAGGGAGCCAGCGCACTGGCAGCTCCACGCACACTTTTATCCCCCGCTCCTGCGTTCCGCGACGGTGCGCAAGTTCGCGGTGGGTTACGAGATGCTCGGCGAGCGGCAGCGGGATGTCACCCCGGAGGAAGCCGCGGAACGCCTGAGGGCGCTCCCAGAGCGACACTACCTCGAACGTCATACGTACGAGGAGGCATTGCCGCGGCCGGCTGTGCAGCCTGGCGCTTGACGCGGTGTAAGGAGGTCGTCATGCCCCAGAACCCGCTACAGGTGGCTCCGGAGGCACTCCTGGCGCTTCTTCGGGGACGACGCAGCATCCGGCGCTACCGGCCGGACCCGGTCCCGGATGAGTTGCTGGAGCAGGTGCTCGAGGCCGGACGTTGGGCTCCCTCGGCGAGCAACCGCCAACCCTGGGCCTTTGTGGTCGTCCGCGATCCCGAGGTGCGGAGGCTCGTGGCCGAGAACGCGGCCTACTACTTCATCCGCTGGGCCCACGTCTCCGATGCGCCGGTCATCATCGCGCTGTGTGGGGATGCCCGGAACCGGATCTATCGTCAATTCCTGCACGAGGACATCGGGCTGGCCGGGGCACAGATGATGCTCCAGGCGGCCGCGCTCGGGTTGGGCACCTGCTGGGTGGGCGGGCTGGACCGCAAAGCAATCGCGCGTATCTTGAAGTTGCCGGAAGGGTTCGAGGTGGTCGGTCTGCTCACGCTGGGATTCCCTGCGGAAGATCCGCCCGCTCCCAGCCGGAAACCGCTCGCTCAGGTCGTACACTATGAGGTCTATGGGAACCGGAAGCCCGGGGGGACGGTCGCGCCTGGGCTTCCGGCCGGGCCGCTCGGCATCCTGCTGCGCCGCCTGCGCTTCCCGTTCCGCACGTGAAGGACGAGGGCCGGCGATAGCAGGCAGCCGGCGAAGGGGGCACGATGCTCCTGCGAAGGAAGTTCGGCGTGTTTGTGCTCCTGGCGCTGTTGGGGAGTTTGATCGTCCCGGCTGTCCAGGCCCTGCAGCCCCAGGGGGCGTTCTCCGGGCAGCTCCGGGCCTTCTGGGTGGATGCCTGGAACGATGGGTTCAAGACCCCCGACCAGATCGCCCAACTGGTGCGCGATGCCCAGACGGCCCACGCGAACGCCCTCTTTGTCCAGGTGCGCCGACGGGGGGACGCCTACTACAACGAGAGCATCGAGCCCCGCGCGGCCGATAGCCGCCTGGCCCCAGAGCCGTTCGACCCACTGGCGTGGCTCATCCAGGCCGCTCACCGCGCCGATCCTCCGCTTCAGGTGCATGCTTGGGTGGTCGTGATGCCGGTTTGGGCCCCCAATTACTCGACCACCGACCCGAACCGACACGTCTATTATCGCCACGGGTGTGGCAATGGCTGTTCCTGGGAGGACCCGGATAACTGGATGACCTACCGTTACAACGGCGGCAACCCGGTGCCGGACTACCAGCTCGACCCTGGTCATCCGGCGGCAGCACAATACACGGTGGACGTGCTCCTATACCTGGTGCGGCATTATGACATCGATGGCCTGCACCTGGACTATATCCGCTACTACGGCGCCGACTATGGCTACAACCGGGTGAGTGTGGATCGTTTCCGTGCTGCCTACGGAGGCAGCGGCCTTCCCGACCCCGCCGACGAGCAGTGGAAGGCTTGGAGACGGGAGCAGGTCACCACCCTCGTGCGGCGCATCTATCTCGAGGCCCTGAGTGTGAAGCCGGACCTCGTGGTCAGTGCGGCGACCATCGCCTGGGGCGATGGGCCCAACCAGACAGGCTGGGAGAATACAAGCGCCTATCGGAGCGTCTTCCAGGACTGGCGGGCCTGGCTCGAGGAGGGCATCCTGGATCTGGCGGTCCCGATGAACTATGACCGGGAACACGACCCGACACAGCGGCTGTACTTCGAGCACTGGATCGAGTGGGAAAAGGATCACGCCTACGGCCGCGGGGTGGTCATCGGCCAGGGGGCCTGGATCAACTCCATTTCGGGGAGCCTGACCCAGGCCCACAAGGCGCTTCTGCCTTCAGCCGCCGGCAACCACGCGGTCGGATTGACCTTTTACTCGTACGCCGCAACGAACAAGGACGGGCTGCCCAACAGCGAATTTTACCATGCGCTCTCGCAGCCGAGCGGCTATGGCAGCCCGCCGTTCCCCACCTGGGAGCCTCCGCCGAGCCTTTCCTGGAAAGCGTCCCCCACGCGGGGCCATCTTTTGGGCTGGGCGATCGCGCCCACGGGTCCGCTGGCGCGGGTCCAGGTGTTCCTGAGCGGCCCAGAGAACCGCACCCTTCTCACCGACGGCAACGGCTGCTTCGGTGCGGTGGACCTGCTCCCAGGAAGCTACACCGTCACCCTGCCATCGCCGGCCACGTCGCCCCTTTACGCAACCGTCTCTGCCGGGAAGGTCGCTCTGGCTGGCCCCGGCGCGCCACCGGCCCAGCCGGCCGTGCGTGCGCTGCTGGTGGATGCGGCGCATGATGGCTTCAAGACCCCGGACCAGGTGGATACCCTCCTCGCCGACGCGCGGGCAGCACACTTGAACGCGCTCATCGTCCAGGTGCGCGACCACGGGGCCGTCTACTACCGAAGCGACCTGGAGCCCCGGAGCACCGACCCCGAGCTGGAGCCTGGCTTCGACCCGCTTGCCTACCTGCTCGAAGGCGCCCACGGAAGATCCCCCCGCCTGGATGTCTATGCCTGGATCCCGATCCTGCCCGTGTGGAACCAGGATGCCCCGCCGTCCGACCCGCGTCACCCGTTCAACCTTCACCCCGAATGGCTGACCCAGGATGTGACCGGAAACCTGCGCTCCTACGGCGACTACTTCTTCGATCCCGGGCATCCCGAGGTCGCCGGGTACACCCAGAGCCTGCTGGTCGAGCTGCTTGGGCGCTACCCGGTGGACGGGCTCTTCCTCGACGGGCTCCACTACCCGCAGCAGGGGTCCACGATCGGCAACGCGATCTGGGGATATAACCCCACCGCAGTGCTGCGCTTCCGGGAGCAGTACGGCTACCCAGGTGCCCCCGCCCCGGGCGATCCCCTGTGGATGGAGTGGCGAAGGGAGCAGCTGAGCGCTCTGGTCCGTCGCCTTTACCTGGCCGCAACCGCCGTGCGTCGCGCCCTCCGGATCGCGGTAGCCGCCGTGGCCTGGGGAGACGGTCCCGATGCCTCCGGGGGCTGGGAGCAAAGCCAGGCCTATGCGCGCGTCCTGCAGGACTGGCGGGCGTGGCTGGAAGAGGGAATCGTCGACCTGGCCGCCCCGCGGAACTTTGACCGCGAGTACCGTAGCGAGCAGCGGGCCTGGTACGATCACTGGCTGGCCTGGGAAGCGAACCACCTCTACGAGCGCGGCATCATCGTGCTTCAGGGCGCATACCTGAACTATCCCGAGCACACGTTGGACCAGGCGCAGCAGGCGCTCGGTGTTTCCAAAGGGGTCGGTTTTGCTTCCTATATCCCGGCCAACCTGTACGCGGACCCGAACGGCAACGTCTCCAATCCGCCCCGCCAGCCCTGGTTCTATTCCCCGGAAGGCGAGTGGTGGCTCTGGCGCATGCTCGCCCTTCCCTACGGCTACACCGACCCGGCGACCGGCCTCTTTACGGCCACGACGCCGCTTTTCCCGGGGGACGTGGCCCCCCCCGCGCTACCGTGGAAAGACACGCCGGCCCGCGGCCATGCCTGGGGCCGGGCCCTGGGGCCCGGCGGGGTGGCGCTCGACGGCGTGACCGTGACCCTGGTGCTCACGCCATCCGGAACGCTGGTAGGCCACCTGCGGACGGACGGGCAGGGGTATTTCGGTGGCGTGGATCTGGAGCCCGGCGCTTATGAGGCGCGCGTAGCGGATGCTGCGGCGCCCTATGCCGTGCAGCGCGCGAGCGTGAAGGCCGGCCGGGTCGCCTGGTTCATGCCGTCTTTTCCTGAGCGCCTCTTTCTTCCCCGGGTGTTGTGGGCAGACTGAGGAGCAGGTGGAGTGAACCGATGCCGCGCTCGAAGGCGGCGCGATCCAGAGATCGCAGGGAGTGGAGCCGACGCCTTCCGCGCATGAAAGAGCGGCGGAGGAATGGGGTGGCGGTGGGGTTCCTGCTGCTGGCTTCGCTTCTCTTGCTGGGGTTCCTGGCGCTGTGTGGATGGATCTCGCTTGAGGGCCGGCGGGAAGAGATCGTTCCTGCCGATGCGATCATCGTGCTGGGGGCAGCGCAGTGGAACGGGCGCCCCTCGCCGGTCCTGCAAGCCCGGCTGGATCGGGCGCTCGAACTCTACCGGGACGGGTATGCCCCGCTCCTGGTCTTTACCGGCGGTGCGCTCCCCGGTGACCAGGCTACCGAGGCCTCCGTGGGGCGCGAGTATGCGCTCCAGCACGGTGTGCCGGAGCGCGCGATCCTGCTCGAAGAAAGCAGCCATACGACCTACGAAAACCTGGCCGGTGCATGTGCGCTCCTCCTGCCACGGGGAGCTCGCTCGGTTCTCCTAGTGAGCGATCCCTTCCATATGGCGCGCGGCCAGATCATCGCCCGGGACCTGGGGCTGGATCCCCATCCCGCGCCCACCCACACGAGCCCGATCTATCGCGAGCCGTTGAAAGTCGCGCGCTACACGGCACGCGAAGCGGCCGCTCTCCTGCTGTACTTGCTCTTCAAGCGGTGAGCGGGGCTCCCCTGCCTTCCCCGCCGGGATATGCCGCGGCAGACTGTCTGAGCTCCCTTCTTTTCCGCCCGGCGACTTCGCTTAGGCCGGGACGATCTTCCGCTGGAGCAGACGCAGGCCGGCCCGCAGCCCTTCTTCCAGGGTTGCGGCCGTGCGCAGGTCGTGCATTTCCACCCCCAGGTGCACGACGGTTTCGGCAACCTCCGGGGAGATCCCAACCAGGATGGGTTCGGCACCGAGCAGCCGGGCCGCTCGTGCCGCCTGCAGCAGAGCATTCGCCACCGCTGTGTCCACGACGGCCAGCCCCGTGATGTCCAGGATCGCCACGCGGGCCCGTTCGCGCTCGATGCCCGCGAGAAGGCCGTCCATCACCCGGCGGGCACGCTCGCTATCCAACGTCCCCACGATGGGCATGACGATCACGCCCTCCATCACCGGGATCACCGGGCTGGACATCTGACGCACCAGCTCCAGGAGTTGCTCCCGGGCTTCTGCTTCGGTCCGCAATCGCTGGAGCGTTTCCGAAAGCTCCTGAGTGCGCTCTTGCACGCGCTGCTCCAGCTCGCGATTCCAGGCTTCCTGGCGTGCGATCAAATCTTGCAGGCTGGAAGCCATCCGGTTGAACTCCTCGGCCAGGGCGGTCAGTTCGAAACAACCCGGCAGGTCGATTCGATGGCCTAGTTCTCCGGCACCGATGCGCCTGGCCCCTTCGTGGAGCTGTACCACAGGTCGCGCGACCTGGCGATAGATGAGCAAGGCAACGACGGTTGCCACCCCCGCACTCGCCAGGACAAACCCTCCGGCTATGGCCAGGAGGGGGATCAGATTTCGAATCACCCAGACAAGGGGCTGTTCGGCGATCAGCACCCAGTTGAGCGACTGGAGCCGTGCATAAGATCCCACCACCGGATCCTTCGCCTGAGGTCGAACCAGGCCCCGGTACAGCAAGGGCATCCGGGAGCCCGCGACGGCGGCCTGGATGCCGGGCACATCCTGGCGCACTTCCCAGGCCGCAGAAAGGGGCAGGTGCTCCGCAAGCACAGGCTGTCCCAGCTGGTTCACGACATAGACATAACTGCCGCGTTCCTCGTCCCGGTAGTTCCGCAGGATGTGGTGGGCGGATGTCAGGTCGAGCTCCGCCGCGATCACGCCGATCCGCTGCGTGCCCGAGAAAACGACGCGGGCCAGCAGAATTGTGGGAACCCCGGCTTGATAGTCGACGGCGGAAAAGTAGCTATCCAACGCCAGTGCCTGGCGAAACCATTCCTCAGAACTGTAGTTTCTGTCCCAGGTGCTTCCGATCTTTTCCCCCTGAAACAGCCGCCGCACTTCCTGGCCCACGCGCCTAAGGCGGGCGTCGGCTAGAAGTACATACCGAAAGCCGGGGGTTCGCAGGATGGTCTGCTCCAGGAGGGCATCCTGCGCGTCGGCGGGGAGGTCCATGAGTCCGGGGAAGGCAGCGGTCGCCCTCAGGTTCTGGAAGGCCGAGAAGAACCAGGAATCGAGGGAATCCCTGGCCCAGGTTGCGATCTGCTGTTCGCGCAGGCGGACATCCTGAAGTTCGCGCCACGCGTCATAGCCCCCCATCCCGGCCATCACCAGCACACTCAGGCCGGCAAACAGGACGAACCGGAGAAGCAACCGCCGTCCCAACCGCCCCAACCCGGTGGCACGCCCATTCCTGTTGCGAGCGTTGGAGGGAGAAGCGACTGCCAAGGCACACCTCCTGGTTCAGCAAGAGCGGAGCAACAGAAATTATACCACCACCTTGCACTTTGGTCAAAACTCCGCTTGACGGATTACAGGGCTTCTGTTAGAATAAGTCTATCCTCCGGAAAATTGCCGGAAGGCTCAGTGTGCACGGTCTCGTGCTGAGGAAGGAGGTGGTCGATCGCCCTACTGTGCCCTTGTTGAAACTGAGACGGAGGAGGAAGAAGCCCATGCGTGGAAAGCGGTTTCTGTTCGTCTCTCTGGTGATGGTGGCCCTGAGCAGCCTGCTGGCTGCCTGTGGCCCAAAGCCCGCGGAGGGCCCGGTCAAGGGCGGGACCTTCATCTTCGGACGCGGCGGCGACTCGGTGCAGCTCGACCCAGCAATCGTGACCGACGGCGAGAGCTTCCGGGTGACCGGACAGTGCCTCGAGCCGCTCTACCAATACGAGCCGGGCACCACCAAGCCGATCCCGGCGCTGGCCACGGAATGCACCCCCAACGCCAATGCGACCGAGTGGACCTGCAAATTGCGCCAGAACGTCAAGTTCCACGACGGCACACCCTTCAACGCGGACGCAGTCATCTTCAACTTTGAGCGCTGGCGCTTCACGAACCACCCCTACCACTTTGCCAGCCAGGTCTTTGAGTACTACGAGGCCATGTGGGGTGGCTTCGACGACGACAGCATCATCACCAAGGTCGAGAAAATCGACGACTACACGATCAAGTTCTACCTGAATGCCCCGCTCGCTCCCTTCCTGGCCAACCTGGCGATGGACATGTTCGCCATTTCCAGCCCGGAGGCGATCAAGAAGTGCGGGGAAAAGTACGGCACCCCCGAGTGCGGCTGTGTGGGCACGGGCCCCTTCATCTTCAAGGAGTGGGTTCCGGATGACCACATCACCGTGGTGGCGAACGACAACTACTGGGGCGGCCGGCCGTACGTGGACCAGATCGTCTGGAAGGTGATCAAGGACGACTCGGCGCGCTTCCTGGCCCTGAAGGCCGGCGAAATCCATGCCCTGGAGCAGGCGACCGCGGAGGACGTCGCCGCTGCGGAAAAGGACCCGAACCTGTACATCATGGCCCGGCCAGCCCTGAACACCGCCTACCTGGCCTTCAACTACAAGATCAAGGAGTTCCAGGACAAGCGGGTGCGGGAGGCCGTAGCCCACGCGATCAACCGCAAGGCGATCGTCGAAAACTTTTACGGGAAGTACGGCGAGGTGGCAACGAACTTCCTGCCGCCTATGGTCTGGGGCCACAACCCGGACATCCAGGACTGGACGTACGATCCCGAGCTCTCCAAGAAACTCCTGGCTGAGGCAGGCTTCCCGAACGGCTTGAGCGAGGTCACCATTGCTGAGGACCTCAAGGACCAGGAAGGCAACGTGGTCTACCATGCGGGAGACAAGATCCCGCTCCGCCTTTACTATATGCCGGTGACCCGCTTCTACTACCCCAACCCGAAGGGGATCGCCGAGGCCATGGCTGCCGACCTGAACAAGGCTGGCATCCGGGTGACGCTGGAGCTGGCCGGCGACTGGCCGACCTACCTGGGGCTGCGCCGCACCGGTCTCCTGGTGGGCCTCTATATGCTGGGCTGGGGGGGTGACAACGGTGACCCGGACAACTTCCACGGCTATTTCTTCGGTGGCCTGAGCTCCCCCGACGACGTCATCCAGCCCCGGGCGCGCGAGGGCTGGTATGCGAACCAGGAAGTCGCCAAACTGTGCTACCAGGCGCTCGTGAACCCCAATATGGCCGAGCGGGAAAAGATGTACAAGCAGATCGAGCAGATCCTGCACGACGACGTCGCCCGCATCTGGATCGCCCACAACAACACACCGCTCATCTTCTCCAAGAAGGTTCACGGCTACCAGCCGCAGCCCGTGGGTGCGGACTACTACGAATGGGTCTACCTCACGCCCTAAGCGTTGCGCACGACTGGGACAGGGCTTGAGGACGGTTGCGCGGGGGGTGCGGCGCGCTGCCGTACCCCCCGCGGGTTGGCAAGGGGGTGGCGTTGTTCCGCTACATCATCCGGCGCTTGCTGGCCCTCATTCCCACCCTCCTGGGTGTGACGGTGGTCGTCTTCCTGCTGATGCGGTTGATTCCCGGGGACCCAGCGGTCGCCATGCTGGGAGAGCACGCCACCGAGGAGAATGTTGCTCGCATCCGTGAGCAGCTGGGGCTGAACCGTCCGATGTTCCTGGATGCGGAAGCCCTGCGCCAGGGCGACCTGAAGCGATTTGTGGACAGCCAGTACATCCGTTTCCTGGGCCGGCTCTTACGGGGCGATCTGGGCGACTCGATCCATTACCGCCGGCCCATCACGACGGATATTGCCCAGCGCTTCCCGGCGACGGTGGAACTGGCGCTGGCCGCCATGCTGATTGCGGTAGCCGTTGGCATCCCGGCCGGCATCGCCAGCGCAGCACGGCGCAATTCCCTGCTCGATGCGGTCAGCATGGTGGGCTCGCTGGCAGGCGTCTCCATGCCGATCTTCTGGCTCGGCCTGATGGAGATCATGCTCTTTGCCGTCTACTTAAAATGGTTGCCCATTGGAGGCCGCCTGGACTCCGCCCTTCACCTGCGCACGATCACCGGGCTCTATCTCGTCGACAGCTTGCTGACAGGAAACCTGTCTGCCTTCTGGGACGTGCTCAAACGGCTGATCCTGCCCGCGGCCGCCTTGGCCACCGGGCCGATGGCGATCATCGCCCGCATGACGCGTTCCAGTATGCTCGAGGTGCTCCAGCAAGATTACGTCCGGACGGCTCGCGCCAAGGGGCTAGCCGAACGCACGGTCCTCTTTCGCCACGCCCTGCGAAACGCCTTGCTCCCGGTGGTGACCATCGTGGGATTGCAAACCGGCACTTTGCTTGCTGGCGCTGTGCTTACGGAGACGATCTTCGCCTGGCCAGGGATCGGCAGCTGGATCTACTCGGGCATTGTCGGCCGCGATTACCCGGTGGTGCAGGGTGGAACGCTGCTGATCGCGCTCTGCTTTGTCCTGCTGAACCTGATCGTGGATGTCTCCTATGCCTTCCTGGACCCGCGGATCCATTATGAGTAGAGGAGGCCATGGCTGAAGAAGTAGAGCGGCGCACCATCGGATTGGATGCATTTGCCGTGCGGGAGCATCGGTCGTTGTGGAAAGATGCCTGGCGGCGGCTGGTCTCCAGCAACACGGCACGAGCTGGGATGGCCATTGTGGCGCTCTTCCTGCTATCCGCGATCCTGGCCCATTTCTTCTGGCCGTATAACCCCAAAGTGGACGGCGACTATAGCCTGAAGCTCAAGCCACCCAACCTGCTACCCAATGCGGATGTCCGGTCCATCCATCCTTTTGGGACGGATATCAACGGCCGCGATATCTTCCGGCGGGTGGTGCACGGAGGGTGGAACTCCCTGCGCGTGGGGCTGGTTGCGGTTGGCATCTCGCTCAGTGTTGGCGGCCTGCTGGGGTTGCTGGCCGGTTTTTACGAGAGCATGCCGGTCGGCACTCTGGGCCGCGTCGCGCTGATCGGGGGGGTCGGGGCGCTTCTAGGGGCGATTCCCTCCTGGCTGGCGGATCGGCCGTACCCCGCCCTTCTGCTCGGAGGGCTTGGGGTGGCGGCCGCAGTGGCCGATCGCTTCCTCCGGCACGAGGAGAGCGAGATCAGCCTGCCTCGCACCGCCGTGTTCAGCCTAGCCGGGCTGGTCCTTACCGGCCTGCCGGTGCTTTCCGTTGGGCCGGCCGCGGCCTTGGTATGCGGCCTATTCGGGTTGGTCATCGGAGCGATCGTTTCCCTTCCGCTGGGTGGACCGCTCTTCTCGAACGTCATCATGCGGCTGATGGACCTGATCCTGGCTTTCCCAGGCATCCTGCTGGCGATCGCCATCGTGACGATGCTTGGCCCGGGCCTAGAACGGGCCATGATCGCCATCGGCATCGTTGGCATCCCGACCTATGCCCGTCTGGCCCGCGCGCAAGTGTTGTCGGTTATCCAGGAAGAATATGTAACCGCGGCTCGCACGATCGGAGCCGGACATGGCCGTATCCTCTTCCGGCATATCCTCCCGAATACGCTTTCCCCGATCATCGTCCAGGCGACCATGGGCCTGGCAGGCGCGATCCTCTGGGCCGGCGCTCTAGGTTTCCTGGGCCTGGGCGCAATTCCTCCCGAGCCCGAATGGGGAGCCATGTTGAGCGACGGATACAAGTACCTGGCCAGCGGCTCGTGGTGGGCCGTGCTTTTCCCGGGTCTGGCGATTATGCTCAGCGTCCTCGGCTTCAACCTGCTAGGGGACGGACTGCGTGACGCGTTGGACCCCCGGTTACGCATCTGAGGCCGTAAAAAAGGGGCAAGCGGAACTGCTCCGCTTGCCCCGGAAGGCGATCTCTGGGTCTCAAGACGAATGGCGCCGGCTGCGGCGCAGCTCTTGCTGCTTCAGCCGGTTCTCCCGCCGCCGGCGGCGCCGTTCCGCCTTGCGCGCTTTCTCTCGCAGCGCTTCGCCCTTGGAAACAAAGAAGCGCTTGCGCCTGTGGTCCCGCAGCTGGCCGCTCTCGCTGAGTTCGCGCCGGAACCGCCGCAACAGGTTTTCCAGTTCTTCCCGGCCCTCACGCTCCACGCGCGGCATCCCGCTTTCACCCCCTCTCTATTGTCTTCTACCCGTCATCCCACTTTACTCGCCTGCCGGTTTCTTGTAGCGAAACGTGATCCGGCCTCGGGTCAGGTCATATGGCGAGAGCTCGACCCGCACCCAGTCCCCCAGCAGGACGCGGATGTAATGTTGGCGCATCCTACCCGAAAGGTGGGCCAGGACACGGTGCCCGCTTTCCAGCTCCACGCGGAAGGTGGCATTGGGCAGGCATTCGGTGACTCGCCCTTCGACTTCGATCATCTTTTCCTTAGCCTTGCCTCCCGGCGCTTTCTTCTTCGGCACCGCCTCGTTCCCTCCGATCGTACCTTGCAGCTGGCCTAACTACCATAAGGTAGCATCCGGCGCACCCGCTTTCGGTCGCTCGGCGCCACTGGGAGCATCTGATCGAACAGGCGCCGCACCCGAGCCGGCTTTTTCCTCCGCAAGTGGCTCCGTAGTCCCTTCATGCGCAGAATTTTTCCACTGCCCGTGACCTTGAATCGCTTCAGGGCAATCTTCCGTGTCTTGAGTTTGTTCTTCGCCATAAGTTCTCCTCCGAGAGGGCCGCTACCTCCGTCCAGCAGGTTATGTACCAGGTCCGGCTGGGATAGGCTCTTCAGATGTGCGGTCCAGGGCCCGTGGTCCGGCATGCACCCGGCTTACGCGCCATTCCTCCCACTCCTGGTGGGTAACCCGTCGGTAACTTAGCCCTAGCCGTCGCCGGGCCGCGTCGATGCGGATGATACGAAGGGGCAGGACTTCCCCCTCTTCCACCACCTGGGCAGGGTTCGCCGGGCGTTCTTCGGCCAGCTCCGACAGATGCACCAGGCCTTCGACCCCGTCCTCGACCTCGACAAAGGCGCCATACGGGACGAGGCGCGTCACCCGGCCGGTGATCAACTGGCCCAGGGTATAGCGCTCCTCGATCCGTTCCCAGGGGTCCTGCTCGGTATGGAGCAGGCTCAGGGAGATGCGCCTGCGTTGCCTGTCCACCCGGATGACCCGTGCCTCTACTTCTTGCCCGACCTGGAGCACCTCTTGCGGATGGCGGACCCGTTTCCAGGAAAGTTCCGAGATATGCACCAGTCCTTCGATCCCGTTCCCCAGGTCGATAAATGCCCCAAAGTCCTGGAGGCTACTCACGCGGCCCCGGACCATCTGGCCTTCTTCCAGAGACCCCAACACGCGATCCTGCAGCTGTTCCCGCCATTCGCGGTAGGCGGCACGCTCGGAAAGCACCAACCGGTTGCGCTGCGGATCGACCTCGATGACCCGCGTGCCCAGGCGCCGTCCAACCATCTCTGCCAGCCGCTTGCGCTTCTCTTCGGGCGAAAGCGAGCGGGGAAAGTTCACTAGGTGCGAGGAGGGGATAAACCCGCGCAGGCGTCCGAAAGCGACCAGGACTCCACCGCGGTTGTAGCCAGTCACTTCCCCTTCCCATATTTCCCGGCTTTCCAGATACTGTTGGGCTCGCTCCCAGTCCACCTGCACAAGCCCGCGCGCGATCGACACGATCGCGCGGCCTTCCGCATCTTCTGGGTTGACCACGTAGACCGGAAACTCGGCACCGACCACCACCCGTTGGCGCGTTTCCCGGTCCAGCCGGTTGAGGTCGCGCTGTGGCACGTACCCCTCGTGCTTGGCGCGGATATCCATCAACACGTGGGAAGGTGCAACGGCGATCACCACGCCGCGGCGAATCTCGCCCTGGCGCAGCGGACTGAAATCGTTGTCCGCAAGCAACTGTTCCATCGAAGAGGGCTCCTCGCCTGGAACAGAGGACGCCATTTCCTCCATTTACCGTAGCCTCCTGTCATTCGAAATCAAGGTCGGCCCCGCCAATTGAATCTGCCAACGGAAAGGGCCGACCGGTGAACGTCTGCAGGAAACGTTACCTAGGCCAAGCAGCCTACCGGCCGATTCGCATTTCCACCACGCCCTATTGCTATGACCGCAGACTTCCGACGGGCCTGTTTTCCAGAACGCGCCACGTCGCATTTGGCGATCTTTGGGCATATGTAGGCTTATACGAAACGAGATTATACCCCACCTTTTCGCCAGCGTCAAGTTGCGACGCACGATTGACGAAGGGCCCTCTTTCGTGTACAATACGCGCAGTTTCGCAATGGCCGGATCGTTCTTGGAGGCGGCGATGGCCGAAGAGCGGAGCGGGGAAAGGGCCGGCGGACCCCGGCCTTTGGTGCCGGATTCCCCTGTGCAAGAGCCCGAGCGGTACTACCCGAACAAGATTGGACGCCTCTTCCTTTTGTCGCTTGAGGATGTCATGGGGCGCAACGGCGTCCACGCGCTTCTGCATATGGCCGGGCTGCGGCAGCGGGTCAACAACTACCCGCCGAACGACCTGCGCCGGGAGTATTCGTTCAGCGAGCTTTCGCGCACCTGTCAGGCCCTGGAGACGATGTACGGCCCGCGTGGGGCGCGGGGTATGGAACTCCGGGCCGGCCGGATCGCCTTTACCTACGGCCTAAAAGAGTTCGGCCCGCTCCTGGGGATGGCGGATCTGGCCTGGAAGGTGATGCCGCTGGGCATCAAGGTCAAGATTGGTCTGAATGCCATCGCTCAGACCTTCGATCGCTTCAGCGATCAGCCCACGCGGGTCGAGGAGCGGAAGGGGCAGTTCCTCTACATCATCGAGAAGTGCCCGCCCTGCTGGAATCGCCGCAGCGATAGCCCATGTTGCCATATCGCGCGCGGCATCCTCGAAGAAGGCCTGCGCTGGGTGTCCGGGGGAAAGAACTTCCGGGTGGAGGAGATCGAGTGCCGTGCCGTCGGCGACCCGACCTGCACCTTCGCCATTGACCGAGAACCGCTGGACTGAGCAACCGTTGCCCCGAGCCCACATCGCTGGCAGGGGCGACACGCAACCTCCGTGCTCGGATCGCCCGGCGAAGCCAGCGGATTCACCGAGGGCCAGCCCAATGCGACACCCGGCGAAGATGCGGCGCATTGTGCTGCGCGTGCCAGAACTCGTGCCGCCCTTCCAAGAGCCCGCGCGCGACTTGCGGATCCTTAACAAGCCCCTCTGGCTCCTGGTGCGAGATCTTCTGGCGCGCCACTGTGAGGGTGAGCTCGAGGTGGACTCGCTGGAGGATGCGCCGCCCCTGTCTGGCGAGCTGCTGGTGCACAAGGACAACCTGTTTTTCAACGCCGCCTTCATCGACACCTTCGTTGCCCGTGCCCGGGCGTTGCGCCGGCCCTGCCAGGCAGCGTTCTCCCTGGACGACGCCGCGATCGCCTCCCACGCCGTTGCTGTTCAGGAGGGGATCCGGCGCAAGGGAAACTGCTACGTGGCCGACCTATTCTATTTTCCCGATGGCATCGTGGATGACCCCGAACCACTGGTCATCGATACCCTTCCGCGCGAACTGGGCTACTATCACATCCCTACCTACATGGCGCCCCACCTCGGCGATCTGGTCTTCCAGGTGCCCTGGCGGGCCTTCCTGTCGGTAGAGAGCTGGCTGCAAGTGTGGATGGCTAACGTTCCCTTCGGGGTGTTCTGCTGGGGCAGGATCCGGGAACAGGAGGTAGAGGAGAGCTGGCGGTGGAAGTGGCGAATTTTCTGGCGCTCTCTCCTCG
Organism: Chloroflexia bacterium; assembly: GCA_034436115.1. GTDB lineage: Bacteria > Chloroflexota > Chloroflexia > DTKN01 > DTKN01 > DAOTVY01. Next base: position 81,798 of record DAOTVY010000025.1, on the reverse strand, counting down.
AACGCAAGCACTTCCTTTCTTGCTCAGCGATGGTGCGTGTGGGCAAGAACTGCTCCATTGACCCCACGGCCATCATCCAGGGCCCCACGGTGATCGGCAATAACGTGAACATCGGCGCCGGAGCGGTGATCACCAACAGCCTGATCGGCAATAACGTGACCATTATGCAGGGGTGCCAGGTGATGCTGAGCGTGGTCAGCGATTCTTGCTACCTCCCGTTTCGTGCGGCCCTCTTCATGACCGTGCTGATGGAGAACTCGATGGTTGCCCAGAACGCCTGCTTGCAGCTGTGCGTGGTGGGCCGCAACAGCTTCGTCGGCGCCAATACGGTATTCACCGATTTCAACTTGCTGGGAAAGCCGATCCGCATCTGGCATCGTGGCCGGCTTTGGGAGACCGGCATGCCGGTTCTGGGTGGTTGCGTCGGCCATAACGTGCGCCTCGGTTCGGGCTTTGTGATCTACCCCGCCCGGACAATCGAGTCCGGCTCGGTGCTTGTTTGCCCGGCGGGGCCCAATGTGATCACGCGCAACGTGAGCCGCGAGGAGAGCCTGCGCTATCGCTGGGAGCCCGCCCCTGAAGGGCCAGAGTCATAGGCCGACGGTAGCCTGGCGGAGGCACGATCGGAGGAAGGCTATGCCAAGACAGAAGATCCTGATCGTGGAGGATGCCCCGGACATCGCGGGCCTCCTGCAGGTGTTCTTCACCTCCCAGGGATACGAAGCGCTGGTCGCCAGCCGAGGGGCACAGGCGGTGGAGCTTTCGCGCCGCGAGATGCCCGACCTGATCCTTCTGGACATCATGTTGCCCGACATGAATGGCTACACCGTTTGCCAAGAGCTTCGCGGCAACCGCCGTACGCGGGAAATCCCGATTATCTTCCTGACCGCCCGCGGAGAAAAAGAGGATATCATCCAAGGCCTGAAACTGGGCGCGGATGACTATATCGTCAAACCGTTTGACCTGCAGGTGTTGCAGGCGCGGGTTAGCAACCGGATCCAGCGTGCGAACCTCCTCAGCACGAAAGATCCCACCACCGGGCTTCCCGGGAGCACCGCCATCGAGGAGGAACTGCGCCGCGTGCTGAACCGCCACGATTGGGCGCTCGCCTACATGGGCCTGGAACACTTTGAGCCCTTCAGTCAGGCCTACGGCTTTGTCGCTGGGGATAATGCGTTGCGCTTTGTGGCGCGTCTGCTTGTGGAGGCCGTGGACGAGCTAGGTGGCCCGGACGACTTTGTTGGGCACGGGATTGGGAGCGACTTTGTCCTGACAACGAGCCCGGGCCACGTCCGCGCGATCTGTGAGCGGGTCATGCGGGACCTGGACCAGCGTATTGGCACCCTTTACGACTACCAGGATCGCAAGCAAGGCTTCCTCCGCCTTCGGGACGCCGCTGGAGAGGAGGTCCAGGTGCCGCTGATGTACCTGGTCATCGGGGTGGTCGATGGGACACGGCGTCAGTTCAGCGACATCCGGGAGCTGAGCGAAGCCGCGGCTCAGGTCCGACAACTGGCCCGTCTGGAAAAGAAAGCGGGAAGCCGGATCGCCTTCGGGTAGGGTTTTTTCCGGAGCTCGGAGGGCTCGATGATGCGTGGGTGGAAGGCCTGGGTGCTCCCCTCACGGGATTTCACCCCTAGTGAGCGGCTCGCCTGGGCGATGCGCTGGTTTCTGGTCGGATTCGTCCTTCTGGTGAACAATGTCCCTGCGATCACGCCTTACTCCGGGATGACGATCCGCCGGGTGCTCTACCTGGCCCTGGGCTTGGCCGCGCTGAACCTGATCCTCACCCCCTTCCTTTGGAGGCCCGGAAAGCGCCGGCCGGCCTTTCCCCGGGTCGCCGGCCTGGCCCTGCAGCTAGTGGACATCGGCTACGTGTCGGCCCTCCTGGCACGGTTGCGCCCCGCAGAGCTCCGGCAGACGCCTTACGACATCCTCTACTTCCTGATCATCCCGCTATCTGCCCTGCGGTTCGGGATGAGCGTGAGCATCGCCTTCTCCATCCTTTCCGCGCTCCTCTACGGCGGGATCGTCCTGTCGATGCCCGTGCCAGGGGTTTTTGCCACCCTCCAGGTGCGCAACGCGATGCTGATCATCCGCACGTTCGCCTTTCTGGGAGTAGGGATCGTCGGGGGCATCCTGGCGCAGCTGGAGCAGACCCAGCGAAGGCGGGGAGAAGAGGAGCGCCGTCGCGCGCGCGAGCTCGAGGTGGTGCAGAGCGTGGCGGCGGCGATCAGCACGACCCTGGAACTGAGCCGCTTGATGGAGCAGATCTTTGTAGCGCTCCAGCAAGTCATCCCGTTCAGCGACGGCGAGATCACACTCTGGGAAGGGGAGGCGGGATGCCTCGTCAGCCGAGGCCTCTTTACCGCCGAAGGGTTTCAGGAGCGGGAACTGCGATATGCGCCGGGGGAAGGCTACAGCGGCTGGCTTGCGGTTCACCGGCAACCGCTGTGGATCCCGGATGTGGAGGCAGAGCGCGAAATCCGGCCCAAGGTGGAGCTCCCGTTTGCCTCTTACCTGGGGGTGCCGCTGCTGATCGGCGAGCGTCTGGTAGGCACCCTGGAGCTCTCCACGCGCACCAAGGGGGCCTTGCGGCGGGAGGACCGGGACCTCCTGGCAGCGACGGCTCCCCAGATCGCGGCGATGCTGGACCACGCGCGCCTGTACGACCGGGTACACCGGCGCCTCGAGCAGCGTGTCCGCCAGCTGGCTGCAATCGAACAGATCGATCGCGAGCTCAGCAGCACGCTGGACCTCCGCAAAGTGATCCAGGCTGTGCTTGAGCGGGCGATCGAGTTCACCGGAGCCGATTCCGGGGCCCTTCTGGGGACGACCGACAGGCGGGATGGCTTGCTGATTTTGGCGGCACGGGGGTACCGGGAGGAGATGACCGAGCGCTATGCCCGGACGCCCTGGCCGCTCGATCGTGGGATCGTGGGCCGCGTCGCTCGCACCAACCGGCCAGCTCTGGTCGAGGACGTCACCCAGGATCCAGACTATGCCGACGTGACGGGTGGGACCGGTTCTGAACTGGCGGTTCCCATCTGCCGCGAAAACGAGGTCCTGGGGGTCCTGAACCTGGAGAGTTCCCGTCTGGCCGCGTTCAGCGAGGAGGATCTGGAATTTGTCCAGCACCTGGCGGAGCACGCGGCCATCGCCATCGAGAATGCACGCCTTTTTGCCAGCGCAGAGCGTCGAGCCCGCGAGTTGGCGACGCTGCACGAGGTCACGCTGGATATCTCCCAGCGGCTGGATATGGAGGATCTGCTCCGTTCCATCGTCGAACGTGCGGTGCAGCTCGCAGAAGCTTCCGGAGGGGCGGTCTATCTGCTCGATCCGGCGCGCGGGGATCTGGAACTGGTGGTGCATCATGGCCTCCCCCCGCACTATCTCGGGAAGCGTCTCCAGATGGGCGAGGGGCTTTCGGGTAGGGTCGCCCAGACACGGCAACCGCTTTTCGTGGACGATTACCGCCTTTACCCAGGGCGTTCGGGGCAATACGCGGATGCCGACTTTCGCGCTGTGGCCGCCGTCCCGCTTCTCTACGGAGAGGATCTGCTGGGCGTGCTGACAGTATTGCATGGGGCGGAGGGCCGCACCTTCAGGGAAGCGGACGTGCGCCTCCTTCAGTCGATGGCCAACCAGGCGGCGGTCGCGATTGCCAACGCGCGCCTGTTCCAGGAGACGCGGCGTTGGTCCGAGCAACTGGCGGCCCTCCAGGAGTTGAGCCGTAACTTGGGCACGCGCCTGGAGCTCCGGGAAACGTTGGAGACGCTGATCCGCGGACTGGCGCGACTGATCCCGCATCGCGGCGGCGAGGTGTGCCTCTACGACCCAACGCGCCAGTGTTTTGTAGCCATGGCCACATTGGGGGACGTCGCGCGGGTCGCTTCGGCGGAAACCTATACGTTGACCGAGGGGTATACCGGCTGGCTTGGGCGCCACCGTCAGCCGCTGCGGATCGCGGATTGTACCACCTTTAGCGAGGCACGGCCGAAGCGCGAGGAGGTGTTGAGCAGCGGCCAGCTGCGGTCCTTCCTGGGCGTTCCCATGGTGCTGGGGGAGCGCTTGATCGGGACGATCGAGCTGATCAGCGATCAGCCGGGCGCGTTCACCGAGGAGCATCAACGGATCCTCACCCTGGTCGCCGGCGAGGCGGCCAGCGCCATCGACAACGCCAGGCTTTACGAGCTGACCGAGAGCCGCCTGCGGCGTCGCATCGAGCAGCTGGTGGCGCTGCGTCGCGTCGGACAGGAGATGAATAGCACCCTGGAGCTGGAGCACAACCTCCTGGTGCTGATCGAGGAAGCGGTACGGGTTACGCCGGCTACCCACGGCCATATCGCGATGTACGACGCAGCACTGGGCGTGTACCGGGTGGGCACCGCGCACGTGGGCTATACTCCCGAGGAAGCGCGCTTGCTCCGTCAGCTGCGCTTGGGCCGGGGTCGGAGCGTGGTCGACGACGTGCTGCGTTCGGGCCAGCCCGAGATCGTGCGCGATGCTTCGCTGGATCCCCGGCCCATCTGCGTGAAACGGGAGACCCGCTCCGGCCTTTTTGTTCCCGTCCTGTACGAGGGCCGGGTCGTAGGCGTCATCGACCTGCTGAGCACGGAAGAGCTGGCCTTCGACGAGGAGGATCTGCAGTTCGTGCAGACGCTGGCGACCCAGGCCTCGCTGGCTGTTGGGAATGCCCGCCGCTACGAGGAGCTCGTGCAGGAGCGGGAGCAGGTAGGACAGCGGGCGAGCCAGCTGCGCGAGATCCTGGAGCTCGGGAACAGCCTGCGCGCGGATCTGGAGCTTCCCGACCTGCTGGGGCAGGTGGCCTACGGCGTTGTCGGAAGCATTGGCTTCGGCGTCGTCCTCTTCCAGCTCGTCTCGGAGGCCGACCCGACGCGCCTGGAGCGCGTGGCCAGCGCAGGGATCCCCCTGGAAGACTTTCAACGCCTGCGCCAGATCCAGCCCACCAGGGCCACTTTTGAAGCCCTCTTCCGAGAAGAGTACCGGATTAGCCGTTCCTACCTGATCCCGGAGGAAGCGGGCCTGCCGGTCAAAGCGGAGCTGGCCTACGTCTTTCCGGGCGAAGAAGGGGAGTTGGTGGACCCACAAGGCTGGCACCCGGGGGACCTCCTCCTGGTCCCCCTCTACTCGGGCACGGGGGAGCTTCTCGGGGTCATGACCGTGGACAACCCGTTTGACCGACGGCGCCCTGCGCGGCGGACGGTCGAGGTTCTGGAGATTTTTGCCAACCAGGCCGCGGTGGCGGTCGAAAACGCGCGCCTGTTCCGCGAGCGGGAGCGCCGGATCGCCGAACTGAACGTGCTCAACCGGGTTGCCCAGGCTGCCGCATCGACGCTCGATCCGGACGCCGTATTGCGTGGCATCTATGAGAGGCTGGCCGAATCTCACGTGCTCGATGTGGAGGGATTCTTCATCGCCCTGTACGACGCCTCGCGGGAAACGTTTCGCTATTACCCGCTCGTAATGCAAGGTGTCCTTTACGAGGCCGAGGAATGGCCAGCGGTAGGAATCACCGCCGAGGTGCTCCAGCGGGGGAAGCCTTGGCTGCTCGAGGACCTGTCCCACTGGGAAGGGGGCACGGGCTTTTTCGAGGCCCAGAAGGAGCGCGTGCGTTCGTTGCTGGGTGTGCCGTTGCGAGTGGGCGAGCAGCCGGTGGGCGTGATTGCGGCCCTCAGCAGCCGCCAGGGCGCCTACGGGGAGCGCGAGCAGCAGTTTTTGGCGACTGTGGCCAACCAGGTCGCCGTTGCCATCCAGAACGCACGGCTCTTCCGGGAGCGGGAGCAGCGGCTGGCGGAACTGGCCATCCTCAACGAGATCAGCCGTGCCCTCTCGAGCGCGCTCGACCTGGAGCAACTGCTGCAAGTGGTGCACGATCAGGTCAGCCGCATTTTCGATACGACCAACTTTTACGTCGCGACCTACGACGAGGCGACCGACGAGTGGACCTCAGCCTTCCATCTGGAACACGGGGTGCGGCAACCGCCGGCCCGCTACAAGGTCGAGGCTGGCCTGACGGGGTACATCATCCGCAACCGGCAGCCGCTCCTGCTGCGCAACCTGGCAGAGAATGCGGCCTTTCACGAGCGGCTGGGCATCGCCATGCTGGGTGAACCGGCTCTCTCGTGGCTCGGCGTTCCCCTGATCGCCGCCGACAAGGTCCTCGGGGTGATGGCCATCCAGAGCTATGAATCCGAGAACCTCTACACGGAGCAGGACCTGGCGCTGTTCTCCACCATCGCCGCGCAGGCGGCGATCGCGATAGACAATGCTCGGCTGTTCCAGGAACGGGAGCGACGGATCACCGAGCTGGCCATCCTCAACGAAATCGGCCGGGCTCTCTCGGCAACGGTGGAGCAGGAAGCGGTTACCCAGGCGATCTACGAGCAGGTCGGCCGTATCCTGGACACGACCAACTTTTTCATCGCCCTGTACGACGAGAAACGCCAGGAATGGGAGACGGTGCTCGATATTGTACACGGCCAGCGAGGCCCATCGGTACGGGCTTCGGTTCAGGAAGGCCTCAGCGGGTACATCATCCGCAACCGGCAGCCGCTCCTGTTCCACACCGCGGCAGAGCTGGAAGCGTTCCACCGGGAACGGGGCGCCCAGACGATCGGCGAGCCGGCTTGCTCGTGGCTCGGGGTACCGATGATTGTCGCCGATCGCGTCCTCGGCGTCATCGGAGTAGAAAGCTACGATCGTGAGCACGCATTTAGCCAGGAACACCTGGAAGTGCTGTCTACCATTGCCGCCCAGGCAGCGATTGCTCTCGAGAACGCGCGCCTGTTCCGCGAGCGAGAACAGCGGATCGCCGAGCTGGCCGCGCTCAATGAGGTCGGTCGAGCCATCAGCTCTACCACCCGCTTGCAAGACCTGCTGGAGACGATCCGCACCGAAGCCGGGCGGCTGGTGGATACGCAAAACTTCCTGGTCGCCCTCTACGATGAGGAGACGGATACCGTCTCATTCCCGCTCTACCACGAGTTGGGCGAGCGGGTCGAGATGCCACCGCGCCGTCGAGGAAACGGCCTGACGGAATACGTGATCCGTACCCGGGAACCCGTGCTGGTGGCCGAGGGGACAGAGGCCTTCTGCCAGGAGCGAGGGATCGACCATCGCGGCATGCCGGCGCAGTCCTGGTTGGGCGTGCCCATGGTGTATCAGGGGAAGGTGATCGGCGTCCTGGCCATACAGGACTATCAACGACCGCATGCCTACGACGAACATCACGTCCGTCTCCTTTCCACGCTAGCCTCTCAGGCGGCCGTCGCCGTGCAAAATGCGCGCCTCTTCAGCGACCTGGAGGCGTCCCGGGCAGAGCTGGAAGCGCGCATCCTTCAGCTGGACGCCCTCCAGGAGATGGGGCGCACGATGGCGGGGACCCTGGAGTTGGAGCAGGTGCTCGATGTCGCCCTGCAGGCGGTCACGACGACGCTGGGCTTTTCCTATGGCATCATCTCCCTCGTGGACGAGGAGGCCAGGGAAATCCGGGGCGTGCGCGGCATCGGGGTGGAACCCGGCCGGGTGGCCGCCGCTGCCTCCAGGCTTAGCGACTCGAACCTCCCGGCACGCGTCGTGCGGACGGGACAGCTCGAGGTCATCTCCGAAGCCGGTGACTGGGTACGGGTCCTGGCGCCACTCGTCGCACGCGGCAAGGGGATCGGCCTTCTGGAAGTGGGATACGTGCGTGCGGCCCGGAGCGAATTGACCCCGGACGACCTGGAGGTGCTCCAGACCTTCCTTGGGCAGGCCTCGATCGCCATCGACAACGCACGGCTGTTTGCCGAGATCCGTCGCTTTACCCAGGAACTGGAGCAGATGGTCGAGGCCCGTACACGGCAGGTCCAGGACGAGAAGAGCCGCCTGGAGGCCCTCCACGCCATCACCAGCGAGCTCTCCAGCACGCTCGACCTCGATGAGATCCTGCTGAAGACGGTCGACCTGGCTTCCACAGCCACCGGACGTTCTTCGGGCATGGTTTTTCTGCGCGACCTGGCCAGTGGCCATTTGGTCTGTCGCGCGATGATGGACGAAGGGCAGACGCTGCGCCTCGGCCGGCAGAGCGTTTCCCTTTCCGAGGTACCTGCGCTATGGCGCGTGCTGGAGGATCGAAGGCCGCTGCGGATCGACGACGTCGAGCACGATCCGCGAAAGGCGGAGCTCCCGCTCCTGCCTCTCGGGACCCGCTCAGTGGCCGCGGTGCCGCTGGTTTCCGCCGAGGAGGTGGTGGGGGTGCTTCTCCTTGCGCATCCCGAGCCGGGGTTCTTCGACGAGGACCAGATGCGGCTGCTCATGACGCTGGGCGGCGAAGTTGCCACAGCCATTCATAATGCCGAGCTGTACAGCTACATCAACGATCAGGCGCTGCGGCTGGCCGAGATGTTGACCTTGCAGCAGGAAGAGGCAAGCAAGGTTCGTGCAATTCTGCAGTCGATCACGGATGGGGTGCTCGTCGTCGACCGTGAGGGGAAGATTCTCCTGGTGAACCCGGCCGTCGAGGCCATGTTGGGGATTCCTCGCGAGGAACTGGAGGGAAAGGCGACTCGAGACTTGCCAGGCCTCTTCCTGGCTGGAGGCGTGTTCGCCCAGGCCAACCAGCGGGTGCAGTTGCCCGAGCGCGAACTGGCCGTCTATTCGGCCCCCGTGGTGACGGATGCGGGAGAGATGTTGGGCACCGTCTATGTGCTGCGTGACATCACCCGCGAGGTCGAAGCGGATCGCGCCAAAAGCGAGTTCATCTCCACCGTTTCCCACGAATTGCGTACACCGCTAACCTCCATCAAGGGGTATGTCGATCTGCTCCTGCTGGGCTCGGTAGGGGACCTAAGCCCAATGCAGCGGAATTTCCTGGAAGTGGTGCGGTCCAACGCGAATCGTTTGGTGGAATTGATCAACGATCTCCTCGATATCTCACGCATCGAAACGGGCAAGATCACCCTGAACCGGGAGCCGGTCAGCCTGTACGAATTGGTTGAGGAAGTGGTGGACTCGGCGCGCACCGAGATCGAGCGGAAGCAACTGCAGTTGGAGATCGACGTGCCGCCGGACCTGCCGCTCGTTCAGGCGGACCGCAGGCGGGTGCTCCAGGTGCTCAACAACCTGGTTTCCAACGCCTACAAGTACACCCGGGAAGGCGGCCGGATCTCGATCGCTGCCCGCTGTGTGGACGGATTCCTTCAAATCGACGTCAGCGATACCGGGGTGGGCATTTCCCCCGAAGACCAGCAGCGGTTGTTCACGCGCTTCTTCCGGGCCGATAACCCCATGCGGGACGAGGTCGGCGGCACGGGTTTGGGGCTGGCGATCTCCAAGTCGTTCGTCGAGATGCACGGAGGCCGGATCTGGGTGAAAAGTGAATTGAACGTTGGGAGCACCTTTTCCTTCACCCTGCCGCTGGAAAGCTCGGAACCCGCGCAGCCCGCGCCCGAGAAAGCACCGACAGGCGCCCGGGTGGAACCGGGTGGGAAGCGCGTGCTGGTGGTGGATGACGACCCCCAGATCGCCGATCTCCTGCGGATCCAGCTCGAGGGGGCAGGGTATCGGGTGCTGGTCGCGCATCGGGGCGAAGAGGCACTCGAGATCGCGGCCCGGGAGCTCCCAGACCTGATGACGCTGGACATCTTGATGGTCGGCCTGGATGGGTTCCAGGTGCTCGAGCGGCTTCGGGCGAACCCCAAGACCGCGGACATCCCGGTGCTGGTGATCTCGGTTGTTTCCGAGCAGCGGGATCTGCTCGCGTTGGGAGCGGTCGATTTCCTGTCCAAGCCGCTGGATGAGGCAGCACTGCTGTCCGTGGTGGGCCGCGTGCTCGGGACCCCTTCGGGCGGGCGGCGGGTGCTTGTGGCCGAGGACGATCCGGACATCGCTGGGTGGCTACAGCAGGTGTTGCTGGAGCAGGGCTTTCAAGTGAGCTGGGTACGCGATGGCATGGCCGCGCTCGAAGGGGCCGCAGCAACCCGACCGGACATCGTGCTATTGGACCTGCACCTCCCCGAGGTGCATGGGCGCGAAGTGGTTGCGCGGTTGAAGCAGGACCCCGCTACCCGGGACATCCCCATCATCGTGATGACCGCAAGCTCGGTGGACAGGGATCGAGACCGCGTGCGGGTTCTGGACCTGGGTGCAGCAAGTTTCCTCACCAAGCCGTTCACTGCCGAGGAACTCGCGCGGGAAATCCGCCGCGTGCTAGAGGACAAAACGGAGGCGTTGCGAGAATGAGCAAGAAGATCCTGGTAGCCGATGATGAACCCGATGTGCTCTTTATGACCGCCTTCAGCTTGCGTACGGTAGGCGGCTTCGAGGTGATCGAAGCACGCAATGGGCTGGAGGCGCTGGAGAAAGCCCAGCAGACTACGCCCGATCTGATCATCCTGGACATCAAGATGCCCCGGCTGAACGGATACGAGACCTGCCGGCGGCTGAAAGAGATCGAGGGCCTTCGAGAAGTTCCGGTAATCTTTCTTTCGGCCAAGGGTCAACGGCAGGAGATCGAGGAGGGGATGAACCTCGGGGCCGCAGGCTATATCTTGAAGCCTTTCGCGCCGGAAGATCTGGTGAGCAAGGTGCAGGAGATCCTGGGCCGGCCGAAATAGCGGGCGGAGCGCAGGGGGGATGAGCGCGATCCTTCTAGAGGAGGGCCTGGTGCATTATGAAGCCTTTGGCCGTGGGAAGCCGGTCGTCTTCCTCCACGGCTGGTTGGGCTCCTGGCGGTACTGGGTGCCTGTGATGGAGGATCTCTCCGACACCTATCGCTCCTACGCCCTAGACCTGTGGGGGTTCGGGGATTCGGAGAAGCCAGCCCACGGGTACCACATCCAGGGATACGTGCAGCAGGTGGGACAGTTCCTGGATGGGCTCGGGATCGCGCAGGCGTCCTTCGTCGGCCATTCGCTGGGCGGCGTGGTCGCGCTCCATCTGGCGCTGACGCAGGCGCCCCGTGTGGAGAAACTGGTGCTTGTGGCCACACCAGTACAGGGAACGGCGCTTTCGGGGTTCCTCCGCCTTTTGCTCGGCCCCTTGCGCCACGTGGCGGGCCCCCGCCGATGGTTCGATCTCTGGACGCGATCCTTGAAGCGGGCATCGGCTCCCTGGGCAGAGATGTACGACGAGATCGTCGACGACGCGGTCAAGGCGGATCACGAGGCGATACGCCAGAGCCTGGAGGGTCTCCTGGAACTGGACTTGAGTGGCGCCCTGGGCCGTCTGTATGCGCCCACCCTGGTCGTCTATGGCTCGCGGGACGAGTTTGTGGACCCACGCCAGGCCACCCTTTTTGCCGACGGCAACGTGGCTACCGCGCAGGTGGTGGTGTTGGGAGGGTGTCGCCATTTCCCGTTCCTGGAGGACCCAGCCAGGTTCAATCGGCTATTGAAAGAGTTCCTGGCCAGCGAGATCGGTCAGCCCGTTGTGGTGAAAGAAGAGTGGAGACGGCGTTACCATCCGACGGAGTACCTGAAGTCTGCAGGGGGGTCGGCATGAACATGAAAGTATACGAGGGCGCTCTTCTGGGGACCGGCCTTCGGTTCGGCGTGGTGGTCTCGCGCTTCAACGAGTTCATCAGCCGCAAGCTCCTGGACGGCGCGCTGGACGCCCTGTCGCGACACGGTGTCGCACCGGAGGATATCGAAGTGGCCTGGGTGCCGGGCGCGTTCGAGATTCCGTTGGTCGCGCGCAGGATGGCCGCGAGCGGAGGATATCATGCGGTGATCTGCTTGGGCGCGGTGATCCGCGGGGCGACACCGCACTTTGAGTACGTTGCCGCCGAGGTCACCAAGGGGATCGCGCAGGTGGGGCTGGAAACAGGGGTGCCGGTGCTGTTCGGGGTGCTCACGACGGACAGCATCGAGCAGGCCATCGAACGCGCGGGCACCAAGGGGGGGAACAAGGGGTTCGACGCGGCCCTGGCGGCGATCGAGATGGCCAACTTGCTGCGTTCGTTGCCCGTCGGGCGGTAGGGAAGGCTCCCGCGCGCTTGGATTCCACAGGAGAAGCGACCGTGGGGTTACGGAGAGAAAGGGAGCTCTCCGGAACGGTTGTTGCGGCTGATTCCCTTGGTGCCCCGTGCTCCAAGGGGCCGCAAGAGATACAGCGGCAGCCCCAGGACGAGGTTTTCCAGGCCCACACAGAGGATCAGGGCCGAATAGCTGAGGATTTCCCCGGCGGACCAACCCAATTCGGGCGCGGACAGGATGGTCAGGAGGATGAGCTCTCGCGTCCCCAACCCGGCTACCGAAAGGAGGCTGCCAAGGGCGACCAGCGCGATCGTGGGCACAAAGATGGCCAGGGGAAGGGACTTTCCCAGGGCCGGGATGAGCAGCCACAGGCGGAAAAAGGTGGTGGCGAACGAGAGAAGCGAGATCCCTCCGCCGAGCAAGACGTTCCGAGGGCTGAGGAAGAAGCGATCCAGGTAGGCACGGGCCTCCTTTTGCTGGAGGTAGCGTCGTACGCCCGCGGGGACCAAGTAGCGGAACACCCGGTCGGCCCACCATTGGCGCAAGCGTCGGCTGAGAAGGAGGCTCAAGACCAGGACGATGCCCAGAAGCATTCCTGCCAGGACCAGGACGGTCCCCGTGCGGGGGAAGATGCGCCAGAGGGCGTAGAGCCCGCTCAAAGCCAGGATGCCCATGATGCCCATATCGAATAGACGGTCCACCACGGTGCTCAGGAGGGCTGCGCCGAGATCGTGGCCATCCTCCTTCAAGTACCACGCCTTCAGAAAATCACCCGCCTGGCCAGGCGTGGCTGCACCCAGGAAAATGCCCAGGGCATAGTAGAAGGTGAGCCGTCTCCACGGCACGTGCTCCCCCAAATCGTCCAGGATCAGTTGCCAGCGGAGGCCCTTGAGCAGTACGAAGGGGAAGACAAGCAGGAAAGAAAGGGCCAGGGGGGGCCAGCGAATGCTCCGCAGCGCGCTCCAGGCAATTCCAAGCTGGCCGCGATTTTCCCACAGGATCCACGCAAGCAGCAAGGGGCCCAGGGCCCGCAGGAACCAGGACAGAAGCGCCCGAGAGATCGGCTTCTTCCCTTCCTCCACTCGCTACTCCTTCCTCTCGAAACGCAACATGGCGATCTGCTCGGAGACCAGGCCGATCAGGAAAACGATGATGCTCATCGTGAAGAGCAATGCGGCCGAGTTCGGGATGTGGAGGCGGCGCTCGGCAATCAACATCGTATATCCCGCCGAAAGGCAGCTTAGGAAAAACAGCACCACGCTCACCGGGAAAAAGACCCGCAGGGGGGTAAAGAGGGTAACGATCCGCAGGATGATCAGGACAAAGCGCACCCCGTCTTGCAAAAGCCGTACACCGCTCTTTCCACCCTGGCGCGGTGCGGACTGGATGGGGACGAAAGCGACGCTGTAGCCTGCCTTGAGGAAGGCCAGGGTCGTCGTGGTCGGGTAGGAGTAGCCGTTAGGCAAGAGGTGGATGAACTCGCGCAGCGCGTCGCCGCGCGCGGCGCGAAAGCCGCTGGTGAGATCCGGGATTGGCCGGCCGGTGAGGTACGTGGCCAGGGCGTTAAAGGCCGCGTTGCCCAGCCGCCGTGCCAGCGATGCCTGGGTAGAGGGATCGCGGGCTCCGATCACCAAGTCATACTCTTCCAGCGCAGCCAGCAAGCGCGGGATATCCGCGGGACGGTGCTGGCCATCGGCATCCATCAGGACGATCTTTTCCCCGCGTGCGTGCCGCAGGCCCGTCTTGACCGCGGCACCGTTTCCTTTGTTGTACGGGTGACGGAGGACGGTGGCACCCGCAGCGCGGGCCTCCTCCGGCGTCTCGTCCGTAGAAGCATCGTCGACAACAATCACCTCGGCCTCGGGAAAGAGCGCCCGGATCTCCCGGACAACCGCTCCCACCCGGGCGCCTTCGTTGTGCGCCGGAAGCACAATGCTCAGTTCAGGCCGCTCCGTTTCCTCTTCCACCCGCACCTCTCCATGCTTTGGCAAGAAGCCTGAAAGCGAAGGCATTGTACACGAGCGGCCTGGCCGCGTCAAATGCACTTGCGATCGCGCCACAACTGTGTTATAATACCGACACAATTGAATACCGCCGACCTCTCATCCAGAGTGGCGGAGGGACTGGCCCGGTGAAGCCCGGCAACCAGGCGGGAGGCGGCAGATCGAAGCCGCAAGCGCTCCCGCTATGGTGCCAATTCCTGCAGGGGTGCGGTGCGTCGCATCGAACTCCTGAGAGATGAGAGAGAGCAGCCTCGGCTTGACCTCTCTCGTCGGAGGTCTTTTTTTTGCCCGTGAGGGAACCGATGCCTGTCGATATGCACAGCATTGTCTGGGAAGACGGCGCGGTGCGCCTGCTTGACCAGACGCGCCTTCCTCACCGTGAAGTGTGGCTGACGTGTCGCACGGTGGAGGAACTAGCCCGGTGCATCTCTCGCCTCCAGGTGCGGGGCGCCCCGGCGATCGGCATCGCAGCGGCCTACGGAATGGCCCTGGCGGCACAGAACTCAGGTTGCCGAGACGCCCAGGAATTGCTGGAGTGCCTCGAACAGGCTGCGGCTTTGCTTCTGGCCACGCGCCCCACGGCGGTGAACCTGGCGTGGGCGGTCGAACGGATGCTGGCTCGGGCGCGTGCCCTGAAAGCGCTGGATCCCGAGGAGGCAGCGGCGTTGCTCGTCCGGGAGGCCCTGGCGATTGCCGCTGAGGATGAAGAGGCGAACCGCCGTCTTTCTCGGATCGGGCAGGCTCTCTTGCCGCAGCATGGGTCGGTCCTCACCCACTGCAACGCCGGGGCCTTGGCCACGGGCGGGTACGGCACAGCGCTGGGCGTGATCCGGGCTGCCTTAGAGGAAGGAAAGGAGATCCACGTCTTCCTGGACGAAACCCGCCCGCTGCTCCAGGGAGCTCGCCTGACCGCCTGGGAGTTGCGGAGGCTGGGAATCCCGTTCACCCTGATCACGGACAGCATGGCGGGCCACTTCATGCGGCTGGGGCGTGTCGATGTGGTGTTGGTGGGCGCCGACCGGATCGCTGCGAATGGGGATCTGGCCAACAAGATCGGGACCTACGGTCTGGCCGTGCTGGCATTTGCCCATGGGATCCCGTTCTACAGTGCCGCCCCCACCTCCACGCTCGACCTTTCCCTGCCCGACGGGAGCCAGATCCCGATCGAGGAGCGGAGCCCGGAAGAAGTGACCCATCTGGCCGGCCGGCGGATCGCTCCTCGGGGTACACGGGCGGCAAACCCGGCCTTCGATGTGACCCCGTACCGCTATGTCAGCGCCATCATCACCGAGCGCGGGATCGCCCGTCCCCCCTACGAGGAAAGCCTGCGACGACTGTTGGAGGAGGCGACATGACGTTCGCGCCCAAGTGTCTTCCCACGATGGTCGGGAGCTTGCCCCACCACGACCCGCGCGTGGCTTGCGAGCGGGTGTTGCAGTACCTGTCCGCCATTCCTGCCTGGCCCCAGTTGCCGCGTCGTTCCTTCCGCGAAAACATGTACGCTCAGTTCGGAGAGCGTTTCCCTGGGCTGGTGGTGGACGTCGAGCGGGAAAAGGTCTGGGTAGATCGGGAACGGGCGAATGAGGAACTGGAAGCCCTCTATCTGGCCTACCTGGAAGATCGGGTGGATGAGTGGGGCATCGGCTCGGAATATGCGGCCGGGTTGCACGCTTTCCTGGCGCTCAAAGAAGCCGTTGGGGCTGCCGTGGCGGTCAAGGGGCAAATCACCGGCCCGATCAGTATGGGCCTCCAGGTGACCGATGCTGCGCTGCGTCCCGTCCTATACGATGAGATCCTCGCCGATGCCCTGGCGAAACATCTGCGTCTGAAGGCGGCCTGGATGGAACGGCAGTTGCGACGGTTGCACCCCCAGGTGATCCTCTTTGTGGATGAACCGTATCTGAGCGCCTTTGGATCCGCCTTTATCTCCCTGAGCCGGGAGCAGGTGATCGCGCTGCTGACCGAGGTATTTGCCGGTATCAGTGGCTTGAAGGGCATCCACTGCTGCGGCAACACCGACTGGTCGGTCGTGCTAGAGACGCGGCCGGATATCCTGAACCTGGATGCCTACAATTATGCCCAGAGCATCGCGCTCTATCCAGAGGCGGTGCACGCGTTTCTACACCGGGGCGGGATCATCGCCTGGGGGATCGTGCCTCAGGAGGAAGCGGCCATCCGCAGTGCCACGGTCGAAGACCTCCTGGGCCGCTTGTACGCGGCTTGGGCCCTTCTGGAAGCCAAGGGCATTTCGCGTGAGGAGCTCTTGGGTGGCTGCCTCATCACGCCATCCTGTGGGTTGGGTGCGGTCTCGCCACAGGCCGCCGAGCGAGCGCTCGAACTGACCGCCGCGGTTTCCAACCGGCTCCGGGAACAGTACGGCATCGAGTAGGAGGCGCAGGTGATCGTTGTTACCGGATCGGTCGCCTTTGACTACCTGATGAGTTTTCCAGGACGCTTTCGCGATCACATTCTCCCTGAGGAACTGGACCACGTGAGCCTGAGTTTCCTGGTGGACGATATGCGCAAGGTGCGAGGAGGATGTGGGGCGAATATCGCTTACTCCCTCGCCTTGCTCGGGGAGCGCCCCTATTTGATGGCCACCGCCGGTTGCGATGGCGCAGAGTACCGGGATTGGCTCGCTGCCCAAGGGGTCGATGTTTCTGGGTTGCGCCTCTATGACGATTGTTTCACGGCTTCTTTCCTGGTGACGACCGACCTGGAGGGAAACCAGATCGCCACCTTCTACAGCGGTGCGATGGCCCGCGCGCGCGAGCTGTCCTTCTACGATCTCAGCGATCCCGCACAGGTCGAATGGGCGATCATTTCCCCCAACGACCCGTGCGCAATGGCCCGGTATGCGGAGGAATGTCGGGAATTGGGCATCCCGTTCATCTACGACCCCAGCCAGCAGGTCGCTCGTGTGGGCGGCGATGAGCTGGTCTGCGGTGCTCGCGGGGCTCGTGTCCTGATCCTGAACGAGTACGAGAACCACCTTTTCCGCAAAAAGACCGGGCTGGATACCGATGGGCTGCTCGATCTTGTGCAAACGCTGATCGTGACCCGGGGCAGAGAGGGATCGACCATTCTGAGCGTGGAAACCGGGCAAATGGCGGTCTACGAGATTCCCGCAGTCCCGGCGGATCCGTGCCAGGACCCCACGGGCGTCGGGGATGGGTACCGCGCCGGCCTGCTCAAGGGGTTGCGGTGTGGCCTGCCCTGGCCAGTGACGGGCCGTATCGCGGCGCTCGCGGCCACCTACGTCCTGGAGCAACTGGGCCCACAGCCGCGCCCATACCGCCGGGAAGAGTTTGTGCAGCGCTACGAGGAAGCTTTCGGGCCTGACCCCGCGGTGCGGGATGCCCTTCTGGGCTGCAGGCCGGCCTGAAAAGCGACAGGATGCAGAATCGCTTAACGAGAGGTGATCGATGACCGTAGAACACGACGTCAGGGACCTGGGGCTTGCAGCGCAGGGTCGGCTGCGCATCGAATGGGCGGAGCGTGATATGCCGGTTTTGCGCCGCATCCGCGAGCGTTTTGCGCGCGAGCAGCCGCTGCGCGGCATCCGCCTGGGTGCCTGCCTGCACGTGACGACCGAGACCGCAAACCTGGTGCGCACCCTGCAGGCTGGTGGTGCGGAGGTCGCCCTCTGTGCTTCGAACCCGCTTTCCACTCAGGACGACGTGGCAGCCAGCCTGGTGGTGGACCATCAGGTCCGAGTCTTTGCGATCAAAGGAGAAGATGCCGAGACCTACTATCGGCACGTGCGCGCGGTGTTGGGGACCAACCCGCGCATCACGATGGACGACGGTGCCGATCTGGTGACCACGCTGCTCAAGGAGCGGCCGGACCTGGTTCCGCACATGATCGGGTCTACCGAAGAGACAACCACGGGGGTCATCCGTCTTCGCGCGATGGCAGCGGATGGCCAGATCCGGTTCCCAGTGATCGCGGTAAACGATGCCGATACCAAGCATCTGTTCGACAACCGCTATGGGACGGGCCAATCGACGATCGATGGGATCCTTCGGGCGACCAACAAACTGCTGGCCGGGAGTACCTTTGTAGTGGCCGGATACGGGATGTGCGGGCGCGGGGTAGCCACCCGCGCGCGCGGGGCCGGGGCGAACGTGATCGTGACCGAGGTGAACCCATTGCGTGCCCTGGAGGCCGTGATGGACGGCTATCGGGTGATGCCCATGGCCGAGGCGGCTCCGCTCGGGGACATCTTTGTCACCGTGACCGGTTGCAAAGAGGTAATCCGGGAGAGCGACTTCCTGGCTATGAAGGACGGCGCGATCGTCTGCAATTCGGGCCATTTCAACGTGGAAGTCGATATCCCTGCCCTAGAGCGCCTGGCAGTTTCCCGGCGAACCATCCGTCCATTCGTGGAGGAATTCACCCTGGCGGATGGCCGACGGATCTACCTTTTGGGGGAAGGACGGCTGATCAACCTGGCGGCGGCTGAGGGGCATCCACCCAGCGTGATGGACATGAGTTTTGCCAACCAGGCGCTGGCGGCAGAGTACCTGGTACGCCACTACGGGAAACTGGAGCCGCGCGTGTATCGGATGCCGGAGGATCTGGACCGCACCGTCGCACGCCTCAAGCTGGAGGCGATGGGGGTGCGGATCGATGTCTTGACTCCCGAGCAGGAACGGTACCTGAAGTCGTGGGAGGAGGGAACCTAGCCATCCGGATGCTCAGGTGGAACGACAGTCGCAGGAGGATTCCGATGCGCAACATCACCATTGAGGAACTGCGGGCAACCCCAGTCACGGAGCAGCGGGTAGAGCTGGTCGAGCGCAAGGGGGTAGGACACCCGGACTCGATCTGCGACGCCATCATGGAGGCAGTGTCGGTAGCCCTTTGCCGCGAGTACCAGGCGACGTTTGGCCGAATTGTCCACCACAACATCGACAAAGGCATGTTGGTGGCGGGTCGGACCACGCCGCGTATCGGGGGTGGTACGGTAGACGAGCCCATGCGCCTGATCTTTGGCGATCGCGCGATCTACGAATACAAAGGAAAGCGCGTCCCGGTCGGGGAGATTGCCATCGCCACCGCCAAGGCCTGGATCCGTCAGAACCTGCGCTTCGTGGACCCGGATCGGCATGTGATCTACCAAAACGAGATCAAACCGGGGTCTCCGGAATTGACGGACATCTTCGACCGGGAGCACATCGGCGCGAACGACACCTCCGCGGCGGTGGGGTATGCGCCCTACACGGAAACGGAGCGCATCGTTCTGGCGACCGAGCAGTTCCTCAACGGCCCGGTCTTCAAGGCGCGCTTCCCCGAGGCTGGGGAGGACATCAAGGTGATGGGGTTTCGCCGCAACCATGACCTGGTGCTCACCGTTGCCCTGGCCTTTGTGGATCGGTTCGTGGAGAGCGTGAACCACTATTTTGCCCGCAAGGAAGAGATGCGGGCTGCACTCGCCGATTTTATCCAGTCCTCGGCGTACTCCTTTGAAAGCGTCCGGATCGACATCAACACGCTCGACGATCCCAGCCGCGGACAGGACGGCATGTACCTGACCGTGCTGGGGACGTCGGCGGAGGGTGGAGATGGCGGACAGGTTGGCCGGGGCAACAAGGTGAACCAGGTGATTGCCCTGAACCGGCCGATGAGCACCGAGGCGGCGGCCGGGAAGAACCCCATCAGCCACGTGGGCAAGATCTATAACCTCCTGAGCCACCATATGGCGCTGGAGATCTACAAGCGCGTGCACGGGCTGCGCGAGGTCTACGTCTGGCTCTGCAGCCAGATCGGAGCACCGATCGACCAACCCCTGATCGCATCGGCTCAGGTGATCCTGGAGCCGGGAGTGAGCCTGAGCGATGTGGAGGGACCCATTCGGGAGACGATGGAGCACGAGTTGGCCGGCATCTACACCTTCACACAGCGCCTGGCGCGGGGAGAGCTGCCGGTCTGGTAGCAGGCTGGGAAAAGCGCGCAGGAGCTCTCCCCGCCTGGGGTTCCTCGACGGGAGGTGGCCTTCGTGGGTGAGTTCCGTCACCTGGGTTGGATCCTGGTGCTGCTGGGAGGAGGCCTGCTGCTGATCGGTCTCCTCCTGGTGGCGGCAGGCCGGCTGCCCTTCCTGGGGCGCCTGCCGGGCGATATCCGCATCCAGCGCGGGGGATGGACGTTCTATTTCCCCGTGGTCACTTGTCTGCTGTTGAGCCTTCTGCTCACGCTCCTGCTCAACCTGATCGTCCGGCTGCTGCGCCACTGAATGCGGGGCCCTCGTTTTGGGCCTCGGGCTTTTCTGCTCCGAGCTCCACGCGCATGAACTTGCCCTCACCACAGGCAAGGAGCGCGCCGTCCGAGCCCACCAGCTCCGCTTTGGCCCGAATGTACCGGCCGCGGTGCTCTACAATGCGCCCGCGTACCACGACCGGTTGGCCCAGGAGGACCCCCCGGCCACGCAGGCGGACGTGCAGCTCGCCCGTTACTGCCGGGCCGAAGGAGTGGACAACCGCGTGGGCCATCGCCTCATCGAGCAGCGTGGCTACCAGACCCCCATGCAGCAGGCCCGGATAGCCCTGGTGGACAGTCTCGGGAATGAAACACGCCTCTGCAGAACCATCGCCATAGGCGAAACACAGACGAAGCCCGATCGGATTTGCGGAACCACAGGCGAAACAGCCCTGGTTGGGATCGTCCGGCACGCAAACCTCCTTGCCTAAGCGCTCCAGCCAAACGCGGATTACGGGACAGGGACGGCCGTAGGGGTGGCCAGCGGGGTAGGCGTCGGGGTGACAACGAATGCCGGCAGCGGCTTTCCCAGCAGGTAGGCGACCGCCGCATCCAGCTGTGGGTCACGGCCAGCTTCATAGTCCTCCGGTGTTAGCGGGACGATCAGATCGGGGGTCAATCCCTGCCCCTGGATCTGTCTCCCGTCGGGCGTGAGCCACCGTGCCACGGTCACACGGACAGAACTCCCGTCCGGGAAGTCAAAGTTGCTCTGGATCAACCCCTTTCCGAAGGTCTGTTCGCCGACGAGGATCGCCCGATGCTGGTCTTGTAGAGCGCCCGCCACGATCTCGGATGCGCTCGCCGATCCCCCGTTCACCAACACCACCATCGGCAACTCAAGCACCTGCACGCGCCCACGAAGGATTTCGTGCGGTGTCAGGCTCCCGTCACGGTTCGCCTGGTAGGCCGCAACCCCTTGCCGAATGAACCGCCCGAGCACTTCCTGGGCAGCTGTCAGGTAGCCTCCCCCGTTTCCACGCAGATCGAGGATCAGTCCGCGCGGGCGAGCCTCCTGGAGCGTTTGCAAGGCTGCGTCCAGCTCCTCGGCGGTGCTCTCGCCGAACACGGACAAGCGCACGTATGCCAAGCCATCCGGGCGCATCCTGGCGGTCACACTGGTCACCTCGATGCGCGCACGGGTCAGCGTCACTTCGAACGGCGGCTGATCGCCACGCAGGATGGTCAGCGTTACCCGAGTCCCTGCGGGTCCCTTGATGCGGGCGATCACCTCTTCCAGCGGCATCCCCTGTGTGCTCGTGTGGTCCACTTCCAGGATGATGTCCCCCGCACGCAGTCCGGCCTTGGCCGCCGGGGCATCCTCGCTCACTGGGCCCTGGATCACCGGCCAGCCATCCTCCTGATCGATGTAGGCGCCGATCCCCTCGTACTGGCCCTGGAGCTGCGTGCGGACGACCGCGGTTTGTGCCGGCGTAGAGAAGAATGTGTATGGGTCGCCCAGCGCGCCCACCATGCCCTGGATCGCCCCGTAAACCATCTTCTGGTAGTCGATCGCCTTCGGGTCGTAGAAGTGTCTTTCCACCAAGTCCCAGACCTGCCAGAACAGGGAGAACTGCTCTCGCAACGCCTCGGGGACTCCCTCCTGAGCCAGTTGCGTGGCCGAAGGTGCGGGACCCGTGCTTAGCAAAGGCAAGCGGACCTGTGGCAACCATGCGTGCAGGCCCCATCCGAGCAGGCCACCCCAAAAGAAAGAAAAAAGCGTGACCGCCACCCACCAGACTCCCCAGCGGGTACCGTGACGTGTCCGTTCCATCTCTCACCTCTTTTGGCCCAGAAGCAAAAGGGCCTCGTTTCCTGCCATTCTACAATAGCCCCTGCGCGCGCGCAAATGGCTCCGATTGCATCCCCCATCCATTTCCGGTATAATGGAGCGGCAGGCCAGGAAGGAGGCGAGGATGGATCTGAAGGAGCGCATTCAGGAAGACCTGAGGACAGCGCTGCGGCAGCAGGACGCGGAACGCCTGTCCGTGCTGCGCCTGATTCGGGCGGCCATTCGGGATGCCGAAATCGAGCAGCAGCGCGAATTGGATGACGCGGGCGTCGTAGCCGTGCTCACCAAGGCCGCTCGCCAACGCCAGGAATCGATCCTGGCTTATCGTGAGGGGGGAAGGGAAGACCTGGCCGGTGCAGAGGAACGGGAACTGCGGATCATCCAGTCTTACCTGCCGCGTCAGTTGGACGAGGCAGAGCTGCGTGCCCTGGTGCGTAGGGCAATCGAGGAGTTGGGCGCGCGTGGGCCAGCGGACCTGGGTAAGGTGATGAAGCATCTCATGGCCCAGGTCCGCGGGCAGGCCGATGGGCGGGTGGTGCAGGCCCTGGTGCGCGAAGCCTTGGAGAAGTAGCCGTCGCTGGAGCGACGGTGGAGACCTCGGCGATGCCGATCGGGCGACGCTTGCCGGTTCCGCGAAGCGATGGGCCAAACGGCGTGGAACGGCGTTTTGCCCTCTTTGGGTTGGCGCTCGCGCTTCTCCTGGGCCTCGTGCTGATCTTTCCCCTCTGGCCTGGTGCGGTCGGGCCTGAGGTGCGCGTCGGGCTGCCTGCGCCGCGCTCCATCAAGTCCCCCGTGACCATCCGCTATGTCAGCGAGATCCTCACGGAAGCCGACCGGGAGGCGGCGGCGGCCGCAGTCGCCGAGGTTTACCGGTTCGACCCCAGCATCACCTTACAGGCCCGTCAGAGCCTTTCCCAAACCCTTGGAACGATCGGTGAGATCCTGTTTGCCCCGCAACTGGATCGCGAAGCGCGGGAACAGCGCTTGGAACAGCTCCAGGGGGTCTCTTTCTCGACGTCCACCCTGAACCTGCTCTTGATTCTACAGCCTGGCGAATGGGAGGATCTTGTACACGAAGCGTTGCGCGTTTTCGACGAGCTGGTGGCCGATCCCCTGCGGCCCGCAGAAGTGAGGCAGATCGCCGTAGGAGACTTGAGCACCCTCCGTCGCATCCTGCCGGACAGGGTGTCGCGCTCCTTTTACCCTGCCAAACGGGCTCTGGTCGCGGAACTCGTGGCGCCGTTCCTGGCCCCGAACTACCTGGTCGATGCCACCGAGACGGAACGGCGCAGGCAGGAAGCGCGTGCGCGCACGCCGGCACGGACGGTGCAAGTGCTGGAGGGTGAACTGATCCTTCAGGAAGGGCAGATTGTTCGAGACGTGGATGTGGAGAAACTGGAGGCGGTAGGCTTGCGAAACCCCAGCGTTGCCTGGCCCGATGCGTTGGGCCGCATGGGCCTCGTCTTGGCCCTTGTGGGCG
Source organism: Chloroflexia bacterium (assembly GCA_034436115.1). GTDB lineage: Bacteria > Chloroflexota > Chloroflexia > DTKN01 > DTKN01 > DAOTVY01. The sequence goes on along the minus strand of DAOTVY010000025.1, from coordinate 58,293 downwards.
GGTACACGGGGTTGCTGTATCGTTTCCAACCAGAGCTCGCGCGGAACTTTCGCCGTTTGATCCTTCTTGGGCTGGTGCTCCTGGTTACGGCGATTGTGGCACGTCTTCTGATCCCTGGCCGCGTGGGCGTGGCGTATGCGTTCCCCGCTGCGGCGGCCGCTATGGTCTTGACCCTTCTGCTGGGGCCGCTTGTTTCGCTGGGAGCGACGCTCGTGCTGGCGGTGCTTATCGGGCAGTTGTGGGGGAACAGCCTGGAACTTGCTGCCATTACCTTCACGGGAAGCCTGCTCGCTATCCTCTGCATCCACCGCGCGCAACGTTTCAGTACATTCTTCTACGCGGGACTGGGCGCTGCGCTGGGGAACCTGCTCGTCTTCCTGGCGTTCCGCTTGATTTCCGGCAAGGTAGACTTGGGCGTGCTGTTGAAGGATGGGTCTGCCTGCCTCCTGAGCGGGTTTCTCTCCGCAGCGCTTGCCTTTGCCACCTTTGGCCTCTTGGGCCAGCTTTCGGGCGAGGTGACCGTGCTCCAGCTGATGGAGCTGTCCAACCCGAACCATCCGCTGCTCCGACGCTTGATGCAGGAGGCGCCGGGCACCTACTACCACAGCATCGTGGTCGGAAACCTGGCTGAGCGGGCGGCAGAACTGGTCGGGGCGGATCCGCTGCTCGTCCGGGTGGGGGCCTATTTCCACGACGTGGGGAAACTGGCCCGACCTTACTTCTTCATCGACAATCAGGCCGGCCGTACGAACATTCACGACGAGCTCCCCCCGCGCACCAGCGCCCAACTCATCATCGACCATGTCCAGGAGGGATTGGAGCTGGCCCGCAAGTACCGCCTCCCCGAGCAGATCACCCGCTTCATCGCGGAGCACCACGGGACGACGCTGGCCTCCTTCTTTTACCGACGGGCCCTGCAGGAGGAGGAGACCGTCGACCCCGGGGCCTTTCGGTATCCTGGTCCCAAGCCCCAGTCCCGTGAGGCCGCCATCCTGATGCTGGCGGATTCGGTGGAGGCGACTGTACGTGCCATGAGCCAGACGGGGAAGCTAGGGGAATTGCTGGCCAACGGTTCGGAGGAAGGAAACGGCCTGGCGCGCTTGGTTGGCGGCATTATCGAGGAGCGGTTGCGCGACGGCCAGCTGGACGAGTGCGACCTGAGCTTGCGCGACCTCCGCACGGTGCAGAACGCCTTCGTGAGCATCTTGCGCGGGATCTACCACCCACGGATCGTCTATCCCGAGTTGGGCAAACCCCAGGAGGCAAGCACTTGAGCTACCGGGTGGAAATCCGGGTCGAGAGCGAAGGTCATCCGCCTCCCGACTTGGCGCGCCTCAAGCGCCTGGTCCGTTGGGCACTGGCCCAGGAAGGTGTGCCGGCGGCAGAGGTCGGGGTGCTCTTGACTACGGATGCCGGTATCCAGCAGCTGAACCGCGAGTACCTCCAGCGGGACGAGCCCACCGATGTCATCGCCTTTTCCCTTGGCGAAACGGAAGGGCTTCCCGAGGGAGAACTGCCTTATCTGGGCGACGTGGCCATCTCCCTGGATCGCGCCCGTGAGCAGGCGGCTGAGGTTGGGCACCCTTGGTGCCGCGAAGTGGAGCTCCTCGTGGTTCATGGCCTGCTCCACCTGCTGGGTTACGAGGATGAAGGGGAAAGCGAGCGCCGACGGATGGTCGCGCGCCAGGACGAACTGCTTCGTGCCTTCGAGCACCGCCGGCCACTGTGGGCGAGCTTTCAGGCGGCCTTCTCTGGATTGGGCAACCTTTTCCGGACGCAGCGGAACGCGCGCATCCACCTGGGTGCGGCGCTGGCGGCGGTTGTTCTCGGAGGGTTGTTGCGACTGGCTTTTTGGGAATGGGCTGTCCTCGTCCTCACGATCGCAGTGGTGCTGGTTGCAGAAGGGCTGAATTCGGCCATCGAGGCATTGGTGGACTTGGCCAGCCCGGAAAGCCGCCCCCTGGCCCGGCGGGCCAAGGACTTGGCTGCGGCGGCCGTCCTGCTGGCGGCGTGTCTGGCCGTTGTCGTGGGTGCCGTTCTCTTCTTGCCCCACCTTCTGGCGTGGTTGAAGTAGTGCCCGGTGGGCTGTATTCCTCCGTTGAAACGAGCAACGTGATGCGGATTCTGGCACTTTCGGCGCAGCTTCCCTATCCATTCCACCACGGCAAGGCGATGCGCGATTTCGCGCTCTTGACGGGATTGGCGGCGCAGCACGAGGTGAAGCTCCTGGCCTTTGGCACAGAGGATGAGGTGGAAGCCGCGCGTCCCCTGGCAGCGCGGGTGCCGTTCCGAGCGCTGCCACGGCCGGCCCACACGCTGCCACGCCGCTTCTGGTTCCTCCTTTCCGGACAGCCGGATTTGGTTGGCCGGACCTGGTCGCGGTCGTTCGTAGGCCTGCTTCGGGAGACCATCTTCCAGGAGCGCCCGGACCTTCTCCTCGTAGAAGGACTGGAGATGGCGCCCTACGGCCTCCTGGTGGCGCGAGCCCTGCGCAGCAGCACCCTGTTGTCCTGGGTACTCGACGAGCACAACGCCGAGTATGTCTTGCAGCAGCGCGCCTGGGAAATCGCCCGAGGTGAGCACGGACAGGGAGCCCAGGCGCTCTATTCGCGCCTCCAAGCGGCCCGGTTGGCCCGGTTCGAGCGGCGTGCGTGTCTGGCTGCGCACACGGTAGTCGCGGTCTCGGATGTCGATCGCCAGGCGCTGCTGCGGATTGCTCCGGCGGCTCAGGTCGCGGTCGTTCCCAACGGGGTGGATACGGCGTACTATGCGCCTCTTCCGGGGGCTGGCTCACAGGATCAGCCTACGCTCGTGTTCACGGGCCGGATGGACTTTCGTCCCAACGTGGATGCCGTGGTCTGGTTCTGCCGGGACATCTGGCCGCGCATCCGGGCCCGCTGTGGGCGGGCGCGCTTTTGGATCGTTGGGCGGAATCCCACCCAGCCGGTGCGCGCTTTAGGTGCGCTGCCTGGCGTCGAGGTGATTGGCGCTGTGCCCGATGATCGAGCGTGGATCGGAGCGGCGGACGTCTACGTTCTTCCGATGCGCTTTGGTGGCGGGGTGCGTTTCAAGCTGCTTCAGGCGCTTTCCATGGCGCGGGCAACAGTCTCTACACGGTTGGGCGCAGAGGGGGTGGAGGGCCTGGTGGATGGCGAACACTTGGCGCTGGCAGACACGCCGGAATCGTTTGCTGAGCAGGTGCTGCGCCTGCTCGACGATGCGGATGCCCGCGCGCGTCTGGGCCGCAGCGGGCGCGAATTGATGGTTTCGCGCTATGATTGGCGGGTGCTGCTGCCTCGTTTCGAAGAAGCCATCGTGCAGGCAGCTCGATGGCCGCGGAAGAAGGAACGGGCATGCGGGTCTCACTGATCGTTACGGTACGCAACGAGGAGGGGTCCATCGGCGAGCTGCTCGATTCGATGCTCCGCCAGACCCGACCGCCCGACGAGGTAGTGATCAACGACTGCGGCTGTACGGACCGCACGATGGAGATCGTTCAGGCCTACCGGGAAAGGCTTCCCCTGCGGACGACGGCCGGTGGGGCGAACATCCCACAAGGGCGGAATACGGCCATCCGCGCGGCGCACGGCCCACTGATTGCCTGCACCGATGCCGGCCTGTGGCTGGAGCCGTGCTGGCTGGAAGAGATCGTCGCACCGCTCGAGGAGGGTCGGGCGGAGCTCGTTGCCGGCTTTTTCCGTGCGGATCCTCGTTCGCCCTTCGAAGCCGTGCTGGGGGCGGTCGCGTACCCGACGCTGGATGAGATCCGTCCGGAGCATTTCCTGCCCGCCGGCCAATCGATGGCCTTTACCCGGAGGGCGTGGGAAGCCGTGGGCGGGTTTCCGGAGGAGTTGCCCTATTGTGAGGATCTGGTCTTTGCCCGTCGATTGTTGGCCTCCGGGTATCGCATGGCATTTGCGCCCCGGGCGGTCGTGCGCTTCCGGCCCCGTTCTTCGCTTGGGGCGTTCTTCCGGCAGTACGAGCGGTATGCCTTCGGGGACGGGCTGGCGGGCTTATGGCCCCTCCGTCACCTCTTGCGCTACGGTAGTTACGGCACCGGGTTGTTGCTACTGGCCGGTGGCGCTCGAGTGCCCTTCCTATGGATGCTCTTGGCCTGTGGGGTGGCGCTTTACCTGAGCCGCTACTACCGTCGGCTGGCTGCAGCGTGGGGAACCTTGCCGGCGGGCTGGCGTCTCTGGTCCCTGGGTTTGGTGCCGGTGATCCGGCTGGTGGGAGATGTGGCCAAGATGATGGGTTACCCACGGGGCGTGTGGGAGAGAAGGCGTTCTGGTTCCCGATGATCGTGTTTGCTGGCCTGGCCGAACTGGCAGGCCACCTAGGCAGACAAGGAGGAAAGCATGGCGGCGACGATTCTCGACGGACGCGCAACCGCGCGGCAAATGCAGGCCGAGATCGAGGAAGAGGTGCGCGCCCTGGTGGCGGCGCGAGGAGTTGTGCCCACTCTGGCCGTGGTGCGCGCCGGGGAAGACCCGGCTTCGGTCAGCTATGCCCGGGCGATCGTGAGCACACTCGAGAAACGGGGCCTCCGGGCGGTGGTGCACGTCCTTCCGGCCGATGTCCCGGCCGAGCAGATGGTTGGCCTGGTAGCGCGGCTCAGCGCCGACCCCGAGGTCCACGGGATCATGGTGCAGGAACCTTATCCGCCTGGGGTAGATCCCGCCTCCGTGCTGCGGGTGCTGGACCCCGCCAAGGATGTGGACGGTGTCCACCCCCTGAATGCCGGCCGCCTCGCGCAAGCGGAACCGATCGGCCGGGGCTCGGAGGGCCAGCCTTTCTTCGTGCCGGCCACTCCAGCCGGAGGGATGGAGTTGCTGCACCGTTACGGGGTGACCGTGAGCGGCCGACACGCGGTCGTCGTAGGCCGCTCCAACATCGTGGGGAAACCCATGGCCCTCCTGTTGCTGCGGGAGAATGCCACGGTGACGATCTGCCACTCCCGCACCGCGGATCTCCCCACGATCTGCCGGCAAGCGGATATCCTGGCCGCAGCGGTCGGGCGCCCCAAGATGATCCGGGGAGACTGGATCAAGCCGGGCGCAGTGGTGATCGACTTTGGCGTCAACTTTGTCAAAAGCTGCCCGGGGTGTGGGAACGATGCCGCCCAAGACGCAACGGTATGCCCGCATTGCGGCCAGCCGCTTGGAGAGGTAGAGGCAGCTATGGTGGGAGACGTGCATTACGCGGAAGCGGTAGAGACAGCCGGTATGATCACCCCTGTCCCGGGTGGCACAGGGCCGATGACCAACGTCATGCTGATGCGGAACTTGTTGCGAGCCGCCACACGGTAGGGTTGTAGACCAACCGGCAGTCGCTCGAGCGGGGAGGGCAACCGCCCTCCTCGCTCCTTAGCCGTTACAGCTCTTCGTCGTAGCTTTCCTCGGCTGCTTCGTCTTCGGGCAGTTCTTCGAGGAGCTCTTCCTCTTCCAGTTCTTCCTCAAGTTCCTCCTCCTCCTCTTCCTCCATCTCTTCCTCTTCGTCCAGCCCTTCTTCTTCCTCCAGCTCCTCGGCGAGATCGGCTTCGAACGCCTCCTCTAACCGCAGGCCAAGATCGCGGATGTACGGCCGCACCAGCTCACGTTCTGCCGCCGCCAGCGGCGGGAAGGAAAGCCGCCCTACGAGGCGCGGGTGCTGGTAGATCTCCCGGATGAAGACTTTGACATCGTCTTCGCTGACCTCGGCTACGGCGGCAGCATAACGGTTCCCAATCTGGATGAACTGGGCCAACCGGTGCCCTACGCGCGGGTCCAACCGGCCTAGGATCGTTCCGTCTCCGGTCTTGACAATGACGTTCTGCCCTTCCGCCTCCAGCCGGAGGATTTCCCCGCGACTGAGCCTCTGAAGGACCGTCGGTGGAGCAACCCCGCGCAGCGGCACCACGGCCGACTTGCCCGATTCGCTGATAAAAAGGTCGGGGAGGATCTGCTCGCGCCCGGCGGTGGTTTCCTGCGTCCCCGAAGGTGTTCCCTGGATAAGGCTCACAAGCCGCTCGCGGTTCTTCCGGGCAATGCGGTTGTAGGGGTCGAGCTCCAACACTCGCCCGTAAGCCGCGTAGGCCTCGTCATAGCGGCGCAGCTCAAAAAGTGCCTTTCCCAACCGGTTCAGCGCTTCGATGTTGTCCGGCTCGCGCTCCAGGATCGCACGGTTCAATCTTGCCGCTTCTTCCCAGCGCCCCTCAAGCGCCAGGCGAATCGCCTCTTCTTGTGGGTCCCCCATGGCCATCGCCTTTTCGCTCACCTCAGTCCGTTTGATCGGTCCACTTGTGGGGCACCATCCATCGGATCGCCCTGCAAGGACCACGGTCCGGTATGACGGACGCGCACCCACACGATTTCGCCAAGCCGTGGTACGGCATCGGCAAAGAAGCACCACTTGCCTTGCGGCGTACGTCCCCGCCACTTGCCCCGGTGTAGGTCCTCCACCAGCACCGGGACGGACTGGCCCAGGTAGCGGGCGTTCCGTTCGGCGGCGATCCCCTCCTGGAGAAGCTCCAGTTCCTGTCGACGCTTCTCTTTCACTTCCTGCGGCACGTCGTCGGGAAGTCTGGCCGCCGCTGTCCCTGGGCGTGGCGAGTAGGCGGCGATGTGCACTACATCGAAGCGGATCTCTTCCAGGAGTCGACGGGTCCCCTGATACTCTTCTTCCGTCTCACCGGGGAACCCGACGATCACGTCGGTGGAAAGCCCTACGTCCGGGACCGTTGCACGGATCCGTTCGATGAGCCTTCGGTAAGCGTCTACGGTGTATGGCCGGCCCATACGCCGCAAGAGGCGGTCATCGCCGGCCTGGACCGGAAGGCTGATGTCCGGGCACACCTTGGGGAGCTCTGCTACAGCCGAGATCAGGTCGTCCGACAGATCCTTCGGGTGCGAAGTCAAGAAGCGGATGCGCCAGAGGCCTTCGATTTCGTGAAGCCGGTGGAGCAGCGCAGCGAGTGTCGGCTGCCCGGGCAGGTCATGCCCATAGGCGTCCACATTTTGTCCAAGCAGCGTGATCTCGCGCACGCCTTGCGCGACCATGCACTCTGCCTCGGACACGATTTCCTCCACCGGTCGGCTGCGCTCACGCCCTCTCCGGATCGGCACGATGCAGTAGGTACAGTGGTTGTCGCAACCGTAGATCACCGGAAGGAAAGCGGTGATCGGCCGCCGTGCGCCGTCCAGGTGAGGCAAACGCGCCGTATCAACCGGCCGGGAGCCCGGGAACGCTGCCAGTACTTCCTCCAGGGCGGAGGGCGGGAAAAACGCATCGACCATCGGGAAGCGGCGCGGCAGATCGTCGGGAGGGCGAACCCCGACGAGACAGCCCATCAGCGCGATGCGCAGCTGTGGGCGCTTGCGCTTCAGCCCTGCCAGCGCGCGCAAACGGGCAACGGCTCGACGCTCGGCGCTCTCCCGAACGACGCAGGCGTTCAGGATGACCAGGTCGGCCTCCTCCGGAGGCGCAGGTTCGTGGCCGGCTAGCTGCAACGCCGCCTGTAGCCGATCCGAATCCGCGCGGTTCATCTGGCAGCCAGAGGTCCAGATCGCAAAGCGCACCCCGATCCTCCAGAGCCTCTGGGAGGCTCCCAAAACCGCAGGCATTATACCCTACGCCCCTTGGATACGCAACTTTGACAAGATTGCCTTCCTTGGGTATAGTAAAGCCGGTTCCTATGATGCCCCTGGAGGCTTGGTTGAACTCCAGATTCTTCTTCGGACTGCTGGCTGCTCTCCTGATCCTTGGGGTGGCGACCCAGCCTGCCAGCCGTGCCAGCTCGATAACGCGGGAGCATCCTGAGAGCTCAGGCCGGTTGCGTTTTCCCGAGGGTGTCTGGGTGGGAGACCTGCATCTCGGTGGCTTGTACCAGGACGAAGCGCGCGCCCGTCTCGAGCGCTTGGCCCTGGAGCATTTCTTTCCTCCGCTCCCGCTGGACCTGGACGGGCAGACACTTTTCTTGAGTCCTACCCAGGTGCATCTCCAAGTGGACCTGGATGGAGTTTTGACCCGAGCTGGTACAGCTGGGCAGGAAGCGCTGCTGCGCAGAGCGATCTTCTTGCCCTTATCCTTAGGAGGAGAAGGGACGGGGGCCGACTTTGTCGGCCCTCGGCAGGTCGTCATTCCCCTGGAGGCCTCGGTCGATGAATCCCTCGTGCGCGCTTTCCTTGAGGGAATCGCCGCCCGGTGGGACACCCCACCGGCTCCTACGCGCCTGATCGAGATCACCGGCACCCAGGACCTCCTGTCTCTGAGCATCCCCGCCTATCGCCAAGAAGAGGGCATCCCCGTCCCGGCCTTTCTGGCGGCCTGTCCCGGCCGCCAGCTGGATATCGAGCAAGCGATCCCGCTTGTGGTGCGAGCTCTTCGAGAGGGGGATCGAAGGCCGCTGCGCCTGCCGGTGCGCTCGATCCCCGCGCCTCGCCCGGATCTCCGCTTGCTGGAAGAAGCGCTCGCCCGAGAGGCTCAGGGTTTTGCCGGCGTGGTCGGTGTCTACGTGCGGAACCTGCGCACCGGGGAGGAGGCAGGCCTGAATGCCGATGTCGCGTTCTCTGGCGCCAGCGTGGTCAAGATCGCGATTATGGTTCTTACGTATCGGGATCTGGCAGATATCCCGTCGTCTGTGGCGCGAGACCTTTGGGACATGATGGTGTACAGCGACAACGATGCTGCCAACCGGCTGCTTGCGCTCGCAGGGCGTGGGGATGGCATCCGGGGTGCGCACGAAATGACGGCGCTGATGCGCGATCTCGGGCTAGAGCAATCTATCCTGTGTAGCCCCTATGGAGATCCTGGGCGGGGCTGGTGTCCGGATGTGCCTGTGACTGTCTTCCGTGCAACAGGGGTCCCAGCGGCAGTCACGGAAGCAGACCCCGACCTGCGCACCACCCCGCGGGAGATGGGCTTGCTTCTGGGCGCGATTCACGAGTGCGCTAACGGCCGTGGACCCTTGGTGCAGCGCTTCGCGCAACAGATCGAGCCCCGGGAATGTCAGGAGATGGTAGCTCTCATGGGGCAGAACGCCGACAAGGAGCGTCTGGTCGCCGGCCTTCCGCAAGGAGTTGAAGCCGCTCACAAGAGCGGCTGGATTCCCGACATGAAGGCGGATGCCGGCATCGTTTTTGCCCCGAGCGGTCCCTATGTCGTATCCATCTTTGTCTGGAAAGGTGGGGCACTCTCCGACACAGAAGGCAACCGTTGGATCGCCCGCCTGTCTTGGCTCGTTTACTCCTTCTTCAATCCTCTCGAAACAGTTCCGGCCCCTGCTGAGCCCGCCAGCGCACTTGGCAGTCCAAGCGGCTGACCACGGGCTCGATTTCCTGGGCAGCGGGCCCGATCAGCCCTTGAAGGCAGGCAAGGGCTTGCAGGGCGGTCTCTTCGTCACAGCCAATCAGGATGAGCGCGCCCGTCTGGGCAGCCCGCTGCAGGCAACGCGTGGTGAGCCGTAGCGAGAGCCGTTGTGGCCCCCAGCGGTGGAAATACAGTTGGGCGTCGTCCCCACCGCTATCCCGGATGAAGATGCCCAGATACGAACCCGGGGGCGCGGTCGAAATGCCGATCCGTGCCAGGTCAAAGAAGGTATAGACGCGTTGCCATCCCTGACGGCTGGGCCATTCTTCGTCCGGCGGCTGCGAGAGTCGCACGAGCCGGACGCGGCGCTCGGGATCTTGCGAGGAAGCGATGCGCAAGATATGGCCGAACGGGGAGTGCGGAGGGGTGGCTTCGTGAAGTTGGACCTCTGGGGGATGGTTGAGCATCAGGACAAAGGCGCGTCGCAGGTCGCCCAGCGGGAGCACGGCTCGGTAGAGGGGCGGCGCTTGCCCGACCAGTTGTTCTCCCTGTTCGATCAGTTGTACCTGAACTGGAGCGGCAAGGCTGATCCCGAGTTCCCGTTGCAGTTCCTGGAAAGAGATCGGCCTCGGCCCACGGACTTCCTGCGCCTGCAGTTCTCGTCCGAGCGCGTAGCAGAAAGCCCTCTCGCCCGAGGGGATGTTGCGGTGCAAGGCAACGATGCGCGACCCTTGGGGCAACCAAGGGCCCGCAGCCGCGGGGGTCAGGTCGTAAGCACGTCGTGTACGGAGCAGGTGGCGCCACACTCGCAACGGCACCGAGGCCACCGGCGTAAGCGGTTCCAGGCCCAGGAGCTGGGCAATGTTCGTGACGCGCGCCAGGGAAACCCGCTCCAGGCTACCGAGGCAAGAGTCCAGCCATTCGTCTCCGTTCGCGATCGGCTCGAGGCGGCCGATATCGACGAAGAAGGCACGGTTGAGCTCGATCCCCCACGGGTCTGTCGTACGCAGGAATACCTTGCGCAGGCTGTCCAGGCTCTGTTCGGGGTTGGAGACGATGCAGTCGAGCCAGGTGCAGACCAACGACAGCCCGTACACGCGCGGGTCATCGATCTTGATCGTTCCCCCCTGGAGCGGTTCGGGGGCGGGAACGCCTTCGACGTAAACAACTCCCCCGTAGGCAAAAAGCGCTTCCTCGCGCAGCGCCAGGATGCGATGGATGTCGGCAGGGGCCTCGGGAACGATGCGTTCGCCGGAAATCGCCTTAACCGTTTCCAGCATCTCCGCCACGAGAGCCAGGGTATCTTGGTCCGAGGCCAGCAGCCGCTCCAGGTATTGTTGCATCACCCGCTTAAAGCTCTCGTAGGAGGCCAGGCACCGTTCCAGATCTTCCAGCCTTCCGCCGGTTTCGCCCATCGGTCCCCCTCGGCCGGGTCCGCCGCAGATGCACCGCTAAAGTACACCCATTTTACCATATCTGCGGGAAGGCCGCGAGCAGGCGGCGTTTCAGGGCGATGAACGCGGGGCTGGTCACGAGATCCCGACGCCGGGGGCGCGATAGCGGGATGGGAAGTTCCAGGGAAACCCGGGCCGGCCGCGGTGTCAAGACGTACACCCGGTCGGAGAGGAACACCGCCTCCTCCACGTCGTGGGTCACAAAGAGGATCGTGTGCCGGAAGCGTTCCCAAACCTCGAGGAGCCAGCTCTGCATCTCAGCGCGCGTGAGCGCGTCCAGCGCACCGAACGGTTCGTCCAGCAGGAGCACGTCCCGATGGCAGAGGAAAGTACGCAGAAGGGCGGCTCGCTGCCGCATGCCGCCAGAGAGGGTAGGGGGCAAATGGCGCTCAAAGCCCTGTAGGCCAAAGAGGGGAAGCAACGCGCGAGCCTCTGCATAGGCTTTTCGGCGCGGCACCCCGGCGATTTCTGGCCCCAAGACGACGTTGTTCAGCACATTGCGCCAGGGAAGGAGCAGGTCCCGCTGTGGCATATAGCCGAACAGGCCGACCTTGCCCGTTACTTCCTCGCCGTCCAGGAAGACTTGCCCCTCGTCGGCTGGTTCCAGGCCACAGATGATGTTGAAGAGCGTGCTCTTGCCGCAGCCGCTTGGGCCCACGATCGACACGAATTCCCCAGGGTAGGCGACCAGATCGATCCGTTCCAGGGTGGGAAGGTACCCCCAACCGCCCCAGAACGCCTTGCGGATCCCTTGCAGTTGCACCTTGGGAGCTTCCACCGTCGTTCTCCGCGGGAGAGAGGAGGCCGGCTCCTTGAGCCGGCCTCCTTTGGCCCAAGCCCGCTCACCGCGCCGGCAGGAACTCGTTCGTGAAGGCCTTTTGTGGGTCGATGGCCTTGGGGAGCAGCCCGTTCGAGTAGAGCCAATCGGCGAATGCCTGCCACACTTCGGGCTTCTGCCACCCCCACTGCGGCGCATCCGCCTGGTAGCGCGGACTCAGCCAGGCCTGGCTCCGTCGCACCAGTTCGGGATCGTTTTCCGGCGCATACCGAAGCAGGATCTCCGCGGTTTCATCCGGATGCGCGATAGCGTACTCGTAGCCCCGCGCCGTCGCCGCCATGAACCGACGCACGATGTCCGGGCGTTCGGCAATCGTCGTTTCTCCGGCGATGATGACCGGCGTATAGTAGTCGGGGATGCAGCTGCCGTACAGCGGAATGGTGTTCAGTTCGATGCCCTTGATCTGCGCTTGGATGCCGTCCCAGGCGAGGAAGATCCAGATGTAGTCGACTTGCTTGTTGACCAGCGCTGGGAAGGCGTCAAAGCCCACATCCACGAATTCGGTGCGGGAGAAATCCCCGCCGTCGCAGCGCATGAGCCCCTCGATGACCGGTGGCTCTAGAGGCAGGCCGTACGAGCCGTACTTTTTCCCCTCGAAATCCTTCGGCCGGGTGATGCCCGACTCTTTTAAGGCCGCGAACGCCGAGGTATTGTGTTGGATGATCGCGGCCAAGGAAACCACCGGGATGTCGTTGGCCCGCGCAACGGTCACTTCTTCCTGGAAGGAGACGCCGAACTCGGTATGCCCTGTGGCGACCTGCCGGAGCGCCGCCGCAGGGTCGGCCGGGATCTGGATATCGACCACGAGGCCTTCCTCGGCGTAGTATCCCTTGTCTAGCGCGACATAAAAGCCAGAGTGATTCGTGTTCGGTACCCAGTCGAGGGAGAGGGTTACGTGGGTGGGCGTCGGCATAGGGGTGGCAGTAGGCACTGGTGTGGGGGGCACGGTTGGAGGAGGAGCTGTCGGGGTGCGGGGTTCTGGCGTGGGGCCGCAGGCGGCCAGCAGCGCTGCCATCCAACCGGCGCAGAGAAGCAGAACAAGCCTTCGCGACATGGTTCACCTCCTGTTGTCTTACAACCATCACGCCGCTACCGCTCGCGCGGCGCGAAGTACCAGGGCAAAGCCGCGCGCTCCAGCGCGGCGACCAGGAGAAAGAGCACGATGCTGAGCAGCGATACCACCGCGATGCCGGCGAATTCCTGCCCAAACTGCATCGCGTTATGCGCGCGCCGCATAAAGATCGCCAGGCCAGCGCTTCCACCCACCCACTCGCCGATCACGGCGCCGATCACGGCGTAGGTGATGGCGACCTTCAGGCCGGAGAAGAAGGAGGGAAGCGCTGCCGGGAAGCGCACCTTGGTAAAGACCTGCCAGCGTGACGCGCCCATCGAGCGCAGAAGCGCGATCCACTCTGGGTCTGCCGCACGAAGCCCGTCCGTGGTGCTAATCACGATCGGAAAGAAGCAGACCAGCGCGACCACGAACACTTTTGGCCGGATCCCATAGCCCAGCCACAGCACGAGCAACGGCGCAATGGCGATGATCGGGATGGTCTGGGAGACGACCAACAGCGGATAGATGACCCGCCGCAGGAACTCCGACCAGTCCACGAGGAGTGCGAGCACCAGCCCGCTGGCCACGGCGAGCAGGAAACCGAGCACAGCTTCCTGGAGCGTCTGCAGCGTATGCCTCGCCAGCCCCAGATTTCTCCAGGCATAGATGCCATCGGTCACGATCCGGAGTGGGGAGGGCAGGAGCCACAATTCCAGGCCCCAGAGCCACGAAAGGGACTGCCACAACAGGAGCAACAACCCCAAGAAGGCAATGGCGGGAAGCTGCTGTGCGAATCCCCTCAGCCATTTCGCGCGCGAAGGCCGAAAAGGTGATCCGACCCGTTCACGGTGCACAAAGGCCATAGTCCCCTCCGTACCGAGCCTGTTGCGTCAACAGGTGAACGACGAGCAACAGTCCCTCACGGACCGCTACCCGCGCTTCCTCGGCGGTCAAAACGTTGCTGATCCCCCGTCCCACACCGAACCGGAGGTCACCCTCTTGCAGGGTCCACTGTAGCCCAACGGTTCGCACACCGTGCACGTCTCCCGCAAACGGGATGAGGGAGACGGTGTCCCCCGGTGCTCCCCGGAGGACGCCCTCTTCTCCAGCCTGCACGAGGAACGCTTCAAAGTCGCTCCCGAGTAGGCGGACATCGCATCCCGCAAGCGCCGGGTGGGCCAGGAGTTGGAGGTTCGCGATGGCTTGGTCCGGCCGGCCTCCCCACGCACCGACCACCACGATTTCGGAGGCGCCCGATTGTGCGGCAAAGAGAAGCGCCAGCTCCAGGTCGGTCTCGTCCTTGGCAGGCGGATGACGGATCAGCCGACTGCCGGATTGGGCTAGCCAGTTTGCGGTCTCTTCGTCCAACGAGTCCGCGTCTCCGATCACGAACTGCGGGATGATGCCCAGACACCGCGCGTACCGGGCTCCTCCGTCGGCCGCCACGATCAGCTGCACCTGGTCCAGGACATCGTTCCAGGCTTTCAGGTCCTCTGGAGTCCCATTCGCGAGCACCAGTGCACGCATCGCGTTGCCTCCAAAGAAAACGCCACCCAGCGTCTCGGGTGGCGACAAGGCGGTGCTCGTCATCCCTCCGCTGGCATTACCCAGATCAGGTTCCTGGGGTCGTCGGCGATACCGGCCGACCTCTCAGCCGAGGCTCACTCGGCTCCCCCTGCGCGCCCGCTCTTCAGTTGTCAGAAAGGGCTGTAGTTCCTATTCGCCTCCTGAAACGTCGGAAAACCACGCCTAGATGGTCAGGCAGGTCAGGGTGTGGTTCACCCCATCCAGGCCGTGGATCTGGTTCATCACCAGTTTGCCCACTTCGTTCGGATCTCGCGTCTCCACGACGATGATCACGTCGTAGGGGCCGGTTACGGCATCCGCCGAGGTGACGCCCGGCATCTTCCGCAGGGCCTCAACGACCTGTTGCGTCTTTCCGATCGCTGTCTCGATGAGCACGTACGCTTTCGTCGCCATCGCCATCTCCTCCTTGGATCGCAGACTCATTCCAGTCGCAACTGTCCCCGCAGCACGGTGACCGCCGCTCCCCCAACGCGGATCTGGACAGGGCGACGCTGCTCGTCCACCACGACGTACAGCTGGACCCTGCCATGGCGGTCTAGGCAATCGCCCTGAGCGCCCCAGCAGATGAATTCTTCATCTGTTGCTGCAAGTCGGCCGTGCGCCAACAGGTAAGCACAGACTGCGGCGTGCGCTGTTCCCGTCACCGGATCTTCCGCGATCCCCAGGCCCGGGGCGAAACAACGGACGTGCCACTGCACTTCGCCTTCTGGCTCGTCGCAAAAGCAGACGAACGAAGTGATGTCCGCTTCCAGACCCAGACGGCTGAGTTTTCGCAGGTCGGGGCTCAGCTCGAACAGCGATTGCCGTCGGCGGAAAGGGACGAGGAGGGACATACCGTCCTGTGCCAGTGGCAGGTCCTCCTGAAGCGCCGCGGGAGAAACGAGCAACGCTTCGCAAAGCGGATCTCTTGACACCGGTGCCTGCTCGATCTGGGGCAGGGGAACCTCCACGAAAGGCCGCATCTCTCCTTCGTGATCGGTGATCCAGGCCGTGCGTATTCCAGACAGCGTTTCGATCCCCAGTTGGATTGGGGCGGCGTATTGTCCGGTCTCCATCAGGACATGGAGTGCGGCCAGCGTGCCGTGGACGGAAAAGGGAAGTTCACAATTGGCGGTAAACCAACGGAGGGCCAGGTCGCCACCCGGGGACAATCGCGGCAAAACGAAGGCGGTGTCCCATCCCCCCAGCTCCCGAGAGACGTTGATCCGCCTGCTGGCATCCCAGTCCACTGCATCCAGGACGACACTGGCCGGATTCCCCTGAAACGGCCGGTGGGTATACACATCCACGACCCAGTAATCGATCCAGCGCGCCTCGCCCAACGGTCTCCCCCTGCGCCTTGCCCCGCAAAGCCTTTCAGGCTACTAAACCGATTATACCTGCAAGGGGAAGAATAATCAAGTATCAGTGCCGCAATCGTAGCAGGAGGCGCAGGACCAGCGGGGAAACCAGGGAGATGGCGGCCTCCGGGCAGGCTTCGTGACAGCAGTAACAGCGGATACAGGTTGGACTGTTGATGCGCGCATGGCCCCCGACCTCTTCGATCGCGTGCGCGGGACATACCGCCTGGCAAGAGCCACATCCCGTGCACCGTTGGCTGTCCACGACCGGCTGACGCGATGTGTGTCGCAACAGCACCCGTCTCAGGCGGGGCCCAAGGCCAAAAGGCACCAGCCGGTCCACCAGGGGCGGTCCACCGGCCGGCCGTCGGAACCCAGAGACCATTACTTCTTCCAACGTGTGGCCGAGGAGCTCGATTCCTTCCACGCGGCCGCTCCACAGCCCCCGCTCCATGCCCCGGCGGAGCGTGGGGACCTCCAAAGGGGGAATCCCAACCACCCGCGCCGCTACGGCATCGAGCTCCACGCCCGAAGTGGAACCCAAGACCAACCCGATCGGGAACGGCGAGCCCGCTGAGGGGCCTTCTCCATCCATGCCCACGATGGCATCCATCAAGACCAGCACCGGAGCGACCGCAGTTTCGAGGTCAAGCAGAACGTCGGCGAAATCCTCCAGCCGCCCGCGCGTCAGGTGAAAGGTCATCTTCCGGACCCCGGGGATCAGCCCAAAGCAATTCTTCGTTGCGCCGGTCAGCACGGTAAGGGAGTGCGTCTTCAGTTTCGGAAGGCTGATGACGCACTGGACCTCTCGAACCACTCGCATGACCTCGAAGCGGCGCACCGTGCAGCCAGGAGGGGCCGCAAGGTCGGCGACCCCGGTATCGAAGTTCAGCCGGGCGCCTGTACGCGCGGCGACCTCCGCCATGCCGGTGGCCTGATACAGGTGGGCGAGTCCGGCAGGCGTGAAGGGAACGCTGGCGGGCGCCGAGTCCGCGATTACCGCTTCCCCTCCGGCGCGCTGCACGAGGCGGATCACCGCTTCCACCACCGTCGGATGGGTGGTAATTGCCCGCTCGGGCGCCGCGGGGCTGAGCAGGTTCGGCTTGATCAGCACCCGGTCTCCGGGCCGCACGAAGCGGTCCATTCCACCGAGCCGGCTCACGACCTGCTCGACGGCCTCGCCTACGGCATGCGGATCGTACGTCCCACACCGCGCAACCGCCACTGGGGGCATCATCGCCTCCTCTCTGAGTGGGAGATTATAGCCCAGCCTGGGCCTTCCGGCAATTGACAAGCCTGGGACATTCTGCTACTATCGGGGCGTTCACGGCAGAAAGGAGGCATGCCATGGCTTACCGGATTCCCGAGGACCTGCGCTACTCCAGCACGCACGAGTGGGCCCGCCTCGAGGGCGACACGGTCGTGGTCGGAATCACCGACTACGCACAGGCCCGGTTGGGTGACATCGTTTACGTGGAACTCCCTGAGGTTGGCGAGTCGTATGCTCAGGGAGAGACCTTTGGGGTCGTCGAGTCGGTCAAGGCGACGTCCGACCTGTATGCGCCTATGGCCGGGACGGTGCTTGCCGTCAACGAGACGCTTGTGGACGACCCATCGGCGGTCAACCGGGACCCTTACGGCGAGGGATGGCTCGTGCGTTTCTCCATATCCAATGCGGCGGAATGGGAGGCTTTGCTCGATGCTGCAGCCTATGCACAGCTCCTAGAGGAGGGAGGGCACTGATGGCCTACTCGCCTCACACAGAGGCCCAGCGTCAGGAAATGCTCCGCGCCATTGGGGTCCATTCGATCGAAGATCTCTTTGCCGATGTGCCTCCTGCTTACCGCTTTCCTCGCTTGCAGTTGCCCGATCCGGTTTCGGAGGCGGAGATCCTGAGGGAGCTCCAGGAGCTGGCCTCCTGGAACGCACATGTCGGCGAGTACACGTGTTTGCTGGGAGCCGGCGCCTACCATCACTACATTCCGAGCGTGGTCCAGGCGATCGTCGGTCGCTCCGAGTTCTACACGGCGTACACGCCGTATCAGCCCGAGGTCAGTCAGGGGACCCTGCAAGCGATGTTCGAGTATCAGACGATGATCTGTGCCCTCACGGGGATGGAGGTGGCCAACGCCTCTCACTATGACGGAGGGACGGCGGTCGCGGAAGCGATCATCATGGCCTACAACGTGCTGAAAGGGAAGCGACAGCGGGTGCTGCTTTCCTCAACGTTGCACCCGGAATACCGCGAGGTGAGCCGCACCTACCTGCGGGGCACTGGGCTCCATCTGACCGGGGACGAGGATCTACAAGCCGGCCTGGATGCGCTGGAGGGCGCGATCGATCGAGATACCCTCTGCGTGGTGGTTCAGACCCCGACCTTCCTGGGAGAGGTCCTGGACCCGCGGCGCCTGCGCCGTCTGGCCGACACGATACACACAGCCGGTGCACTCCTTGTGGTCGCGGTCGACCCGATCTCGCTGGGGCTGTTCGTCCCTCCAGGAGAGGTCGGCGCGGATATCGTCGTCGGTGAGGGACAACCCCTGGGCAATCCGCTGAACTTCGGGGGACCCTATCTAGGCTTTTTCGCCTGCCGCAAGGCGGAAGTACGTCGCATGGCGGGCCGTCTGGTTGGCCAGACGGTGGACGCCGAGGGCCGGCATGGCTTTGTGCTGACGCTCTCCACGCGGGAGCAGCACATCCGGCGGGAAAAGGCCACCTCGAACATCTGCAGCAACGAGGCACTCAACGCCCTTGCCGCCGCGGTCTATCTGGCCGTCCTTGGGCGCCGGGGGTTGCGGCAGGTCGCAGAGATCTGCTACCACCGCGCGCATTACGCCGCCTCCCAAATCGGCCGGCTGCGGGGCTTTGAGTGCCTGTCCACCTGGCCCTTCTTCAAGGAGTTCGTCGTGCGCTGCCCGATCGCCGTAGAAGAGCTGAACGACCGCCTTCTGGAGCACGGGTTTATCGGCGGGTTCGATCTGAGTCGAACGCACCCGCATCTGGGGCAGGCCATGCTCCTGTGCGTTACGGAGATGGTACCGGTGTCGGAGATCGACCGCTTGGCCAAGGTGCTTGGGGAGGTGACCCGATGACCGAGCCGCTGATCTTCGAACGGAGCGTCCCGGGGCGTTGCGCATGCTTCCTTCCCGAACCCGGAGTTCCTCAGGCGCCGCTTCCCGAGGGGTTCGTGCGCCAGGACTTGCCGCTCCCGGAGGTGAGCGAGGTCGAAGTGGTGCGCCACTATGTTCGCCTTTCCCAGATGAATTACGGCGTGGATATCGGCTTTTACCCCCTGGGATCGTGCACGATGAAGTATAACCCCAAGGTGAACGAGGTGGCGGCCAGCCTCCCCGGGTTCCTCGGAACCCACCCTTACCAGCCAGCCTACACGGTCCAGGGGAACCTGTGCCTGATGTGGAGATTGCAGGAGTTCCTGAAAGAGATTGGGGGCTTTGCAGCCGTGTCGTTGCAGCCTGCGGCAGGGGCCCACGGTGAGTTCACGGGCATCCAGATGATCCGTGCCTACCACGAGGCGCGCGGGGAGCATCACCGCAATCTCATCCTGATCCCGGATTCGGCTCATGGCACGAACCCTGCTTCCTCGGCGATGAGCGGCTACCAGGTCGTGGAGGTTCGCTCGGATGCGCGAGGGAACGTCGATTTGGAAGATCTGCAGGCCCGGTGTGGCCCGCACGTAGCCGCGCTGATGTTGACCAACCCGAACACGCTGGGGCTGTTTGATGAGCACCTCTTGGAAATTGCCGCGTTGGTCCACGGGTGTGGAGCGCTCCTCTACGGTGATGGGGCGAACATGAATGCCCTCTTGGGCGTTGCCAAGCCGGGGCATCTGGGGTTCGACGTCTTTCACTACAACCTCCATAAAACGTTCTCCACACCCCACGGCGGTGGAGGGCCGGGATCGGGGCCTGTGGGCTGTGTAGAGCGGCTTGCCGACTATCTTCCGGGTCCGATCGTGATCCGCGAGTACAGCGACGAGTGCCCTGGGGAGGGCCATCGCCACACAGAGGAGTGCTTTGTGTACGACTGGAAGATGCCCGAGCGTTCCATCGGGCGCGTCAAGACCTTCTATGGCCAGTTCGGGGTGCTCGTGCGCGCCTATACCTACATCCGCATGCTCGGGGCGAGGGGGCTGCGGCAGGTTGCCGAGGACGCTGTGCTGAACGCGAATTACCTGCAACAAAAGGTGAAGCAGGTCTTCCGCCTCTCTCACGATCGGCGCTGCATGCACGAGTTCGTTGCCGTGGGACGGGTGGAAGGAAGCGACGTGCGCGCACTGGACATTTCCAAACGGCTGATCGACTACGGTTTCCATCCTCCCACGAACTATTTTCCGCTCATCGTTCCCGAAGCGCTGATGATCGAGCCGACGGAAACGGAGAGCAAAGAGACGCTGGACGCCTTTGCGGAGGCTCTGGAGCGCATCGCTGAAGAGGCACGGACACAACCAGAACTGTTGCGACAGGCCCCACATCGGGCACCCGTCCGGCGGCTGGACGAAGTCAAGGCCGCTCGTGACCTCATCCTGGTGTGGGAGGGGCTGACCCGGTAACCGGGGGCAGCACCGGGAGAGAAGCCATGGCTTTGAGCGAGGGCGGGATACCGGAAGATGCGCCCGTATTCCGACGTCGGACCCGGTATCGGCTTCGCCCCTCGCTGCGCGCCTGGCTGATTGGCCGGCCGCTTCCGACCGCGGACGCGCCGCACCAGACCGTGGGAACTGCGATCGGCCTCGCGGTCTTTGCCGGAGACGCCCTCTCCTCGGTGGCCTATGCACCCCAGGAAACGCTGGTCATCCTGGCTGCGGCGGGCGCATCGGCGCTGCCGCTAGCTTTTCCGATCTCTTGCGCCGTCACCGTGCTGCTCTGGATCGTGGCGCTCTCGTACCTGCAGACGATCCACGCGTACCCGGACGGGGGCGGAGCCTATACGGTCGCGCGGGAAAACCTGGGCGTGGCTGCGGCACAGGTGGCCGGGGCGGCACTGCTGGTCGACTATGTCCTGCTCGTGGCCGTGGCGACCTCTTCGGGGGTTGCGCAGATCGTGTCCGCTGCACCGGCCCTCTTCCCGTACCGAGTGCCCCTGGCGTTGGGTCTGGTATTCCTGATCATGCTGGCGAACCTTCGCGGGGTACGGGAATCGGGGACGGGATTTGCCATCCCCACCTATTTCTTCCTTGCGGTGACCTACCTGATGGTGGTGGCCGGGTTCGCCCGTTTGCTGCGCGGCCAGCTGAACCCTCTTTCCCTTCCTCCCGACCTCAGCGTGGGGAGCGCTCCGCTCACCCTGTTCCTGGTCCTGCGAGCGTTCTCGAACGGGACCACTGCGCTCACCGGCGTGGAATGT
The DNA here is from genome assembly GCA_034436115.1 of Chloroflexia bacterium. Taxonomy (GTDB): domain Bacteria; phylum Chloroflexota; class Chloroflexia; order DTKN01; family DTKN01; genus DAOTVY01. The sequence continues at coordinate 37,371 of DAOTVY010000025.1, read as the reverse complement.
ATCGCCAATGGGGTCACTGCCTTCCGGGAGCCGCGCACCCGGCGCGCGGGAGCTGCGCTGATCTGGTTGACTGCGATCCTGGCGACACTTTACCTCGGCATCGTTTTCTTGTTGGGGCGTATTCACGCCTATCCTTCGGAAACGGAAACGGTCATTTCTCAGCTGGCACGCGCGGTCTTTGGACGGGGCCCTCTCTACCTTGCAGCCTTGGCCGGCACCACCGTGGTGCTGATTCTGGCTGCGAACACAGCCTTTGCGGGCTTTCCGCGGCTCAGTGCGATCATGGCGCGCGACGCTTTCCTGCCCCGACAGCTCGCTTTCCGGGGGAGCCGCCTGGTCTATTCCTGGGGCATCGGCCTGCTCGCGGCGGTGGCGTCGCTTCTGCTCGTCCTGTTCAGGGCTAGCGTCACCCGATTGGTTCCCTTGTGGGCCGTCGGAGTGTTCCTTTCCTTTACCCTGTCGCAGGCGGGCATGGCCCGTCACTGGTGGAGAGCAGGAAGGTCGGACCACGTGTCCATGGGGCCTGAGCGAGCCGGGCGTTCGTCCAGCTGGCTGTGGAAGATGGCGGTCAACGGATTCGGTAGCCTGTGCACCGCTATGGTGACGCTGATCTTTGTGGTGACCAAGTTTCTGGACGGTGCCTGGGTCGTCGTCCTGCTGATCCCGCTTTTGGTCCTGCTCTTCTTCCGCATCCACGGGCATTACCGCAGTCTGGCGCAGGAACTGTCCCTGGAGGCGTATGGTTCCCCGCCCCCGATCGCTCGACACCGGGTGCTTCTCCCCATCAGCGGCGTTCACCGGGGCACCCTGGCTGCGTTGCGCTATGCGCGCTCCCTTTCGGACGATGTGACCGCCGTACACGTGTCTATCGATGCCTTGGAGGCGGAGGCCGTGCGGCGCAAGTGGCGCACCTGGGGAGAGGGAGTCCGTCTGGTGATTTTGGATTCCCCCTACCGCTTGCTGGTCGAGCCGCTGCTCGACTATATCCGCGAGCTGCTCGCCTGGCGACAACCGAACGAGGTGATCACCATCATCGTTCCACAGTTCGTGCCTCGTCGCGGCTGGCACAACCTGTTGCACACCCAGACGGCCATGCTCTTACGGCTGGCGCTCCTGTTTCAGCCGGGTGTGGTGGTGACGGACATCCCCTATCACCTCGGGGGGGAGGAAGAAGTTGGGAAGGCACCAGTTCGTGCGCCAAAGGGCACCGCACGGTAACACCGGCGCCTGCGGAGGGCCAACGTGCGCGTGATCGTTGTCGGCTGTGGGCGGGTTGGGATAGACCTTGGATGCCGCCTCTCTCGGGAGGGGCACCAGGTTACCGTGCTGGACGAGGAGGCGAGTAACCTGGAGGAGCTGCCGCCCGATTTCCACGGACGTGCGCTGGAGGGGGACCCCCTTTCCCAGGAAGTGCTGTGCCGCGCGGGGATCGAGGAGGCCGATGGACTGGCTGCGGTCACTCGGAACGACGCGCTCAATGCCGTCGTAGGCCACACGGCGCGCGTGCTCTACCAGGTGCCGCGCGTCGTGGTCCGTTGCAACCAGCCGCGGTTCCGCCCCATTTTCGAACTCTTTGGTCTGCAACTGGTCAGCTCGGCCAGCTGGGACGCACAGCGCCTGGCGGAAATGCTGACGTCTCCCCGCGCGCGCCCCGTTTTGGCCGCCGGCCACGGAGAGGTCGAAGTCTATGAACTCACCGTGCCCCCGGCCGCCAGCGGACGTCGACTCGCCGAGGTTGTCCCGGAAGATGTGGGCCAGGTGATCGCGCTGGTGCGTTCGGGGCGCGCTTTGCATCCGTCGCCGGAAGAGCGGATGCAGACCGGGGACCTCCTGTATGTGAGCACTGCGCCCGAACGCCTGGAACAGCTCCAGCGACGGTTGGGCGAGGCGCTCTAGCTCCCGTTGGAGGTTGGGATGTTCGTGGTGATCGCGGGGGGAGACCCGACGGGCGCGCAGCTTGCCAGCGCGCTGCTCGCGCAGGGGCATCGGGTCTGTGTGGTGGAGCATCGCCGGGAAGTGTTGGCGCGCTTGCACCGGCTTCTGCCGACCGAGTCCATCTACGAGGGGCATGCGTTGGACCTGGATGTGCTGGACCGGGTGCGCTTGCGCCAGGCCCAGGTCCTGGCTGCGTGCCTCCCGCTCGATGCGGAGAACCTCGTGCTGTGCTACATCGCGCGCACCGCCTACCATGTGCCCCGCACGATCGCCCGCATCAACCATCCCCATACGGCGTGGCTTTTCGGGCGTTCCTTCGGTGTGGACATCGCGGTCAACCAGGCGGAGATCATGGCCGGCCTGATTGCCGAGGAGATGTCGCTGGGCGAAATGGTGACGCTCCTGAAGTTGCGCCGGGGACGATTCGCCCTGGTGGAGCAGCGCCTGGCTGAGGGGTCAGAGGCGGCGGGCGCAGCGATCAAGGACCTGCCTTTGCCCGACCAGTGTCTCCTGGCGGCCATTATCCGCCGTGGGGAAATGATCCTGCCCCGGGGCACAACCGTCCTTCAGCCGGGAGACGACGTGCTGGCGATCGTCGATCCCGAACGCGCCGATCGTCTGGCGGCGCTTTTCCGCAAGCCCGAGGCGCCTGCGTAAGGCAGGGGGGTGTCGTAAGGCGTAGCGGGCAGGTTGAGCGGCGATGGTACAGGCCAGCGCGTGGGCACCCGACGAACTGGATGCCGAGACCCGGGTGCTGCTTTCCCGTCAACGGGTGCGGGAAATCCTTCGTGAGCTTGGGGTGCGGCCGAGCCGACGGCTGGGGCAACATTTCCTGGTGGAGCCGGCCGTGCTCTTCCACATCCTGCGCGCGTCCGGCCTGACATCGCAGGACGCGGTCTTGGAGATCGGTCCGGGGGTCGGGGTACTCACGGGGGAGCTGCTGCGCCGTGCGCGGCGCGTGGTGGCCGTAGAAGTGGACCGGCGGCTGTATACCTGGCTCCAATCGCGCTTTGCCGGAAATGCCCGTCTGGAACTCGTGATGGCCGATATCCTGCGGGTGGAGCCAGGCACCCTGATGGGGGAACCGTACAAAGTAGTGGCGAACCTCCCTTACGCGATCACTTCCGCCGTGTTACGCCACCTGCTCGAGGCCCGGCCTGCCCCCCAACGGATGGTGCTGATGGTGCAATGGGAGGTTGCGCGCCGTATGGTGGCCCACCCACCCGAAATGAGCCTGCTGGGGCTTTCGGTACAGTACTATGCCCGGGTGGAAATCGTGCACCGTGTGCCTGCGGGATGTTTTCTTCCCCCTCCGCGGGTAGACTCCGCGGTTGTCGCGCTCGAAATTCAGCCAACCGCGCGATGGGAGGTATCTCCAGAGCGCTTTTTTTGGATCGTACACGCCGGTTTCCGGCACCCACGGCGCACGCTGGGCAACAATCTGGCCGAGAGCCTCGGCCTCGGCAAGGAAGAGGTGACCCGCCTGCTGCGGGACGTGGGCGTCGCCCCCGAGCGGCGGCCCGAGACGCTCTCGTTGGAGGAATGGGCGGCCCTGTGCCGATCTCTGGAGCAGGAGCGGCCTTCCCTTCAACAGCCGGATGCCGCTTCGGGAGCCCGCAACACAACTGGGGGCCCGGAGCTTTCGCAGCCCTGATGCGCGGCCAGCAGGCGTTCCCGTGCGGCCTCTGGTATGCGCGTGGGCCGACCTTCCTGGTCAATGAACGCCTGCACGGTCTTGCCCACGGCGATCGGTTCACCGCGTTCGCCGTGCAACAAGCGATATCCCGCCACATACGAGCGACTGCGCACTTCCTCGATCCATACCTGGATGCGTACCGGCTCGTCGAATGCGACCGGCTTCAGGTAACGGCACCCGGCCCAGGCGATGACAAAGGGTGACCCGAGCCGCTGCAGCCTTGCATAGTCCAACCCGAGCCGGCGCAGATAGGCGATCCGCCCCACTTCCAACCAGCCCAGATAGCGGCAAAAATGGGCCGCACCGGTGGGCTCTGTCTCGGCAAAGCGCACGCGCACCGTCACTTCTTCGACACGCCCTCTTGGGGCAAGCGTCGACCACTCCTCGAAGCAGGAAGCAGGCCGCTCGGGTACCACGTTCCAGGTGGCCGGAGGCAGTTCGCCGGCCAGCAGGGTGGTTCCCTCAGCGCGCAGCTCTCTCCCCACGCGGATGGTATGCGCGACCCACAGTCCTTCAGCCTCCCCGGCGAGAGCCCGGCTCTCCACGGTCACGATCTCACCATAGCGGATCGGCGCCCGGTAGCGGCAGCAGGCTTCCCGCACGGTGGGACGGCCGTGGGGGGCGTGGTGGCCGGCCAGCCCGAGCAGAGCCTCATAGCCCAGCTCGAACCAGGCGAAATGGTTCGCATAGTAGACCACCCCCTGGGCGTCTGTCTCAACATAACGCACGGGAAAAGAGACCTGCGCTTGCACGGCCAGTCTCCCTACGGCGCCCAACTGGGGCGTGCGGTGGCATCGACCTGGGCCCCCGAGGTCAGTTTCTCTACCTGTTTCGGTTGTGGGGGCTGTCCGGGGATGACTTCCAGATCGAGGAGCCAGAGATCGAAGCACCCTTCTTCCTCTGCGACGAAGGCAATCTGCTCGCCTGAAGGTGCCCAAGCCGGGGCGCGTGCTCGGCCTTGGCTGGTAAGGCGGACAGGTGACCAATCGCCCGCGTAGAGCGGATTGAGCGGGGACGGCATCAGCCAGAGGTCGGTTGTCCCGTTCTGGCGCGCGGCGTAGGCGATCCACTGCCCGTCCGGTGACCAGGCGGGATCGTAGCGTTCGATTCCCTCCCGATCCGGGCCGAGCGCGCGCACACGCCCGCTTTCTGGGTCATAGTAGCGGAGCTGTGGCCCAGTCGCGTAAGGCATGTAGGCGAAGGCCAGTAGGCTACCGTCGGGAGACCAGGACGGGGACTCGATGTTTCCATCGAGCATCAATACCCGATGCTCGTCGCTTCCATCGGGCCGGATCGCGTAGATGGCCATTTCGCTCACCGATGACCGCGGTGCCGGGTGCGAGATGTACACCAGCCACGCGCCGTCGGGAAGCACCCACTGCGGCTGAAAGGCCCAGTAGGAGGAGAGCACGTACTCGAGCGTGCCCTCTTTCGCAGGGGACCGGTTTCGCGTGATCGCACGGGCATTTTTCCCATCGGCGTCCATCACCCAGATGTCGGAGTAACTTTCCCCGCGGACCGTGAAGGCAATCTGCTTTCCATCCGGCGACCAAGCCGGCTGCGTCGCTGTGCCGAGGTCCGTTAGACGCTCCGCGGTTGTCCCCTTGCGCAACCAGATGTTGCCACCCCGGGCATAGAGCAAGCGCCCTGCGATCGAGGGGCTGTGCTTCCCAGCTTCCTCGACCTGAGGTGGCGTAGGAGTCGGTGCAGGGGTACCGGGAGCCGGTCTTCCCGCTTCCCACGGCACACAGGCGCTGAGGAAAAGAAGCAGGGCGAGGAAAATCGACTTCGGGTACTGGCGCAGCATCGTACCCCCTTTCAGTTCTGAGTGAACAGGTGCCGCGGCGCGTAGGGTGGCACCAGCACGCGCAGCGCGCGCGGGATGTTCCGGAACGTCATCGGGGTCGTGCCAATCGGCTCACCGTCGGCCTGTACGTAGAGCGGCGTCTCCGAGGTGATGGTCACCTCTCGGGCACGGTAATAGTCGACCCCACTCGTGCGTTCCTGAAGCTGGAGGACCGTTGCCAACGCGTATTGGGACAGCTGCGAGAACCCCCCTTTGCCTCGGAACACACAGATGTCCAGGAGGCCATCGTCCATGCTGGCATGGGTCGTGATTTGGACCAGCCCCCCGTACAGTCGGGTGTTTCCGATCACGACCAGGAGCGTTTCTCCGGTAACCTGGCGTTGATCGTCCAGGGTAATGACCGTTTCCTTCCCCGTGAAATTCAGCGCCAGGGAAAACCCCTTGAGGATGGTACCGAACGGCCAAAGGGGCTGTCGTCCCTCCTCCGAAAGGGCGTGGACGACCGCGGCGTCAAACCCGACCCCTGCCATCAGCAGGAAGTAGCGCTTGCCGGCCAACCCGACGTCAACGGAACGGATCTGGCCCTGTACCAGGACGCGCGCGGCTTCTGCCGGTTCCAGGGGCAAGCCCTGTTCCCGGGCCCACACGTTCCCCGAGCCGAACGGGAGCACCGCAAGTGCCGTTGGCGTCCCGGCCAACCCATTCACTACCTCGTTCACCGTGCCGTCTCCCCCAACGGCGATCACGAGGTCGATTCCCTCCGCCGCCGCTCGTCGGGCCAGGTCCATAGCCTCCCGTGGTTGGCGGGTCTCCCAGAGGCTGACCTCCCATCCATGTCGCACGAGGAACCCCAGCGTCTCGTCCAAGTCGGCCACGCGGTAGCTCTGCCCTGCGGCCGGGTTCAGGATCAGCCGTACTCGGGCGCGAAGTGGGGCAGGAACTGGTGTGCCCAGCAACGTTGAGACGATCTCCTCCACCGCCGGCGTGATATCGCCGCTGGTATCGACGACCCGGTGCGGCCGCCGGATGGGCTCTAGCTGGCCCGCATACATCCGGTAGACCTCCCAGTCCGCACGGGAACCGAAATCCTCCAAGAGGCCTTCCTTTCTTCCCTCCAGGCGAGCGCGAACCACCTCTGGGGACGCGGTCGTTTGCACGATCATCAGGCGCGCTCCGCAGGCCTCAGCCAGACGATAGTAGCGCTCCCGATGGCGGTGCCGCAAGTTGGTCGCGTCCACAAGGACGCTGTATCCCTCGTTCAGCAATTCTTCCGCGAGCGCGCGGCAGGTGCCGTGGACGACCGCATGCTCTTCCCCAGTGTGCTGGGGTTCCGGGAAAATGCAGTGCCGCACCTGGTCACTGGATACCACGACCAGTGGCACGCGCGCCGCGAGTTGGCTCGCCAGGTAGGACTTGCCGGTCCCAGGAAGCCCACAGAGCAAGACGAGCGTCCTTTGCGGCAGCCGGCCGGCTGGTAGGGCCAGTCGCTCGCGGACGCGCACGAGCTCTACCCGCTCTTCTCCTGCACCCATCTTGCCCCACTTGCCCTGTCCCAGCTTTTCGGATAACCGGATTATACCCCACGCCACCGTGCCAGGCAACTGGGCCACGGATTTCGGCTTTCTCGTTCCCCTTGCCTTGCAAGGAGGGAGGCAAGGTCATGGGCAACCCGGAAAGGAACCAGCCACGTGGGTTCGCCCGAGACGCTCCATTCGCCAGGCATGGCCACCGTGGGACTTCTCGAGGCCGCAGCCGTCGCGCCCAGATCCGCCGGTGGGCAGGAGGCGTAGGGGTGCCGGTTCGCAGCTTGCCGCACGTAGGCCACGCAAGCTGTGGCGCATTCTGCGTGGCCAGACCAGGTTGACTTTTGCGAAATGCCCAAGTATAATCTTACTACAAGGGTTCGTTGCGCGCAAAGGAGGTTGCCATGGCGCTGAGAGGGGGGTCGAGCCGTTTCCGGTTGCAGCTGTCTCGCCCGTTGGTGATCGTGGTCGGAGGGCTCGTGCTGTTGGTGATCGCGATCGTGGCGCTGAGCTTGACCATTCTGCGGGAGGGGAGGAAGGCCCCTGCCCCGTTGCCCTCGCCTGCCGCGGTGGCTTCCGAGACTCCCGAGGCGCTCGCCAAGGCGGAGCCCTACCCTACAGCTACCGTCGCCCTCCCTACTTCTACCCCGGTGCCCACCGTGCCTTCCGTTCCGCCCACGGTTCCGCCGGAGCCTACGGTAGCCCCAGCAGTTGCTACCGCCACGCCGGTGCCTACGATGGTGCCGCCCCCGACGCGTCCCGAACTCGCGCTTGTACCGACCTCGACCCCACTTCCGGCCGGTGGGCAGCTTCCGGCAACCTCTGGCGAAGCTTCCGGGTTGTTCCCACTCGGCGTAGCGTTCCTGGTCCTGGCGGGCGTGGTCCTCTGGTGGCGGTTGCGCCGGGCCCGGTCGACGAGCTGATCCGACGATGTGTCGCTGGCGGCCGGTCTTTCCCTGGGGGGGCTTCCTCAGTCTGCTGGGTGGGTTGGCAGCGTGGACTGGCACAATTGCGCTCCTAATGCGGCTGCCGGACGCGATTTCTGCAGCAACTTTCTGGCTGGGACTCGCGGCTCTGATCGCTTTGTGCGTGGGCGCGATACTCCTGTACTGGACAGCAGCGCTCTTTTCCCTTCGGTATGCGTTCGATCGGAACCGGATGGTCATTCATTGGGGGCTATCCCGGCAAGTCATCCCCATGAACCGCATCACGGCAGTGCGGCGGTGGCATCCGGACGAATGCGTGGCCGAGCGGGGATTGCACGGGCTGGGGCTCCCCGTGGGCTACACGCGCTCGGAGGATCTCGGGGCCGTGCGCTACTTCGCTACACGGGGCAGGACGGCCCAGGTGTTGGTCTGTACACCGCAGGAGACGTTCGTCCTCTCGCCGAGGGACCCAGACCGTTTCCTCCAGGAGATGGAGCTACGGCGGGCGCTGGGCGTAACCCTGCAGGCCCCCCAGGAAGTGCATCACGGCCCGATCCTTGGCCTGGGCATCTGGCGGGAACGAGCGTTCTGGGCGCTCCTTGCAGCGGGGCTGGTGCTCAACTTGGCGCTGTGGGCGGTTCTCTGTTACCGCTTTCCAGAGCTTGCCGCGCGCGGTTTCCTCACGATCCGCTACCGGGAAGTGGTAGAGGAAGGACAGCGCCGGATCATCCCGGAGGTGATCGGCCGGCCGGCAGACCTGTTCCGTTTGCCGCTTTTCGGGGCTTTCTTGCTGGGGGGAAACGCTGCCCTTGCGGCCTGGTTACACCGCAGCCACCGTCCGCTGATCTATCTCCTGGGCGCGACCGGGCTCTTTGTGCAACTGCTCTTTTGGGTCCAGATCGTGTTTCTCCTGGCACGCTAGCAGGTTTTCGTGGGGCCGCTTCAGGGCAAACGATAGAGCGACATCCTGCCGTAACGCACGATCTCCTGCACCCCGGGCATGGCGCAGATTGCGGGATGGAGCCCCTCGAGAGCGGCTAGGTAGTGGACGTTCCGTTGCTGGAGATAGCCCCACAGCGCCTGGTCGTCGTGAAGGGCCAATACCGGCGTCAATTCCGGCGTGACCAGGGCCATCGTATCCACCACGGGATGCTCTCCGAAGTACCCGATGGCGCCGACGTCGTGTGTGGCAATCGGCTCCCCGAGCGGTACCTGAGCGCGGATATATCGCCCCATGGCGAGCTGTCCTTCGGCCAACATCTGGCAACCGCCGCTGTACAGGGCGCTGCCGATGACAAGCCCTTCGAAGGCAAGTATGGCTGCCGCGGCACCCACGGCCCAACGCATGCGCTTGGGCAGCATCCGCCATCCTTCCCCGGACACCAGGAGCAGGGCTGGCACCACAGGGACGAAGTGTCGGCCAAAATGAAGGACAACTGGCATGCGCCAGGCCGCGACCAGCAAGGTGAGAGCGGACCAAAGCAGCGCCGGTCCCCAGACCCGTTCCCGCGCTCGTACCATCGAGATGACTCCGAGGGCGAGCAGGAGCACTGCGAGGGGCCAGATTCCTGGCCCAAAGCTCAGTGCGAGCCCATGGAGGAAGGAACCCAGGCTCTGGAGGCTGATCGGCCGGGCATAGTAGGCTGCCTTTGCATAGACCGTTTGCGGAAGTACCCTTCCCCCCGTTCTCAGGTGAAATGCCACATAGGGGGCAGTCAGCACGCTCAGTGCGACCAGCCAGCCCGCCAACCGAAGGGGCTTCTCGCGCCGGCGCTGCCATAGGGAAACCAGGGCAAGCAGCGGCGCCTCGGGACGCAGCCACAGCAATGCGCCCAGGAGCGCCCCTTCCAGGAAGGCATCCGTCCAGCGCGTCCACTGCCGGCCAAGCCGCCACAAGATGAAGGTCGCAAGGCACGCGGCCAAAGCGGTTTCCATCCCTTCAGTCCCTGCCCAGGAGACCTGGGGCGAAAGCAGGAGCGCTGCCGTAAGCACCGCGGGGATGGGTGACGGGAACCGCTCTTCCCCCCACCGCCAGACTACCCACCCTAGCCCGGCCAGCGACAGCAGACCCAGCACCAGTGCCCACACCACCGGGTCCCACCCAAACAGGTGCGGCGGGACCATCAGCAGCGTCCACAAAGGCGCGCTGCTCCCTGTTCCGGGCTCGCACGGGTTGAAGGCATAGCAGTGGAAGCGGGCCAAGTTCCGCGCGTAGACCTGGTGGATCCAGGGGTCGTCCAGCGGGAAAGTCCATTCGCCAACCTGCAGGCGCGCGCGCCAAGGGTAAGCCAGGAACACCGCCCCGCAAAGCAACAGGATCGCCAAAATGCGGTATCCTCGTAACGTACCAGGCATCGATTTCCGCATCCCGCGCACCGGGGGCCGCTAGCGCAGCTCGTATACCTGAATCTCGTCCTTGCGCCGCAGCAATACGAACGGCCCTGAGGTGAAACCCGGTTCCTGGCTTTCGCCTGCCCTGTAGAGGTTTCTCAGGGCTTCGGGAAGCCGCTCCTGGAGGTTCCCGACCAGGACCAGCGTGCGCACATCGTATCTGCGCGCGATCTCGAGCAGCTGGGGCAATTCTTCGTGGGGAATGCCGATGGCCCGGTAACCAGCGTACACCAAAACGCCCATGGGGTCTTGGGCCATCACCGTTCCCCCGGATCGCTCCACCTCTTCAAGCAGCCGCGCGACCTCCTGCCACGTCAGCGGGTGGCGCGAGGCTGCCCTGAGGTGCTCAACCAGCGCGGTCGCGCCAACGAGAGCGGTCAACAGCACCACGCCGAGCAGGAGCACCCCTCGGATGCCGTGGGATGCACGACCCCGGATCCGTCGTTCCAGCCACCTTTCCGCATCGGAGCAGCCGGCCGCGACGGTGGCCGCGCCTGCAGGCAAGAAGGCGGAAATGGATCTGGACCATGTGCCATGCGTAACGAGCAGCGGGAAGGCCCCAACCAGCGTGACCAGGAGCAGACCAAGATAGAGAAACGGTGGCCAAAGGATCGGCCGCCGGGCGACTCGACCCGCGACCGCGATCAGCGGTACCAGTCCCCAGATTTGCAGGTTCGCCAGTAGGACGGTGAATGCCGCGCGGAGGGCATCTATGCGCAGCCCAGCGAAAGTATCCCACCCCTGGTGCAGGAACGCGGCCCAGTCGACTTGTGGCTGCCAACGAAAGAGCTGGTTATAGTCCAGAAGGGTGGCGAGATAAGGGAGTGGAACCGGGCTTGGAGTCCCAAAGACGGCCAGATTGCGCACGGCCCAAAGGGCTGGAGGCAAGAGAAAGAGCGCGGTACTCGCCAGGAATGGCCAGCGGCCGAAGGGGATGCGTTGCCTGTGGCTCAAGAGCCACTCGAACCCGCAGAGTACCGGGAGCAGCAGCAGGCCATCGTTCCGTGTGAGCGCCGCGAGGCCACCCAGGCTACCGGCCAGAAAGAGGAAGCGGCGGTCGAACGTTGCCCGGCCCATGGCCCAGAGGGCGCCCCCGCCCAGCAAGGCAAAGGCGGTGAAACAGTCGGTATCCACCCAATGCACCGTCACAGTGCCGCTCAGCAGGACAAAGAGCGCTGCGGCGCCGGCCCAACGCGGTCGCAACCCCAGGTCAAGGGCGATCCGCAGGCTCAGGACTGGAATGAGCGCGGCAAGCACCACCTGCCCGACCTGCGCATGACGAAAGGTAGATCCCAGGAGGAGAAAGGGTTGGAGCAGCAAGGAGGGCATCGGCAGCCATAACTCGCCCAACGTTTGGGGCAGAGCGGGCGGCGGATGAAAAAAGAGCCAAAATGCCGGGATGCTGCCTCCGCTAGCGGACGCCAGACTGCGAGCCGCCAGGAGGTAATAGGCGCTGTCGACGTCGAGCGGTCCGACCAACCGGAGCGAGAGAGCGGCGAGGAAGGCGGTAGCCAGGGCATAAACCCCCACGTAGAACCACCACGGGCACCGCACCTGGCTCCATGAGAAGCTGCCGGTTTCCTCGGTTGGCGTCATGGTGCTCCCGGCGGCTACAACCGCGGCTTACAAAGGATCTCCAGCACACGGAGGTCGAGTAAGCGATGTGTATTCGCAGGTCGCAGGACAATCGCTGTGTCGGCGCCTTGCCCTGTGCCCGCGATCGAGATCGCCTCCTCGTCAGTTCGCACCAGGCCGGCGTCGGCGGCCATCAGGGCGATCTCGATCGCCACCTTCATCCCCTCCCCGAAGAGGCGGAGGGTGTAAGCGATCACTTCGTCGACCTGGTACGTGCCCAGTTTCTTGCGGATGGCCCGGCCTGCCCCACCCAGCGCGTGGGTCGCTGTCAGGATCCGCGCACCGAGCCGTTCCATTTCCGCGCGGTGGACAGGTTCCAGTTCCTGTGTGTTCGGCTCCTGGAAACCGGTCACGTGGGTGACGGCGATGACCCGGCGATCGGGAAACGCGCGGGTCGCTCGCACGCCCGTTTCTCCGCGGGTGGTAGCTACGAGGATGGTGCCGATTCCCAGCTCCTCCGCGCGCCGTCGGGCGATCTCGAGCACCCGGTCGGTATTCTCCGGTCCGGGCCGTTCGAAGTACACAGTGGGAACAACCTGTTCGGGCATGGCGACCTCCAGAGCCTCATGGGATCACCCAGGGGATACGATGGGGCGGGGGAACAGGCGTAAGCAGGTACACGTCCACGAAGCGTGTGGACCACAGCTCCTTGCCTCGGTCCTCGTCGTCGAAGCACAGGTCGATGTGCTTACCTTTGATCTTTCCCCCGATATCTTCAGCGGCCCCGATGCCATATCCCGGCACATAGAGGCGCGTATGCAGCGGAATGATACGCGGGTCGACAGCGATGATCCCGCGGGTCGCCCGTTTCCCCGTATAGGTGATCCCGTAGGTGGGATCGTCCGGGCTCTTGTCACAGGTGCTGGGGTAGTAGGAGGTAGCGAGCACACGGATTTTCCGCCAGTACTCGAGTCGGCCGTAGGGCGTATCCAGCGTTCGGATGACGATCCGTGTCCCATAGAAGAGGATTTGATCGACCGGCTCCTTCACGACCCGCTCGCCTATGTACTCCCGTGCGACTTCCTGCCCGTCTTCGTAGGTGATGCGAGTGATCGTCTCTTTCCACCCATCTTCCCCTGGGCGCAGGCGGTACTGGTCCAGCTCCATGTTGGGGTCCGCCTGCTGAAGGCGCCGGTAGGGGATGCGCACCCACTCTCCGATATCCAGTGTCGTCACGCGGATCACGCGCACGTCCATCCCCGGGGCAAGCGCTGTCTCCGGGGACGGGACAACTCTGTCCGCGGCGTCCAGTGCGATACCCTCTGCGGCCAGGAGTTCTGCTACGGTGGCTGCCTGCGAGCAAGTCTGCCAGGAGCGCCCATCGGCCGTAAGGCGTACCGGCCGTGCCCGTACGATCGATATCTGCAGTCCGGCGGATACCGGCGTGTCCAGGCTCGGATACACACGATCCGCCTGGCGGAGGCGGAACCCGGCCGCTTCCAGCGCTGCCCCGACGGTTGCCGCTGTTGTCCGGATCTCCAAGGGCCACCCGTTGTCCCAGACGATCAGCGGTATCGCGCGCACCAACCGCACCCGGATCGCGGCCGAGCGGGACGGCGGAGCCAGGAGCCCGCTTCCCCTCGAACCTTCGAGGAGGCTCTCGAGGGCCCTGTTGTCGGCCAATGCTGGCCCGGGGAGTGGCTGGTCGTTGACCAGGACCACGTCGCCCGCGTGAAGTGGGATCTTCCATCGCTCCAGCCATTCACGGAGGTTCCGCGGCAGATCTTGGAAACGAAGCACGCGTCCGTCTGCATCGATCTCGATGGGCTGGGCGCGGCGGACCACGATCGGTTGCCCGGGCTGCCACGGGGCCTGCAACGACGGGGAGACCTGATCGTTGGGGTTCAGGGCGATTCCGGCCTGGTCTAACACCGCCCCCGTAAGTCTTTGGTGGGTCCGCAGATGGATCGGGCTCCCATCGACCAGCACGGTCACCGGACACGCCGTCCGATGATACCCGATGAGGAGTAGGCACAGTCCTGCGAGGAAGAGGGCAAACGAACCCAGACCACGCCACAAGCCAATATGCGCTTTGGCATGCGTCTCATCGCTCTGGGTCGATTCGGTCATCCACCTTTTCCCTTTCTTCGCCCATCCCATTACCGTACATTATAGCACACGGTCCCGCCGCTAGCAAACTTGGTCTCCGCGGGCCAACTTGCGCGCTTGCTGCACTTGTAGTATACTTGCCAACCGTGTGTGACCAGGGTAGCAATCCCTACCGGGTCGCGACCCTTTGAACCTGAGGAGGAGGTATGCGCGGCTATCTCTTTATCGGGCTGTTGCTCGTTTCGTCTATCCTCTTCGGTGCGCTGATCATTTTCCTCTCTTACCTGATCCGTCCGAAACGACCTTATCCCGTGAAATGCTCCACCTATGAATGCGGCCTGGAAACGATTGGCCCCACGTGGGTGCGTTTCCGAGTCCAGTTCTACCTCTACGCCTTACTGTTCGTGATCTTTGACATCGAAACGGTTTTTCTCTACCCCTGGGCGGTGGCGTTGGGCCGTCTGTCCACCTTTGCCCTGGTTGAGATGGCCATCTTTATCCTCATCTTGGTCAGCGGTCTAGCCTATGCCTGGAAGACCCGGGCCCTCGAGTGGGTGTAAGGCAATGGTCCAGAGCGCTTGGTGAGGGGACGATGAGTGAACAAGAGATCAGTCCAGAGCAACTGGAATTGGAGCGCCGTGGCATCTTCCTCACCACGGTGGAGGGGCTGTACAACTGGGGTCGGCGTAGCTCGATGTGGCCGATGATGTTCGGCCTGGCCTGCTGCGCGATCGAGATGATTGCTACGGGTGCTCCGCGCTTTGATCTGGCGCGGTTTGGTTCCGAACTGTTTCGCGCCTCTCCGCGTCAGGCAGACGTGATGATCGTGGCGGGGACGGTGACGAAGAAAATGGCCCCACTGGTTGTGCGGCTGTACAACCAGATGCCCGAGCCCCGCTACGTGGTCGCGATGGGGGCTTGCGCGATTTCGGGTGGCCCCTTTCGTGAGGGCTATGCGGTAGTGCGCGGCGTGGATCGCTACATCCCGGTGGACGTCTACATCCCCGGTTGCCCGCCACGGCCCGAATCGTTGCTGCATGGATGGATGACCCTGCAGCGGCTGATCGACCACCAACGGCTGAAGGACGTCCCCTGGTACGGGAAGGACGGCAACACGCGCGAGCGGCCCATCCCGCTCTACGGCGCGCATGACCTGGAACTCCCCGAGGAACGATAGGAGGCCCCGATGACCGACGCGGAGTGGATAGCCCTGCGCGATCGGATGGCGCGTGCGCTCCCGGCAGGCGCGTTTGAGGAGGGGCCGGCAGACGGGGTCATCCACGTCCAGCCGCGGTCCCTCCTCTACGTCGGACGCTACCTGCTGGAGACGGAAGGGTTTGATTATCTCTCGAATGTGACGGGGGTGGACTGGCTGGCCGAGGGCGAGTTCGAGGTCGTCTACCACCTCTATGCTATGCGACGAGGGGCGCGGATCGCTCGGGGAGAAGACCCTGGAGGTCCGCTGGGCCCACTCGTGTTGAAGGTTCGCGTGCCGCGGGAGCGGCCGGTGGTCCCCTCAGTGACCTCGCTTTGGCCGAGCGCCTTGTGGCAGGAGCGCGAAGTGTACGACCTGATGGGGATCCGCTTCGAAGGGCATCCGGACCTCAGGCGCATTTACCTATGGGACGAGTACGAAGACCATCCGTTGCGCAAGGATTATGCCCCTAAGGAGGATTAGCGTGAACCGGGAAACGGCCGTGCACGTCCCTATGGAGGTCGAGGAGCTGGAGACGGAGCCGATCACCCTGAACATCGGCCCCCAGCACCCCAGTACTCACGGCGTCTTTCGCATGAAGGTCCAGCTCCAAGGCGAGACGATCGTTGCCCTGGAACCGATCCTCGGTTACCTCCACCGTTGCCAGGAAAAGCTCGCCGAGGGACACACCTACCTGCAGTCGATCCCCTACACGGACCGCCTGGACTATATCTGTTCTATGACGAACAACCACGCCTACGTCCTGGCGGTGGAAAAACTGGCTGGGATCGAAGTGCCGCGGCGGGCCGAGTGCATCCGCGTGATCATGGATGAGCTGACCCGCTTGCTCAACCACGCGCTCGCCGTAGGCTTCCTTCTGAACGATATGGGCGCGTGGCTGACGCCGGTGCAGTACGGCCTGCGGGAACGAGAAAAGATCCTTGACCTGTTCGAGATGGCCTCCGGTTCGCGGATGATGTGCAATTACATGCGCTTTGGCGGCGTAGCACACGACCTCCCCGAGGGGTTCATGCCGTTACTGCGTAAAGTCGTGGCCGAGTTCCCCGGCTTTATCGACGAGTACGAGCGCTTCCTGACCACGAACGAGATCCTGTTGTCCCGCTGCAAGTACGTGGGTATCCTTCCGCCGGATCGGGCGATTGCCTATGGGGTGACTGGACCGGTGCTTCGTGCTTCTGGGGTTCCCTACGACGTGCGCAAGGTGGACCGCTACTCCCTGTACGGCGAGATCGACTTTGACGTCCCGATCGGCACGGTTGGCGATGTCTATGACCGCTACCTGGTGCGCATCTACGAGATGCGGCAGAGCGTGCGCATCCTCGAGCAGGCGATCCGCATGCTTGAGGAAACCCCACCGGGCGATATCCAGAGCAAGGTGCCCAGGTCGCTGAAGCCCCCGATCGGAGAGGCTTACGGGCGCATCGAGAGCCCTAAGGGAGAGCTCGGTTTTTACCTGGTGAGCGACGGGAGCGAAAAGCCGTACCGCTGGCGGGTTCGGGCCCCTTCTTTTGTGAACCTGACGCCGCTGGAAGAGATGTGCCGGGGGCACAAAGTGGCCGACATCGTGCTCATCTTGGGGAGCATCGACATCACCATGGCGGAGGTGGACCGGTGACGATCGTTGTTCCTCGCCACGACGAGTTTCGTCCCTTTGGTACGGGGTTGATCAAGGGCTTGCTGGTGACGATGGCCCATTTCATCCGCTCTTACGGGAAGCGGAACCTGCGTATTCCTGGCAAAGAGCCGTTCCCCGGAGGCCGGTTCGGCCTTTTCACGGTCCAGTATCCTGAGGAACGCGCGCCGGTCCCCGACCGCTATCGGGGATTGCCCATCCTGTTGTACGACGATGCCACGGGGGCTGAGCTATGCACTGCCTGCATGAGTTGTGCGCGGGCATGTCCGGTTGGGATCATCCACATCGAGCAGGGGGTCGATGAGGCGGGGAAAAAGATCCCCTATGCCCAACATTTCATGATCGAGTACGAGAGCTGTCTGAACTGCGGCCTGTGCGCGGAGGCCTGTCCGTTCGGATCGATCGTGATGGACCATCACCTGGAGACAGCCCGTACGGACCGGGAAGGCTTCCGGATGACCAAGGAGCGGCTGCTCCGCCCGATTTCTTACTATGCGCAGATCGCTCCCACGGTGTGGGCAGAGATCCGGGAGGAGGCGGAGAAGCGGCTGGAAGGCACGATCAAGCGCCGGCCGGCCGGCGTGGGCGTGGTCCGACGGTAGGGCGAGAAGAGGGAAAACCATGGAGCTGCTCATCCAGGGATTGAACCGACTGCTCGGCCAGGCACTGCCCGACTGGGCGGTGGTCTTGATCGGCATGGCGATCGTGATCACCCTGATCTTTGTCCTGGCGCCGGTCATCTTCATGTTCCTCACCTGGCTCCTGCGCCGGGGGATCGCGCGCTTTGCGGATCGTATTGGGCCCAACCGCACCGGACTCGGGCCGTTCAACAAAGAGCGCACGCGGCAGCGATGGCCGCTTTGGGGGCTCCTGCAGCCCGTTGCGGACGGCGTCAAGATGTTCACGAAAGAGGACATCATCCCCGACAAGGGGGACAAAGTGCTGCACCGGATGGCCCCGATCGCGGCCATCGTGCCCGCGATGCTCGTCTTTGCCGTGATTCCCTTCGGGAAGGAACTTTCCGCTGTCGACCTGAACGTGGGCGTGGTCTATGTCGTCGCGGTCTCTTCGCTCTTTACCCTGGTGCTCCTCGTCGCTGGATGGTCGAGCAACAACAAGTACTCCCTTCTGGGGGCGATGCGCACCGCGGCCCAGATGGTCAGCTACGAAGTGCCGATGGTGCTGTCGCTGGTCGTGCCGGTGCTCTTTGCTCGCTCCCTTTCCCTCAATGCGATCGTCGCGGCGCAAGCGGGGTTGCGCTGGTACATCTTCTATTTCCCCCTGGGCACGCTGGCCTTCCTGACCTACTTTACCGCGGCCCTGGCTGAGGTAAACCACACCCCCTTTGACCTGCCGGAGGCGGACTCGGAGATCGTGGCCGGCTACATCACCGAATACAGCGGGATGAAATTCGCGCTCTTTTTCATGGGCGAGTTCATCAACCAGTTCCTGGTCTGTGCTCTGGCTACGGTGCTCTTCCTGGGAGGCTGGCAGGGGCCCGGCGTCGGCATCGGGGGCGTGCTCGGGTACCTGCTGTCGGTCTTTTGGTTCTTCCTGAAAGCCTTCGCGCTGTACTTCCTTTTCGTCTGGATCCGCGCAACCTGGCCGCGGCTGCGGGTCGATCAGCTGATGGGCTTTGCCTGGAAGCGGCTTGTGCCCATCACCCTGGGCAACGTGCTGGTGAGCGGCCTGGCGGTCGTCGTATGGAGCCTACTGCGCAAGTGAAGGCAAGCGATGTGAGGGAACGGCGATGGAGCAAAACTTGGCAACTTATCTCGCTTTCTTTGCCCTGTCCGGCCTGACGCTTCTTTCGGCCCTAGCCGTGGTGACGCTGCGCAACCTGCTGCACAGCGCCCTGGCACTGGTGGTGACGTTCATCGGAGTGGCCGGCCTCTATTTGCTCCTGCAGGCCGAGTTTATCGCCTTCGTGCAGGTGCTCCTCTACATCGGCGCTGTGATGGTGTTGATCCTTTTTGCCATCATGCTCACCCGTCGCCTCATGCAACAGCAACTCTACCAGTTCACCGGCAAGTGGTGGATCGCTGCGCCGCTTTCCCTGCTGCTTGCCGCGCTCATCGCTCCGGTGGTTTGGACAACCTGGGGGGCGCGCCCTTCCGTGTCCCCCGAGCCGGTGCCCAAAGAGGCCACGGCCGCCCTGGGTGAGGCGCTGATGACGCGCTTTGCGCTGCCCTTCGAGATCGCATCCGTGCTGCTCCTGGTTGCCCTGGTGGGCGCGATCGTCATCGCGTGGCCGCGACGGGACCGTCTGCCGGTGGTGGAAGAGCTCGAGCGGAAAGTGGCACGAGCGAAAGCGGGCTGGCCGGATCCTCTGGGCGGGGCGAACGACGGCGACAAGGGGGTCGCCGCCTGATGATACCCGGTCCGCGTTGCGGACCGGGCGGTCAAGGAGGACAGAGATGGCAGAGGCAAAGACCGTGGAACAGCTCTTGGCGAAGGCCAAGAAGCCGAGCCAAGATGCGATGCGCTTGCATCCTTTCTACCAGGGCAAGGTGCAGGTCGTACCGAAGTGCTGCATCCGTGACCTGGACGATTTTGCGATCTGGTATACGCCCGGGGTAGCGGCGCCTTGCCAGGACATCGCCCGGCATCCGGAGAACGTCTTTTTGCACACGAACAAGGCCAATTTCGTGGCCGTCGTTTCGGACGGTACCCGCGTCCTGGGGCTCGGCAACATCGGCCCTCACGCAGCGATCCCCGTGATGGAGGGGAAAGCGCTCCTCTTCAAATACCTGGGTGGCGTCGACGCTTTCCCCATCTGCCTGGCAACGACCGACCCCGAGGAGATCATCCGCGCCTGCAAATGGCTGGAGCCGGTCTTTGGCGGGATCAACCTGGAAGATATCGAGAAACCAAAGTGCTTCTACATCCTGGAACGGCTGCGCAACGAGATGGAGATCCCGGTCTGGCACGACGACCAGCAGGGCACGGCAGCGATTACCCTGGCCGGACTGATCAATGCGCTCAAGGTGGTCGGCAAGCGCAAAGAGGATGTCCTCATCGCGATGGTGGGTGCCGGAGCGGCGAACATCGCGACCTTCCGCGTCATGGTGAAGTACGGTTTCCCACCGGAGAACGTTGTGATGGTCGACTCCAAGGGGATCCTGCATCCCGGTCGAACCGACCTGGCGTCGGAAGCAGAAAAGTGGCGCGTCTGCGAGATCTCGAACGGCGAGCGGCGTACGGGGGGCATCCCGGAGGCGATGCGCGGAGCGGACGTGGTGATCGCGCTTTCCCAGCCTGGCCCGAACGTCATCCGCAAGGAGTGGGTTGCCTCGATGGCACGCGATGCGATCGTTTTCGCCTGTGCGAACCCCATTCCCGAGATTTGGCCCTGGGAGGCGCAGGAAGCAGGAGCGCGCATCGTCGCAACCGGGCGATCGGACTTTCCGAACCAGGTGAACAACTCGCTCGGCTTCCCAGGGATCTTCCGTGGGGCGCTGGACGTGCGCGCGCGCACCATCACCGACGAGATGTGCGTCGCCGCCGCGGTGGAACTCGCGCGCTGCGCCGAGGATCGGGGGCTGTCCGAGGAGTATATCCTCCCGCATATGGACGAGTGGGAAGTGTTCCCCCGCGAGGCGACAGCGGTGGGGCTCAAGGCGATCGAGCAGGGGGTGGCCCGCCGGGTCCTGTCCAAGGAGGAGCTGTTCGCGACCGCTTCCCAGATCATCCAGCGGGCGCGCGACAGCGTGCGGGTGCTGATGGAGACCGGGCTCATCCCAGCGGTCGATTGAGGTCTGGAGGCAAGCAAGATGGCGATCCCGCTGAGCTGGTACCTCCTGGTGGCAGGGGCGCTTTTCTGCATCGGGCTCTACGGCGCTCTGGCGCGGCGGAACGCCGTGGGCATCCTCATGGGCATCGAGCTGATGCTGAACGCGGTGAACGTCAACCTGATCGCGTTCTGGCGCTACCAGAGCCCTGCCGCCTTCACCGGCCAAGTATTCGCCCTCTTTACCATTACGGTCGCGGCGGCCGAGGCAGCCGTCGGGTTGGCGCTGGTGATCGCCGTCTTCCGTAGCCGAAAGACAGTGAACGCGGATGAAGTAGACCTGCTCAAGTGGTAGGACCGACCGGCGGAGGCAGGGACCTGCCAGCAGCGGCCCGCCTCCGCCGGTGAAGTGCCCGGAGGTGACGATGGAGCGTGTCCTCAACCTGACCTGGCTCATCCCGCTCTTTCCGCTCCTGGCGGCGGCAACGATCACGTTCGTTCCGCAGATCTACTACAAGAAGAAGCTATCTGCCCGCCTGACGATTGGGATGATGTCCCTGTCCCTGGTGTTGGCCGCGCTGGTGTTTGTGGCGACGGTAGCCGCTCCGGATACCCAGGCGCGCCTTCAGCCCTCCGAAGCGGCACCGGCCGGCCACGGCCAGGTGGAAGCGGTCGACGAGGCCCACAGCGGAGAGACTGCGGCGGAGGAGCCGTTCCTGCCCCCACGTCCGATCCTGGAGCGTGAGTTCCACTGGATGGCTACGGGGACTACCCGCCTGGTCCTTGGCTTCTGGGTCGACCCCCTGACCGCGGCCATGCTGGTGATGGTCACGCTGGTCGGCTTGTGCATCTTTATCTACTCCCAAGGTTACATGGCAGCCGAGGACTATCAGGGCGAGGACGCGCGCTACTCCCGTTTTTTCTCCTACCTAGGGCTTTTCGCCGCTTCGATGCTCGGGCTGGTGATCGCGGACAATATCCTGCTCCTCTTCATCTGCTGGGAGCTTGTGGGCCTGTGCTCCTATCTGCTGATCGGTTTCTGGAACTGGAAAAAGTCGGCGGCCGACGCGGCGCTCAAGGCTTTTATCACGACCAAGATCGGAGACGCCGGCTTCTTCATTGGCATCTTTCTCCTCTATATCTACACGGGCAACATGAACATCGGGCACGTGATCCATAACCCCGAAGTGTTGCACCAGCTGGCTACCACCACGCTGCCGGCGACCTGGCCGATCATCGGTGGTGCTTCCATCGCCTCGCTGGCGGCGCTTGGCCTATTTATCGGGACGATCGGCAAGTCGGCGCAGGTGCCGCTGCACGTCTGGTTGCCCGACGCGATGGAAGGCCCGACCCCGGTCTCCGCCCTCATCCACGCGGCGACGATGGTGGCCGCGGGCGTCTTCTTGGTTGCGCGGATGTTCCCGCTCTTCCAGGTTGCCGGCCCGGGCACGATGGGGTTCGTAGCCTGGATCGGGGGCATTACCGCTTTCTTTGCCGCGACCATCGCCATCGGCCAGTACGACATCAAGCGGGTGCTCGCCTACTCGACCATCAGCCAGCTGGGCTATATGGTGCTGGCCCTGGGCGTCGGGGGCTATGTGGCCGGCTTTTTCCACCTGATCACGCACGCTTTCTTCAAAGCGCTCCTCTTCTTGGGAAGCGGCGCGGTGATCATCGGAGCCCATCACGTCCAGGACATGCGGGAGATGGGGGGCCTGTGGAAGCGGCTTCCCAAGACCTTTTGGACCTACCTGATCGGTATGCTTGCCCTTTCGGGCTTTCCGTTCATCTTCTCGGGTTTCTGGAGCAAAGATGAGATCTTGCTCGATGCCTTCCACGCCAATCCGGCGCTGTATGTGCTGGCGACCATCTCTGCCTTCTTGACCGCTTTCTACATGAGCCGCCAGATGTTTATGGTCTTTGCTGGGAAACCGCGGAGCCACGGGGCAGAAGCGGCCGCAGAGGTACCACTGCTCGAACGCAAGGTTGTCCGCGCCGTTCCCGAATATGGGCACGGCCACCACGGCGAGTCGGGGGGCCACGGCGAACACGGTAGGCATGGCGCTCACGGAGGGCCCCTGCCGTTGAACATGACCCTGCCACTGGTTGTGCTCGCATTCGGCACGGTGTTGCTCGTTGCGGTGGGGGTGCCGCTGGAGTGGTTTGGCCTGGGCGAAGGGACGCTCTTTGCCCGCTTTGTGGGGGGCCACGCCGAGTTCAACTGGACCGTGGCGGGGATCTCGATGACGGTCGCCTTTGCCGGCTACGCGGTCGGATACCTGGTCTACGGCCGCAACCTCCTGGAGACGGTTCACGACCCGGATCCGCTCAAAGTGCGGCTCAGCCGTGCCGGGCTGGGGTGGCTGTTCACCCTGTGGGAACGGAAATACTATGTGGATGAGGCGTATCACTACGTCTTTGTGCAGGGGACGCACCTGCTGGCGCAGGCGTTTGCCTGGTTCGACCGCACGGTCATCGATGGGGTGGTCAATGGCGCGGCCGCCACGGCACGCCGCCTCTCGGGCGTGTTCGCCTGGGTGGACCTGAACGTGGTGGACGGGCTGGTGAACGCCCTGGGGTGGTTTGGCCGTGTCTTCTCCGCGATCCAGGGCTGGGTGGACCTGCATATCGTCGATGGCTTGGTGAACGGCGTTGCCCTGGCCACCGGGTGGGTGGGCAACCGGCTGCGTCGACTGCAGACCGGCCAGGTGCAGGACTACCTGATGCTGGTGCTGCTGGGTCTGCTGATCTTGATCGGGCTGGTGATCTACTTCTAGCAAGAAGCCAAAGGAGGACGAGGAATGGGTATCTCGAGCAACGTCGCATTCGGCCCAGTTCCGGGGGCCTATTGGCTGTGGACGCTCATCCTATCGCTGGCGGTGGGCGCATACGTCGGAGGGCTGATCCTGCGCCGCGATGGCCGGAAAGCACAGATCACGGGGGCGGCAGTTTCCGCGGCCGTTCTCTTTGTGCTGCTGGCCCTGGCCGGAGGGCTTCGGGTGCAGGGCGAGTCGCTGTTTGGCCCCCAGGTGCTGGCGGCATGGCCCGTGCTCTCTCTGATCACCTTCCTGCCACTGGTTGGCGCGGTGATCGTGCTGTGCCTTCCCCGAGAGCGCTATGACCAGATCCGGTGGACCTCCCTGCTGGTCAGCCTCTTCCCGCTGGGGTTGTCGATCGCCCTCTGGGCCGGACTGGATCCCTCCAAGACCGGGTTCCAATTCGTAGAACAGGCGCCCTGGATCACCGCCGTGGGGATCAACTACCACCTGGGGGTGGATGGGATCAGCGTCCCGATGGTGTTCCTGACCGCCCTCCTTACGACGCTGGCCATCCTCTACTCGTTCATCATCACCGACCGCCCGAAGGAATACTTTGCCTTTTTCCTGCTCTTGGAAATGGCCATGATCGGCGTCTTTGTGGCGCTCAACTTTTTCCTCTTCTACATCTTCTGGGAGTTGAGCCTGGTGCCGATGTACTTCCTCATCGGGCTGTGGGGTGCACCCCCGCGCCAGGAGGGAAGGATCGTGCGGGGCGGCCCTTACGCAGCGATGAAGTTCTTTATCTACACGCTTGTGGGAAGCGTAGCTCTGCTCCTGGCGATCCTCGCTATCTACTTCCGCACGGGGACTTTTGACATTGCGGAACTGATCACGCGGGTGGCCGGGGGAGAGCGCATCTTCCAGGCCGGGACAGTCGGGGCAGCGTTGGCGTTCTGGGCGCTATTTGTCGGGTTTGCGATCAAGGTACCCTCCTTCCCGTTCCACACCTGGTTGCCGGACGCCCACGTGGAGGCTCCCACAGCAGGCAGCGTGATCCTGGCGGGCGTGCTGCTGAAGTTGGGCTGCTATGGCCTCATCCGCATCTTGCTCCCGCTGATGCCCAACGAGTTCAACCATTTTGCGCCGGTGATCGTCATCCTGGCTATGATCAGCATCGTCTACGGGGCGCTGGTGGCCATGGCGCAGTGGGACCTGAAGAAGCTGATCGCCTATTCTTCCGTGAACCACATGGGTTATGTGGTCCTGGGGGTGGCCATTGCTGCGATGGCCGGAGCCGAGCTCACTTCGAAAGCGATTGCGTTGAACGGCGCAGTGCTCCAGATGTTCAACCACGGGATCATCACCGGGGGACTCTTCTTCCTGGTCGGGGTCATCTACGAACGCGTGCACACGCGCGACCTGCACGTGTACGGCGGCCTGCGTCGGTTGGTACCGGCCTACGCGGGCATCTGGGGCGTGACCTGTTTTGCCTCCCTGGGGCTTCCCGGGCTGGCCGGTTTCGTCAGCGAATTCATGGTCTTTCGAGGTGCCTTCGGGGCAGCCCTGGAGATAACCAAGAAGGGGGTGGAGGTGCTGCTCGGATCCGGGGCGGTGCTCGTGTTGGTGGCCGTGTCCACCCTGGGCATCGTCTTTACCGCGGCCTTCCTCCTATGGACGATCCAACGCATGCTGTTTGGGATGCCCAAGGAAAAGTTCGAAGAGTTGCATCAGGAGGGCCACCTCTTCGATATGGACCTGCGCGAGATCGTGACGATGGTCCCGCTTTTGGCCTTCATGGTGGCGGTGGGTGTCTATCCGGCCTTCCTGGTGGATTTGATCAACCAGGCGGTGACCGCCCTGCTGCGGCCTTTCACGGGTTAGGAGGGGCGCAAGCGAGCGCGTACGCTTCGGTGGAAACGAAAGCTGCCCGTGGCAGGCGGATGAGGAATCCCAGGTGCTTCCGGGGCACGTTGGGCTCACCTTTCGAGGGCCCATCCCGCCTCAGCGGGGCCGAGGAAGATGCAGGAGGAGGTACCCTTTGGCCGGAGGAATGGATCTGCTCCTTGTCTTGCCCGAGATCGTGTTGACGCTGCTCGGGCTGGTCGTGGTGGGGCTTGATCTCTTTTACCTGCGCCGTAAGGAGCGGGACGGTGCGGCGCGGAGCGGTTGGCTGGGCTACTTCACCCTCGTTTCGTTGGTCGTCGTCTCGCTGGCCAGCTACCTTGTGGGCCCCCGCTCGGTCCTGCAGCGCTATTTGCCCGACCTGTTTGGCCAATTGTTGCTGCGCAACGCGGCGTTTGGCGGAGCGTTTCGGGTCGACGGGGTAACCCAGTTCTTCCGGGTGGTGTTTCTGCTGGCCGGGGCGCTGGTGCTGCTCCTTTCCCTGGACCGCAACTGGGGCGATCACGAAGGGGAGTATTACGGCCTGCTGGTGCTTTCCCTTCTCGGGATGACGTTGATGGCCGCAGCGGGAGAGCTGGTGACGATCTATGTGGCGCTGGAGCTGACCAGCATTTCCCTCTACCTTCTGGCGGCCTTTGATTTCCGGAGACGTTCCATCGAGGCCGGCCTGAAGTATTTCCTCTTCGGCGCCTTTTCTTCGGGCGTTCTTCTCTACGGTATGAGCTTGATCTACGGCTTTACCGGCGAGACCTCGCTCGAGGGCATTGCCCAGGGGATTGCGCAGGTGGGCGGGCTGGCCGGCCTGCTGGAACCCGGTGGCCGCGGGCTGCTCCTGGGCATCGTGTTCCTGATCGCCGGTTTCGGCTTCAAACTGGCGCTGGTCCCCTTCCACGCCTGGGCGCCGGATGTGTACGAGGGAGCGCCTACGCCGATCGCGGCCTTCATTTCCACCGGGTCCAAGGCGGCCAGTTTTGTGGTCGTGGTGCGCCTCTTCCAGGTAGCGTTCGGGAGCGCCGGCGGGACCGCTCAGTGGGGCCAGTGGCAGGGGTGGAGGGGCTTGCTTGCCGCCCTGGCGGTGATTACCTTTACTGCAGCCAACCTGATGGCCCTGCCTCAACGCAACGTGAAGCGCCTGTTGGCCTATTCCAGCATCGCGCACGCCGGCTACATGCTGATCGCTGTGGTGCTCGCCTCCGGAGAAGGGTTGCAGGCGCTTTTTTACTACCTCTTTGCCTACGTGCTGACGAATGTGGGGGCCTTTGCCACCGTCGTGGCGATCAGCCGCCACATCGGGAGCGAGGAGCTCGAAGCGTTCGCCGGACTTAGCAAGCGCTCGTTGCCGCTGGCGGGCGCGTTGACGATCCTGTTCTTCTCGCTCGGGGGTGTCCCGCCGCTCGCGGGATTCTTTGCCAAGTTTTGGCTCTTCTGGGCCACCTTCAAGGAAGGCCTTTATTGGTTGGCCGGCCTTGGGCTCGCCAACACGATCATCGCCTTCTACTACTACTTGCGGGTGCTGAAGGCGGTCTGGTTCGAGGCGCCCGCCGAGGAAACCCCGGTGGTCGCTACCGATGCGGTTTCGGTAACCCTCCTGGTTACCACCGCCCTGGTCATCGTCGTTGGGTTGATGCCCCAGTGGTGGCTGCGCTTCCTGGAAGGGGCAGTTCGAGCTCTGGCCGCGCTCTAGCGATCGCGAGACGGCCGCGGGGGAACCTCGAACGGACAGTGCCGGGCGATTCACGTTCCTGGAGGGACTGGGGTGCGGGCGCGCCGCGGACTGTTTCCGTCCCAGGTACTCCAGCCCTGGGGGGTCTCCTCCCTGTTGTTTGTGCTCCTTCTGACCCTCTCGGTGGTGGTGGGGCCGAGAGCCTGGCTGTACCCCCGGCTCATTTCCCTCCTGACAGCCGGCTTGGGCCTGGCGCTGACGGCCTACCTGACCCGTAGCGAGGGTTCACGGCCGGGTCCCGCTCCACGTCCCTTCGTCGGTTTGCTGCTGGCCTTGGCGCTGATGGTCCTCCTGTTCCTGCGACCCGATGCTTTCCTTCCCCTGCCTCCGGGGATTGTCCGCGACGGGTTCGCGAAACTCGGGGTCTGGATGCTCCTTCCTGTCGCTTTGCTTCTCCTTTCGGGCGTGTCCTGGAACCATCTTGGCCTGGCGTCGCTGCTGCGCTTGCCAGGACGCTTTCGCTCCCTCCTCTTCGCTCTGCTCGCGCTACTGACGGTCCCCGCAGTGGCGAACCCGCGGGTGCTTCTTGCTTCGGTGCAGGCGCCTTGGTGGCAGGTGGCGCTGGCGCTTCCCGTGGCTTATGGGTGCGCGCTGTTAGGGGAAGCGCTGCCAGAGGAGTTTTTCTTCCGACAGCTGCTTCAGCCCCGTCTCCAGGCCTATTTCCGTAGCCCTGCGCCGGCAATCGTGCTCCAGGCATTGCTCTACGGGCTGGCCCGGAACGGAAGCCTGCTCGGCCAGGAACGACTCTGGCCTGTGGCGTTCGGAATGGCGGCCCTCGAGGGAAGCCTGTTCGGCCTGCTCTACGGCCTGTTGCGCGACCGCACCGGATTGCTTGCCCTGCCCGTTCTCCTCCACGCCTGGTGTGCAACCTGGGCCGCGTTGCCGGAGGTGCTCAGCCGGCTGCCGTTTCGTTGAGCCCCGAGGCCTCGGAAGTGGATCAGGCGCCTGCCCCCGGCTGGGCTTCCCACTCCCGCCCCACCGGGAAACGGGTCAAGATCACCCCCCACTCCGGAAGAAGCGTCTGGTCTCCGGGCACCAGCTCGTCTTTCGGTTTGTCGCTGCGGCCCCCGGAGCGCCGTGCCAGGGGGAAGACGCCGATGCGGTTGCCGACACGATGGTAGCGGCGATCGATCCAGGCCATACCGAGCTGGTAGCCATTCGTGTCGAGCGCGCAACTGGTCACGTATCCGATGCAACGCCCGCGGCGGTCCACCACGGGGTCGCCAGTGTGCAGTGCCGGGACGCCTTTTTCTTCCAGCCGGAAGCGGCAGATCTCGCGCTCGCGTTCCGTGTCGCGCCACGAGATGACCGCATGTTTGCCGATGAAGAACGGCTTGTGGAGCTTGACGTACGATCCGAAGCCGGCCTGCGCCGGGGTGATGTGGTACGGGCCAGCGAGTTCGTGCCCGTAGAGGGGAAGGCCGGCCTCGGTGCGGGTCGAATCGCGCGCTCCCAGCCCGGCAGGCCGTACCCCGAACGCTTCCCCGACCTCGAGGATCCGGCGCCATAGGAGCGGCGCCTGCTCCGGGTGGACAAAGATCTCATAGCCGTACCGTTCGCCCGTGTAGCCGGTGCGCGCCACAATCAGCGGCATCCCGTCTAACGTCACCTCGGCCAGCTCGGTGCGTCGGATCCGGGCCAGGGTGCGACGGGTCTCCTCGTCCGGCGCCAGCGCCTGGAGCGTGCGCAAAGAAGCCGGCCCTTGCAACGCCAGATCCACCCGGCAGGCGTCGCCGTTTGCCGGATCCTTCAGGTTCCGCAGTTCCACCGGGTGCTCGATCTCCCGCACGGGGTGTTGCCGGTCGATGATCACCCGGCGCTCGTTGACCGCGTTCAGCCAGGCCCAGTCCTTGTCCTCGTTGGCTGCATTGACGACCAGGAGGTACCGATCCGGGGCCAGGCGGTAGACCATCAGGTCGTCGAGCACTTCGCCGTCGGGGTCCAGCAGGTAACCGTAGGCGGACTGGCCGGGGCGCAGGGCGGCGATGTAGTTCGTGACCACTGTGTCCAGGAACGAGGTGGCGTGTTCCCCGCGTACCTCGAACACGCCCATGTGGGAGACATCGAACAGGCCGGCGGCGGTACGCACAGCCAGATGCTCCTCGTGGATGCCGCTGTAGCGCACCGGCATCTCATAACCGGCAAACGGCACCATGGTCGCTTTGAGGCGCAGATGTTCCTCGTAGAGGGCGGAACGCTTGAGCGGCGCGTCCTTCGGCGGCTCCCAATGGAACTCGCCGCGTTCCGAAGGCGGTTCCAGTTGCGCCAGGATCGGTTCCAATCCAACGAAGTAAGTCTTGGAGAGGCACACCCAGCTCCGGAAGCGACCGCGGATGAGGTCGAGGCCGCTGATGGGTTCCTCGCCTTCCCAGGAGGGAAGGCCCGCCTCGGCGTGCAGCGCTTTGCGCGCCTCAAGGCCGGCCGGGCGCACGCCGAACGGCTTCCCTGCCTCCAGCAGGAGGCGCCAGAGTTCTGCGGCGTGCCGGGGGTGCACGAACAGCTCGTAGCGCTCGTCCTCCTCAGTGTAACCAGCCCGGTGCAGGAGCACAGGGATGCCGTTCACCCGTACCTGGAGGCTGTGGCGGAAACGCAACCGATCGGCCGCGGGGATTAGGGTGTGCAGGAGGCGGACCGCTTTGGGGCCCTGCACCGCCAGGACGCAGCGCCGCTGTTCCTCATCCGTTTCCTTCAGATCCTCCACCACGGCCGGCCCTTCCACCTTGGCAAAGACATCGTCGCGGTCGAACAGGAGGTAGCCATCCGATAGGCCCCGGAGCCACGCTTTGACCCGCTCCACGCGGGCCGCGTTGCAGGTAATCCAGTAGTGGTCCCGCCATTTGGGGTCGCGGTCCAGGTAAAGGACGGTGATGTCGTCGATCAGGTTGGCGTCCTTGTCCAGGAGAAACGTGCGGATACTCTGCCCGAGCGGCAAGCGACGGATGTCGCCGGTAATCGCTTGTTGGAGGAGGGGCTGAGCGCGTTCTCCCCAAACGTAAAGCAACCCGGTGTCCGTTCGGTCGAACAGCGCAACCCCTGTCTTGGCCGCCTCCAGTTCCCCCTCCGGGTCGCCGTAGTGCAACGGTAGGAGCCAGCCGTGGTGTTCGCCCAGAGTCGCGCCCAGGCGCTCGTGCTCCTCGCGCAATGGAGTCACGCGGCGTACCGGCGCCGCCGGCATGACCGCGTAGAACGGGTATCCCCGCTCCTCGACCTCGCTCTCGCGCTCACAGGCGGTGCGCTCCAGTTCCTCCACCTCCCGCTTGGCCTCTTCCAGGAGGTCGAGCTCGATCTTGCCCCGGCCGAGGAGCCCGGTGAGGCCGATGTAACTGAAGGCATGGATGTTCCGCAGCACCTTCCCGACGATCTCGGCGATGCGTTCCATATGCTCCGGGCCCATACCCCGCTGGGTGACCCAGGTGGTGCCGAAGCGCAGTCCCGAGGGATGGGCCGGGTTATCGTCCCCGTAGATGGTATTCTTGTTGCAGGTGATGCCGCACAGGTCCAATATACGCGAAGCGATCTCGCCCGTCAGCGGGTAGCCGGTCGGTGTGCGCACGCTCCGCAGGTCGATCAGCACCATGTGGGAATCGGTCCCCCCATAGGCCAGCTTGAACCCCTGGCGGCGGAAGGCGTCGGCTAGCACGGCTGCGTTCTCCACGATCCGCCGCTGGAGTTCCCGGAACTCGGGCGTCTGGGCTAGGCGGAAGCAGACCGCCTTGGCAGCGATCTGGTGGATGTGCGGTCCGCCCTGTTCCCCGGGGAAGACACCTACCTCCAGCTGCTCGGCCAGCTCCGGATCGGTGGTCAGGATACAGGCTCCGCGCGGGCCGCAGAGCGTCTTGTGGGTGGTGAAGGTGACCACGTGCGCGTGGCCCACGGGGGAGGGGAACACGCCAGCCGCGACCAGGCCCGCCGTATGAGCGATATCCGCCAGGAAGATGGCCCCAACCTCATCGGCAATGGAACGAAAGGCAGCCCAATCCACGCTCCAGGGATACGCGCTATATCCGGCGATGATCAACCGCGGTCGGTGCTCCAGGGCAAGTTTTCGGATCTGGTCGTAGTCCAGCCGGCCGGTCGCCGGGTTGGCCTCATAAGGCACGACGCGGTAGAGTCGGCCGGAACGGTTGGCCGGGCTGCCGTGGGTGAGGTGGCCGCCGTGGGTCAGCGACATCCCCATCACCGTCTCCCCCGGCTGCACAAAGGCGTTGTATACCGCGTTGTTCGCCGCGGCACCAGAAAGGGGTTGCACGTTGACATAAATGTGTTCCGGCGGGATCTCGGGGGTCGCGAACAGCTCCGCGCAGCGCTTCATGGCCAGCGCTTCGACGAAATCCGCCAGTTCTGTCCCCTTGTAGTAGCGGCGGTCGGCGTACCGCCGGTGGTAGGCCAGTTCTTGCTTGAAGTTGAGCAGCTCCTCGCGTTCAAAGCGGGTCATCCGCAGCGAAGGGTAGCCCTCGGCGTAGATGTTGTTGAAGACGCTGGCCAGGGCTTCGCGCACCGGTGCAGGAGCAATGCTTTCGGAAGCGATCATGATCAGCTTCCGGGCCTGGCGTTCCTCCTCCAGGCGGATGAGGTGGTGCAATTCGGGGTCGTGCGAAGCGAGATCCCCGGGGAAGAAGAAGTGACGACGTCCTTGTCCTTCAGCCATCGGCACGCTCCTCGGCCTAGAAATGCCCGTTCGACAGCGAACGTCGGGCGGCCCGCTACAAAGAAAGCCACTTGGGCGCCCGGCTGCCAATATAGCGCCCGCCGGTGCCTTTGTCAAATGGGGTTGGTGATCACTTGCCTGTGAGGGGATCCGGTGATATAGTGTTGTCCGCCGGTGACCTCGTTGGAAAGGCCTCGTCGATCTCAGGAGGGCGAAGATGGCGGAAGCTACCGTCACTCCACCCGGGGAAAAGGTAGGTTCTGTCCTGGTTGTCGGCGGCGGGATCGCCGGTATCCAGGCCGCGCTCGACCTGGCCGAAAGCGGCCTTCACGTCTATCTCCTGGAGAAGGAAACGGCCATCGGCGGGCACATGGCTCAGCTGGACAAGACTTTTCCCACCAACGATTGCGCCATGTGCATCGTTTCTCCCAAACTGGTCGAGGCCGGGCGCCATTTGAACATCGATCTCCTCACGAACGCGGAGCTCGTGGGCCTGGAGGGACACGCCGGACGCTTCCGCGCCACCATCCGCTTTCGGCCGCGCTACATCGACTTGCAGAAGTGCACCGGGTGCGGCGAGTGTGCTCAGGTTTGCCCTATCGTATTGCCCGACCCGTTCAACGCCTTCCTGGGGGAACGGCGCGCGGCCTACAAGCTCTACCCCCAGGGCGTTCCGAACGCCTACGCCATCGCCAAGCGGGGCATCTCTCCTTGCCGGGACGCCTGCCCGGCCCATCAACGCGCCCAGGGCTACATCGCCCTCATCCGCGAAGGGCGCTACGAAGATGCCCTGCGCGTGATCAAGGAGGATAACCCCTTCCCGGGCATCTGTGGGCGCATCTGTAACCACCGTTGCGAGGATGCCTGCAACCGGGGAAAGGTGGACGAACCGGTCGCCATCGCGGCACTCAAACGCTTTGTGACCGATATCGTCTACGCCCAACCGCGCAAGCCGATGGAGCCGGTGCCGCGTCGTTACCCTCAGCGCATCGCCATCGTCGGGGCAGGACCGGCCGGGCTGACCTGTGCCCAGGACCTGGTGAAGCTGGGCTATGGGGTGACCGTGTACGAGGCGATGCCGGTGGCGGGCGGGATGCTGCGCGTGGGTGTCCCCGAATTTCGCCTTCCCTCCTGGATCGTGGACCGCGAGGTGCAGGACATCGTCGACCTGGGGGTAGACCTGCGCCTGAACCACCGGGTGGACAACCTGGACGATCTCTTTGCCGAGGGGTACGACGCCATCTTCCTGGCGGTGGGGGCCCACGAGGGAAAGAAGCTGAACATCCCGGGCGCGGACCTGCCGGGGACGATGGTCGCCATCCATCTCCTGCGCGACGTCCGTCTGGGCCAACCGCCGGATCTGAGCGGAAAGCGCGTGTTGGTGCTGGGCGGCGGAAACGTGGCTATGGACGCGGCCCGCACGGCCCTGCGCCTGGGGGCAACAAAGGTCGCCGCCGCCTGTCTGGAAAGCCGCGAGAAGATGCCGGCTAGCCCCCAGGAGATCGCCGCAGCGGAACGGGAGGGAGTGGAGATCCTCCCTTCACGCACTTTTCTGGAGGTCACCGGAGATGGCCGGGTGACTGGTGTGCGGGCAGCGCTGGTGAACTTTCGCGGCTTTCTTCCTGGCGGCCGGCCGGATATGGATGTGATCCCCAACAGTGAGCACCATCTTCCCGCGGACGTGGTGATCTTTTCCATCGGGCAGGCCGTGGGCCTCTCCTTCATCCCGCCCGATAGCCGCATCGGGGTGACGCGCACCCGCACGATCGACGCAGACCTCAGGACACTTGCGACCGGCCGGCCGGGCGTTTTTGCGGCCGGCGATGCGGTCACTGGAACCGCCTTTGTCATCGAAGCGGTGGCAGCCGGCCATCGTGCCGCAGAGAGCATCCACCGCTACCTCCAGGGCCTCCCGCTGGAACCTCCGCCCAAACCCGCCCTTCCTGTGGTGCACCTGAGCGAAGAAGAGCTGGCCGAACGGAAGGCACGGGGCGAGATCCGCGGCCACGGGCGTGTTCCCATGCCGGAAGTGCCGCTCGAGCAACGCTTCCGCCGCGACGAACGGACCGGGGAGTTCATCGAGGTCGAGCGCGGCTATACCCCGGAGCTAGCCCAGCAGGAAGCCGCGCGCTGCCTGCAATGCGCCCTGTGTTCAGAATGCCTCTCCTGCGTTTACGTCTGTCAGGCCAAGGCGGTCAACCACGAAGATGTCGAACGCACGGAGGAGATCGAAGTCGGGGCAGTCCTCCTGGCACCGGGATACGAGCTTTCGGATCCCCGGAGCTATCAGGAGTATGGCCTGGGACGATATCGTAACGTGGTCACTTCCCTGCAGTTCGAACGCCTGCTTTCCGCCTCCGGACCAACCCGTGGGCACGTCGTGCGTCCCTCCGACGGCCGCGAACCCACACACGTTGCCTGGATCCAGTGTGTCGGCTCCCGCGACCGGCAGCATGCCTACTGCTCGTCGGTCTGCTGTATGTACGCGATGAAGCAGGCCATCATCGCCAAGGAGCACCACCCCTCTTTGGAGGCGCACGTGTTCATGATGGACGTGCGGGATTTCTCCAAGGGCTATAGCGAGTACTTCCGACGGGCCCGCGACCGCTACCGGGTTGCCTTCACGCGCTGTCGGGTATCCTCCGTGAAGGAGGATCCGGTGACCGCCGACCTCTGGCTCACGTATCAGGACGAAAGTGGGCGGATGGAGGCCAAGCGCTTCGACATGGTGGTGCTTTCCATTGGCATGGAGATCCCGGAATCCACGCGGGAGCTCGCGCGCATCGTCGGCGTGGAGCTAAACGAGCACGGCTTTGCCTGGACCGAGCCTTTCTCCCCGACAGCCACGAACCGTCCAGGCGTGTTTGTGTGCGGTGCGTTTGCCGCGCCCAAGGACATCCCAGAATCGGTCACCGAGGCCAGCGGGGCAGCCGCCCAGGCGATGGCACTCCTGGGGGACGTGCGCTGGACCCGGACGCGCGAACGGGCCTACCCCCCGGAAAAGGATGTAAGCGGACAGGAGCCCCGGATCGGCGTCTTTGTCTGTCACTGCGGCACGAACATCGCCGGTGTCGTGGACGTGCCCGCAGTGGTCGCCTACGCGCGCACCCTGCCCGGGGTCATCCACGCGAGCAACCTCCTTTATACCTGTTCCGAGGACGGGTTGCGCGCCATTCAGGAGGCGATCCAGGAACACGACCTGAACCGCGTGGTGGTGGCCTCCTGCACGCCTCTAACCCATGAACCGCTCTTCCAGGACACGATCCGTCAGGTAGGCCTGAACCCCTACTATTTCGAGATGGCCAACATCCGCAACCACTGTTCGTGGGTGCATGGAGCACAGTCGGAAGCAGCCACCGCTAAGGCTTATGACCTGGTGCGAATGGCCGTGGCGCGGGTACGTACATTGGAACCGCTGCACCGGGTCAGGATCCCGGTCGTCCAGCGGGCGCTGGTGGTGGGGGGAGGCCTTGCGGGGATGACCGCCGCGCTCGCGCTGGCAGATGGGGGCTTTCCCGTCGTCCTGGTCGAGCGCTCCGACCGACTGGGGGGAAACGCCTGGCACCTATACCATCCCTTCGGGGGGCAGTCTCCGCAGGCCACCTTGCAGCAGATGATCCAGCGCGTACAACAGCATCCGCGGATCGAGCTCCTGATGCCGGCCGAAGTGGTCGCTTCGCACGGGTTCCGGGGCAACTTCCGCAGCACGGTTCGCTTTACCGATGGGAGGGAAAGGGACATCGAGCACGGGGTGACCCTCATCGCGACCGGCGGCGTGGAGTATCGGGGAAACGGCGTGCCGCAAGAGGTCGGCCTGCCCCAGGCACTGCTGGGGCGCCATCCGGGCGTGGTCACCCAGCGGGACCTGGAAAAGGCGCTCGCCGAGGACCAGGAATGGCTGCGGTACCTTCGGCACGTAGTCATGATTCAGTGTGTGACACCTCCGGACCAGCCCTACTATTGCAGCCGCGTCTGTTGTGTGCAGGCGGTGCGCAACAGCCGTGCGTTGCGGGCGCGCAATCCCGATATGCGCGTGACTGTCCTCTATCGCGATATTCGCACCTATGGGCTGTGGGAGACCGAATACACCGAGGCGCGCCGGGCCGGCGTGGTCTTTGTCCCCTTCTCGGAGGCGCGGGCACCACAGGTCACGGCCCTGGACGGCCGGCTACAGGTCGCGTTCGAGGAGCCCAACCTGGCGGAGACGCTGCGGCTAGATGTCGATCTCCTGGTGTTGAGCACGGCCATTCAGCCGCAGCCCGACTTTCAGCGCATCGCCGAGACCTTCAAGCTGGCCTGTTCTGGTGAAGGCTTTTTCATGGAAAAGCACGTGAAACTGAACCCGGTCGATTTTGCTGCCGAGGGCATTTTCCTCTGCGGCCTGGCGCATTATCCAAAACTTGCCCCGGAGGCGATCGTCCAGGCGCAGGCGGCGGCTGCCCGGGCCAGCACGATCCTGGCGCACCGGACGATCGAGGTTGGGGGCATCGTTGCCGTCGTGGACGAGAGCCGTTGCGTCGGTTGCCTGACGTGCGTCCGGGTCTGTCCCTTTGGCGTGCCGCAGATCGATCCCCGTAAGGTCGGGGCCGGTGGCATTCAGGGCGCCGCGACGATCGAGGTGGCCGCCTGCCAGGGCTGCGGGATCTGTGTTGGGGAATGCCCGGCCAAGGCGATCCAACTGCTCCATTACCGGGATGCACAGATCCTGGCGAAGACGGCGGCGCTGTTTGCAGCGATGGTGGTGCGGGATGCAAGCGTACGGGCCGAGGAGGTCAGGCGGGATGGCTAAACCGGAGTGTGGTGACCCTGCAGATCTGCCCCGCGGAAGGATGGCGCGACGGGTTGCACTGCTCTACACACCGCGGATCGAGGCAGCTGAACAACTGAGCCGGGACCTGGAAGACTGGCTCAGCCGCTTGGGGATCTCGGTGTGGCGTGGCCCGGCCCACGAAGCCTGCGCCCTTCCGCCGGAAGCCCTCGCGGACTGCGAGCTGCTCTTTACCCTGGGTGGGGATGGGACAGCGCTCCGTGGAGCCCATGTAGCCGCGCGGATCGGAGTTCCCCTGGTCTGTGTGGGGCTTGGCCGGCTCAGTTTCATGGCGGAAGTGACCCCCGGCGAAGTGCTCCGGCAGCTGCCGCGCTTGCTCGCAGGCGACTACTGGCTGGAGGAGCGTGCGATGCTCGAGGGCAGGGTCTTGCGCGGCGAAGAAGAGCTGGTGCAGGCGCTTGCCCTGAACGAATTCTCCGTCGCCCGCGAACGGACAGCCCTGACGTTGCGCGTCGCGGCGCGGGTGAATGGCGCAACCCTGACTACTTACACCGGGGATGCCGTGCTGGTCGCCTCCGCCACCGGCTCGACGGCCTATGCGTTGTCGGTGGGCGGACCTATCCTTCATCCAGAGAGCCGCTGCCTCCTTCTTGTCCCCGTGGCGGCGCATCTGTGTTGC
Organism: Chloroflexia bacterium; assembly: GCA_034436115.1. Classification (GTDB taxonomy): domain Bacteria; phylum Chloroflexota; class Chloroflexia; order DTKN01; family DTKN01; genus DAOTVY01. The sequence goes on along the minus strand of DAOTVY010000025.1, from coordinate 351 downwards.
TTGCCCCCTCTCGTATTGCCTGAGGACTCGACCGTCGAGCTCCAGGTCGTCACCGAGAATGCGGCTGGGGTGAATGCGGACGGCCAGAACGTGCTGTCGCTCAGGGAAGGCGATTGCGTGCGGGTGCGCCGCAGCGACGTTTTCTGCCGCTTCGTCCGGCTCCAGGGCCGCGACTATTTCTTCCGCACCTTGAAGGCCCGCCTCATGCGCTTGGAAGTGAACCACTGAGGTTCAGACATGAGTTGGGACAAGGGGATGAACGATGGCCAGGAAGGAGGCCAAAGCCACCGCGACGATGGCCTGCCACTCACGGGTGGGAACCGACCATTTTTGCTTCAATAACACAAACAG
>DAOTVY010000024.1:0-37882 GCA_034436115.1 Chloroflexia bacterium | reverse complement strand
TATGATGGCGATGCGTAGCGGGCTGGTCTGCCCGAACGATGGAGCCAACGGATGCCTTCTCATTCGACCACACCAACCTTCTTCAAACAGGCCGTCCAGGCCTTTTCTTTCTATGCCCTGGGCGGCTTCCTGGTGGCCACGATCCTTGGGCCCTTTTCGCCGGGCCGGGTGCTCGTTTTCACCCTGGTGCCTCCGGTGATCTTTTTCCTCCTCCTGCAGGTGGTGCTTCTCCGACGTACCGGATTGCGGTGGCTCCTCCTCCGCTACGGATTAGAGACCGGCTGCAAGGTACTCTTCTTGCTGGCTTTGGCGGCCTTCCTTTACTACATCGTGATCACCCGCCGTTGGCTTAGCGCAAACTGGGGGCTGTTTGCTGGCCTGGGCGGCATTCTGGCAGGGTTCGTCCTTTTTTCCTGGGGGCTCGAATCTTTCCTGCAGCGCGCCCTGAGCGCGCGGACTGCCCAGGAGAACCGGGCACAGGCCCGGGCGCTGGAGCGACTGAACGCCCTGCCGGTGTGGCGCGTCGCGCTCTTGCAGATCCCCCGCCTGAGCCCGCCCCGCCGCGAGGAGTCGGGATGAAAGCGGACCTGCTTCTGCTCCATGCCGGGCAGCTCCTGACCATCGCGATGGGCGGCCATGACGATGCTTCCCTTCTCGGGATCATCGAGGACGGCGCTGTGGCCATCCAGGAAGCGACGATCGTCGCGGTGGGGGAAACGCGGGAGATCGCATCCGCCTACCGGGCGCGCCGGATGATCGACGTCGGAGGGCGTGTGGTCCTCCCTGGACTGGTGGATCCGCACACCCATGCCCTTTTTGCCGGTTCCCGCGCTCTGGAGTTCGAGCTCCGGTTGCGTGGGGCAAGCTATCTCGAGATCCTCGAGGCCGGCGGGGGGATCCTGAGCACGGTGCAGGCGACGCGTAGCGCCCCTCGGGAGGCGCTGCTTGGCGAAACCTGGGCGCGGTTGGACCGCATGCTCGCCCATGGAACGACCACCGCCGAGGTCAAAACCGGCTATGCGCTGGAGACGGAGGGGGAGCTACGGCTCCTTGGGGCGATCCTGGAGTTGGATGCCCGGCACGCGATGGACCTGGTGCCCACCTTTCTGCCGGCGCACGCCGTCCCGGCGGAGTTCCGTTCGGACCCCGACGGCTACGTCGGCCTGGTCGTGGAGGAGATGCTTCCGGCCGCCGCCTCGTTCTGGGAGGAGGCGACGGCTGCTGCTCCGCGGCCGGCCCCGCTCTTCTGCGATGTCTTCTGCGACCGGGGGGCCTTCGATCTGGCCCAGGCGCGCCGCATCCTGGAGCGCGCGCGGGAACTTGGGATGGGGCTCAAGATCCACGCGGACGAGTTCGCGCCGCTCGGTGGCACGCTGCTTGCTGTCGAGCTGGGCGCCGTCTCGGCGGACCACCTGGTCTGTACCCCGGAGACCGAGCTGCTCGCCCTGGCCCGCTCCGCGACCGTCGCCGTCTCGCTCCCGGGGACGCCCTTCGGACTGGGGCAAAGCCATTATACCCCGGCACGCGCCCTGCTCGATGCCGGCGGGACCCTGGCGCTCGCCACCGACCTGAACCCGGGAACCTGCTATTGCGAATCCATGCCCTTTATCATCGCGCTGGCCTGCCGGGCGATGCGACTGCGGCCGGCCGAGGCGATCGTGGCCGCCACCCGGAATGCCGCCCGGGCGATCGGCTGGGAGGAACGCGTCGGCAGCCTGGAAGTGGGCAAACAGGCGGATCTACTCGTCCTGGACCTGCCAGACTACCGTCACCTGGCTTACCGATTCGGCACAAACCCGGTGTGGATGGTGATCAAGCGGGGGAAGGTCGTGGTGGACAACCGGAAAGGCCGGCCGGCCCTGTCCTCTATGCTTCTCCGGTATCCCCCGTCGGCTGGAGTGCCTCAGCCGTTGGTATGCAATGGGCTAACGCTTCCTTTGGGGCCCCGTCGTGCCGCACAAGCGGCATCGCGCGCCTTCTAGCTCCTCCTTCCGACCAGGAGGGAGGCGATCTCCGCAAGGGCCCTGCGTGCAGAAGTGTCCGGGAGGCCCTCGAGCGCGGCCACTGCCTGGGCGTGATAGGCGGCAGCGACGGCCTCGGTATACTGCCGGGAGCCGGCCCGTTCGAGGAGCTCCAGGACCCATTCCGCCGCCTTGGCATCGAGGGGCTCCTGGCTCTGGTAGAGGCGGGCGAGCGCGGCGCGATCTTTGGCGGGAGCGTGGGCGAGCGCGTGCACGACCGGAAGGCCGAGCTTGCGGCTATAGAGGTCGGCCGCTGCCGGTTTGCCGGTTTCCTCCTCCTTCCCCCACACCCCCAGGAGGTCGTCCTGGACCTGGAAGGCCAGGCCGAGCGCGGCTCCGTAGCGGCGTAAGGAAGAGATCTCGTCCGAGGAACCGCCCCCCACGAGGCCGCCAAGGTGCACCGCTACTTCGATCAGCGCGGCCGTCTTGGCGGCAATCATCTCCGTGTAGGCCTCCTCGGTGACCTCGGTATCGCCCTCGAAGGAAAGGTCGAGGTACTGCCCTTCGCAGATGTGCAGGATGGCCCTATCGAGCAGGGCGACGGCCTGGAGCACCGTTTCGGGCCCAACGCCGCGCTCGCGCAGCCGGAAGAGCGCCATCCGGGCGAGGACGAAAAGGCCATCGCCCACGTTGATCGCCTGGGGGATGCCCCAGATCGACCACACGGTTGGCCGGCCGCGCCGAAGGGGGCTATGGTCCTCGATATCGTCGTGGATGAGGGTAAAGTTGTGCAGCAGCTCGACCGCAGCGGCCGCTGGGAGGGCGTCCTGCCAGTCCCCCCCGACCGCTTCGGCAGCCAGGAGGCAAAGCAGGGGGCGTAGCCGTTTGCCGGTGCGTGCCGCCGCCGGGCGGAAGGCAGCATCCTGCCAGCCCAGGTGGTAGGCCATCATGCCGTAGAAGCGCGCCAGCCGGCCCGCGGGCATCGGAAGGCAGGCCCGCATTTCGGCCTCCACGGCTTCCAGCCGATCCCGGTAACGCTCGAACGCCTGCTCCATCTCCTGCCTCAACCGATCGGCCGTTGTGTGCACCCGGGCCAGCCCGGTACGGAGATACGATATCATATGCCCTTCTGGGTGTCAAAGGCGGGCGGCGGGTTCCCCTGGAGAAAGCCGGCACTTCTGCGACGGCCGCGAATTCCTGCCCAGGGCCTGTTCTGAGGAAGTGGCGCCTTTTTGGAGCAGCGGGCTCCGAACTCCGCCAGGGGGCTGACGTCCGCTATGGCGCGTTTCAAGGGAGGGGCAACGAGGCAATCAGTTCGCGGATGGCCTCTACGGTGGGCGGCCTGTCCGGCACTGGGAAGAACTCCCAACCCTCGGTGTGCCGTACGGATTGGCCCGGCTCCAGCCGACTGAGCGGGCCCAATGTCTCCAGTTCCACAAAAGAGTCGCCCAGGTAGACCTCCACGTTGCAGTTCCAATCGGGGTGAGGCCGCCCGGTTTGGGGCACGAAGCGCTTGCAGAAAAGGATGCCCCGGCGCAGATAGCCGGTCCATCCTCTGCGGTTCAGGTAGCCGATCTTGAGCGGGGAAGGCAAGGGCAAGGCCTCGACCAGGAAGAGGTCGTCGTAAGGGTGCAGGCGACGATCCTCCCAGCGGGTGTAGGGCCACAGGATCAGGTTGCGGTTGGGCGAGAGAGCCTCCCCCTGGAGCGGCAGGAGCGTCTGTGGCAGGAGGACCACGCCGCCCAGGGGCAGTTGGGTGATCGCCCAAGGTGCGAGCTCGACCGGCCAGAGCCCATCGTTTTGAAGGTCGTGGTGCAGGCTGAGCGCCGCACGTTGCGGGTGCAGGCGGACTTCCAGGGTTTTCCGGATCCCGGTGCCGGGCTCGGCCGGCCGGGTCAACCGCACGCCGTCGGGCAGTTCCTCAACCTCTAAGCCCTGGTCGTCCGGGATGCAGGAACGGGGAAAGGCTTCGGGCGCGTGCCAGAGGCGATGCCCTCCGTAGAGGGTGTAACGTCCGAAGGGAGTGTCCCAGGCCAGGTCCGGTGTCTCCGCAAGCAGGTTTTCTTCCGATCCAGCCAGACACAGGCGCACCAAGCGGGGACCGGCCTCCGCCAGGTACTCCAGGCGCAACAGGCCGCTGTCCAGCGCCCGTGTGGGCAGCCCATAGTAGTCGCAGGACATGGTCTGCCTTACCTCTCCAGCCCGTAGCCGAAAGGAAAGAGGGGGCTACCGGCGCCGCTGCCGAGGGGAACCTGCTCCATGCCGCGCGGCCAGGTGTAGGGCAGTTTTCCTGTGAACGGGAAATCCCCAAAGAGGAGGTCGGCTATCCCCTGGCCCTCGGTCCCCGGGAGCCAGGCTGCGACGAGCGCGTCCCAGTGCGCGATCTCCGCGGTGACGATGAGCGGCCGGCCGCAAAGGAGGATGACGACCATCCTGCGGCAGCGTGTCCGCAGCCGGCGGAGCACCGCGATATCCTCTGGGGAAAGGGAAAGGTCGGCCCGGTCCCCGAGGCCTTCCGCATAGGGCTCTTCCCCCACCACCGCGATCCCCACATCGGCGATGGCTGGCTGTCCGACGGCATCCACGATGTCCTCGAACCGTCCCTCGGGATCGTAGGGCACCGCCGATCCGGCGGCGGCCTGCCGGATGGCCTGGAGGATGGTCGTTCCCGGGGTGATCGAGCCGCTCTTTCCCTGCCACTCGATCGTCCAGCCGCCACACTGCAGGCCGATGTCGTCCGCGCCCCGGCCGGCGACGAAGATCCGCGGGGTTTCCTTGGCCAGCGGGAGCACCCCTTCGTTTTTCAAGAGCACCAGCGACCGGCGCACCGCTTCCCGGGCCAGTTCGCGGTGCTCGGCGGAGCCAACGGAAGGAAGGAGCGAGAGCTCGGCGTAGGGCCGCTCGAACAGGCCCAGCAGGAACTTGGCCGTGAGGATGCGCCGCACGGCATCGTCGATCCGTGCCAGGGGGACATCGCCCTGCTCGACCGCCCGTTTCAGGGTCGCGATGAAGGTCGGATAGTCGCAGGGCACCATGACCATATCGATCCCGGCGCGGATGGCGGTGACTACGGCGCGGTAATAATCCGCAGAGATCGGGACGATGCCCTCCCAATCCGAGACGAGGAACCCCCGAAAGCCCAGTTCGCCCTTGAGCACGTCCGTGAGGAGGTAGTGGTGGGCGTGCATCTTCAGCCCGCGCCAGCTGCTCAGGGAGGCCATCACGCACATCGCACCGGCCCGAAGCGCCGCCGCGTACGGAGGCAGGTGGACGGCGCGAAGGGTGGGCTCGTCGACCTGCGTATCCCCGCGATCGATCCAGAAGCGCCGGAGCAGAACGGTTTCCGAGCTTCCCCAGGCGGTGCCCCCGTCCCCGACATAGTGCTTGGGCGTGGCGAGCACCGCGATGGCCGCGCCCGGAAGGCGCGCCCGGCCGCCGTCCTGCAGCCCGCGGATGTAGGCGCTGCCCAACACCGAGACCAGTTCCGTCTGCTCGCCAAAGCCCTCGTACGTACGGCCCCAGCGGATGTCCTGGGGGACGGCGAGCACCGGGGCGTAATTCCAGTAGATCCCGGTGGCCGCCATCTCTTCGGCGGTCGCGCGGCCGACGCGCTCTACAAGCTCCGGATCCCGGGTAGCTCCCAGGCCGATGTTGTGGGGGAAAATGACCGCGCCGTACACGTTGCCGTGGCCGTGCACGGCGTCCGCACCATACAGGAGCGGGATGCCCAGGCGCGAGCGCAGGGCATATTCCTGAAAGCCGTTGACCATCGCGGCCCATTCCTCCGGAGCGTTTCGGGGAGGAGAGGCGCCTCCGCCGCTGAGCAATCCCCCGATGGAGCGGGCAGCGATGTCTTCGGGAACGATGCTCCCTTTCTCCACGAGCGTCATCTGGCCGATCTTTTCCTCCAGGGTCATGCGGGCCAAGAGGTCCGCCACCCGTTCTGCGACCGGACGACGGGGATCCCTATACGCAGGAACGGCCGGCCGGGTAGCGGAGGCCGCTCGTTGTGCCTGACCGGCAATCCACAGGGAAAGGAGCGAGGTGGTGCTAGCGGGCGCAGGGATCGCTTCCCACAATGGGTGGCCTCCTTCTCCGTCAACCGAGCGTGGCCCGGACGAAGCACTCCTTCGTTCCGGGCGGTGGCAAAGGGACGATCTTTCCGGGCACCGGCCGGCCGTCCACTTCCAGGGAGACGGCGCGGCCCGGGCCGACCCGGCGTACCGAGATGTGGTAGAGCACGCCGCGAAAGGTACGGCGCGCCTCGAATCCCGACCAACGCGAGGGGATCACCGGATCGATCTGCAGGCCGGAGAAGGTCGGCCGGATACCCAGGATCCACTGCGTGATCGCCACATAGCTCCAGGCGGCCGTCCCGGTGAGCCAGGAGTTCTTGGCTTCGCCGTGATTCGGCGCGTCCCGTCCGGCGATCATCTGGGCATAGACGTACGGCTCGCAGCGATGGAGATCGCTGAGCGCTTCCCGCGCCGAGGGGTTGATCTTCAGGTAGGTGTCGTAAGCCCGGTCGCCGTGGCCCAGGCACGCCTCGGCGATGGCGATCCAGAGGTTGGTCTGGCAGAAGATGCTGCCGTTCTCTTTATAGCCCGGCGGGTAGGAGGAGATCTCGCCCAGGTGGAGGTAGTAGCGCGAGTAGGCCGGCTGGAGGAGCATGATCCCGTGGGGGGTGGCCAGCCGCTCCCTCACCGAGCGCAGGGCCCGTTCTGCCCGCCCATCCTCTAGGCCGACCCCGGCCAGGGCGGCAAAGCCCTGAGGCTCGATGAAGATCTGCCCTTCGGGGCACTCCCGTGAGCCAACCGGCCGGCCGGAGTCGTCGTAGGCGCGAAGGTACCACTCCCCATCCCAGCCGTGTTCCTGCACCGCGGTCGCCATCCGCGTCGCCTCGTCCAGGTAGCGTTGCGCCTCTTCCTCCAGGCCGCGAAAGCGGGCGATGGCGGCCATTTCCCGGGCAGCAAGGATGAACAGCAGGGCGATGAGCACCGATTCCGCCACACGGCCATCCTTGTTCGCGGTGGTCTGGAACGATTCCCCGGGGGTATCGGAGAAGCAGTTCAGGTTCAGGCAGTCGTTCCAATCGGCGCGCCCGATGAGCGGGAGCCCGTGGGGGCCCAGACGTTCCAGGGTATAGCGCAGGGCGCGCTGAAGGTGCTCGTAGAGCGGGGTGGCCCGTTCCGGCCGGTTGTCGTAGGGCACCCTCTCATCGAGGATGCCCCAGTCTCCCGTCTCCCTGAGATAGGCCGCCGCGTGCAGCACCAGCCAGAGGGGGTCGTCGTTGAAGTTGCTGCCGATCTCGTGGTTGCCCCGCTTGGTCAGAGGTTGGTACTGATGGTAGGCCCCGCCGTTTTCCAGCTGCGTGGCGGCCAGATCGAGGAGGCGTTCGCGCGCCCGCTCCGGCGCAAGGGAAACAAATCCCAGGAGGTCCTGGTTGGAATCGCGGAAGCCGATGCCCCGGGAGATGCCCGATTCGAAAAGGGACGCCGAACGAGCCAGGTTGAAGGTCACCATCACCTGGTAGGGGTTCCAGATGTTCACCATGCGGTCCGTGTGTTCGTCGCCGGTGTGCACCTGAAAGGTGGACAGGATCCGCTCCCAGTAGGCCTGGAGGGACTGGAACGCCTGCGCGATCGTCTCGGGCCTCGAGTAGCGCTCGATGATCGGAAGGACCGTGCGCTTGTTGATGCGCTGGGAACCGGGGGGATCGAACTTGTCGTGCGGCGGGTTCTCGTGATAGCCCAGGAGGAAGGCGATCTGGCGGGTTTCGCCGGGCTGGAGGGTGAGCGAGATGTGGTGTGAGCCCATCGGGGCCCAGCCGTGGGCGATGGAACAGAAGGAACGGCCCTGCTCGACCGCCACCGGCCGGTCCCATCCCCGGTATGGCCCCAGGAAGGCCTCCCGCTGGGTATCGAAGCCGGCCGGCGTTTCGGAGCAGGCGAAAAAAGCAAAGTGGTTGCGCCGTTCCCGGTACTCCGTCTTGTGGTAAATCACGCCCCCCTCTACCTCGACCTCGCCCGTGGAAAGGTTGCGCTGGAAGTTGGTCATGTCGTCCCAGGCATCCCACAGGCAGAACTCGATGCAGGAGAAGACGGAAAGCCGGGCCGGCACCTTTCGCTCGTTGGAGAGGGTGAGTTGCCAGATCTCGAGGGTTTCCCCCAAAGGGACAAAATAGAGCACCTGGGCGGCGATCCCCCGGTAGCGTGAACCGATGACGGTGTAGCCCAGCCCGTGGCGGCAGAAGTAGCCTTCGAGTTCGCTGCGGGTCGGCTGCCAGGTGGGGGACCAGAACTCGCCCGTGGCCCGATCGCGCAGGTAGAGATAGCGTCCGCCGTAGTCGAGGGGAACGTTGTTGTAGCGGTAGCGCGTCAGGCGCCGGTAACGGGCATCCCGGTAGAACGAGTAGCCTCCGGCGGTGTGGGAGATCAGCGCGAAATAGGACTCGCACCCCAGGTAGTTGATCCAGGGGAGCGGGGTGTCCGGGCGGGTGATCACGTACTCGCGGCGGAGATCGTCGAAGTAGCCGTACCGCACAGTGCCTCCTGAAGCTCCGGTTCAGATCTTGCCAGCGCGCAAGCAGGCCGCCCAGTGGTCGCTGGCCACCGGCACCAGCGGGGGAGAAAGGCGCGCACAGGCACTTTCTGCCAACGGACACCGGGCGTAGTAGACACAGCCCTGCCCTTCCTCGGCCAGCTGTCGCTGCAGGTTGGCCCCCGACCTCTCCCATTTTCGGTCCAGGCGGGGGACCGAAGCCATGAGCATCCGGGTGTAGGGGTGCTTGGGGTCTTCATAGACCCGTGCGGACGATCCCATCTCCACTACCCGGCCGCTGTAGAGGATGATCGCCCGGTCGCTGATGTAGTATCCCAAGGAGAGGTCGTGGGTGATGAAGAGGATGGAAAGGCCTCGGGACCTGAGTTCGGCCAGCAGGTTGAGCACGTCGATGCGGGTGGAGGCATCCAGCATGCTGATGATTTCGTCGGCGATCAGCAGGCGGATGTCCAAGAGCAGCGCCCGGGCGATCAGGAAGCGCTGCAATTGCCCGCCGCTGAGCTGGTGGGGGAACTTGTTTTGCACATCGGGAGGGTTCAGGCCAACGGCCCGCAGCGCTTCCTGCAGCCGGTTGGCCCAGACTTTGGGCTCCGTGTCCGGGAAGAACTCCTCCCGGATCATCTGGAAAATGCGGTCGGCCTTGAAGATGGGATTGTAGGTGGCAAAGGGATCCTGGAAAACCCCCTGGACTTTGCGGTAATACTCCTTGAGGGCTCGGCCCTTCAGGGTGGCGATGTCCTCCCCCTGGAAGCAGATAGATCCGGAGGTGATGGGGGTAAGCCGGAGGATCATCTTCCCGATGGTGCTCTTGCCGCTCCCGCTTTCGCCGATCAGGGAGACGATCTCCCCGTCATGGATTTCGAAACTCACGTCCCGTACGGCGGTCAGTTTGCGCAGGCCGAACGCCCCGACCCGGTAGACCTTGGTCACCCGCTCCACGGTCAGCACGATCCCACCTCCCTCCAGCAAGCCACCCAGTGGCCCGGTGTGATTTCCAGGAAGGGAGGTTCCTCGACGCATCGTTCCATGGAGACGGGGCAACGCTCCCGGAAGCGGCATCCCGCGGGAGGGTTCAGGAGTTGTGGAGGCGCGCCGGGAATTCCCCGGAGCCGCTCCTCCGCGTAGCGGATCCCGACCTTGGGGAGGGAAGCGATCAACATCCGGGTATAAGGATGTCGGGGATTGCGGAACATCGCCTCCGTGGGGGCCTTCTCCGCCAGCTGGCCGGCGTACATGACCAGGATCGTGTCCGCGATCTGGTATAGGATGGAGATGTCGTGGGTGATCAGGATGGTGCTCCGAACAAAGCCGCGGTCCCGGAACTGGACCAGCATCTCGCAAACCGCCTTCTGGGTGGAGACATCCAGCGCCGAGGTGATCTCGTCGGCGATGAGTAAGGAAGGGTTCAAGAGCGTAGAGAGGACCATGACGGTGCGCTGCTTCATGCCCCCCGAAAGCTCGATCGGGTACATCCCGAGCACCCCGGGTGACAGTTGTACCAGGTCCAGCCGACGCTTCAGTTCCGGGAGCGTCTCCCGGTAATCGATCCCCCGCGAGGCCAGCAGTTCGGCGATCATCCTCCCGATCTTTCGGGTCGGGTTCAGCGCGTTCATGGCGTACTGGGGGATGATCGAGATCTTTCGGAAACGGTACTCCTTCATCCTCTCCAGATCCGAAACGGGGAGGTCGCAGCCGTCCAGCCATACCCGTCCGCCGATGAGCTGCATCGGTGGCCGCAGGTAGACCAGGCTGTGGCCCAGGGTGGTTTTTCCGCAGCCCGATTCACCAGCCAGGCCCATAATCTCGCCGTCGGCCACGGAGAAAGTCGCCCCTTCCAGGGCACGGACGTACCCTTTTAGGGTGCGATAGTAGACCGTGAGCTTCTCGACCTGGAGGCTCATGCGTTCACATCTCCCGGAGTTTGGGGTTAAAGACTTCGTCCAGGCCGACGTTCGTCACGTAGAGGGCCCCGACGATGGCAGTGATGGCCGCACCCGGTGGGATCAGCCACCACCACATGCCCAGTTGCAAAGCGGCCCACAGGACGGCGTTGTTCATCATCAGCCCCAGCGACATCCCTTGCGTCGGGCCCAGGCCGATAAAGTCCAACGTGGCTGCGTTGAGGATGGCTCCGCCGAACTGGAGGATAAAGACCAGGAGGAGGTAGGACATCATGTTGGGCGCAATTTCGCTGAGGATGATCCGCAGGGTGTTCCGGCCGCTCATGCGGGCCAGGTCGACGAACTCCCGCACCCGCAGGGAAAACGTCTGGGCCCGGATGGCCCGGGCCGCCCACGGCCAGGCGGTCAGGCCGATGAAGACGCTCTCGGTCAGGATGCCACGGACGGCCAGGTAGGCGGCGATGATGATCAGTACCGCCAGGGTGGGCAGGATCAGGACGATGTTTGTGAACATATTGAGGATTTCGTCTATCAGACCGCCCCGGTAGCCTGCGACCAGCCCGATCAGCACCCCGATCAGGGTGCCGATCCCTCCGCCGATCAGCCCCACGAGGAAGGTAGAACGCAGGCCGTGGGCGAACTGGCTGTAGACGTCCTGGCCGAAAGTCGTGGTGCCGAACCAATATTCCCTGGACGGAGGATGTGCCGGGGGCCCGACATAGGCCAGGGGGTCGTTGTGGGTCAGGAGGGGGCCGATCAGGGCCAAGAGCAAGAAGAAGAGCAGAACCGCCAGGCCGATCTGCAGTTTGCGGTTCCTGAGGGCGAAGAAAAGGAACTCGCTACGGACCTTGCGCGGTTGTTCCATTGCCATCGCTATTCCCCCGTCATCCCCAGCCTGGTGCGGGGGTCCACCGCGACATACACGATGTCGATCGTCCAGTTGGCCAACAGCACGCCGGTGATGATCAAGAGGAAACAGCCCTGGATCAGGAAGTAGTCCTGGTTCTGAACGGCCTGCAGGATCAGGTAGCCGATCCCCGGGTAAGCGAAGACGATTTCCGTGGCCAGGGCCCCGGCGACGATGCTCCCCAGTTGCAGGGCCAGGCCGGTGATCTGGGGGAGCATGGCATTGCGGAAGGCGTATTTCCGGATCAGGCTCCGGGGGGTCCCCAGCGATTCCAGGTAGCGGGCATACTCCGATTCCAGTTCGTAGATGATCATGTTCCGCATGCCGATTGCCCACCCGCCAAACATCACCATGAAGAGCGAGGTGAAGGGGAGGAACCAATGCCAGAGGACGTCGCGGACGAACAGCCAGGAGAGGTGCGGGCGTAGGGCAAAGCTGTAGGCGCCAGCGATCGGGAAGAGTCCGGCGACGTTTCCCAGGGCCCAGGCCAGCACGAGGGCCAACCACATGTAGGGGGTTGCGGTCAGAAGATAGCCCAGGGGAAGGATGGTATTGTCGAGCCAGCGAATCCGGGCGGCGATGGCGCCCACCCGGTTTCCCGCGAACCAGCTGAGCAGGATCGCCGGGAGGAGGAGAAAGAGGTCGTAAGGCACGGCGCGCTTGATGATCCCAAGCACCGGCTGGGGGAAGAGCCAGGTGCTGACCCCCAGATCACCCCGGAAGAGCGCCTGCCAGAAGTTGAGGTACTGCTTCCAGAGGGGGAGATCCAACTGGAAGGCGCGGATATAGTAACTGCGCAGCACTTCCGTCGCGTCGGCGCGCAGCGAAAAGCGGGAGAGCATCGTTTCCACCGGGTTCCCTGGCATGAAGCGGGGGATCAGCCAGTCGATGGTCACCGCGACGAAGAAGGTGAGCACATAGATCAGCAGTTTCCGACCCAGGTACCGTCCCACAGAAACTCCTTCCGGAGGAGCCGGCCTTTCCTCGGAAAGCGGGCCCGGCTCCTTCCCGGCACGGTGCGACGCCTGGCAGGCCGGGTGGGAAAGGCCGCCCCTCCCTTGCGACAAAAGGGAGGGGCGGCCCGCACCTTACCTCTGCGCCGGCTTCAGCTCGGTGAGCATCAGGATGGCGGTCATGTTCCAGTAGCCGTTCCAGGTGCACGGCAGGTACTTGGGCGCACCCGGAGCGGCCGAGGGCCAGTTCGTCCAATAGGTCGAGTTCCACTGGGCCCACAGGCCGTTGTACCAGAGCGGAACCGCCGGCATCTCGGTCAACTGGATGCGCTGGATCTGGGAGATGACCGCCTTCATGGCCGCAGGATCGATGGGGGTCTGGTCCAGCTGGACCACCAGGTCAAAGACCTCCGGGTTGTTGTAGCGGCCAAAGTTGCCGTTGGACATCTTCTCGGTGATCGGGTTGCGGAAGAGCCAGAAGTAGAAGGTCCAGGGGGTATCGCTCAGGTTAGAACCAAAGTTGTTGATGGCCATGTCGAAGGTACCGCCGGTGAGCTGGTCCCAGTATCCGCCAAAGTCCGGGAAGTCCGGCTGCAGGTTGATCCCCACCGCCTGGGCTCCGTTGGCGACGACCCGGATGGACTCCATCCAGTCTGTCCACCCGAAGGGGACGATGATCTTGAGGGCAATCGCCGAGCCGTCCGGAGCTTCCCGGAAGCCATCCCCGTTCACATCCTTATAGCCGGCCTGGTCGAGGATCGATCGGGCCTTCGCGGGGTCGTAGGTGAAGCCCAGTTCATCCACTACTGCCTGGTCCACGTACTGTTCCCAGGTCGGCAGAAGCCCGGTCGGGTTGGCCTTCTGGACGATGTTCCCGTAGACCTTGGTCACGATCTGGTCCACATCCACGGCGTAGGCCATCGCCTTCCGGAAGGCGGGGTCATCCATGGGCTTTTTGGTCGTGTTCATGAACAGGAAGGCCGTGTTGGCGGAGAGCATATAGGGCGGATCATCGTACCAGGTCTGGACGCCGTAGCCGCCTTCCACCAAGGTAGCGATCCCGGGGAGGAAGTTGTTGCTCAGGTCCATTTCGCCCTTCAGGAAGAGGCCCAGGGCCACGTTGTTGCTGGGGTTGACGATGTCCACGATGTACTTGGGCGCCACGGAGCGGTTCAGCTGTTTCGTCGCCCACCAGTTGTCGTTGCGCTTCCAGACCATGCGGTCCTCGGAGTGGGTCTCGTAGAGATAGGCGCCGGTCCCTACGGGTGGCAGGTTCGCCCCGTTGACGATCTCCTCTTCCGAGCGTCCCTCCCAGAGGTGCTTGGGGACCATGGCCACGGAGTAGAGGGTGTTGCCCCATTCCTGGTAGCGGACCTCTTTGAAGGTAAAGCGGACGGTGGTGTCATCCACCGCTTCCACTTTTTGCAGCCAGTCCCACAGCGGCTGGTAGTAGACGCCGGCGAGTTTCCCCAGTTCGAAGGTGTAGGCGACGTCGGCGGCGGTGAAGGGCTGCCCGTCGCTCCAGGTGATCCCCTTGCGGAGTTTCACCTCATAGACGTTATTGCCCGTCCACCTGCCGCTTTCGGCCAGCCAGGGGATGTACTCGTTCTTGAGGGGATCGTAGAGGAAGAGCGTCTCGTAGCAGAGCCCGATGACCCCCATGGCATAGGAGCCGGGCTGTAGGGGTTTCCACGAGGTAGGCGGTCCCCACTGCTTTCCGCTGGTGTAGAGGGTTTCCTCCCTGGGATAGGTGACCGGCGAGGGAGGAGCGGGGGTCGCGGTAGGAACCCATACGACCGTTTCTTTCACGGGCGGTACGGTCTGGATGACGGTCACCGGGGTCGGGGCGCAAGAGGCCAGCAAGAGCGCCAGCACGCTGGCCATCGTCACGGCAAAGAGAGCCTTGACACGCATTTCCTTTTCCTCCTTGGTCAGGCAACCAGGTTTCTTTCGGGCCCGCAGATGCTTCCCTTTTGCACCTCCTTTTTCCTGCCGCGGGCCGTCCCCAGCGCCGCTCTCGACCGCACTTTCCCGGATTTGCAGTCCTTGCGGTTTGGCCGTAAAATAGCGCCTCAGCAAGGCCCGCGGGGAGCGTGCCGCTGGCACGGCCCAACGGGATTCTGCTTTCGGAACAGAGGCCGCATGCGGCTGCCGGCCTGGCGCGGCCTCTGTTCCTTCCCCAAATCGTAGCGCTCCTACCGCTCACAACGGTTGCTCCAGAAGAAACGAGACCACCTCGTCCACCCGGGCATAGGCGAGGCAGGTCACCGTATCGGCAGCCCCGTAGTAGATCGCGATGCGTCCCGTGGGTGGGTCGCAGAGTGCCGCGCATGGGAAAACGACGTTCGGTGTGTCCCCCACGCACTCGTAGAGTTCCTGGGGAGAAAGGAGATAGGGGGCTGTCCGTGCCCGGACCTTCCAAGGTTCCTCCGGGTCCAGCAGTGCCGCGCCCATGCTGTAGACAAAGCCATTGCAGGAAGTCAGCACGCCGTGGTAGAAGAGCAACCAGCCGGCCGTCGTTTCGATCGGCGTCGGCCCGGCGCCAACCTTGGTGCTTTGCCAGCTCCATTCGCGTGTGGGGCCCATGACGTGGCGGTGGCGGCCCCAGAAGCAGAGGTCCGGGCTTTCGCTGTAAAAGATATCGCCGAAAGGGGTGTGCCCGGCGTCGCTCGGCCGGCTCAGCATGGCATACCGGCCGTTGATCTTTCTGGGGAACAGGACTCCGTTGCGGTTGTAGGGGAGAAAGGCGTTCTCGAGCTGATAGAACGTTTCAAAGTCGAAGGTGTAGCCCAGGCCGATCGTCGGGCCGTGGTAGCCGTTGCACCAGGTGATGTAGTAGCGGTCCTCGAGCCAGCAGACCCGGGGGTCGTAGGCGTACTCGATGGTCCGGAGCTCGGGGACCTCGCAGACAAAGGCGATTGGCTGCTCGTCGATCTGCCAGTTCAGGCCGTCCGGGCTCCACCCGCGGTGGAGCCGCATGGCGCGTGTCCTGTGGTCCACCCGGAAGACACCGGCAAACGCGCCGTGGAAGGGGACCACGGCGCTATTGAAGATGCTGTTGGCGGAGGGAATCCGGTTGCGCGGGATGATGGGGTTCTGCGAGGAGCGCCAGACGACGTCGTGGCAACCGGCCGGCCGATCCTCCCAGGGAATGTTGGGCAGCGCAGGACCGATTGCTTGGACCATCGATCCCCTTTCCCTGCCGCCTTTCGGCAGCTACCTGAGCGCGCCACAAGATTCGCGCACGATCAACTCCGTCGGCAGGACGATCCGCTGGACCGAGGGTCTGGAGGATCTGCCCTGCAGGAGGCCGATCAACGTTTCCACGGCCAGCCCTCCGAGTTGGGGGATCGGCTGGCGCACCGTGGTCAGCCGTGGCTCGAGGGCGGAAGCGGCGGGGATATCGTCGAAACCCACGAGGGCGATGTCGTCGGGGACGCGCCGGTTCACCTGACGCAGGAATTTCAGCGCGCCGATGGCCATGATGTCGCTGGCGGCAAAGACGGCTGTGGGGGCTGCCGGGAGCAACCGCTGCATGGCGAGCATACCGCCGTCCTCGGTATAGTCGCCGTGGACGATGAGGCTCTCGTCCACGGGGATATGGTGCGCTTCCAGCGCCTGGCGATACCCCTCCAGGCGGTCCAGGGCGGAGGTCATATTCGCCGGCCCGGCGATGGTGGCGATGCGGCGATGTCCCAGGCGGAGGAGGTGCTCCACCGCGGTGCGGGCGCCTCCCACGTTGTCCACGTCCACCGAAGGCACGCTGGGGTCCAGGGGCCGGCCGACGAAGACGAAGGGGATACCATCCCGGGCCATCAGCCCGACCAGCGGGTCGTTCACGGTCGCCGAGGCGACGATCACCCCATCGATATAGCCGTTGCGCAGGACCCGTTCGTACATCTCCTCTTCGCCCGCGGGGTCGTTGAAGAGGAGGAGCATGAGCTGGTGCTTGTGGAGGTTACAGACTTCTGTTGCGCCACGCAGGAGGAGGGGAAAGAAGGGGTCGGTGAAGAGGGTGGTGAGGGATTCCGGGATCACGACCCCGAGGATGCCGGTGCGACGGGTTACCAGGCTGCGGGCGACGGCGTGGGGCCGGTAGCCACATTCGCGGATCGCCTTCCAGACGCGTTCCCGTACCTCGGGGCGGACATTCGGATGGTTGTTGATCACCCGGGAGACGGTAGAGCGTGATACGCCGGCGAGTTGGGCGACCTGTTCCAGTGTGGGATTCACCCCATGCTCCTGGGAGCGCTCCCAACATCGCTCGAGAGAACTGCCCTGTCTGGAAGTCCTTGCCGCCTCCCGGGCCCCTCTTTGGCCCTCAAAAGCGGGCTCTACTGCCTTCTTCGGCGGATCGTGTTTGCCATCCGCTTCCAGATACGGCCCGGTTGACGCGTGCTACTCCTAACTTTGGAAGCGCTCTCAAGAATAATATACCATGCCGTCCGCGCTTTGTCAAGGGGTTGCACCGAGAAACTTGACACTTGCCCGGTCGTTCCCTATGATAAAGCCAGGCGGTTTCCTTCCCCCATCCGGTTTGACAACCCGGCGCCGGGCTGGTAGGATACATTCGATTCTCCAGATGACCCAAAACCAGCGAGGAGGAGAACCGATGAAAGGGCTGATCCTGAGCGGTGGGAAGGGGACAAGGCTTCGGCCGATCACCTATACCAGCGCCAAACAGCTCGTCCCGATCGCCAATAAACCGGTCCTCTTCCGCGTGATCGAGACGCTCGTCGAGGCCGGCATCACCGACCTGGGGATCGTGGTGGGCGATACCGCGCCGGAGATCAAGGCCGCGGTGGGCGATGGCTCGCGTTGGGGCGCCCGCGTCACCTACATCCATCAACCTGAACCGCTCGGATTGGCCCACGCGGTGCAGATCTCCGAGGGCTTTTTGGGGAAGGAGCGCTTTGTGATGTTCCTGGGCGACAACGTGATCGAGAAGGGGATCGCTCCTTTGGCCCGCCAGTTCGCGGAAAGCGATTGGAACGCGCAGATCGTGCTCACCCGGGTGGAACACCCCGAGCAGTTCGGCGTCGCCGTGTTGGAAAACGGGCGCGTCGTCCGGCTGATCGAAAAACCCCGCGAGCCGCCGAGCAACCTGGCCCTGGTGGGCATCTACATGTTCGACCACCACGTCTTCGAAGCGGTGAACGCCATCCAGCCCTCCTGGCGGGGCGAACTCGAGATCACCGACGCCATCCAGTACCTGATCGACCACGGCTACTCCGTCTACCCGTACATCCACGAGGGATGGTGGATCGACACCGGGAAGATGGAGGATATGTTGGAAGCGAACCGGCTCGTGCTCCAGGAGCTGGAACCGCGCTGCGAGGGGTACGTGGACAGCACCTCCCAGATCTCCGGGCGGGTAGTCATCGAGAAGGGGGCCGAGATCATCAACAGCGTCATCCGCGGTCCAGCGATCATCGGCGAACAGACGCGCATCGTCAATAGCTACATCGGGCCCTTTACCAGCATCTACCACCATTGCGAGGTCGTGGACAGCGAGATCGAGCACTGCATCATCCTGGAGCATTGCCGGATCCTCGAGATCGACCAGCGCATCGAGAGCAGCCTGATCGGCCGGCACGTGGAGATCAGCCGCTCTCCCCTGAAACCGCGCGCCTATAAGCTGATGCTGGGGGATTACTCCAAGGTCGGGATCATCTGCAACTCGCGCTGAACGGAGGGTGGGATGCAAAGGCTCCTCGTGGCCGGCGGTGCCGGCTTTATCGGCTCCAATTTCGTCCGCTATATGCTGGAGCGGTACCCGGAGATCTCGATCGTCGTCTACGACAAGCTGACCTATGCCGGAAACCTGGAGAACCTCAAGGATGTCGCCGCGTCCTTCGCTCCCCGTTACCGCTTTGTCCGGGGGGATATCTGCGACGCCGAGCTCGTGCGGGCGACGCTGCAAGAGCACCACATCGATACCATCGTGAACTTTGCCGCCGCGACCCACGTCGACCGCTCGCTCATGGAGCCCGACGAATTCCTGCGCACCGACGTCTTTGGCACCTACGTCCTTCTGGAGGCCACGCGCGATCTCGGCCTGGAACGCATGCACCAGGTGAGCACGGACGAGGTGTACGGCGAGATCCTCGAGGGCCGTGCCTCGGAAGAAAGCCGGCTCCACACCCGTAGCCCGTACGCGGCCTCCAAAGCCGCGGGAGACCTCCTCTGCCTGGCCTATTTTGCCAGCTTCGGCGTCCCGGTGACCATCACCCGGGGCAGTAACAACATTGGCCCGTACCAGTATCCGGAAAAGGTCGTGCCGCTTTTCATCACCAACGCGATCGACGACCAGCCGCTTCCCCTCTATGGCGATGGCAGCCAGATGCGCGACTACCAGTACGTCCTGGACCATTGCGAAGGGATCGACCTGGTGCTCCGCCGCGGAACTCCGGGCGAGATCTACAACCTGGGGACCGGGGTGGAAACGCGCAACATCGATATGGCGCGCGCCATCCTGGACCTCTTGGGCAAACCCCATTCGCTGATCCAGCCGGTGCGGGACCGCCCCGGGCACGACCGCCGGTACGCACTGGACATCCGCAAGATCCGTGCCCTCGGTTGGGAATCCAGGCACACTTTCGCCCAGGCCCTGGAAAAGACCGTGCGCTGGTATGTGGAAAACGAGTGGTGGTGGCGGCCGATCAAGAGCGGCGCGCACTACCGCGCTTATTACGAACGGCAGTATGCCGAGCGACTGGCCAAAAAGGGCTCATGAACGGCGCACTCGAACCTCTGGTCCACTGGGCAAAGGGCCCCGGCCTGCGGATCCTGGCTATCGTGCTGGCGGCCCTTGTGGTGGTCTTCCTGAGCCGCCGGGTCACCGGGAGGCTGGTGCGCCGGGCAGAAAAGGAGCCGCTCCGGCAGCGCGAACGCCTGCAGCGCGCGGAGACCATCCGGCGGGTGCTGGACAAGGCCGTCTCGATCGTCGTCGGCGCGGTGGCGGGCACGATGGTGCTCCGCGAGCTTGGGGTAGACATCGCGCCGCTGCTGGCCGGCGTGGGCGTGGTGGGGGTCGCGGTGGGCTTTGGGGCCCAGGTGTTGATCCGCGACCTGCTGGCCGGCCTGTTCATCTTGCTCGAGGACCAATTCGCCCTCGGCGATACGATCGCCGTCAGCGGAGTGAGCGGGACGGTGGAGCATATGAGCCTGCGGGCCACTGTGCTCCGGGATCTCGATGGCACCCTCCACGTGGTCCCGAACGGCGAAATGCGCGTGGTCTCGAACCGCAGTCGGGGATGGTCGCAGTTGCTTCTCCGCGTAGCGGTCCCCTACACCACCGACCTCGAACGGGCCACCCAGATCCTGCAGCGGGTGGCCGAAGAATTGGCCGCGGACCCGGCCTGGCAGGGACACGGGCTCGAGGGGCCCTCGGTGGCCGGCGTAGAGGAACTGCGCGCCAACGATATCGCATTGCTCGTCACGGCCAAGACCTCGCCGGGGGAGCAGTGGGCCGTGGCCCGGGAGCTGCGCCGGCGGATCGTGGAAGCGTTTGGCCGGGAGGGGATCGAGCTCCCCGCTCCGACGCGGATCGAAGTGACGCGCGTCCTCCGAGAGGAGCGGCCGACGGGGCAAGCATAGGCCCCCGAAGGATACCGATGTCGGACGGAGAAGGCGACTGGCTCCAGGAAGTCGGACGGCGCCTCCTCGCCTGGGCCGAGCAGGGGTTGACTCCCTTCCCCTGGCGGGGGGAGCGCGATCCCTACCGCATCTGGGTTTCCGAGGTCATGTTGCAGCAGACCCGGCGGGACACGGTGGTGCCCTATTACCGGCGCTTCCTGGAACGCTTTCCCACCCTGCGCGAGCTGGCCGCAGCCGATCCGGAAGAGGTGCTACGGGTCTGGGAGGGCCTGGGGTACTACGCCCGGGCGCGCGCCCTCCACGCCGCGGCGCGGGAGGTCGTACAGCGCTTCGGGGGCGATCTTCCCGCCGAACGGCGGGCGCTCCTTTCGCTTCCTGGCATCGGGCCCTACACCGCGGGCGCCATCCTGAGCCTCGCCTTTGGGAAGGACGAGCCGGTGCTCGACGGGAACGTGCGCCGCGTCCTTTGCCGGCTGGCGCTCGTAGCGGGCGACCCGCGCCGTCCAGAGGTGCAACGCACCCTCTGGGCCCTGGCGCGCGCGGTGCTCGTCCCGGGGCGGGCCGGCCGTACGAACGAGGCGCTCATGGAGCTAGGGGCAACCGTGTGTACCCCCCGCGCGCCCCGGTGCGGCGCTTGCCCGCTGCTCGGGCTGTGTCGTGCGCAGCGGGCCGGCCTGGCCGAGGAACTGCCCGCGCGGAGCAAACGCGGCAAACTCCCCCACCGTACGGTGACCGCCGCGGTGATCGTCGAGGATGGACGGGTCCTGGTGGCCCGCCGCCCGGAGAAGGACCTCCTGGGGGGATTGTGGGAGTTCCCCGGGGGCACGCTGGAGCCAGGGGAGGAGCTGCGTGAGTGCCTGAAACGGGAGATTTCCGAGGAACTGGGGATCGAGATCGCCGTTGGACCGCTCCTCGCCGTGATCCCGCACGCCTATACCCACTATCGCATCACGCTGCACGTCTTCCTGTGCCGCAGGATACGCGGAGAGCCGCGCCCTCTGGAGTGCGCCGATTGGCGTTGGGCCGATGCCCAGACGCTGAGCACGCTGCCGATGTCCGCAGTCGACCGGCGGATCGCCCGCGCCGTTGCCGCCGGCCTGGCTGAGGGGAACTTTTTCCAGCATTTTTGCGTTTTTATAGATGAAAGACCCCTTTAAGTTCCCCCCTCTCTCCTTTCTCTCTCCTGGCCCCTCCGCCGTGCCGGGGCGGCGGAGGGGCACCTTTTTGGGCGCTCTTTTTCCCACCAGGACGGCCCCGGCCCGGCACAGTGCGAGCGAAAGGCTGGCCCGCTCGCCGCGGGCTCGGAAGGGGGTGCCCCTGCCCTGAAGGATCGAATGCCGCGCGCTTTTTCCTTGCCCGGCATGGGTTCCTATGCTACAATCAAGGTCGGCTGCTTGCTTGGACCCTATGCCCGGAGAAAGGATCGTCCCATGGCTCGCACGAACGGGTTCCGTGTGCTGTGCCTCCTTTTCCTCCTCGGATGGACCCTCCCGATCCTCCCGGCTTACGGCGCGCCCCGGCCGCAGACCGCCCAGTGGACGTTCATGGTGTACATGGCGGCCGATAACAACCTGGAGGGGGCCGGGATCGACGACTTCCTGGAGATGGCCGCTGCCGGCTCCGACGCAAACCTGAACATCGTGGTGCAGTTCGATCGCATCCCGGGATACGATTCCAGCTACGGCAACTGGACAACGACCAAACGCTTCGTGATCACCCCCGGCATGACCCCCGACCCGGCCAACGGCATCGACATCGGCGAGGCCAACATGGGCGACCCCCAGACGGCGATCGACTTTATCCAGTGGGCGCGCGCCCACTACCCGGCCGAGCACTATGCCCTGGTCTGGTGGAACCACGGCGGGGGATGGCTGGCCGATTTCTCCCCGCACGATGCGGGCATCGAAGACTTTTGTTGGGACGATACCAACGGCGGCGATGCCCTGACGAGCGCCGAGCTTTACCAGATCCTGGATGCCGTCACCGCGGGCGGGACCCAGCCGATCGACCTCGTCGGGTTCGACGCCTGCCTGATGGCCATGTGGGAGGTGGACAACCAGATCCAGCCGTTCGCCAGCGCGGTGAGCGTTTCCTCCGAGGAGACCGAGCCTTTCGACGGCTGGCCCTACGACACCATCCTGAACGACCTCAAGGCCAACCCGTCCTGGCCGGCCGCCCAGCTGGGCGCAGATATCGTCCAGCGCTACTACGAATCGTACGGCAACGACCAGACCCAGTCCGCCAAGGACCTCGGAGCTGCCTATACGGCGCTGAACCAGGCGGTGGACGATTTCGCCCGCGCGTTGATCCTCTACGAGCCAGCCTACCACAGCCAGTACGATGTAGCCCGGGGCACTGCGCAATCGTTCGGTGGTTCGTTCATCGATCTCTACGACCTGGCCGCACGGGTGAACGCGCTCATCCAGGAGCCGGAGCTGAACGCCGCTGCGAGCGCCTTGATGGACGCGGTCGAAGCTGCCGTCCTGCGCGAGCAGCACGGCCCCGGCTGGCCGGGAGCGCACGGCATTTCCCTTTACTTCCCCACCGGCCTGGGGAACTGGAGCGCCTACCAGGCGCTGCGCTCGTCCCAACTGACCTACTGGGACGAATTCGTCTATTACCACATCACCGGGGAGCCCCCGTGTGAGCTGGCCCGCATCGAGCGCGTGGCCTACGCGGTGCACGACCTCACGGTCGCCTTCACCCCTACGGTAAGCGGGGAAACCCCGCTTTCTTTCGCCTGGGACTTTGGGGACGGAGCGACCAGCGATGAACCGTCGCCGCAGCACACCTTCCCCGATTATGGCCGCTACACGGTGACGCTTGCGGTGAGCAACTGTGCCGGCCTGGGGCACGACACCTGGACGCGGCAGATCCATCTCCTCGAGGGGTGCGATTTCCCGGTGGCCATCTGGGACGTCACCTATACCGTGACCGATCGACTGGTTGCCTTCGACGCCACGGTGGCCGGCCTGGAACCGATCGCGTACCACTGGGCCTTCGGCGACGGCGGATCCTCGGTGGAGCCCGACCCGGTCCACCTCTACGCCGGGTATGGGACCTACACCGTGACCCTGACGGTGAGCAACTGCGGCGGGCTGGCGATGGACGCCTGGCAGCGCGCGATCCAGGTCCGCGCGATCCCGTGTGTCCTTCTGGTGGACGACGACGAAAACTACCCGGATGTCCGGTCCTACTACACCCAGGCGCTGGACGAGCTCGGCTACGACTATGATGTCTGGGACACCTCCGCCCAGGGAAATCCGGCGGCAGAGGACCTGGCGGGCTACCGCATCGTGGTCTGGTTCACCGGCTACCCCTGGGGCGAGACCTTCACCCCGGAGAACGAGGCGGCGGTGGCGGCCTACCTGGACGCGGGGGGGAACTTTTTCCTCTCCAGCGAGGACTATCTCTACGACTTTGGGCTGACGCCGTTCGGGCAGAACTACCTGGGGATCGGCAGTTACACAAACGACGTGAACCGGACTGACCCAGTGGGGAATGCGGGGAACCCGATCGGGGACGGGCTGGGGCCCTACAGCCTGGTGCCGCCGGCGGGGTGGGGCGGCTCGCTATGGACGGACAACGTGAGCGGCGGGGCATCGCCGTTCCGCTGGCAAGGGACGGGGCAGAACAACTCCACCAACCACGAGGGGAGCGGCTTCCGGGCGGTGTTTTTCGCGTGGCCGTTGGAGGGGTTGGCGCAGCTTTCGGCGCGGAGCGCGGTGCTGGGGGCGGTGATCGACTGGTTCGGGGGGTGTGTGAGCCCGCCCGCGCTTGTGGTCTGGCCCCGGAGCCTTGAGGCCACGCTGGCCTCCGGAGAGGTCGCCACGCAGACGCTGTGGCTGACCAACACCGGGGTCATACCGCTCGCCTTCGCGCTGCGGGAAGCCTCCCGTCCGGCCGGGAATCCTTTGCCCCATCCTGCCTCGGTGGTGGATCCAGAGGTCGAACAGCAGCTGCGCGTGGAAGGCCAGGCCCGCGTCCTCATCTCCCTGCGCCAGATGCCAGACCTTTCCCCCGCGGCCGCGATCCACGACTGGGCCGAGCGGGGCCGCTTCGTCGTGCGGCAGTTGGAGGGAATGGTGCGCCAGAACCAGGCGCTCTGGGAGTGGCTAAAGGAAGCGGGCGCCGCACCCCGCTGGCTCCCGATCGCCGGCGCGATCGCGGCGACGGTGGATGCCGGGCTGCTGGACGCCCTCGTCGCCCGCCCGGAGGTCGGCTCCATCTTGCCGAACCGTGTCGTTTCGCTTGACCCGTCGGTGGAGGGAACGCCGTCTGGGCCGACGACGGTGGAGTGGAACATCGCCCGCATCCGCGCGGACGAGGTCTGGGCCACCCTGGGGATCACCGGCACCGGAGCGACCGTGGGGAACATCGGCACGGGGGTAATGTACGACCACGCCGCGTTGGTACGCTCCTATCGGGGCAACCTCGGGGGAGGCCAGTTTGACCACAACTACAACTGGTTCGATTTCGTGGACGGCCAGCCCGCCCCCTACGACGACGTCGGCCACAGCACCTTCGGGATGGGAATCGCGGTGGGCGACGACGGCGGAACGAACCAGATCGGCGTTGCCCCCGGGGCGCGCTGGATCGCCGCCAAGGCCTGTTCGTATAGCTGCTCGACGGAAGACCTCCTTTCGGCCATGCAATGGATGCTCGCCCCGACGGATCTGAGCGGGGGGAATCCGCTCCCCGAGCGGCGGCCCCAGGTCGTCTTCAACATGTGGGGCGGCGGGAGTTGCGACCCCACCTTCCAGCAGGCCGTCCAGGCCTGGCGGGCGGCCGGGATCCTGCCCGTCTTTGCCATCGGTGGGGCCGGTCCCGGCTGCGGCACGGTGGCCTCGCCGGCCGACCTGCGCGAGTCGTTCTGCGCCGGGGCGACCGATAGCAACGACGCTATCGCGCCTTTCAGCGCCCGGGGCCCCTCCTGTTACGGGGAACTGAAGCCGGAGGTCGCGGCGCCCGGGGTGAACATCCGCTCCAGTTATCACAACGGCGGCTACACCACCATGAGTGGCACCTCCTGGCCGGCCGCGCACCTGGCCGGGACGGCGGCGCTGGTCCTTTCCGCGGCTCCGGGGCTTGCGCCCGAAGAGGTGATCGAGGCGATCACAACGACGGCCTTCTGCCGGACGGACCTTCAGTGTGGCGGCTCCCCCTGCGCGAACAACGTCTACGGCTGGGGGCGGATCGATGCCTTCGCTGCGGTCTCGCGCACGCTGAGCCAGCCCCCGGATCCTCTTCCCTGGCTTGTGGAAACGCCCTCCGCCGGGACGCTTTCCCCTGGAGAGCGCCTGGGCGTGGCCATCGTCTTCGATGCCGCCGGCCTTGAGCCCGGGCGATACCAGGGATGGCTGGAGGTGGAAAGCAGCGACCCCGTGAGCCCGAGCATCGTGCTCCCGGTGACGCTCACGGTCGTGGCGGCCTGCCAGCCGGTGAGCGGGACCACCTTCCTCTGGGAGCCGATGGCGCCGCTGGTCGGCGAGCCGGTGACCTTTACCGCGTCCGCGACCGGCACCCTCCCGATCACCTTCAGCTGGGATCTGGGCGACGGCACGGGGGCGGAAGGGGCGACGGTTGTGCACGCCTATGCCCTTCCCGGGGAAATAACGGTGACCCTACGGGCCCGTAACGCCTGCGGCGAGCAGGCCGCGGTCGGGCACCTCCTTGTGTGGCCGAGGGTTTGGACGGCCTACCTACCCTTGGTCTTGCGGCGACCGTGAAGGCTGAGGACGAGGATGGCGTCGGATCTGCCGGATGCATCGACGGTCAAGGCCTGGGCCCGGGAACTGGGTTGCGACAAGGTCGGGATCACGACGCCCGAGGGCTTTCACCTGCCGTCGTGGACGCGGTCCGTGGTTGTGCTCGGCCAGGCCACGCTGGACGAGGCGTGGGACTATGAGATGCGCATCGAGTACGGCGGCCGGCGCTTCTGGAGCAAGCCGATCTACGAACGCCTGGTGGCGCTTGCCGGCCGGCTGGCGCTCCGGCTGGTGGGGGCCGGATTTCGCGCCGAGCCGCTGACCTTCGAGGATAGCCTGGCGCTGATGGACCTGAAACAGGCGGCGATCCAGGCCGGGCTGGGGGTGCTTGGGCAAAACAACCTGGTGATCACCCGGGAGTACGGCCCGCGCATCCGCTTCGGGGCGGTATACACCGCCCTTTCGCTTGAGCCGGATGGTCCGCTCACCGACTATTACTGCAGCAGCTGTACGATCTGCTGGGGGGCGTGCCCGGACGCCGCCCTGGGGCCGTGGGGGTTCGACCGCTCCCGGTGTCGGGCGGAGTTCGACCCCACCCCGGAGATGGCCCGGCGGCAGGAGGCGGAAGAGAAACACCCCTCCCCGGCGACCCGTCTGCAGTGCATCCGTTGCATCACATCCTGCCCGATCGGCAAGAAGGCCGGCCGGCCCTACGTCCCGGGGCTTGGGGGACCGCTTCCGGGGCATTGAGGCGCGGCAAAAAGAAAAAGGAGGATCGCATGAGCACGAGGCAGATCGGCGGTTGGGTGTTGGTGATCGGAGGAGGGATCCTGTTGCTCCTCTCGGCGCTGGCCGATGTACTCGGCTTGGGGCGCGACCCCCATTTCGGCCCCTGGCAGGTCACGGGGGTAGTCGTCTCCGTGCTGGCCCTGGCGGCGGGGGTGCTTTTCCTGAGGCGTCGTCAAAGCTAGCGCGACAAGGAGGCTTCGGTGGCTCGACGACTGTGGGTGCGCCTGGCGCGGATCCTGCTCATCCCGCTCCTCTTGGGGACCATCGGGTATGGGGCCCAGATGCTGGGCATGCTGGCCTTCGACCAGTTCCTGCACTATACCGGGCTGCCGCTGGGGCCGCTCCCGCCTGGCGGCGCAGGCCCTGCGCTGTGCGATCGGGTCGTGGTGGTGGTCGTGGACGGATTGCGCGAGGATACCTCTCACCGGATGCCCGCGCTGGAGCGGCTGAGGGCATCCGGGGCGGATGTACCCTCCTGGACGCAGGTGCCCTCGCTCTCCCTGCCCGGGTATACCGTCCTGGGCACCGGAGCGTACCCCGACCTGAGCGGGGTGACGACGAACTGGTACGAGGGCACGGTGCAGGTGGATAGCCTGTTTGCCCGGGCGCGGGAGGCGGGAAAGCGCACGGCGCTCGTTTCCGAGCCGAGCTGGCATATGCTCTACGGCCCCTGGATCGACGTCGACTATGCGGGAAAGCTCCTTTCGCTCACCGAGGAACCGCCGGAGAACCACTGGACGACGGAAGCGATGGGGCAAGAAGCGGTGCGGGTGCTGCGGGAAGAAAAGGACACGACGCTGGTCTACATCTACTTCGGCGAGACGGACAAGGCGGGCGAAGAGCACGGCGGCACCAGCCCGGAGTACCTGCAGGCCGCGCAGAACGTGGACGCGCAGATCGAGGCGATCGCGCGCGTGCTGGACTGGAACCGCGACACGCTGATCGTGACCGCCGACCATGGGATGATCGCGCGCGCCGGGCGGACGCGTGGGGGTGGCCACGGAGGAGGCGAACCGGCTGCCCGGCGGATTCCGCTGGTGATGGCCGGCTGTGGGATCACGCCCGGCGTTTACCCCGATGGGGGACAGGCGGACCTGGTGCCCACGGTTGCCGCGCTGCTGGGCCTGCCGATCCCCGTGCACAGCCAGGGACATACGCGCCTGGACGTGCTGGCGATGACTCCCAGGCAACGGGCCGGGGCAGCGCTGGCGCTGGGGGAACAGCAGGAAACGCTCTACCAGGCCTATCTGCGCGCTCTGGGGGTCGCACCGGAAGTGGACGGGCTGGAGGAGGCCCGTGCCGCGTTTGAGGCAGGAGAGTATGGGCAGGCTCTCGGCCTGGTGGAGGCCTTCCTGGGCCGGCTGGAGAGCGCCGTGGGCCGGGCGGTGGCAAACCGCCTCTGGCGGGAGCGCGTGCTCCGCCTGCCGTACCTGGTGGTGCCGCCGCTTGCCGGAGCGCTCTGGATTGCCTTCTACCGGCCGCGCCGGGCGCTGGGGCGCCCCTTCCTCCTGGCGGGCCTCTTCGTCCTCCTCCACGAGCTCCTGTATTGGGGGATCCGGGGCCACTCGTTTTCCTTCTCGGCCATCGGCAATATGGACACGGAGGTGTTCTTCCTCGCGCGCACCCTGGACGGGGCGATCGTGATGGCGGTGGTGGCAGTGGTCGCCGGAGTACTGTGGCGGAGACAGCCCTGGGAAGAAGTCGTGTGGGGCGCGAACCTGAGCGCGCTGGCGATCGTATGGCTTTTCCTGCTGCAGATCGGCCTGTATCTGTGGCTCTACGGCCCGACGGTGAGCTGGCGGCTGCCCCATCTGGGGTGGGGGTTCAAGTACTACCTGGACCTGCTGGCGCTGACCGGCGTGGGGCTGGCGTCCGCGTTGATCTTCCCGTGGCTCACGCTTGGCGTATCCCGGCTTTTCCTGCTGGCCGATCGCTTTCGCCGGGGATCCCGGGCGGGCAAAGCGAAGCGGGTCTAAGCGGGGAGCCTCCCCCAAGGAGGCGGCTATGGCGGAAGAACGCGTGCTGCAGACGGATTCGGGAATCGAGATCAAACCCGTCTACCGCAAAGGGGATGTGAAGGGCGATCCTCCGGATCCGGGCGAGTACCCTTTTACCCGTGGGATCTATCCCACGATGTACCGGGGGAAGATCTGGACGATGCGCCAATATGCCGGTTTCGGCACCGCCCGGGAGACGAACGCCCGCTTCCGCTACCTATTGGCCCAGGGGCAGACCGGCCTCTCCACTGCCTTCGACCTGCCCACGCAGCTCGGGCTGGACAGCGATGACCCGCGTGCCCTGGGCGAAGTCGGGCGGGTGGGGGTAGCCATCTCGAGCCTGGAGGATATGGAGGTGCTCTTCGAAGGGATCCCCCTCGACCGGGTGAGCACCTCGATGACCATCAACGCCCCGGCCGCTGCCTTGCTGCTGCTCTACGAACTGGTCGCCGAAAAGCAGGGGGTGCCGGCGGAGGCGCTCCAGGGGACGATCCAGAACGACATCCTCAAGGAGTACGTCGCTCGCGGCACCTATATCTTTCCGCCCCAGCCTTCCATGCGGCTGGTGGTGGACATCTTTCGCTATTGCCGGGCCCACATCCCGCGCTGGAACACGATCTCGATCTCGGGCTACCACATCCGGGAAGCCGGGGCCACGGCGGTTCAGGAGATCGCCTTCACGCTGGCCAACGGGATTGCGTACGTCGAAGCGGCCCGGGAAGCCGGGTTGGAGGTAGACGAGTTTGCGCCGCGCCTTTCCTTTTTCTTCAACGCGCACAACCACCTGTTGGAGGAGGTGGCCAAGTTCCGGGCGGCGCGCCGGTTGTGGGCGCGCATCATGCGCGAGCGCTTCGGGGCGCGCGATCCCCGCTCGATGATGCTGCGCTTTCACACCCAGACAGCCGGCTGCACGTTGACTTCCCAGCAGCCGCTGAACAACATCGTCCGGGTGACGGTGCAGGCGCTGGCGGCCGTCTTGGGGGGCACGCAATCGTTGCACACGAACTCCTTCGACGAGGCGCTGGCGCTCCCAACCGAGGTTGCTGCGACCGTGGCCCTGCGCACCCAGCAGATCCTGGCTTACGAATCGGGGGTGGCCGACAGCGCCGACCCGCTCGGTGGCTCCTACCTGATCGAGGCGTGGACCGATGAGATCGAGGAGCGCGCGGCGGCGCTGATCGCCGAGATCGACCGGCGGGGGGGCGCCGTGGCGGCCATCGAGCAGGGGTTCATGCAGCGCGCGATCGCGGACAGCGCCTATGCCTATCAGCAGGCGATCGAGAGCGGAGCCAAGACGGTCGTGGGGGTCAACCGCTTCCAGATGGAGGAGGAACTCCTTCGGCCGGCGATCCTACGCGTGGACGAGGCAGTTCAGGCGGAGCAGATCGAGCGCCTGCGGCGGCTGCGGGCGCGGCGGGATGGGGGAGCGGTGCGGCGGGCGCTGGCCGAACTGGAGGCAGCGGCGCGGGGAACGGACAACCTGCTGTACCCGATGAAGGAGGCGCTGCGGCGGTATGCCACGCTGGGCGAAGTGTTCGGCGTGCTGCGGCGCGTCTTTGGCGAGTACCGGGCGCCCACGATCCTGTAGGTCCGCGGGGGAGGCCTTTGCTTGACGGTTGGCATCGGCTCGGGTAGAATACGTCTGCTTCGAGTTCCGTGCAGGAGGGCCGTGTGAAGCGAAACCTTTCCCCTCGTTCTCGCCGGCGGGCGCGGGTGCTCAGGGTACCCGGGTGGTACTACGGGCTTTTGGCCGGGATCGCGTTGATCGGCGTCGTCCTGATCGTGCGCGGGACGCGGCCGGGGGATTTCCGGGAGGTGCGCCCGCTGGATGGCGTGAAGGGCCGGCCGGATGCGCCGGTGACGGTCATCGAGTGGGGTTCCTTCACCTGAGGCTACTGCCAGCAGTACGTCCGGGAGACGTATCCCCAGATCGAAAAAGAGTACGTGGAAACCGGGAAGGTGCGTTACGTCTTCCGCGCCGCGTTCTACGACGAGGCGACGCGGCTGGCGGCCGAAGCGCTCTACTGCGCGGGGGAGCAGGGGCGCTTCTGGGAGATCCACGACTGGCTCTTTGAGCATGGCGACAAACTGGCCATGCCGGAAGACACGATCCGCTTCCTGGTGCAGGAGGCGGCCCCGGCGGCCGGGGTGGACGGGGAAGCGCTGAGGGCGTGCCTGCGGGAAGGACGTTACCGCTCCTGGGTGGAGAAGCTCCAGGCGCAGGCGAACGCGCTGGGCATCCAGGGGACGCCGACGTTTCTGATCGATGGCGAACTGCTCCAAGGCGCGCTGCCCCTGGACGTGTTCCGTCAGAAGATCGAGGAGGCCCTGGCGCGATGACCACTTCGCTGAACCTGAAACTGCGCATGGCGATCGGCGTGCTGGCTTTGGTGGGCCTGCTCGTGGCGGTCTATCTGGCGATCTTTGAGATCGGCTACCTCTTTGCGCCGAGCTTTTCGGGCGAGATCGTTTGTCCCAACCAGGGGTGCGAGACGGTGAACCGGAGCCAGTACGTCACCATGTTCGGCCTCCCGGTTGCCGTCTACGGCATCCTGGGCTACCTGGCGATCCTGGTGATCGATCTGGGGTGGATGACGCGTCGGGAGATGGCGGCCCTGGCCGGCGGGAAGAAGAGGCAGGCGGCGGCGGGCCCCCTGCGTCGCTGGCTGGCCAGGGTGCGTGTGAGCAACGTGCTCCTGGCGTTGACCGGGCTGGGCTTCCTCGCGAGCCTCTTTCTCACCTACCTGGAGCTCTTCCGCATCCGGGCCATCTGCACCTGGTGCATGGTCTCGGCGAGCGTGATGACGGTACTCTTTGGGCTGGCGCTGGCCGGCCGGCTGGTCGAGGGCCGCTAGCATTTGCCAGGGGCGCGGAGTTGTGGTATCATGGCGCGCGCGGGGCGTGGCGCAGTCTGGTTCAGCGCGCGCGGTTCGGGACCGCGAGGTCGACAGTTCAAATCTGTCCGCCCCGACTCGGGGGTATCTGCGGGTACCTCTGGGGAGAAGAGTCGTCGATCAAGCCTGAGGAGGTCGTTCGATGCCGCACCGAATTACCGAGGAATGCATCGCCTGCGGGGCTTGCGCGGCCGAGTGCCCGGACGGTTGCATCAGCGAAGGTGA
Organism: Chloroflexia bacterium; assembly: GCA_034436115.1. Classification (GTDB taxonomy): domain Bacteria; phylum Chloroflexota; class Chloroflexia; order DTKN01; family DTKN01; genus DAOTVY01. Next base: position 6,387 of record DAOTVY010000024.1, on the reverse strand, counting down.
TCCGATCTATGTGATCGACGAGGCCTGCTGCACCGATTGCCACTCCTGTGCCGAGGTCTGCCCGGTTGATGCGATCATCGGCGAGAAAAAGGCCTGAGAAGAAACCTTAGGCATTCACGCCGGCGGCACCCCAACGGGTGCCGCCGTTGTCATGGGAGGCAAGCCGGTCGCAGGCGCTCATTCTGCCCCAGGATCTATTTCTTCCCACGTTTCCTCCAGCACCCGGGCGCGGATCTGCTGGAGGGTCTCCCTCACCTTCTGCTCCAGGGTGGCCTTGGGGATGCCACCGGCCCGGGCTTGGGCCTGCAGGAAGAGCTCGATCTCCAGGTCGGCGTGCTCCCTCAGGGGCATCACCACGCCCCGGAAAGTCGGAGAGTTTATCCCAGGCAAGGCGAGCCCGCAGCTTGTAGGATTTTATTCCCCCTGGAGGAGGTGGAGGTGGTGGAGGTGGAGGCGACGTCGGCTCTACTTCCCGCACAAGCACTCCCTCATCCAGCGGCACCGTGCCTGGGATCGGCTTCCGGAAATAGACGTGCTCACCGACCCGTACGCCGAAAACCCCCTCTTGGACGCCCCGCTGGATGGCTGCCCACGCCACTTCCTCGCCCTCCAGCATCGGCAACTGGGGATAGCGCAGGAAGGCCTCCACCACGTCCCGGATGGGCTTTTCGGCTTCGTCCTCCCGCAGCGCCTTGTGGAGCAGGCGGGACGGGGCGATCTTCCCTGCCAGCAGGTCCCGGGCCCGGAGGGCCTCCTTCACCCGCCGGGTCAGGGAATCCTTCTCCCCCACGGTGGGAATGCCCAGGTCCAGCCACTCCACCCCATCCGCCCCCATCTTCGCCAGATGCCGGTAGACGCAGAGCAGGCGGAAGAGGATCTCTTTCTCCGCTTCCTTCCGTTTGCTCTGGAGCGCCCGCCGGTTCTCCTCCGAAAGCCCCTGCCGCAGGGCTCTATCCTCCTCAATGGCCCGCAGCGCCAGGAAATGGCGGACCAGGCACTGAAGCCCGGGCCATTCCCCGGCGTCGGGCGCCAGGACGAGCAGGGTGTTCTTGTAGGTGCGGAAGGGGGTCCCATAGTGGTCAAATACGTCCTCCACAAAGGGAACGGGCGCGGTGCCAGTACGGGTGTACTTCCCGCCCAGGATGGCCAGTTTCAGCCGCCGCGTGTCCGGCACATCCTGGGAGGTCTGGGGCCAGAGGACGGCGTCCATCTCCCGACCGGCCAGTTTCTCCAACTCATCGCGGATTGCCTTCAGAAGTTCGTCTTCCTGCACCGCCTCCTCTTTCTCCAGGAGAACGCGGTTCAGGTTGTACTGGTTGGTGAAGGCGTAGAGGCCGCCCTCCACGTGGAGGTACCAGAGTTCGGCCTCCAGCCGCTTCAGCGCGTCGCCGAAGACGGCCGGGGGAATCTCCTCCCGCAGGACAGCCAGACGCAGCCGCCCGGCCGGGACGCCCCTCCGTTCGCCGCCGCTGAAACTGTAGAAGAAGATGGCCGTCGCCAGGCCGGCCGCCACCCGGAAGCGGGCGTACTCGTCCCCCATCTCCTGGTCGATCTTGGGCGCGCGGGCGTTGGAGTCGGCGATGTCGGCGGCGATGACCCCCTCGTACTCGTTGCCGATGTGTTTCACCAGTTCCCGCCGGATGGTCGCATTCGTCAGGTCCAGGTGGGCGGGCTGGATGAGAGGCGCCGGGTGTTCCCTCCGGTAGAGGTCGGCCACCACTTCGGCCAGGAAGCGCAGCACCCCCCGCGTGCGCTGGAAGGTGGGGAAGGTGCTCCACCGCTCAAAGAGGACGTCTATCAGTTCAGGGTGGAAGGGGTACGCTCTCTGAAGGCGCTCCCGGTAGGCGCGCTCGCGCGCCCCGCGCGGCACGTCGTCCCCCAGGCGCTGGTACAACTGCCAGTACGATTCGGCGGTGCGCCGGGCCTGGAGCGGGTCGGGGGGCGTCCCAAACAGGCGGCGGACGACTTCGTACACCTCCTCTCCCTCTACCGGGGTGTAGATAGCCTCCACCCGGCCGAAAATCCGCTGTAGTTGCTGGAGGGCCCGCTCCCCCTCCTCGCCGTAGGGGGCGCTGGAGGGAAGGGTGACCACCAGGGCACAGCGGGGAGAGACTTTGACCACCTCGGTCAGTTCCTGGAGGAAGGCCAGCACCTGCTCCCCGTAATCTTTTGCCTTGACGACGTATTCGGCCAGTTCGTCCATCAGGATGAGGGTGGGCTCGTCGCCGATGAGGCGGTGGAGGAGGTCCTTGCCCGGCGCGCGGCGGGCCTGGTCGTGGGGCTCCAGAAGGGAGTAGTTCCCGAGTGCCTCCGCCAGGACGCCCCAGGGGGTCCGGCCCGCCAGCGGGTCGGAGGCCGTGCCCACGAAGGAGACGACGCGGGCCGAAGGCACCCCGTCCACCCCAGCCGCCTCCAGCGCCCAGCTGACGACGTCCGGCGGGGCGTCCGACCAGGGGTCCCACGCGGCGAAGAGGTGGTAGAGGGCGATGAGGGCGTGGGTTTTGCCGCCGCCGAAGGGGGTCTGAATCTGGATGACGGCCTCTCCCCTCCCCTGGCCCGCCAGTCGGGAGAGCACGGCGGCCATCAGGTTGACCAGCCCCTGGGTGGGGTAGGTGCGGCGGAAGAAGGTGGCCGCGTCCCGGTACTCCAGCGGCCCCCGCCCAGAGACCACATCCGAGAGGTCGGCGGCAAAGATGGATTCGTCCAGGCGGTCCTCGCGGATATCCCGGTGGGGAACGACGATCTGGTGCCAGGGGCGGAGGAGACCGGCGGCTGTGGGCGAGGGTTCGGTCAGGCCGGCCTGCTGCAGGTAGAGGGCGACAGCGCTCGGGAAGGCCTACGCCTCCACCGGAGAGATGGGCGGGCCGCCGGGATGCGCGGCCCGGTTGCGCAGGTCAATCCAATCTCCCGCCTGGCGCAGGATGGAGAGGTCCCGCCCCAGTTTCCACCCGGCGGTCTCCAGGAGGTCCGTCTTGCGGTAGAGGCCGACCATTTGGCCCAGGGTCAGTTCGTCCACCGGTTTGCCGAACTCCGCCAGGGCCCGCGCGACCCTCTCTTGCTCCTGAGGGGCCAGACGGGGCACGACCTCTTAGCCAGCGAAAGAGAGCCTCCAGGACCTGCCCGCCGATGACGACGGCCTGGGCCGCATACCCCTGGTCTAGAAGATGCTGAGCCTGGTCAAGCCGGGATCGCCAGTCTCTCATCGGTTACCTCCTTCACCCGGAGGTGATGGTTACCTGAACATCCGAAACTGCGAGGGGCCACGGGTATGGTGGCGGCGGGTATACAGGAGGAGGCCCTCCAGCATCCGCCGCTCCTCATCCCCCTTGGGCAGGACGTCGCTGATCGCCTGCACCACCTGCCAGAAGGCCTCGTTCTCGCCATAAGTGGCCGCCAGGTGCTCCTCCAACTTGGCGATGCGCTCTTTCTCGGCGATGCGGTCATCCGCCCAGAGCGCCGCCGCCCGGTGCAGCGCATCCACCATCGTCCGAAACTCCGTCCGGGAAGCGAAGCGCGGGTCCCGGGTCCGTTCGTGGGGCGTGCGGACGTGGACGTACTCCTTCTGCTTCTCCACCAGCCCGCCCGGCCCCCAGTGCTCCGTCAACTCCACCCCTACGATGGCCGCCAGTTTGCGCGCATCGTCAAAGGGAACGCGGGCATGGTTGTAGGTCCAGCGCCAGAGGAGATAGAAGCGGGTGAGGGGGTCCACCCCGCCCATCGTCGCGCCCTCCCGCAGAATCCGCTCCAGTGCGTACTCCCCCACCACCCGCCGCACGTGCTCCATCAGTTCGGGGACGGTCACCTCCTCGCCGGAGAGTTTCTCCACCCAGTCGTAGCGGCCAAAGGCCTCCACCGCCGGGCCGATGGCGCTCATGAAAAAATCCGCCCCACGGATGCCTTCCTCCCAGAAGCGGGCCAGTTTCTCCCGCACCCGGGCCTCGATCTCCCGCTGGACGACGGCATACTCGCCCACGGAGGGCCGGCCGTCGGGCCGGGCGGGCCGCTTCCGGCAGACCATATAGATGGACGAGGCCAGTGCGGCAGACTCCTGCGCGCGCAGCCGGGCCTGCATCTCGGTGTGGATGGGCCAGGAGGCGGTGGGGCAGAGCCCGGCCGCGACCAGCGCCCGGATGACCGTCTCCCAGGCGGCGGTGGTCTTGTGGGCAAAGACGATGACAGCGATGCCGTCGGGCCGGAGCACACGGCCGATTTCCCGGAAGGATTGGGTCAGCATCTCCTCAAAGCGGCGCCGGGCTTCCTCCATCCCGCCGGCTTTACTGGCGTCGGCCACCATCTCCTGGGCCCTGGGCGTGAGCGGAGTGGCGAAGAGGTCGGGGTAGAGGTCGCCCACCGTCCGCTTGAGCCAGCAATTGTGTACGCATCCTTGCGCCGTGGTGTAGGAATGATCGTCGGTTTCTAGGTTATAGACGAGGCCCTCGTAGTCCTGGGTTAAAATCCGCCGTATTGGTATCCAAAGACCCTCTTGTTCCATCCTACTCAGGTATTGTCCACCAGGCTTCACCGAGGCTGGAATTCTAAGCATCTCAGCAAGACGCGCTCGGTACTTGCCCCATACTTTGAGGAGGAAGCGCGGACGGCTGCGAATCAACTTCCCTTTCCATGTGGTTGCTCGCACCTTGGGGTCATGATGTACATGGGCAGCGATATCTAAGCGCTGCAAGATAGTTCGTATCTGTCCCGCCAATGCTGCTGATACAGTCGTAAGCTGGTAGAATTCATTGCCTTTGCTTCCATCGCCATTCCAATATCCCCGTACAAGCCTGCCAAGTAAGTCATCAGGAAGGTCCCAAAACCAAGCGGGGAGAGATTTTGTCCCGGAATCCCTTCCAAAAGTTTGGGCGAGGAACTCCGCGATCGGTTTACAATAGAACTCAACTTTGATCGCTCTTTCTGCTCCTTGACAAGTCCTTTTCCCCCTGAGGCCGAACACTTGAACCATCAACTGTTCAACTTCTTCGACAAGCGCTTGCTCGTCATCACGAAAAGCAAATTGAATAACGTGACGGCCATTGGGCCGTAACGTTACGGACCCTTCGGCAAGGTAATACCCTACGAGTGTGGTCAAGTCCTGATCGATCTTTATGCAATTGGGAACACGTAGACGAGTGGGAGCACCTGTGGAACGAAGGCGGCGAACTTTACCACAATGAACCTGGAGATTCGTGGCCAACTGGCGCAATGTCCCCCGCCCGACGCTTTCAAGTTCCACAAGGGCCTGGTGGATTCTTAAGGTTTCCCCGGATACACGACCATAATACAACCATTTTCCATCGCAAGGATAACCTGGTAAGAGTTCACTCAGCTTCAACTCCGTAGCATAAGCGCTGGCTGAGCGTGGCGTAGGTAAAAAACATAAAGCCTCCTTCGCGGAGTTCCTCCGAAGGTATCCAAATCGGTTCAGTTTCCCCGCGCCTGCGGACCAGAACTTTATGGCCTAGCGTAATCTTTAGCGGCTGATTGCATTAAGATACCTGAATGACAAAGATTTTTCCTCGGTAGGACCGCCGAAAGATGCGTTGAACGGGTGTCCAACGCCCTTTATGGGAGAGAACGCGTTCCCCAACACAGATCTCTTCAATGGGCTTATAACCGCTCTCTGTGAGAACCCAAGTTCCGGGCAATAGGCAGTAGAAAAAGTCGGAGAGGTCGGCGTAGGGCACGTTGTCGTAGTAGGGCGGGTCGGTGAGGACGGCGTCGAAGAAGTCGTCGGGGTAGGGGAGTTCGGTGGCGGAGCCCTGCTGGACCCGAGGCAGATGGAGGACGTTCATCGGGATACCTCCCGCGCGATCTGCTCCAGTCTCTGGCGCAACGGGGGTGGTTCGTTCTGGACGATCTCCCAGACGATCCCGTAGTCCAGGAGGAAGTAGCCGTGGATGAGCCGGTTCCTCAAGCCCACAATTTGAGCCCACGGGATCTCCGCGTAGCGCTCCTGGATGTCGGGGGGAATGCGCCTGGCCGCTTCTCCCAGGACTTCCAGATTCCTCACCACCGCATCCCGGGTCCGGGGGTCCTTCAGAAAGTCCTGAAAACTCATCCCCCTCGTGTATTGCGCGATGTTCCCGATACTCTCCAGCATATCTTGCAGGAAGAGAGTCCAATCCCGCTTAGACATAGACAAGGTCCTCCTGAACGCTCTCCCACAGAGCAGGCTTCTGCTGGAGGGCCTCCGGGGTCAAGAGGTCCACCTTCAGGCCCAGGATTTCCTCCAGGTAGTTCCAGAGTTCAAAGAACTTGAGCCCGATGGGCCGCCGGACCTGGACCAGGATGTCCACATCGCTCAGCGGGGCCTGCTCCCCCCGGGCGTAGGAGCCGAAGAGGGCCAGTTCCTGAACCCCGTAGCGCTCCCGGAGGACCTGCCGGTGCTGG